>NZ_JAKEDS010000001.1:868159-1516046 GCF_021462415.1 Rhodohalobacter sp. 614A
TAAAAGTGCGGGTGTTCAGGGGCATTAACGAATTGAAGGAGATTGTTTCTGATCTCAAAAAAGAGGAAGAATTATGATTGATGAAAAATATATCGACTTAGTGACCGGATATCTTCAGAATGACCTGAATCCGGATCAAAAAAACAAACTGGAGGAGCTGATTGAGTCCGGCGAGATCGATCTGCTGGATCTGAAAGAGATGGAAATGATGTACGGAAAAATGAGCTCAATTGATATCCCCCAAGCAAGTCCGGCCATGCACGATCGGTTTTATGCTATGCTGGAAAAAGAAAAACAGACTCAATCGGTCAGCTGGTCTCATAAACTGAATACCTGGATGGATCAACAGAAAAACCGTTTTGAGTTGCGTTATGTGGTTTACGCCGCAGCCATTTTTCTGGCAGGCATTTTCCTGGGGGATTTATATGCTCCGTTCAGTAAACAAGATGATCAGATTGACCAACTCAGCGCCGAAGTTTCCCAAATGCGTGAAGTGATGATGATCAGCCTGCTGGATAATTCTTCTCCAATGGAACGGCTTAAAGCCGTCAACATCAGCACCGAAATCCAATCTGCGGATGACCGAATTGTGAATGCTCTTTTGAAGACCTTGAATAACGACACTAATGTGAATGTTCGCGTAGCGGCTGTAGAAGCACTAACTGCTCACGCTGCGAATCCGTCTGTACGAACGGGGTTGATCAATTCGATTGCCAACCAGGAATCGCCCATCGTTCAGGCCGCTTTGGCTGATGCAATGCTGGCCCTGCAGGAAAAACAGTCGGTGGATGAATTCAAAAAACTCCTTGCCAAAGACGAATTGGATATGAACGTCCGAAACAAATTGGAAAATACGATTGCGGCATTAAACTAAAATCGGAGCCAAAATGAAATTATACAGCATAACAACACCTTTTCTACAATTATTCTGTCCCGGCCGGGACAGTAGGTTTGTAGTAACAAACAAACCGAATCAAACCCCTATTGTCCCGGAGGGGACAGTATATTTCCGTGGGATTCTGAAGAATATCGCAGATTATCGATTCCAAATCTTAAAAATGGTTCTTCTCATTTCAGGATTCGTATTCATGTTTTCTCCATCAGCATCCGCCCAAACCTTCTCTGAAACCATAAAGGAAACAGTCCGATTCCAAAACATAAATAGTTCAGAAAATGAGCTATACATCCACAACATTAATGGAAATGTGACGGTAGAAGGCTACAACGGCGATGAGATTCAAATCACCTATCACAAAAAAATTGACGCGGATACCCAGCGCGATCTTGACCGGGCTATAGAGGAAGTAGAATTTATCCTCGAGGAAGAAAGCAATCGCATTCTGATTTACCTGGATGCCCCCTTTATTTGTGTAAAAAAACGCGATGGCAAGATCAGTTATAACATCAATGACTGGGATGATGATTACGATTTTATGTTCGACATCTCCATTCGGGTTCCACAAAATACAAACCTGGATGTATCTACCATCAACAATGGAAGAGTTCTTGTAGAGAACATCCATTCAAAGTGGCTCGATGTCTCGAATATTAATGGCTCAGTGGAACTTGGGAATGTAGCCGGCATTACGGACGCCAAGACTATTAATGGAGATATCACGGCGAGTTATAGAGAAAATCCTTCCGGCGATTCATCCTTTGAAACCATTAATGGCACCATTGAAGTGATGTTTCCGGAGAATCTTTCCGCAGATATCACCTTCAAAAGCATGCACGGAGATCTCTATACCGATTTCAAAAATGTGCAACGCCTCCAGGCCCGGGTGGAATCGAGCGAGGAACGGGGTCACGGAAAAACCACGTATCGCATCGACAAATTTGCACCGCTTCGCATCGGTAACGGCGGACCCACTTTCAAATTTGAAGTATTGAATGGGGATGTCTACGTCAAACGAAACAGAGCAACTTAATAAACAGATTCGCAAGACCTGAGAATATAATGACAAAGCACTCAAAAAATTCAATATCAATAACACAACAGCAACATTATGAAAACGTATAAACTTTTATTCACCCTTTTATTGACCTTTGTTCTTGGTGTGGTTTCATCCTTAGCTCAGGAACGGGTTGTGATTCCTTTAAGCAATCCCGGAGAGCCCGGCCAGCTTGAACTTGGAATTGTGCGCGGTTCCATCAGCGTAGTGGCTACCGATGGAGAAGAAGTGGTTATCAACTATTCATCCGGCGAGAGCCGTAATGATAGTCCACAAGAGAAAAACGGGCTTCGCCGAATTTCTGATAGCTCCGTGGGATTTGAAGTCACCGAAAACGATAATGAAATAGAAATTGGCGGAGCGTCTCCTCATGCAGATGTCAATTTCTCCATTTCTGTTCCGCGAAATTTCTCGCTCTATCTTTCTACCGTAAATGGCGGTGATGTGAATGTAGAAGGCGTTCGCGGCGAGATGGAAATCAGCAATGTAAATGGGGATGTAACTCTATCCAACGTAGGCGGCTCGGCATCTGTCAACACTGTAAATGGGGATATTGCCGCTTCATTTAACAGTATCGGGGATAACCCTATGGCGTTTACCACTGTCCAGGGCGATATTGATATTACACTTCCGGCCAATGCCAAAGTAACGGCAAAGATGCGATCGGAGTGGGGAGAAGTGTATACGGATTTTGAAATGAATATCGACCGCTCGAACAGGGAGAGTATTGAAGCGGATTCGGATGTATACAAAGTTTCCGTCAACAACTGGATAAATGGCCGGATAAACGGTGGCGGACCGGAATATATGTTCAAAACCCTTCGGGGCGATATTTATATCAGGAAGCAATAACCAAATTGTCCTCTAATCCTTGCAGGATTCCCTTGGCTTTTTGGGATCCTGCAAGGTATTCAATCTAATAAATTCAAGGCGTGTGTAACAGAACCATCCTTCACTCGTCTACCCAATAGTCATCCAACTAATCTCAATCGGGTCATAATAATGCTATCAGCCAAAGCTGTATCATTCACACTTTTTGCTCTCATTTTGATACTCCCGTTCAGTGCCGCTTTCTCCCAGGAAGTTTCCACGATGGATACTACCGATGAAAACATCAGCTCCATTCCAATCAAATCCATCCGAAGCCTGCGTGTACCTGCTTCTGAGGCTATACATCTGGATGGCAAGCTGGTTGAAGACACCTGGCAACAAACGCCTATAGCTACAGATTTTGTGCAGCGAGTCCCTAATGATGGTATGCCGGCAACGGAAAGAACAGAAGCCCGGGTGATTTATACGGAAGAAGCCATTTATGTGGGAGCCCGCGCTTACGATTCCGCCATGGATTCTGTGGCCGCCACACTTTTCCGAAAAGATGGTACAGCTTACAGCGATTGGTTTTATGTGATCATCGACAGTTATAACGACAACCGAACCGGTTTTTCGTTTGCCGTAAACCCTAAAGGTGTAAGAAAAGACATATTGCTTTATGATGATAACAACGAAGACATCCGCTGGGATGCCGTTTGGGAAGCAGCCACTTCCATTGATGAAGACGGCTGGACGGTTGAGATGAGGATACCGCTTTCTCAACTCCGTTTTAGCCCCACACAAAATGGCGAAGAAACGGAATGGGGAATCAATTTTCAGAGGCGCGTTGCCCGAAACGAAGAAATCTCATTTTGGTCACCCACACCCCAAACCGAATCCGGTTTTGTTTCGCGGTTCGGTCAATTGGAAGGAATTCGTGAACTTGAATCGCCGCGCCGGTTAGAGGTCAACCCCTATGTTTCATCGAACCTGACCCGAACACCGGGCGAAAGCTCAAACCCGTTTTACAATCAAAATGATCTTGGAGGATCGATTGGTGCAGATATCAAGTATGGGCTAACATCCGACCTGACTCTGACGGCTACAATAAACCCGGACTTTGGCCAGGTAGAGGCCGATCCGGCGGTTATTAATCTTAGCGCTTATGAAACATACTTCGATGAACAGCGACCTTTCTTCCTGGAAGGAAATGAGATTTTCCAATTTGGCCGCACCCGAACATACAACACATTCGGGAATCCTCTCACATTCTACTCCCGCCGGATTGGACGGGCGCCACAGGGAAGTCTGGACAGCTACAACAGCTACCAAAATGAATCGCTTTACAACCCTGATGATGTTGATGATCTTTATACAAATCTGCCCGATCAAACCACCATTGCCGCTGCTGCAAAAGTAAGCGGAAAAACCAGATCCGGATGGTCGGTCGGTTTGCTGAACGCCTTTACCACACGTGAATCATCCCCTTATCAAATAGAAGCCAATGGACCGGATGGAGATTTTACGGTAGAACCGACCACGAATTACCTGGTTGCCAGAACAAAAAAAGATATCAATGGCGGTAACAGTGTATTCGGAGGATTTTTCAGCGCTGCCAATCGTGATGTCAGCAATACCTATTTTGAAGATTTTCTTCACTCCTCCGCTTACCTTGCCGGGGTTGATTTTGAGCACAACTGGAACGATCGGGACTGGGTTGCCAGCGGTACTTTTTCCGCCAGCCAGGTGAACGGTTCGGCCGAAGCGATCGAGGAAACCCAAAAATCATCCGCAAGGTATTTTAACAGGGTGGATTCGGATAAGCTGAATCTCGATCCCGAAAAAAACAGCCTCAACGGTTTTGCCACAGAAGTTAGTTTGCAAAAACGCGGTGGAGAACACTGGCGGTCATCACTCACCTATTCGGAGGTAAGCCCCGGTTATGAAGTAAACGACCTTGGTTTTGAAAACCGCGCAGACTACAGGGCCCTGGCCGGTGGGCTGATCTACGTAGAGAGTGCTCCCTCGTTTATGCGATACTACGAATTCTGGACATTTGAAATGTTTGCATGGAATTATGATGGAAACATCACTGGAAATTATTACAATACCGGTACTTTTATGAGGTTCAAGAACCTGTGGACATTCAACTTTAATTTCAATTACACGGGGAAAACTTACAATGACCGCCTCACCCGTGGCGGACCTATTGCCAGCCGGCCGAAAGACTGGAACTTCAACTTCAACATTCGTTCCGATCAAACAAAAAAAGTCTCGTATGGCATTGGCGGATTTTACAGGAATGAATTTAACAGTTACGAAATCGACCGGCGGTTTTGGGGTTTCATTGAGTTTCGGCCAACCACTTATATCCAGCTGGAAATTTCTCCGGAATTCGGGTGGGAAATTGAAAGTGATCAATACGTAACCGATGTGGAAGACGAACTTGCCACCCATACATTTGGGACACGCTACGTTTTTTCAGACCTGGATTTGACCTACCTTTCTACCAGCATCCGTCTGGATTGGACATTTACACCGGATATGAGTCTTCAGTTTTACGCACGGCCGTATATCAACTCCGGGAATTTCTATAACTTCAAAGAGTTCTCCACCCCAAGAGAATATGAGTTTGATGTGTACGGAGAGGAGAGGGGAACCATCACCTATTCGAACGAAGATGAAGAATATACCGTCGATCCGGATGGTGACGGAACGGCCGAATCATTTACCTTTTCAGAACGCGATTATAATTTCAGGTCCATCCAGGGAAATACGGTTTTTCGATGGGAATACCGGCCCGGATCCACACTCTTTCTCGTTTGGCAGCACGACCGATCCAGCGACGGCAGTGAAGATAACTTCCGGTTTAGCCGCGATTTCCGAAACCTGTTTGATTCCGAGCCTACCAATATTTTCCTTGTGAAGCTGAGTTATTGGTTTGGGAGTTGATTTTTCTTACTCCGGCTTCTGAAAAAGAAGGTAAAAATTTCTGCCGGATGCATTTTCACTGCTAACGAGAGTAAACCCTGCACTCGTTATTTCATTAATAACTGTCTCCGTTGTCACACCGTGTTGTCCTCCCGAGGCTCTGCCACCCGGTTCTGCTTCCTCATTGCTCGGTTCAAAATCAATGATGGCGAGGCGTCCGCCGGGTTTTAACGATTCCAGAAGACTGACATTAAATGAAGACGGATTGCCAATATGATGATACACCCGCCGCATGTAAATAGCCTGGCAACACTCTGCAGGAAGATTGGCCTGATCGGGTAAGCCTTCAACGATGGTAACATTGCCAACGCCCGCCCACTCAATGTTTTCTCTGAGCTCCTGCAAGGATTCTTCACCAAGTTCTGTGCTGTAGATCTGTCCGTTCGGGCCAATATGCTCTGCTATGGCCAGGGTTTGATCGCCGTCTCCCGCGCCAACATCAGCTACTACCGAACCTTCCGTAAGCTCCAGCGCATCTATTAACCACTCAATATCTTCTGAGTTTTCCTGGGCTGTAACACAGGCTGTCAGTATCAATCCCAAAAGCATGGGAAGCAGACAATATGTTGTACCGATTCGGGGTAATAATCTGAGAGTTTTCATTGGAAAAATCTTTGTTATGGTTTACTTATAATTTTTAACGGGATTTTATGTGAATCTATTCCGCAGGTAAAAAACTTTATTTTTCACTCTTATAGATTTTTCCGCCTTTCATGACAAACTGAACATTTTCCAACAGGCTGATATCCTCCAACGGGTTTCCCCGAACCGCTATCAAATCGGCCCATTTACCCGGTTCAATACTTCCTGCATTCTTCTCAATTCCGATTAGTTCTGCTGCCCAAATCGTGGATGACCGGATACCATCAACCGAGCTCATCCCGGCATCAACCATCATCTTAAATTGTTCTGCATTTCGTCCATGTGGATACACGCTCGCATCCGTTCCAAATGCCATTCTTACACCGGCATGATAGGCTTTATTAAACCTCATTGTATAGCTTTTAAACTCATTTTCGTTGTCGCTGTTCAGTTCCTTATCTGAATAATCCTGATCTACTTCGATAAGATCATAATGAGCAGACAGAAGATCCATCACAAGGAAAATATCTTTTTCTTTGATACGCGTAATCACTTCTTCATCTAAAAAAAATGCATGTTCAATGGAATGAACTCCCGCTTCAACAGCATTCAGCATTCCTTCTTTTCCATGTGCATGAGCTGCTACTTTGAATCCCCGCTTTCCTGCTTCGTCAACGGCTGCCTGAATCTCTTCTACACTGTAAGATGCCGCTCCGGGAATGCTTTCGGGAGTACCAAATCCACCGGTAGCTGTTATTTTGATGAGATTCACTCCATGTTTAATATGGGTTCGGACCGCTTTTCGTACCTCGTCGGGGCCGTCGGCAACCATGTCGGCTTCAGTTTCTACATTGTGCTGTGGACCGATCCAATTGCCCCAGTTTCCATGGCCACCGGTCATTGTTATCATGGGTCCGCTCACATACATTCTCGGACCATCTATCCATCCTGAATTGATGGCGTCTCTGAGTGCAACATCTGCGTAAAATGCCTCCGATACATTTCGAACTGTTGTAAATCCAGCTTCAAGGGTTTTCTTTGCATTTACGGTTCCAACAATACCGAAGGTAGCGGCCGGATACGTCCAATGATCAAAATCCGCTCCCATGTACGTATTGTCACAAAGATGGGTATGAACATCCATCAACCCTGGCAGAACCGTATAATCCGACAGATCGATTATATTCTCAAAACTGGCTTTATTTGCATCTCCCTGAATTTCCAGAATTAGGCCATTATCAACCGTAATTAGCACATTCTCAAGGAGAACTCCATTCTCCACATCAAGGAGCTTCCCTGCGAAAATGTGAAGCGGAGCTTCCTGTGCTTTTATCAAGCCGGTCCAAGCAAGAAGAAATATAAAACTACAGACGAGTTTTTTTACGGGGATGTGCATTGTCTTCTGATTTTCCTCAAATAGCACAATTTGGAAATCAGAAACAAGTATCGCTGTAATTTGTTACCGTGAGAGCAATTAAAACAGCCAGTATAACTTTTCGACTGACATATCCTCAAAATCCTTAATCACCATATCAGCGCCGTCAAATTCTTCCGGTGAATGTGTCGTTGCCACAGCCACCACTTTCATTCCGGCGTTGAGGCCTGCTTTTACGCCGGCAATGGAATCTTCAAAAACAACACATGATTTTGGTTCTATCCCCAGGCGATCAGCTGCTTTCAGGTAAATCTCCGGATTCGGTTTTCCTTCAGATACATCGGCCGAGTGCAGGAAGGCATCGAAATATTTTCGAAGATCCAGCGCTTCCATTACAAAGTCGAGATTCTCGACCGGAGCCGAAGTCCCGACTGCGGATTTAATTTCCGCCTTCTTCAGTTCTTCGAGAAAATCGATTAAGCCGGGGACCGGTTTTGCATCATCTTTATACAACTCCCGAAATAGCGACTCTTTTTCATTCGCCCACTCTTCACCTTTTTCCTCCGTATACTCATCTTTGAAGATATAGGGAAAAATCTCCGCATTTGTCCGGCCATAGACGTGTTCTTTCAGCTCTTCGTCAGAGAGCGAAACATTGTGTTTCTCAAGGAAAATCTTAAAGGCTTTTTTGTGATAGGGATTGGTGTGAACGATTACGCCGTCCATATCGAATAATACGGCGATGGATTTTGGGGTTTTTGGCATTTTTGAGGGTTTGTTCTTAGTCCTGGAAAAGGTACTTCATATCAAATAGGTTATAAAACAAGATATGTACTTAAGAAGGGTAAGGAAAGCCACAGAGACACAAAAGTCTCAGAAAACTTCGCGCTTCCGTGGCAAGATTATTGATTGATTTTACTCGAATTACCTTCTGCTTCTGAATTTTCTCTTTCGGCCTGAAGGTCGTTTTTTCTTGTTACGCCGGCTTGAATTTGAAGATTGGTGATTGCTTTGTGATACGGCCGTATTATGATTCGCAGTAGCAAACTCATGCTCATCCATCACCGGAATCTGTTTCCCGATCAGTTTTTGAATATCGCGAATGTACGCTCGTTCAACGGAATCTACAAATGACAATGCCGTTCCGTCGGATCCCGCTCGTCCGGTTCGTCCAATTCGGTGAACGTACGTTTCCGGCTCATTCGGAACTTCGTAGTTGATCACATATTTCAATTCATCCACGTCAATTCCACGGGCTGCAATATCAGTCGCCACGAGTACGCGTGTTTTCTGGTCTTTAAAATTGCCCAGCGCCCGTTGCCGTGCGGACTGAGATTTATTCCCATGAATCGCTTCTGCATTGATATTCTGCTTATTCAACAACTTCACAACGTTGTTGGCATTCCGCTTGGTTCGCGTAAACACCAGGGCGGATTCAATTCCTGCATCCTGCAAAATATCAATCAAGAGAGCTTTTTTGTTCTTCTTTTCTACAAAGTAAACGCCCTGTTTGATGGCATCAACTGTAGGGGATTCCGGCTCCACTTCTACTTTTGATGGATTATGCAAAATTGAGTTCGAGAGTTTTACAATTGCTCTTGGCATCGTGGCTGAAAAGAAAAGCGTTTGATGCTTTTTCGGCAGAGCTTTTCTGATTTTTTTAATGTCGTGAATAAAGCCCATATCGAGCATTCGGTCGGCTTCGTCTAATACAAAAACTTCAACATCTGAGAGCGAAATGTGTCCCTGGTTCATCAGGTCCAGCAGTCGTCCGGGAGTGGCTGTGAGAATATCCACGCCTTTTTTCAGTTTCTTTACCTGTCGTTTTTGGCTTACTCCGCCGTAGACAGTCGTTCCAATCAGTCCTGTGTAGCGACCGTAATTTCTAAAACTTTCGTCGATCTGAATGGCTAGTTCCCGCGTTGGGGTTACCACCAAACTCCTGATTTTCTTCTGGCCTCTTTTCTGTGGATTGGCTCCCAGGTTCTGTAATACAGGGATTGCAAACGCGGCCGTCTTGCCGGTTCCTGTCTGTGCACTTGCTAAAAGATCATTGCCTTTAAGGGCAATGGGTATCGCTCTTGATTGAATTTCTGTGGGGGTAGAATATCCTTCTTCGTTTAGAGATCTAAGGATGGGATCTGTGATATTCAATGATTTAAATGACATAATATGTATAAAATGAAAAAGCCCGCGCTTAAAACATTTAAGCCGGGCTAAGAAATAAATGAACCTAAAGGTACGGATAATATGCGTGGTGTGTGCTATTTAGTTTTTTTGGGTGATATTACATCTGATCTCCTTTCAAAATCGAAAGAATAGATTTAAATTATAACATTGTTATAACAAAATGATTTAAGCAGAGCTATGGAAACAAAAATCAGAAAAATTGGAAACAGTTTGGGAGTCACTCTTCCTAAGCAGTTGATTGAAGAACTTCATTTAAAAAACGGAGATACATTAACGATTGAAAAACAGGAAGGTAATATTAAACTGAAACCGATTGATCCGGAGTTTGAGCAATGGGCAGAAGCGTACCGTCAGGCAAATGTAGATTATAAAGAAGTATTGAAAGAGCTGGCCAAATGATAAAATTCCTGAATAAGGAGACTCTGCTGACTTTTCATGAAGATCAGGTCAGAATGTATGGCGGCAAACAAGGCATTCGGGATGAAGGGCTTTTAGAGTCAGCTTTAGCGCAACCTGAGGCGAGCTTTGGAGGGGAGTATGTTCACAAAACCATTTACGAAATGGCCGCCGCTTATGGATTTCACATCTGTCAGAATCATCCATTTTTTGACGGTAACAAACGAACGGCATTGATTGCGATGTACACGTTTCTGTTTGTAAACGGATATCGATTGCAAGCCGATAAAAAAAGTTTATATGCTATTGTGATTGATCTAGCCAGTGGGAACGTAGAAAAGAAGGAGTTGGCTGCTTACCTGGAGGAGCATTGCCTTGAGAAGTAAAAATATTCTCTATCCAAATCCGTATCAGATATTTCTTTTACAACGGTTTGCGTTCCTGGTTCACGACGATAATTCTGCCCGCCTGCTCACCCTCCGGAATTCGAAAATATACGATGTGTTTGTCTGAACCATTCTTCACAAACGTGATGCCGTCGAAGTAAAACGACTTGTCTGAATAGTCCACCAACCGATGGCGAACATATCCATCCTGTCCCTCCCAGGCTGAAAGGTTTGAAGACAAATGCTTCACGTGATATTCGAGACAACCCTCAACTTCTGTAAAAACGTTTATCTCATAAAACATTACGTCTCCCGTATTTGTCCAGCCCCGGGCAAACCCGGGCATTTGGGTGCCTGATTGGGAAAAGACAACGTGTTGTTGATTGTTCCCCTCAAGAGATCCTTCCCAGTTTCCTGTCAGCCATTGAACAAGTTCGAGTCCTGCTTCGGGACAATCCATTCCCTCGCTCCACGTCAGCACTTTTTCCGGCGAACCGGATTCCTGCTGAGCCATACAAAGGTGTGTAATTCCGAAAAATGTCAAAAACACCAAAACGGTAAAGAGTATTTTTTGCATACTGAAAGTAATTTGAGGAAGGGTTCTCTCATCCGGAAGCTTGTGGATGCTACAACATGTAGAACGGGATTTAAGCTAAAAAGTTACCTGCGACGGTAAGTCCTCATGCGGAATCCCTGAGAAGCGGGCTAAAAGTTTCGGAATTAGGGACTTAATGGCATTAATACACGCCCGCGCATATATTAGAGTTTTTACTAACCTACCTCTAATACAATGGCAAAAATTAAAAAGCGCACTCGCCAATTACTTGGCTTCGGCACATTTACAAGTGCCTCGGTTCTAACATACATAGCAAGAACTGAACATACTATAACTTTTTTTAACAAAATTAAATCTATCGGAATCATGGAATATGCAGACATCTTCGTGCCAATTATTGTTGGACTAATTGCCTTTTTGCTCTACTTATTTGGGCTGAAAATCTATGACTGGATACATTTACAATTAGTGAAAATTAGTCTTATAAAAAGTATTTCAAAGAGAGAATCTGACAATAAAACAAGAATTATGAGAATTGAGAATAATCTGGTTATTCAAGATTCAATAAATGATCAGATCATTAAATTTATAGCAGAAAAGAGTGACGAAGAACTTGAGGTGCTTCTTAATAAATATGACGCTGAACACATAAAAACAATAAAATCGAGAAATACCACTCTTTCAGACGGGCAAGCCTCTACAGGATTGAATAAGTGCAAAGGATCAAAAAACCATTTTCACTTAATCCCTGATAAACCATGAATCTAATAGAAGTAACCGAAAAATTTCCTGATGAACTGACGGCTACCAAGTTCTTTGAGAAAGCCCGATGGAAAGAAACGAAAAAGTGTGCGTACTGTGGATCGGACAGTGTGAGCAGTCGAAAAAGTGATTATCGCTTTACCTGCTTCAATTGCAATAAGTCATTCAGTGTAACGGTAAACACCATGCTTCACAGAACCCGAATTCCGTTGCGTACGTGGCTGATTGCGTTCTCTCTTGTAACCGATGCAAAGAAAGGAATCTCTGCCAAACAGTTGGAACGCAACTTAGATGTGAGCTATAAAACCGCTTGGCGTATGGGAATGAAAATGCGAAAGCTGATGCGTGAACCTGCTGGCAAGCTGGATGATGTTGTCGAAATGGATGAAACCTATGTAGGCGGTAAACCAAGACGGGGCGGTCTTTCCACTCTTACCAAAGCAGAGAAAGCCTACTACGATAGAACTGTCGAGCGATTGGATAAACGCTTTGACATATCCGAAGGGAAAGAAAAAAAGAAATGGATTCCCGCTCACTTAGTAAAACGTGGAAGGGGAACCCGAAAAGTGCCAGTAGTGGGAATTGTGGAACGAGATGGAAACGTAGTCGCCAAAGTGATGGAGAAGTTAACCCATGACAATTTGAAAGCGATGGTTCAAAAGAACGTGGAAGAAGAAGACGCGGTACTGATCACAGATAAATATTCAGGCTACAACCGCCTAAGCAGAATCATAGATCACATCAAAGTCGATCATGAAAAAATGTACTCCTATCGTGGAATCAACACCAACACGATAGAAAGTTTTTGGGCAATCATTAAACGTGGAATCATTGGTCAATACCACAAAGTTTCGCTTAGATATTTGCCCGAATACATCACAGAATTTGTCTTTAAATACAACAACCGAAACGATGATGACATGTTTAAAACCCTTGTTCTCAACTCAATGCAAACCCAACGCGCGCGTGCATAATGCCAATAAGTACCTATATCCGAAAAGTTTTAAAAAATGGAGGCTGAAACATCGAAAAGTAGTGATGGAAAAACGGTCTTAACCCATTAACCAAAATGACTATTATTACGTCTCCGCCAACTCAAACTCATCCGCAGCTTTCGTAATCATCTTCAGCTCCTCTTCAGTTAGTGTGAAGTCCATTGAACCGGCATTGTCTTTTACTTGCTGGGGATTTCTGGCACCGACCAGTACGCAGCCCATTCCGGGTTGGCTTGTAGTCCAATTAATCACGAGTTGAGCCAG
Source organism: Rhodohalobacter sp. 614A (assembly GCF_021462415.1). Classification (NCBI taxonomy): domain Bacteria; kingdom Pseudomonadati; phylum Balneolota; class Balneolia; order Balneolales; family Balneolaceae; genus Rhodohalobacter; species Rhodohalobacter sp. 614A. Next base: position 881,419 of record NZ_JAKEDS010000001.1, read on the forward strand.
CGTGGCGTTGTGTTGCTCGGCAATGGGGCGGATTTTGTCGAGGAGATTGTTCACGCGCCGAATGTTTTCATCCGTGAAGTACTTGCCTCCTTTTCGGGTGTCGTATCCGGTGAATTCGTAGCCGGGCGTAATTTTTCCGGTCAGCAGACCTCGTTGCAGCGGACTGTAGGGCAGGATGTGCATCCCATTCTCAATCGCTTGCGGAATAACGTCTTTCTCATTTCCCCGTTTAATCATGCTGTAAGGAACCTGGTTCGATGCCAGGTCAATGGTTTTTAGTGCTTCCTCTACCTGATCGGTATTGTAGTTACAAACGCCGGCGGCCCGCACTTTGCCTTCGTCAATCAGTTCCTGTACGGCTTCCATGGTTTCGGAGATCGGTGTTGTTGGATCGGCCCAGTGAATCTGATATAAATCTATATAATCAGTCTGCAGCCGGCGAAGACTATCTTCACACTCTTTTTTTACGCGCTCTTTAGCCGCCCATTTGTAAACATCTACCGGATTTCCCTCTTCATCCTGGCTCTCGAAATAAAATTCACCATCGTCACTTTCCCAGTTCAACCCATACTTGGTAAGAATTTGGTAGCTGTCCCGCGGCCGGTCTTTTAGCGCTTTGCCGATCAACGTTTCACTTTTTCCATAGCCGTACATAGCGGCCGTATCGATAGTAGTGATGCCGAGATCAACGGCAGTTTGCACGGCTTTGATGGCATCGTCTTCATCCGCGCCGCCCCACATCCATCCGCCGATGGCCCATGCCCCAAATGCAATGGGAGTTACTTTAATATCTGAGTTACCAAGTTGTCTGAGTTTCATTTTTGATATTGATTTTATAGGTCATTGCGAACGGAAGTGAATGGAGTGTTGCAATCTCCGTACTATACCCCCGAAAGGAGATCGCTTCACTTTATTCGCGATGACAGTTTCTATTATAATCTGTTATTGCGAGAAATCCCGTAATTTTGGTTCTCCATTTTTTTGAATGATACTTCAATAAAAAAGGGTAATGAGATAATACCCATTACCCAAAAATTTTAGCCAAAAAAGATTACTCTCCGGTATAAAAAACTCTCCAGATTTTCCCCTGTTTGGAATCGACGATATAAACGGAACCGTCTGTTCCCTGGCTAAGGCCCATGGGGCGATATTCTGCATTTCCAGGTGAGGACAGTGAATCGGTACCGGAAAAACCATCCGCAAATGTTTCATAACTATCCGTGGCAGGATTGGCTCCATCCATTGGCACGAAACTCACACGATAGCCTTCCTGTGGAAGCGGCGCACGGTTCCATGACCCGTGAAATGCAATCAATGCTCCGCCGGAAAATCTTGAAGGATACTGGTCGCCAGTGTAGAAAATAAGGTCATTAGGCGCCCAGTGACCGGGAAAAGCCATAATCGGATTCTCGTATTCATCGCCGGTATAAGGCGTTTCACCGTCGCCGCCATATTCCGGGTTCATCATTTTTTCACCTCTGCTTTGGTCGTAATAGGTGTACGGCCAGCCAAAGTTATCTCCATCATCCACTTTAAAAAATTCTTCTGCCGGAAGAACGGCATTATCTTCAGCATCAAAATAATCCGGCCACAGTGTATTTAACTGGTCACGTCCGTGTTGAACGATGTACAGGTTATCCGCGGCTGAATTCCACTCCAGGGCTACTGCGTTTCTGTAGCCTGTGGCGTATTTATATCCGTCTTCCTGAAGAGTTTGTCCGGTTGCATTCGCATCAAACCTCCAGGCGCTTCCCTGCAATTCCAAAAACGGACACGGGTCCATTCCAGGAGATCCCGGTGTGCGCCCTTCTTCCTGGCATGCATTGGATGGAGCCCCGATATTTACATACATGTTTCCGTTTCCATCAAAAGTAATGGGTTTCGCAGCGTGACTGCCCTGATCAGGAAACCCGGTAACAACCATTTCGGGTTCGGCCGTTGGCACAAGGTCAACTCCTTCCATCGAGTAACGAACCACAGCCGTATCCGGCGCGAAGTAGAGGTACCCGTTGTACAGGGCGATTCCCGTTCCGGTATATTCACCAAAATAAGCAGTGCTATCGGCAACGCCATCGCCATTGGTATCGCGCAATGCGGCAATGCCATTTCCGTCATGATCACTACTCAGCGCAACATAAATATCACCATCATCATCAACGGTAATATGACGAGCGCTTCCAACGCCTTCAGTCACAACAACGGCCTGAAATCCGGCCGGGAGAGTGATTCCTCCATTATCATCGGCAAACTGAATATTTTCGAAGTCTGAAGAGGATTGGTTTTCTGAAGAGCATGCAACCAAAAGGGTTAAAGAGAAAAGAAGTAAGGGAAATGTCGATTTTCGAAGCATGGTTTTGTACTAAATTAAAATTGAGAGCGATTGAATTTGAAAAGGTCCTGATTCTATCAATACAATCGTTTTTATGATAAAAGAATTCACGCTTCTATTCGAGTCTAACTTCGATAAAAATCTGAGGCTAGAGGCATGTGATGACTGTTTCCTTCAAAAGGATTTTTCCTATATGAAGTTTTGTACGTCATTGCGGGCGGAGCGAAACAATCTCATGCCAGTATACATGTTGGAGATCGCTTTACTCCGTTCGCGATGACAGTAACATTGTTTACTTCACTAATTCCAGTAGCTCTTCAGGAACATCCAGATCCATTCGTAGAAGAGTGGAAGCGTGTGTTTTTCCCTGGGCGTCAAGTTTAAGAGAAACCGTTCCGCCGCCGCCAAGACTTTCATGAAGCAGGAAATTTAATGCCCCGATGTTTGGGAGCTCATACCGCTCGACCTTGCCTTTGCAGATGTGCTTCATGTGGTCTTTTACCCGTTTGGCCGTCAGGTTCTTTTCCAGGAAAGGGTAGATGTCAGGGTGGCGGGCAATAATCCCCACATTGCTGGCATTTCCTTTGTCGCCGCTGCGGCCGTGGGCAATTTTTAAGAGCTTGACTGTGGGCATGTTTTTTTTGGTGAAAAGTGAAAACGCAAAAGTAAGAAGGAAAATGTATGCCTCTGAATGTATCTAACCAGACGAATAACAGAAAACTGTTGAAATAAGAATCAGCTACTCTCGCATTCTCTTTTTATAGTAATGTATCGTATAAAGTATGGTAAAAATTCCATAACTCAGTAATACTACTTGCAAATTCGTCATATTGCTGAAGGCTATAAATTCCCTGTCTCCCCGGATAAATTCAAGGCCAAATCGTAATAGTGAATAGCCGCCGGTATGAATAAAGAAAATGAGCGGGGACTTTTTATCATCCGGCCAGATTTTCTGAAATACCCAGATGATAATCCCAAAAAGGATAAGGTCTCCAAACATTTCATATAACTGAGTGGGATGAAGCGCTGCACTAACGGTGGAATCAAGCCCCACCAACCCGTGTTCGTAAGACCATTGCCAAGCTGAGCTTGAAACTGAAAAGTCTGTTTCAAATGAAGGAAGCGACGTGCCGTATCTTGGAAAATGAACGCCCAGTGGAGAGTCCGTTGCAACTCCATAAGCATCGCCATTCAAAAAACAACCGACTCGCCCCACTGCCTGAGCAAACAGAATGCCGGGTGATAACAATGAAAAATATTCGAAATAGTTGAGTCCTTTCTTCCGTGTAAAAAACATCCCGCCAAGCATTCCTCCAACCAGCCCGCCAGTAATACTGTTACCCCCACCGGAAAGATTAAACAACACTGCCGGATTATCCAGAAACAGATCTAAATTCCAGAAAAGATAGTGAGAAAGCCGGGCCCCAATAAGCGCTCCAAGAATTGACCAGGTAATCAACCCATCAAAAAAATCTACTTCGCCTTTGTATTTTTGAACACGTTTGTAGGATATAAATATTCCTATGGCGATAGATATGAGAAAGTAGATCCCTTCATAGAAATGAATTTCATTAAATCCGAGATCGATATGGATAGGGAGCATGAAAAAAATCTGTTTTAGCGTTAGCCGCTAAAGGTACAAATTTAACTTCATAGCTGTCACGCATTAAATTCTGGAAAAAATTCAGAATGGCCTTACTCAATACTCAATACTCAATACTCAATACTCAATACTCAATACTCAATACTCAATACTCAATACTCAATACTCAATAAAAATATATCTAATCAGACAAGTAATAGACAATCGTAGAAACTACTCTCACATTTTTGATGTGCGGATTGTTATTATCCCTGTTATAAATAGAAAATTGTCCCTGGGAAGCTGTTTTTATTTTGCCGAGTTTGCTGTTGGAATCTTCTGCAAACTTCTGAGCTACTGCCCGTGCCTCTTTCGTGGCCTGTTCAATCATTTCCGGCTTGATATCATTCAGCCTTGTGAATAAATATTCCGGCCGAACCTGGTATTCATCACCACTAAGAGTAACGCCCTGCTTTCCGAGATCAACCAACTGACTCATAATTTCCCGTACCTGTTCTACATTCTCTGAATAAACCGTGGCTGTTTGGGAGGCCACATACCTGAACTCAAAATTCTCATTTCCACCATATCGCTGGGCGGATTTATCCGTCAGGAATGGCGTAGAAAAAGTAATTTCTTCCGACTCTATTCCATGATTTTCCAAAAAAGACCGGACCAAATTTGCGCTATTTTCCAAAGAAGTATATGTGCCGTCGAGTGTATTACCGGCTTCGGTGAATTGAATCGGCCAAATAACAATATCCGCAATATGCTCCTGTTCAGACAGGCCTTTAACCGTTACCGAGCGTTCATACTCTTTTACAGAAATAGCTGCATTGCTGGCAAAATATCCCACCACAAACAAGCCTAAGAAAATTGAAATCCCAATAACGATAAACCCAAGTTGACTTTTTTCTTTCATGAAATGGTTGATGAAGTTTTTTTAAACTAAATGATCTTGAAATTTACACACCGCTTTGTCCTCTCTCAAGTTCGACTTTATTCCGAACCAAAAAAGAAGAAAACTGCGTCTAAACCGTCGTTGGTTTTTTAAAAACCCGAACTCATATTCTTTAATGATTCTAAACCTGATAAATTGTTCCTGACCCCTATTAAATACAAACATTTTTGAGATAGCATAAAAAAAGCCGGGCATTGACCCGGCTTTTCAAACTTCATTTCTTAAAGGTCACCACCCTTATTTTGATTGGCCGGCCATCCATTCCATAATACTTACAGGACGTCCATCCAGTTTTACCAGGCTGCCGTCATAATCCCGCCTGGCTTCATTGGCGTGGGAATAAATCCAACTCCAGTGGCCCGGGTAATGATAACCTTCTCCGCCAAAAAAGCCGGTAATATCCACCACGTGATCATAATAGGTAAGATGCACATTTGGCGCTCCCGCCTCTTTCAATCGATTATAGACCGGCAATACGGTTTGATCCGGAACCGTGGTTCCATCATCTTCTGAATGAATAAACCAGATCGGAATATTTTTTACCCGATTCACTTGCGCATCTGTGAAATATGCTCCGCGATAAGCCAGGGCGCTTGGAAATGCAGCAGCAAAAAAATTGGGATATTCAATGAGCAGTTTAAAGGTCAAATAGCCTCCGTTCGAACATCCGCCAACATAGATACGATCTGTGTCAACATTCGGATGCATCGAAATATAATAGTCAACAAGCTCCTTCACTGCTTCGAAGTAAATGTCGTCTACCTGGCCACTGGTTGATCCTTCGCCACTGTCCATCCAGCGTGTTGGTGTTTGTGGAACCAGAACAAAAGCTCCATCAAAAATGGCTTGTATTTCATCTGATGCGTAATTAGCGGCCCGGTTAGCAATAAGCGGAATAGATGGATCCGTTCCCCCTTCACCACCGCCGTGCAGCCAAATAATGAGCGGAGATTTTCCATCGGCCTCTTCAGGCACATAGGAAGCGTATGACATGTTTATTCCTTTTCCATCTGAAAATTTTCCTGAAAGATCGAATCGATCAATGATCGGCATAATTCTATTCACTTCCTGGTTCCACACCTTTCCGTTTGCTTCATCCCTGATGGTCATATCATAATTGATCCAGCTGTTTCCTCTGCAACCTTCTGCCTGTGAATATTGAATAGGTGAGCCGATGGGTTGATTGGGAGCCACCGCTAATACCAATGTAGCATAATCGCCTTCTTCCAGCCTGGTTCCTTCGGCATCGGATACATACCCTGCAATTACTGTCCGGCTTCCCAAAACCTGACCGGCAGGGATTGATGCACAATCATCTGATCTTTGGACCATTACTTTATAATCGTCTGTATTCACTGTCGTGGCGGGCTCATCTAAGGATAAAATGACCTTGCTTACAGCCGGGCCCCAGTCATAGCCTTCAATAACAATACCGTACTCGCCGCCGGCTGGAGATATTGCAGCAAAAACTCCATTCGATACGGCAAATAATACAATGACAAATAATAGAAGTATATTTTTTTTCATAAGATTTTTTGGATTTAATAACATCGATTTCACTCTTTAATCTAAGTAGGCATATTTATAAAAGCCAAAAATAGCCTCCCGGTTTCCGAGAAACTGTTATTGTGTCTTTTACTTTTTTTGAACCTGTCTAGCGAAAGAAATAACCCACGGTTGCAGGTTGATGAAGCAACCAGCCCGTAAGGCTGTATCTTGACACATTTGTTGTTAAAACTTCATGCTCAATGATATCGCTCTTAAATAATAAGAGCCGTCTGGCAATGGGTTCTACTAATATTTCGCCACCATCTTTATAGATTTTTAACTCTCCTCCATCTCCGTTTTTCCAGTGTTCATTCAGGTAGATAAGAACGGTAATCTGCCGGTTCGATCGTTCATTAAACTGGTCCAGGTGCCTGTCATAGTGGGAACCTTTTGGATATTTGGCAATGTGAAATTCCGATCCGGAAAGACTCAGAAAACAAAACCGTTTTAACGATTGAATCAACTCTTCCATCAAACCAAAAAACGGGTCCAGTTTTTTATCGCGGTCTTTTTCAAGCCAATAAATAAAATCACCGCGAATGGATGCATTCACCTTAAATTCGCCCGAAGACCCGATTCCCGCCTTTTTCAGTTGATCACCCTGTTCTTTTTCATGAAAGAAATCCATAATAATTGTGAATAGCTCATTTGATATAAAATCATCCACTATCACAAAATCATTCAAAGCCAGTTTATCCATCCATTGGATCCACTGTTCTTCGGTATAATGTACTTGATGCATTTACTCCAAAATTTATTTTTTTAGAAAGTTGGTAAGCTTGTTTTGTTTTCAGCTTCACTTGGTTCGGCTTCTCATTATACTCAAACTGACGTCATGTTTTGCACAGTGAAGTAAACCAAAATATATCCGGACTCAATACTCTCCCATAAAGGCTGGATGCCAAAATTATCACTTTCTCCGGTTTTTGGGAATAGTTAGTTTAACGTCATGAAATCCGATTTTCTTATTAAACTTGTTCGCGCCCGTATGCCTTACGGCCAATATAAGGGGCGTTATATCACGCAGCTGCCGGTACATTATTTAGAGTGGTACAGCCGAAAAGGTTTTCCAAATGGACAGCTTGGCCAATATCTCTCCACCATGTTCGAAATAAAAACAAACGGACTGGATCATATTCTAAAACCCATCATAAAGCAGTATCGAAATTGGGAGTAATTGTCTTAGAGAGCCTCCGAAGCAATCTCTTTTCTTAATATTCTCTTGATTTATATTCACCACATCTTTTTTAAATACAGGGAATATTTCGTATTAATGAATATAAGTATTGGAAAAGGGGAGATTGCGATTCCCCTCTGGCCATATCAAATAGCTGCCTGATAATTTTTAACCATAACTTGAGGAGCCATGTCTTTTGAGGGAAAAACTGTAGTTGTAACAGGCGGGGCAAAAGGAATTGGCGCCGGATGTGTAAAGGTCTTCCATCGTGAGCAGGCACAAGTTGTGATATTGGATGTGGATGAAGAAGCCGGCTCAAAAATAGAAAACCAATTGGGTGACCGGGTACTTTTTCTTTCTTGTGATATTTCTGATGAAAAGCAGGTCTCCAAAGCGATGAAGAAAGCCGCTGATCATTTTGGAGGGATTGATGTGTTGGTAAATAACGCGGGAATCCTGCACTATGCAACGGTTACGGAAACAACCGAACAAGCCTGGGATTCGCTCATGAATGTGAATCTAAAAGGTGCCTTTCTCTGTGCAAAACATGCCATTCCATACATGCAAAAAGCTGGCAGCGGAGTTGTTGTAAATATGTCCAGTGTTCAGGCTTATGTCGTTCAGGAAAAAGTGGCTGCTTATGTAACGACCAAATCAGCATTGATTGGCCTCACAAATAGTATTGCGGTTGATTATGCTCCCAACATTCGAAGCGTTGCCATCTGTCCGGGCGGTGTGGATTCAGAACTGAACCGTAACGCTTTTCAACAGTCGGCCGATCCCGAAAAAGCCCGACAGGAAACCATAGATATCCATCTTGTAAAACGGATGGCTCAACCCGAGGAGATCGGGGAAATGGTTGCCTACGTAGCCAGCGAGAAGGGGTCATTCATCACGGGACAAGCCCTGCGGATTGACGGCGGAATTGGACTGCGTGTAGCCGGAAGTAAAAACGACTAACCGGAGGAAAATGAATATTCCAACCATTGAGGCTGAACCTGTTTTAGCACAAAATGCCGTTTTGGGTGAATGCCCGGTTTGGGATGACCGGCAGAGTTTACTCTTTTGGGTGGATATACTTTCGGGTAATCTTTTTCAATACGACCCGCGGCAGCATAAATGCAGAGTTATTGATATTGGAGAACATATTGGTTCTTTTGCACTTCGTGAAAAGAATGGTGCTATCTTAGCTCTCAAATCCGGATTTGCCTTCTATGATTTTTATTCGAATAGAATTGAGCGCATGATTAACCCGGAATCTCACCTTTCAAATAACCGGTTTAATGATGGTAAATGTGATCCATACGGACGATTTTGGTCAGGAACTCTTTCCTATAATGTAGAAAAAGGTGCCGGCAGTTTATATACGCTTTCAACGGCAGATCATATCGAAACAAAACTGAAAAATCTCACGATTCCAAATGGTATGGCCTGGCATCTCGGTCGAAAAAAATTCTATTTTATTGATTCGACCGACCGAAAAATCTGCCAATTTGATTACGACCCGGCATCCGGCTCTATCAGAAATCGTTCTGTTTTATTTGAATTCCCCACGGACGAATCACTTCCAGACGGCATGACTCTTGATGCCGACGGGCATTTATGGGTAGCTCTTTACAACGGATTCAAAGTAGTCCGTATCAACCCTGTTTCTGCTCAAATAGAATTTCAAGTGGAGCTTCCGGTTCCCCAGGTAACCTCCTGTACTTTTGGAGGTTCAAATATGAATGAACTTTACATTACAACTGCCCGCGAGCATATGACCAAGAAAGAAATTGCTGAAGTTCCCCTTTCAGGATCCTTGTTTCGTGCGGTCGTTCCATTTCGCGGATTAAAAGCAGACCGCTTTAAAGGCTGAACGAATTTATGCTTTTCTGGTCGTTGTCAGGCTAATTTTTTAATTAATAAATCTCCGGAATTTGCTGCTCTAAAAGATCCATCATCTTTGAAGAGTAAAATTTTTTATACTTTTTGTAACATTTATTTTACATCACGTAAGAAGTACTATACACTAAAATTAATCTCTGATGTCATATGTCTAAACAAGAAATATTATCGTGGACTTCTTTGGGTACAGCGCTTTCCGTCTTATTCTTTTATGTTCTGTTCGTATTTGGCTGGCCTGGTTTCCTGCCGGATTATTCTGATCAGCTTTATAATCTTTTCTTTAAGATTTTCTGGATCGCCGTGGCCATTGAATTGGTGCTGGATTTCATCGATAAAAAAAATAAAGTAGATAAAGACGAACGCGATTTTATGATTGAAGCATACGGAGTTAAATATGCCTACAATTTTTTGATGATCGCCATCGTCTTTATTCTTGTACAAATTCCATTGTCAGAAGTTTTCGGACAAGTAAGCGAATTGCATGAGTTACTGGGAAGCAAAAGAGTCATTTTTCACGCACTCTTCATCATCATTCTCACAGCAACTCTTATCAAAAGAGGAACTATGATCTATTACTACCGAAAAGACTTTGTTTGATGGGAGAAGGAGAAATAACCAATAATATTCGGGTACTTCGATTTCAGCATAATGAAATGACGCAGCAAGAGCTTGCCGATAACGTTGGGGTCACCCGTCAAACCATTAATGCGCTGGAAGCTGCAAAATACAATCCTTCGCTGGAGCTGGCTTTCAAAATTGCCGATGCATTTAACAAGCCGCTGGAAGATGTTTTTAAATACCGAAAGTAAAGAATCCTTCTATTTAAAAAATTCTCGTTACCAGGCGTTCATCTTGTCGCGTTGAATCAATCTCAATTTCAAAATTGATGATTCCCAGAACCAACCCTTCTTTGGTAATCACATCCACTTCCCATAATCCCTCTCTTACATTGCTCTTGTAAGTGAATCCTCTGTAACCCCGATCTCTGCCGCCGGTAATTTCATAACCGATATTGTCTGCAACTTGCCACTCTTCCAGGTCGGGATTGTACCATTTCCATTGGTGTGCCACTTCTTTTTGAAGATTGGTTGGTGCAAAAATGGAGGTGAAAACAAAAACATTCGTTCCCGGCTTCTGGCTGTATGTATAGCTGTTATCTCTCCAAAATTTATACCATTCCGTTTGCTGGTAGGTTACAACATAGTTTCCATCGGCTTTTTCCACACTGTGTGCAACAATTCCGGTTTCGAGTGCCAGGGGAACGGGAGGAATCAGATTAAAATAATAGAAGATGTTGATCATCAGGTAGATTCCAGCTACCAAACCAAGTGTTTTTCCCTCGTTAATTTCTCTGCGGGTTGATGGGCTGACAGCATAAATGTATATGATAAGGGCCATCGTGGTGCCGAGGCTAACCAAACCCGACACTATAAAAATAAAAGTGCTCATCTGCTTGATCAGCACCGGGATGAAAAACGTACAAAACGTAAAATTTACAAAGAAATACGCGCTGAATTGCAGGTATTTGTTAGATATTCGTTGTTTCAGCAATTCATTACCAAACAAAAGAATCACCAAAATGACGAAAAATGAAATGGTTTTTGAAAACGATACACTTCGGGAATAGTAAATCACAAAAGCACTGCACAAAGCTCCCAGGAAAAATTGAATGGCCAATGGAAGGTACTCCTCATATTTTTCAAAGAAGGTTTGTTTCCATTTGCCATCATCTGCCACATTAAACATGTAAATGGACAAACTCAGCATCACCATATAAGTGGAAAGAATGGTTCGGTCATAAAGGCGATCAATGCGGCCGAGGGTAAGTGAATCCCAAATAAAACCACCAATAAAGAAGAGCACCGGTAAAGATTTTTGATGCCTCCGAACGAAGGCTCGAAAACGGCTGATCATAAATCAATCTCTCTTTTATTGATTTGATAACAACCGCTTCTAAATTTTTTGTTTGGAAAGTCAGGAAACCACGCCAATTCTAAAAACCTCTTCTTCAATTTCATTACATAATTTTTCAACTTTGTCTACAGCCTCTCTGGAAACTACTATTATTAAACCGATGCCGAGGTTAAATGTTGCACGCATATCTTCTTCAGGTACATTTCCGGTTTTTTGGATGAGTTTAAAAATATCCGGCCTTTCCCAGCTCTCCCAATTTACATCCAGTTTTAATCCGTCGGGGAGGATTCGTTTTGTATTCCCAACAATTCCACCACCGGTGATATGAGAAAATCCATGTACACCATCCACATCTTTCAGCTTGGAAATGATATCCAGGTAGGAGCGGTGCACCTGCAACAGTTCTTCCCCGATGGTTTTTTCCAATTCTTCGGGCTGATCATTTACATCAAATTCACTAAACAATACGTTTCTGGCAAGCGAGTATCCATTGGTGTGAAGGCCTGAACTTTTTAAACCGATAAGTAAATCTCCTTTCTTAATTTTATCACCGGTAATAAGTTGATCTTTATCAACCACACCAACAATGGTTCCGGCCAAATCAAATTCTCCCTTGTCATAAATGTCCGGCATTTCAGCGGTTTCTCCTCCAATCAGGGCCACACCATTTTCTTTACAGGCTTTGGCAAATCCTTTTACCACATCGAACCCAACCTGTTGTTCCAGTTTTCCGGTTGAAAAATAGTCAAGAAAAAAGAGAGGTTTGGCTCCGCAGACAGCAATATCGTTCACACAATGATTTACCAGATCCTGGCCAACCGTATCATACACTCCAGCTTTAAAAGCAACAATCAGTTTCGTTCCAACGCCATCCACACTGCTGACCAAAACCGGATTTTTCATGGATCCAAAATCGGCCGAAAAGAGCCCGCCAAATCCTCCAATATTACTTACCACATTGGCATTGTGTGTTTCCTTCACAACATCTTTTATGGAATTAACCAGTTCTTCACCGGCTTTGATGTCTACTCCCGAGTCTTTGTAAGTAAATTTTTTATCTGACACTATAATTCTGGATTTGTTTCTTTTCTAATTCAGAGGTTTTTTTCTCTACACCGCTTTACTGTGTTCGAAATATCTATTCATCTTCAGCCAAAATAAAATCTGCTACAACCGGCAAATGATCCGATGCTTCAGTCTTGGGTATCCAAATGGAATCGGGTTGAATGTTCCCTGAAAACAAGATGTAATCAATTCGTTTTATGGGTTGATCCGCCGGAATGGTCATTCCATCACCCTGACCGAAAATCATCCATGTATCTTGAAATTTTTCATTCAGTTTCTGATACATTTGGCTGGTTGGAATATCGTTAAAATCCCCTCCAAATAGAACCACATCTGCGTTGTATTTCGGTAAAATCTCATGGATTATTTTTTCAGCATTGAGAATACGTTCGGCATCGTCCTGGCTGTGATCGAAATGAGAGTTCAAAACCAAAATTTCTCTTCCATGTAATGAAATCTCCGTTGCCAGAATACCTCTCTGTTCCGAACCAATTCTTTCAAATTGAAAGTTCTTGGAACTGGCAATCAGATACCTGGAAAGAGTTGCATTTCCATAACTTCCTGTGTCTATATCGAGATTCTTTCCAAATACTACGTTCTTTAATCCTGTTTTTTTGGAAAGCAATTGAGGTATATCCATATTTCCGGATCTGTTTAGATTGATATCTACTTCCTGCAAAAGAAGGATATCGGGATTTTCTTTTTTTATTACATCTGCTATTCTTTCAAGATTCACTATTCCATCCATTCCCTCTGCGTGATGGATGTTGTATGTCATTATTCTAAATGCAGATTGGTCTTTAACTTGTTTGGAACCAATTTTTTCTGCTAATGAAAAGACTGCAAAAACAGAGGCTAAGAAAGCAACAAAATAAATAAGGAATCTTAAAAGAGAGAGCGTTTTATAAGAGAGTAGATTTTTCATTTATCTATCAAATAGATAAGGTAGAATGGTACTGAATTTTTAGTTTTCCCATAGGTTATCCACAAGTATATACAATAAGAATGAGATTTTTAATCTTGTTGTATTGTAGTAGGGAGTGTGGAGAAGTGTATAACTTTTTTATCAGGGAGAGAAAAAAGATTCTGAATGAATTGTTAATAATTTTGTTGATAATTTAATGAATAAAATCAATGGCTTATAAATTTGAGAATGGAGTAATCAACATTCCATATTTTTTACACCTATAGTTACACATCATCTTTTCAACAGTAAAAGTTATTCTTTTTGGCTGTGGATAATTGTTTTTAATTGTGAATTGATGTGGATAGATTCAGTATAAAATATCATTAGTCTCCAATTAACATTTAATACAAAGGTTTTCCACACAGTTACCAACATATGAGAGTTGTTATACAAAGAGTTACAAAAGCGTCTGTTACCATCAATGAGAAAGTATCAGGAAGTATAGAAAACGGTTTATTATTACTTGTGGGCATTCACGAATCAGATACAAAAAAGGAGGTGGATTGGTGCTGCAGAAAAATACCAGGTCTCCGTATTTTTGAGGATGAAGAAGGCAAAATGAACCGTTCAGTAACGGATGTGAACGGCGGAATTTTAGTAGTTTCACAATTCACTCTTTATGGTAATGCAAAAAAGGGAACACGGCCAAGTTTTATTGAGGCGGCCCGCCCTGAAGACGCGGAACCTTTGTATGATTATATGATTGATGTTCTGAAGAGGGACAGCGGACTTCAAATAGAATCCGGAGAATTTGGGGCCATGATGGATGTGGAACTCATTAATAGCGGACCTGTTACCCTGATCCTGGAGAAGTAATGACTGTCTGTTTTCTTTTTGTGGATGGAATAGGAGTGGGGCCAAAAACAGGGTACAATCCGCTGGCTTCATCTGATTTGAAATCTTTTTCTTTTTTTACCGGAAGGGACGGACTTCATGATGGATGTGAAGAGAGAATTGAAGAATCCATCCTATTTAAAAAACTTGATGCTAACCTGGATGTTGAAGGCTTGCCTCAAAGCGGAACCGGCCAGACAGCTTTATTTACAGGAGAGAATTCCTCAGAGTTGATTGGAAAGCATTTTGGACCCTTTCCGCATTCAAAAATAAAACCGCTGCTTAAGAAGAAGAGTCTGTTTCATAAAGCAATTGAGCTTGAAAAAAATCCCCATTTCTTAAATGCGTATCCGGATCTGTTTTTTGAAAAATCAAAGGAGAGAAACCGATGGAGTTCTACAACTCTAATGGCCCGATCGGCAGGAGTTGAATTGAACCGTTTGCAGAATGTTGTAGAAGGGAGTGCTGTGACAGCTGAGATTATCCAATCAGCCTGGAGAAGTAAACTGAACTTAGATGTTCCTGAAATTGAACCGGAAGAAGCATCCGGAAGAATGTTAAAGGCTTTGGATGAATATGATCTGGTTCTTTTTGAATACTATCTGACAGACAAAGCGGGACATGAACAAGACGAAGAGATGGCAAATCGGGTTTTAAAAGTGTTGGATAGATTCATCATGAATATTCTCAATAACCTGAATAAGATGGATACGCTCGTTCTTTCAAGCGATCACGGAAATTTGGAAAATCTTTCCATAAAAACGCACACAAGAAATCCGGTTCCGCTTTTTGTAAAAGGAAATACGGAGCCGTTTATAAATGCAAAAAGCATTTTGGATGTAACTCCGGGGATATTGGAGATTTTAAAAGCTAACGTGTAAGGAAAGGCAATGTTTATAGATGATAACGAATACCGCCGCGAATGATTGGATTTTCGTAGGGAGAGTTTTCATCCTGAACAAGATCGTATAAAATAGTGAATGTGGTATACATTCTGTCAGAAATGCGCTGAAAATAGCCGGCTCCAACCGGTACGGAAAGCACCCATTCCCTTTCGGAATTATAATACTCGGTGTTAAGCGTTTCTACTTCCGCATGTAGAAAAAAGCTTTCAAAAAGATCATACTGACTGAAAACACGTGCCCCGTAATGAATTCGAGAATCACCACTTCTGCGAACGTAGCTAAAAATACCACCGACTCCTATTCTTAAGTCATCTATTTGATATCCAAGAATAGGAGAAGCGTCAATATATGTTCGGTTATTCCAGAAGTTTAATCCCACAGAGCCTCCTGTATAAACCTGAGCCCAGGAGGTTACAGGGAAAAAAAGAAACCCAAAAACGATAAGAAAATATCTGGCCTTCATATGAATGGAAGCAGATTGTTTTTATCTGTTAGTTTGGAATAGAAAAAGGGGTTAAGAGACCGCTTTTTTTATCCGATCAAAAATCTCGTCAACATTCCCTACTCCATCTATCTCTTCAACAATACCGTGCTCTTTGTAATAATTAAGAACAGGCTCTGTCTCTTTTTTGTAAACTTGTAAGCGGGTTTTAATTTTTTCAGGCGTATCGTCCGTGCGTCCTTGCCCTCTGCTTAGAATTCTATTCACCAATTCTTCTTCAGGAACGTCGAGCGTAACGAGTGTATCAACCTTTTTTCCATTGGCTTCAAGGTATTGATCTAACGCTTTAGCCTGGCCAACGGTTCTTGGAAAGCCGTCGAAAATCACACCGTTATCATACTTTTCGTTGTCCAGTTCATCGGCAACCAGTTCTACAACGGTTTCATCAGGAACGAGTTTTCCTGAATCGAGAATAGATTTAACCTTTTTTCCGAGAGGGGTTTCATTTTTGATGTTTGCCCGAAAGATATTCCCGGTTGAAAGATGGGGAAGATCAAAATGGTTAACCAGTTTTTCTGCCTGTGTTCCTTTACCTGCCCCTGGAGGCCCAAATAAAATGAGGTTCATAAAAATCTGTATAGATGATAAGATGTATTGATTACGGTAAGATAACCAATTGAGGAATTTTATTTCTTCTCTCTTGTATCTTTTTCCTTAATTCGGGCAGCTTTTCCTTTTCTTTCTCGCAAGTAGAAAAGTTTGGATCGACGAACTTTACCGCGTTTCTTCACTTCAATTTTTGCGATAAAAGGAGAGTATAGCGGGAAGATACGTTCCACTCCAATGTTTGAAGAAATTTTTCGAACGATAAATGTTTTATTGGCACCTGAGCCACGTTCGTTAATTACAACGCCTTCATACTGCTGGATACGCTCTTTCTCACCCTCACGAACACGATAATGCACATTCACAGTATCGCCTGCAGTAAACTCGGGCAGATCGTCTCGCATTACGGTTTGTTCAACTAATTTCATTTTATCCATTTTGATATCCTCGTTAGTGGGCTTTTAGTGTTTCTTATTAAATTTTTTGTATAAATCGGGTCGTTTTTCTTCAGTGCGTTTTTTTGCTGTTTCGAAACGCCATTCTTCAATTTTTTTATGATCGCCGGATAACAATACCTCCGGAACTTTTTTTCCTCTGAATTCAGCCGGCCGTGTATAAACCGGGGCTTCCAACAAATCTTCCTGGAAGGAATCATTCAGGGCGCTTTCCGCATCCCCCAAAACACCGGGCAACAGGCGGACAATCGCATCGGTCATAACCAGTGCCGGAAGTTCGCCGCCGGAAAGTACGTAATCACCAATGGAGTACTCTTTGGTAATCAGTTCATCCCGAATGCGTTGATCGATTCCTTTATAATGGCCGCAAAGAAAAATAAGGTTCTGTTTGATGGATAACTCATTCGCATCTTTTTGCTCAAATGTTTCTCCATCTGGAGCGGTAAAAATGATTTCATCATACTCGCGCTCACTTGTCAGCTTTTCGATACAGTCGAAAATTGGCTGAGCGGTCATCACCATTCCGGCACCACCGCCATACGGATAATCATCAATTTTACCGTGTTTGTCGGTTGTGTAATCCCGCAAATCATGTACGTGAATTTCAACCCGCTTTTTCTCAATCGCGCGTCCAACAATGCTGGTTTCCAGCGGACTTTTCAGCAGATCGGGAACACCTGAGATCAGGTCTATTCTAAGCATGATTATTCTTCAGTCAGTTGATCGAGATTGATACAGAAGATGATCCTGTTATCAGGGTCGGTTTCTTCCACATATTCCTCAACCATCGGGATTAAAATTGTGCCGGCACCATGTTTAACTTCGAGAATGGGATGCGCGGGATTCATCATTACATCCAGAACTTCACCAAACTCTTCGCCATCGAATTCTATGGTATAACCCATGTACGAATCAGCGTCATCGGCAGGCTCTGCAATTTCATCAAAAATATCAGTTTTAATGAAAACGGCTTTATTCTGAGCCTCCTCCGCATCCGTGCGGCTGGCAATCATATCAAATTTTACAAAGAACGATTGATGATTTCGTTTGGTCTCCACATGTAAGGATTCAATCCGGGATGGAACCAGATCGGAGCGTTCATTCTTCGTGTAAAAAAGATCTGCCCGATCAAATAAATCATCATTAAAATTTTGGTTCGGCATAAAACGGACAATACCATCCAGTCCGCGAGGCCTGCCTATACGGCCTATTTCCACAAACCGGTTTTCAATGGAATGTACCATAACCGGTTCTTTTACAATTTATTCTGAGTCGGTTTGTTTGCTTTCCCAGGCACGCTGTACAGTTACGCGATCTTCATCTTCCGGTACAAATCCCTCGAGTTCTTCAAGAGGTGTATTTTTGATGTGATCGATGGCCTCGTTAGCATTCATTTCCGTAGAAACAGTCGCGGCTTTTTCTTCCTCATCTGATTCTTCAGAGTCAGCTTCAGCTTTTGTCTCGTAGGCCGCCTCTTCATCAGAAGCAACTGCTTCTTTCGTTTCTTCTTCAGCCGGCTCTTCTTCCTCGGCTGTTTCGGCTGCTACTTCTTCGGTATCCGGTTCATCTGCCTCAGCAATATTCTCTTCTACTTCTTCGGCTGCTTCTTTTGCAGTGGCTTCTTCCGGCTGAATGTCGTCTTCGGCTGTGGTTTCTTCTTCAGCGACAACTTCATTTTCTTCAGCTTCTGCAACCGGAGCTTCGGCTTCTACTTCTTCATTGGAATCTTCAGCAGCAGCTTCTTCAACTTGTGCTGTTTCTTCTACAGACTCTTCAGCGGTTGCTTCTGCTTCCTCGGCTGCGTCCTCTTCTTCAGCCTTGGCTTCCTCAAGTTTTTTCTCACGCTCTAATTCTTTGGCTGCTTTAGCGGCTTTCTCTTCAAGCTGCTTCTTGTATTCTTTCTCTTCAGATTTTAGCAACTCTTTTTGTTGAGCCTTTCTGCTGGTGTCGTCTTCAGATTTCGCTTCACGGGCTTCTCTCCATTCGGTGAGGGCAGCTTCAATTTCCTCTTCAGATTTGCCCCATCGGATCAGGTGCATTTTGTAGAGGATGCCTTCATGTTTGAGGATGTTGCGGACCGTATTGCTTGGCTGGGCACCGATCTTCAGCCAGTGGATAATTCGCTCTTCGTCATAAGTGAGTTCTTTGCTTTCACTCACATTGTCGAAACGGCCGAGCTGCTCAATAATTCGTCCGTCACGCGGAGCGCGGCTGTCGGCAACCACGATATGATAATAGGGTCGTTTTTTTCTTCCTTTTCGTTGTAAACGTAACTTAATCAATGATGTACTCCTGTATTATTATGTTGGTAAAATTGGTTTATTGTTATTTGCCGAACGGCAGATTTTTGAGCCCCTGCATAGCGCGGCCCATTTTGCCCATCTTGCTCATGGTCTTCATCATTTTTTTCATCTGGTCAAACTGTTTCATCAGTTCGTTAATTTCACGAACGGATGTGCCAGAACCACTTGCAATTCTTCGGCGGCGGGTTCCATTTAATAATTCCGGATTTCGTCGCTCTTCCGGGGTCATGGAATTAATAATCGCCTCGATGGGCTTGAATGTATCTTCACTTAAATCTGCATCCTGAACGGCTTTTCCTGCTCCGGGAATCATTCCTACAAGTTCAGAGATGTCTCCCATTTTTTTAATTTTCTGGATTTGCTCGTAAAAGTCTTCCAGATCAAACTTGTCAGACGAAATTTTTTGCTGAAGCTTTTTCGCCTGGTTTTCATCATATTCCTGCTGTGCTTTTTCAACAAGCGAAACCACATCGCCCATTCCCAGAATCCGCTGGGCAACACGGTCGGGATAAAAAGGTGAAAGGGCATCGAGTTTCTCACCCGTACTTAAAAACTTGATAGGCTTTTCAACAACCGACCGGATGGAAAGTGCTGCACCGCCCCGGGTATCTCCATCCATTTTTGTGAGAACCACGCCATTAAAGTCGATGGTTTCGTTAAAAGCTTTTGCTGTGTTTACCGCATCCTGGCCGGTCATGGCATCCACCACAAACAGAATTTCATCCGGCTGCACCGCTTTTTTGATTTCAGCAACCTCGTCCATCATTTTTTCATCTACATGGAGGCGGCCGGCGGTATCAATAATAACAGTATCAAGCGCCAGGCTTTTTGCCATGGAAACGGCTTCTTTTGCTACGCGAACCGCATCTTTCTGTTCGATGGAATAGACCGGTACGTCAATATCGCCGGCGAGTGTTTTGAGCTGATCAATCGCAGCGGGACGATAAACGTCGGCCGCAGCTAAAATAGGATTGCGGTTATTTTCTTTTTTGAGATACCGCGCAAGTTTGGCGGTGAAGGTAGTTTTCCCGGAGCCCTGCAAACCTGCAATTAAAATTACGGTAGGGGGTTGATGAGCAACGGTGATATCCGAGCGCTCTTCGCCCAGGATTTTGACCATCTCATCATAAACAATCTTTGTAAACTGCTGCCCCGGATTGACGCTATTTAATACGTCGGATCCCATAACACGGTCTTTTACTTCGGCAGTAAACTGGCGGGCAACTTCAAGGTTTACGTCTGCATCGAGAAGGGCTCTTCGTATTTCCCGAACAGTCTCGGCGATGTTAACGTCGGTAATCCGTGACTGACCTTTCAGGGACTGTACGGCTGATTCTATTTTAGAAGACAAATCTTCAAACATTACACAGGTACATTAAGTAGTAGAATTTCAAATGATGCAGAGTCTCCAAAAATACGGACATCCGGAAGTATTATCAACACCAATGTGGATAATTTTTTCTTGAATGATTTTGAGAGCTTTTCCTTCAAGGGGAACAAGCAGGTTATTTGCTATACTCGATATTTAGGTCATTCTGAGCTGGACTCAGAATTTCATACTTATAAGTGTTGATTGGCTGAGATCCTGAATCCCCCACCGGGATCCCTTCGGGAAAGTTCAGGATGACTTTAAATCAGATCATCAAGCAGAGAAAATTAAGATTTTTTAATTTTTTTGCTCCAAATCCAATCTGCTTCTCTCTTCACTTCGTACCTATTCATGTAGACAGCTAAAAATCAAATAACTAATAATGAAAGAATAGAGGATTAAGATTATGTCTGATGCAAATAATAGCCTTTTGGATCAAACGAAGAGCAAGGGATTATCGAGGAAGAAATTCCTTAAATATGCCGGGACATCGGCGGTAACCTTGTTTGCTTTTGGTCTTGTAGCCTGTGAAGACGATAACCCCATGGGTATGGACAATGATGATGACGAGATGGTTAATCTCGGGTCAGGTGATGTTGGTGTCCTTAATTATGCCTATGCACTCGAGCAGTTGGAAGCGGCATTTTATATCGCCGTTCTGGATTCACCTTATAACGGAATGAGTTCGGAAGAAGGACAAATCATGGAAGATTTGCGAAATCATGAGGTGGCTCACCGCGACTGGTTTATGGCGGCAATCTCATCCGTAGCACCGAATGCCATTATTCCCGGCCTGACACCAGATTTCAGTTCTGTTGATTTTGCCGACCGTGCAAGTGTGCTTCAAACCGCACAGGCTTTTGAGGATTTAGGAGTGTCGGCTTATAACGGGGCAGGTCAGTTAATTGAGAATACAGATTACCTCGTTGAAGCCGGAAAGATTGTTTCTGTCGAGGCAAGACACGCAGCGGCAATCCGGTCGATCATCGGAATGAGTAACACCTCTTTTGCCGGCGATGATATTATTGACATGAATGGACTGGAGATGACCAGAACCCCGAATGATGTTCTTGGAATTGCTCAAAACTTCATTACCGAGCAGATCGACGGAAGTAACCTGCCCCAACCTCAATAGAAATTTTTAGCCTAAACAGACAAAACTATGAGTTTGATAAAATTTTTAGACCAATTCAACGACAAAGAATTAGACAATGAAGCCAAGGATAAATTCTTAAGCAGAAAAGATGCTTTAGGAAAGCTGACAGATTTCAGCAAGAAGCTTGCTCTTTCTGCAATTCCGCTCGGAGCGATGAGTGCACTTTCGAGTCCGGCCAAAGCGCAATCCACCGATGATTTGATTGGTGTGCTGAATTATGCCCTGACGCTGGAACATCTTGAGAATGAATTCTACGCGATGGGAAATGCACAATCAGGTTTAATTCCAGGTGGAAAGGACGCCGATATTTTTATGCAAATCGGCAAGCACGAACAACAGCATGTTGATTTCCTGATCGATACCATCGGAACTCTTGGCGGAGATCCCATCGACAAGCCCGAGTTTGATTTTACTGTGGGCGGAGCGTTTGATCCGTTCAATAATTACGATCAGTTCCTGGCTCTTTCGCAGGCATTTGAAGATACCGGCGTGCGTGCTTACAAAGGCCAGGCGCCGGCCGTTCAGGGAGTTCCGCAGGTATTAACGGCTGCCCTGGCGATTCATTCCGTTGAGGCCCGTCACGCATCCGAAGTTCGGAGACTTCGAGGCCTGAAGGGTTGGATTACGCAGGATAATCGCGGTGCAGGTATGCCGGAAGCTACACAAGCTGTCTACAATGGAGAAAATCAGACTTCACAATTAGGAGTGGATGTTACATCTGTAACCGATGTTGGTGCTGACGGCGTAACCGAAGCCTGGGATGAATTCCTGACAATGGACGAAGTGACAACGATCGCCAGCTTGTTCATTTCTTCTTAAAACTCATGTGAGCTTTCCATATCGGGAAGCTCACTTTCTCACTTTTCTGCTGCGTTGAAAATCAATGAATAAATAATTTCTTCTCAACCCAAAGATTGGGTTAACAATGTGTTGTTTGGGATTGTTGAACCGGGAGATTCTTTGTCATAGAACTTTAAGGCGACTTTTCCCGAAACATCACATACGTCCGAAGGTCCATGGAAAGCCAGGTTTGATCTGCCTGGCTTTTCCTTTTCCTTGCCTTAGAGAATCTGGGATCTTTAGATCACCGATATGAAAATGATCTGGAAGACTGAACTTTACCCAAACAATTGAAATTCAAACCTTTGATGAAAACAGTAAAACTATTTTTGTAGATTGTTGTAGTAGTTCAATTATTTAAAGCTAGAAATGCAGAAGCTATAGATTGGTGGAAAGAATGAATTTGCAATCACAGAAAATCCTGTTTCTTTCAGGCTTGCTTATTATTGCGTCATGCTCGTCAAATACAGATCAGGAACAGAATAAAGAAATTATAACAGAGGAGTTTGGAACGATGGATGACGGGTCACCTGTGCAACTATTCACGCTGGAAAATGCGAACGGGATGGAAGTATCCGTCACCAATTATGGTGGGATTGTAACGTCTATCAAAGTGCCGGATAAAAATGGCAATATCGAAAATGTAGTTCTCGGCTTTGACGATCTTGAACAGTACAAATCCGGCCATCCGTTTTTTGGAGCCATTGCCGGCCGCTACGCCAACCGAATTGCAGAGGGGAGATTTGAGCTGAATGGAGAAGTGTATGACCTGGCAACCAATGACGGGGAAAACCACCTTCATGGAGGAGTTGAAGGATTTGATAAAAAACGTTGGAATGCCGAAGTAAATGAAGAAGAAAATTCAGTCACGCTCAGTTATCTAAGCCCGGATGGTGAAGAGGGGTATCCCGGAAATCTGGATGTGGAAGTTACATATACTCTTACGGATGATAACGAACTGCAAATAGATTACCACGCCACGACCGACCAATCAACCGTCGTAAACCTGACCAATCACTCCTACTTTAATCTTAGCGGAGATCCTTCCGAGGGAATTTTGGATCATTTGTTAACCATCAATGCCGATCGGTATACTCCCGTTGATGAAGGCTTGATTCCCACTGGAGAGCTTCATCCGGTTGAAGGAACGGCTTTCGATTTTACCCAGCTGGAAACGGTCGGCGCCAGAATAGATTCCATTCCGCCGGGATACGATCACAATTATGTGCTGAATAATCCCGATTCAGGATTAAGAAAAATTGCCACGGTTGAACATCAACAATCCGGCCGGATTATGGAAGTATATACCGATCAACCGGGCGTACAACTTTACACCGGTAATTTCCTGGATGGGAGCCTGAGGGATCGCCAGGGCAACCCGATTGAACAGTATGCTGCCTTATGCCTGGAAACCCAAACCTTTCCCGATTCTCCCAATCAACTTGATTTTCCCTCTCCTGTTTTAAATCCCGGAGATACGTACAAAACCACCACCATCTATCAATTTAAAGTAAGTGAGTAGTATTGAATTTTTCTAAAATGAAACCAGTTTGCCATGAAAAAAAACATATGCCTTTCACTTCTGCTCAGCCTTCTCGTATTTTTTCCGGTCGGGGCACAGGATAATAAAATTGTCATCAATGCCGACCAGGAACTGAGTACTATCAGCCGCCATATATACGGACATTTTGCCGAGCATTTGGGTGAAGGAATTTACGGCGGCGTTTGGGTAGGCGAGGACTCCGACATCCCAAATAGAAATGGATATCGTACCGATGTGCTTGAAGCCCTTGAACATCTGGAGGTTCCCAATATTCGCTGGCCCGGTGGCTGTTATGCGGATGAGTATAACTGGCGAGACGGAATTGGCCCGATGGATGACCGGCCCAATACCATCAACACGCATTGGGGAATGGTTATTGAAGACAACAGTTTTGGAACGCACGAATTTTTGAACTTTACCGAAATGCTGGGCGCCGAACCTGTGGTGGCAATGAATGTTGGAAGCGGCACTCCAAGGGAGATGCAGAATTGGATTGAGTACATGAATTACGGCGGTGATAGTGATCTGGCAAATCTGCGCCGGGAAAATGGCCGTGAAGAACCTTGGGGAGTGAAATATGTTGGCATTGGAAATGAAAGCTGGGGATGTGGCGGAAATATGGATCCTGAGTACTATTCAGACCTTTATAAACGCTTTGCTACATACGTCCGCGATTATAGCGGAACCGATGTTACAAGAGTGGCAAGCGGCTTTTCTAATGAACAATATGATTGGACGGACAAGGTCATGGAAGAAGCATCTCATATGATGGATGCTATTTCACTTCATTATTATACCATCGCCGGAGAGAGTTGGGGCCACAAAGGTACTTCTGTAGATTTTGGGGAAGAGCTCTATTTTGACGGCCTTCGCAAAGCACTTAGGCTGGATGAATTTATTGAAGGCCACACCAACAGGATGGATAAATATGATCCTGAAAAGCGGGTTGCACTTTTTGTGGATGAATGGGGGATTTGGACCGATCCGCTTCCCGGGTCCACGCCGGGATTTTTACAACAGCAGAATTCACTTCGCGACGCTCTTATCGCAGCTATTTCTTTGGATATCATGAACAAACACAGCGACCGGGTAAAGATGGCGAATATTGCACAGATGGTGAATGTGTTACAAGCTGTAATTTTGACGGATGGCGACCAGATGGTCAAAACGCCAACCTATCATGTGTTTGATCTGTACCGGGTTCACTTTGATACAAAGCTGCTTCAAACAAATTCTAATATTTCAAGCTACGGGTACAATGGTGAGGAAATTCCGTCCATCAGTTTAACCGCTTCAAAAAACGATGATGGACTGATTAACCTCACCATTACTAATCTGGATCCGAATAATTCGCAGGAAGTTGAACTCGATTTCCGTGGAATAGATGAGTTGGGAAGTGTTTCTTCCGGGAAAATTCTTACGGCCGATGAAGTGAGTTCAATCAACACATATGAAGATCCGGAAAATGTGGTTTTGCAAGACTTTAGTGATCACGAACTGAATGGGAATAAGCTTTCAATAACACTGCCTTCAAAATCAGTCGTGATGTTGACAATGGATTAAAAATTTAAAGAGGAGTTAAATGCCGAGCCCGAAACAGTACGAAAACATTGATCGGTTTCCAGTGGCACTGGATACAATCATTTTTGGATTCGACCGGCAAAACCTGAAACTACTGCTGATCAAAAGAGATTTTGAGCCGGAAAAAGGTAATTGGTCATTAATGGGAGGTTTTCTTGAAGCGAATGAAAGTTTGGATGATGCAGCTTCGCGAATTCTTACAAAACTGACCGGTCTGAAAAATATCTACCTAGAACAGTTATATGGATTTGGAGAAATTGATCGTGACCCGGTGGAACGAACCATTTCAATTGCCTACTACTCCCTGATTGATATCCACGATCAAAACAAAGATTTTGTTAAAAAATACAGTGCACGTTGGTTCCCGATTGACGGCCTGCCGGAGTTGATTTTTGATCATAAGAAAATGGTGGAAGCGGCAAAAGCACGTCTCAGATATAAAGCAGCTCGACAACCCGTTGGATTTGAATTACTCCCGGAAAAATTTACGCTGCCGGAATTGCAGCATTTGTATGAGTCTATTTATGAAACTGAACTTGATAAGAGAAATTTCAGACGCAGAATTTTATCCATGGGTGTACTGATTAAAACAAAAGAAAAACAAAGAGGATTTTCCAAGAAGGGTGCTTACCTGTACAAATTCGATAATGAAAAATTTAAAGAGTTGAACGCAACTCCCAACGATGCCAATATAGTTTTCAAACCTCCGAAAATTTAATTTTTTCTTTAAGCTTTTCTATGATCAGGTAGCGAAACAGTTGCAATTATTCTTTAAAAAAAGATCAGATCATAATTTTTTTACTTATGCGCGAGCTCTCCACCGCTAAGTATTCTTACCTTTCTAGTTAGATTTGGTTTAAGCCGAATACTATTTACTTGGCACAAATATCGCCAAAAAAGGGCCTTTTTTTCTGTTTAATTACTCCTCAACCTCAAAAAAAATAATTCTTTACAAAAGGAGCGCTTTAAAAATTTGCATATTAGCATCTATTTAAGTATTTAAAATAAGTGTGAAAAACACACTTAGTAAAAACCCCTATCATAACCTGCTGTTCTAATCCTGTCCTCGTCAGATATGGAAGATTGTTATTAAATCTTTCATACAAGCGCAGGAATGATATTCAATAAAACTAAGGAGCTATAATGGACAAACTGCTACATACCAAACCGAAACCTTTAATTCTTATGGTAGCGCTTTTTTTGTGTCTGACTCATACTGCTTTAGGGCAGGAAGTTTCAGGCATAGTAACGGATGCCGAAACTTCTGAACAATTACCAGGTGTTAATATTGTGGTAAAAGGTACTACTACAGGAGTTTCAACTGATATTGATGGTAACTTTAACCTGATTGTACCTTCGTTATCAGACACATTAGTCTTTACCTTTATTGGGTATGGAATGCTTGAAGTACCCATCAACAACAGAACCGAAATAAATGTTGAATTGAGTCCTCTTGTTTTACAAGGAGACGAACTTGTCGTGGTTGGGTACGGCACACAGCGGGCCGAGAATCTGACCGGATCAGTCGCATCCGTTTCAACCGAGGATATGGCTGATATACCTGTTCCCACAGTAACTCATGCCCTTCAGGGAATGGCTCCAGGTTTACAACTACTTGATGGTGGTAATCGTCCTGGACGCAACAGCCTTGATCTTTTAATTCGTGGACAAGGTACTTTGGGGAGAGAGGATAACCCTGGCGCTGCCGATGCATCAAGACCCCTCATACTGATCGATGGTGTTGAAGGAGATCTTGCCACAGTGGATATGGATGACGTTGCGAATATATCTGTTTTAAAAGATGCTGCATCAGCAGCCATTTATGGTTCCAGAGCTGCTAATGGTGTAATTTTGGTAACGACTAAACGTGGAAATGCAGGTGAGCGTCTTCAAATAAGTTATAACGGGTATTGGGGAATGCAGGATATTACCGCATGGCCTGAACGTGTAGATACGGAAACACACATGCGGCTGGCAAATTTGGCTCGCTCAAACTATATGCAGTGGTGCCTGGACGGAAGGAATCCCAATGTTCCGGTTAGTGAATGCGCAAGCTATGATAGTTATCAGCCACGCTATACTGAGGAGTATATTCAAAATACAATCGCCGGAAATGACCCCGATGCTTATCCTGATAACGAATGGGTAGATGCCCTATTTGATCCAGCACCAATTCAGGAACATACTCTCAGAATTTCAGGAGGAAGTACCTCTGCCCGGTATGCACTTTCCTTGAATTATATGGATGAAGGAGGGATGATGGCGAATACAGGCGCTAACCGATATGGTGTACGCCTCAATACAGATTTTCAGCCCTCAGAAAAATTAAGCGCAGGTTTAGACATTTCAGCTAACCGGCGTTGGGATATTATACCTGCCCAGAATGGAGATGCTACATTCTTTCTTGTTCATGATACACCTCCAACTCGCAGAACAAAATATTCTGATGGTACATATGGGCTGAATTTATTTGGACGAAGTCCCCTGGCTTATGCTGAAATCAGTGGTGATGAACAACGTATTTTTTGGGAAGCGAAAGTGACCGGCCGCCTTAATTATACAATTGTTCCAGGTTGGTTAGAAGTCAGAACATTGGCCTCTTTCGACTATGGAAATATGGATTGGGAGTTATTTCGCACCGATCCTAATTATATTGATGCGTATCCCGATGCCGGAAATTACTGGGGGCCAAATTATGGCGAGAATCGAACCAACGGTGAGATACAAACCACCCTTCAGGCAATCCTCGATTATGGCCACACATTTAATGATACTCACGATATTTCCGGAGTGGTTGGGTACGAACAAATTGATTACGATTTTGAGGAATTTCGAGCTTCCCGAGATCAGTTCTATAGTAATAGCCTTCGTTCGTTAGATTTAGGAAATACGGTAAATGATGGAACACGTGGATACGGTAACGAATGGGGCTTAAGGTCCATGTTTGGCCGTCTGAACTATTCCATTCTTGATCGTTATCTCTTTGAATTTAATGCGCGATACGATGGCTCCAGCCGATTCGCCGAAGGTCATCGTTATGGATTCTTTCCCTCCTTTTCTGCAGGATGGAGACTTTCAGACGAACCCTTCTTTAATGTAAGCTGGGTAGATGAACTGAAAATAAGAGGTTCCTGGGGGCAGCTTGGAAATCAGAATGTGCCTCTCTATTCCTATTATTCTTCCATTAATTTAAGTATTCCATATTACCTGGGGAATTCAGGGGGGACCCAGGCGGTAGGTGGGGCTGCAACCAGCCTGGTGAATGAAGATTTATCATGGGAAACCACCACCGTTACCAACTTTGGAGTGGATGCTACATTTCTTGCTGGAAGACTGAATTTTACGGGAGAAATCTATAAGCGGCTAACAGAGGATATTCTTTTGGATCTTCCAATTCCCGATATGGTTGGCTTGGATGCGCCTTTTCAAAATGCAGGTTCGGTTGAAAACAAAGGTTGGGAATTATCTCTCGGCTGGCAAGATATTGTTGGCGACTTCAATTATGGGATTAAAATGAATCTGTCCGATAACCGAAATGAAGTGGTCGACTTGGTAGAAACCGGACCGTATATAAATGGTGAACGGGTAATCCAGGAAGGCAGTCCCATTAATGCCTGGTATGGATGGGAGGCTGAAGGGCTTTTCAGTTCTTATGAACAAATTGACAACTCTCCCCAACCCGCTGGCCAGGAAACTCATTTAGGGGATATTATTTTTAAAGATCAAAATAATGATGGCATCATAAATGATGAAGACCGGGTAATAATCGGTGACCGTAATCCGCGCTATATTTTTGGTGTTAATCTGAATTTCGGATGGAAGAATTTTGATGCCACAATGTTCTTTCAAGGGGTAGGAAAGCGTGATCAATACCTGAGTCTCGGATTTATACAGGGACCGGTTTGGGAGAATTACACTTCAGAATGGCATAAAGATTACTGGACGCCCGAAAACCAGGATGCCCGTCATCCCGCATACTATTCCAATTATAACCGGAATTACTATGCAACAAATTCATGGTGGGTTCTTGATGGAAGTTTTGTGAAACTGCGCAATGTTCAAGTAGGCTATACACTCCCGCAAAATCTCTTAGATAACCTCGGCATACAAAATCTAAGATTATATGTTACTGGTAAAAATCTGTGGACGCACCAAAATCTGGGGATAGGTCTGGATCCAGAATATCCAAGTACTGGGAGTACAAGAGGAGATTATTATCCTCAGACAAAAGTAATAAGTCTTGGTGCTAACATTAGCTTCTAAATCCCCGGAAAAATGAATTTTAAGACTATGAAGAACATGAATTTTTTGATGAATAGAATAGTGAAGAAACTCCGATCCGTTTTAGTGATGGGAGTTATCGTCGTCATTGCTACGGGTTGTAGTGATGATTTATTGAATACATCACCCACAGACCGCGTTTCTTCTGCAACTTTCTGGAGCACAGAACGGGATTTCAGAACCGCACTCAATGCTTCATATGAGCAGATGGTAGGCGTGGACTTAAATCCAATGTATTTTGATGGAGCAACTGAAATTGCATATTCCCATGCCGATTGGATGCGTCAGCATGAATATGTAATGGGCCGGGCCGATGCCTTGTCTGGCTGGTCTTCCGGAATGTGGTCACGAAGCTATACAGGAATAAGCCGGGCAAATGAAATTCTTTCCCAATTAGACGGAATAGAAGATGGTATATTGTCTCCCGAAGCTGCGAATGAAGTACGCGGCCAGGCATTATTCTTGCGTGGTTATTACTATCACGAATTGTTATGGATGTTTGGTGGGGTGCCTATTTTTACAAATGTACCCACAGTACAGGAAGCGCGAGAAATAGGCCGATCTTCACGAGATGAGGTATACAGCCAAATTATTTCAGATTTATCAGAGGCGGCAAATTTATTGCCTTCAAGCTGGGCATCTGATCAATATGGGAGAGCTACAAAGGGAGCTGCCCTGGGCTATCAGGCTCGTACAGCTTTGTATGAAGCCAGCTGGAAAAAGTATCATGAAGGTGATGCCTCTGGTGCAAATCAACTTTATCAAACCGCTGTGGCCAAAAGCCAGGAAGTGATGGATCTTAATCAGTACAGCCTGCATCCTGATTTCCGGGAACTTTTCACCTATGCGGGTGAGAAAAGTGCCGAAATCATCTTTGATTATCAAAAAGTTTCTGGTCAGAACGGATGGTGGGCCTGGTTAGGATTTGCTCCCAGCTCTATGGGAAGTAATGTAGATGTGGAACCTACACGCGAGCTGGTGGATCGGTTTCCTATGAGTGACGGACTTCCAATTGATGAATCACCTCTATATGATCCGGCTGCACCACGAATCGTGTATAGCGATTACGCAACTGGTGAGAATCCGACCGTCGAAACGTTAGGGATGTACGCCAATAGAGATCCGCGCTTCTATGGAACAGTTCTATTTCCCGGCGCCGAGTTTAATAATTCTATTTACAACTCCTATCCGTTATGTGAAGAGGCTGCGGCAGTGCGTAGTGAGCCGTATGGCGGTGCCCCTCACGGATACTGTAGCTCGACATCCGACCGAATTCTGTTGACGGATTATAACAACACATACACCGGCTATATAGCCATGAAGTATGTGGATCCACAGGATGAATCCTCACCAGGTAATAGCGGACTCAATATCATCAAAATGCGGTTTGCCGATATTTTATTGATGTATGCTGAGGCGAAAACAGAACTGGGTGAAATGGATGAATCCGTGAATCAGGCTTTAACACAACTCAGGGATCGTGCAGGTATTCCACTACCGATTGATACTACGACCATGTCTCAGAATGAAGCTCTCGATTTTATCCGAAATGAACGGACGATTGAGCTGGCTTGGGAAGGTCTTCATCTTGCAGATATCCGCCGGTGGGGTACTGCTGAGAATGTTCTGAATGGAGCTACTCATGGAATTGATATTGCCACTGGTAACGGAATGCAGCCGGTGCCCGGACAGCACGTTCGTTCATTTGCTGGCCCCCGGGATTATTTGTGGCCAATACCCGCCAGTGAACGTGATTTGAATGCAAATTTAGAACAAAATCCTGGCTACTAAAAGACTTGCCAAACATACTTCTTAAAGGGGGACTAATTAAAAAACTGGTTGCAGGCTATAATTGTCTCAGCCAGTTTTTTTTGACTTTGATCCAAATAGGGCTGTTATTTCTTGAAATTGGCTGACTATAATTTTGTTGGTACTCTCCACTCGATGATGGCATTGATCCTAAAAAAAGTAATACCAAGCAGTTTTAAAAATAAGCGGGGGTCTCAGTAGCTCACCAGCATCCCGTTCGCCCAGCTTCCAGTAGAGGTTGTGGGCGGTAATCGTTTGCCACGTTTCAGATGTATCGGTTATTATTTCAGCCAGATTTTGCTTCAGCTTTACAATCTTTATTCCCATCCAGAAGTCACTAAAGCTCAGCGTTGGGGTTCTTTTGTCCCGTTGTTCATCTTTGTGGAAGATTTCACCGAAATGCCTTGATAGGTATTCTCTTTTTTATGATTGGGTCAATCAAGAGAAACATGAGGCCAGCCCTCTTTATCCCATTCAATTTCAAGCATAATTAACTTCGAACGCCCCTCATCAGAAATATCATATCCGTGGGCTATCAAATAATCGATTCCATTAAATGTATAGGCCGAGTTGTGTCCTATTCCAGCCCAATCTTCATTACCTTTTATAACCAGAGTTCCCCCGCCATGACGCATATCCGTGTTTGTGCGATCCAAGTAAGGCCCCGTTATTTCTTTGGAGCGTCCAACAACCACTTTGTAAGTACTTTCTTCACCAGCACAGCATCGGTCCCAGGATGAAAAAAGGTAGTAATATCCATTCTTTTTGAAGATGAACGGAGCCTCAATATCACCATTTTCAGTATCTCCGGCATCGCGTTCATCCAGTTTCCAGTAGCGGTGGCGGGCTGCAATCGTATGCCATTCCGCAGAAGTATCCACGGCAACTTCAGTGAGATTTCCCTGTAGTTTTACCAGCTTCATTCCCATCCAGTAAGAACCAAATGTCAGCCACGGGGTTCCGTTCTCATCAATGGCTAGATTGGGGTCAATCGCATTCCACATATCACGGCCGGGTACCGATTTCACAACCGGACCATGGTCGGTCCATTCAAAATTGGGGTCATCCGGATGCAATGTTTGATTCGTTGCTACCCCTATGGCCGAGGTATTTTTTCCAAAAGCAGAGACAGAATAATAAAGATAGTACGTACCATTGTGGTAGGCGATATCCGGTGCCCATATGTGATTCCGGAAATCCGGAACAGTTTCAAAGGTCCATTCGGGGGCTGAATCGAAAACCGGTTCTTCTTCTGTCCAATGAATTAAATCAGTAGAAGATTTTACGGATATACCCCGCCCGGTATGAAACAGATAATAGGTTTGGTCCTGTTGAATCATTACAGGGTCATGTACACGTACATCCCGTAATTGGGCATTAGCGAATCCTATAAATATAAAAGTGGATGCAATTACTGTTGTAAAGATTGTAATTAAATTCTTTTTAAAAGAAATCATATTAAATCGTTTTTATCCTTTGTGGTGTAAGGGTCCCCTGAAATTTCTGGAAAAATATGGCTGCCCAGAGCTTTATTGATAATAATACTCATCGAAATGTTACTCTGCATTATTCAGAAAGTGTAGTTGACAGGGTCTGGATAAGCTATCAATTTGATCAAAAACTTGATTTAATCACAAATAGAACTTATTAAGACAACTGTAACACTTTTATAGAATTTTGCCAAATTTCATGCGATGATTGGCTTAAAAGGGAAAAGCCAATCTTTTTGGATTTAAGTTGAGTTGTTTTTCGGTCTGGTGATTTAAAAAGCCTGATTAGAACAAAATGATTAAGAAAAGTCAATTATAGTTTTGGAGCCAGAAAACGTGATTAGCCTATATATAAATGATTATTGCCTTCTAAATATTTGATCTTATTCTGTTTATAGGGTAATTATACTTGTGTGTTGCGTCGCGTTTTAAAAAGTGTTAAGATAACACTTATAGTAACGGTTGTATCCGAAATCTTCCCGGAATCAATTTTATAACATGAGCCGTGACAAAGACAAACATGTCATTGGAGTCGATTTTGGAACGGATTCAGTTCGGTCTGTTCTCATCAGCTCGAGTGGCAATTACATAGGTGATGCCGTACACTACTACTCCCGTTGGAAAGAGGGAAGGTATTGCAATTCATCAGCGAACCAGTTTCGACAGCACCCGTTAGATTATTTGGAAGGATTGACCGAAACCATCACCAGGGTTTTGAATGAAGCGGGTAGCAATATCAGAAATAACGTTGCCGCCATTTCTGTAGATACAACCGGATCTACTCCTGTCGCTGTTAACAAACGAGGGACGCCTTTGGCTCTGACGGATGGATTTGAGGAAAATCCCAACGCGATGTTCATTCTCTGGAAAGATCATACCGCCATTAAAGAAGCGGAAGAGATTAACAATCTGGCGGCGAAATGGGACATCGACTATACAAAATATGTGGGTGGTGTTTACTCTTCTGAATGGTTCTGGGCAAAGATCTTACACACGGTTCGGTCGGATGAAAAAGTGAGGAAACACGCCTGGAGCTGGGTGGAGCATTGCGATTGGATTCCGTTTGAGTTAACGGGGGGAGACGATATTTCAAAAATGAAACGCAGCCGTTGTGCCGCAGGCCACAAAGCGATGTGGCATGAAGAGTTTGGCGGCATTCCCGCCCAGGATTTTTTAAGTGCTTTAGACCCATTATTGGATGGAATCCGCGAACGAATGTTCAGAGATACATACACGGCTGATCAGCCGGCGGGAAAGCTATCAAAAGAATGGTCAGAAAAACTTGGACTGCCTATGGGAGTTATGGTGGGTACGGGCGCATTCGACGCCCACATGGGTGCAGTTGGAGGAGAAATAGAGCCCTATTATCTGAGTAAGGTAATGGGCACCTCCACCTGCGATATGTTGATCGCTCCAAAGGAAGATATGGAAGGGCAACTGATTAAAGGAATTTGCGGTCAGGTAGACGGATCGGTTATTCCCGGAATGATGGGGCTTGAAGCGGGCCAATCAGCTTTTGGGGATGTTTATGCCTGGTTCAAAGAAATCCTTCTGTGGCCTGTTAGAAACAGTCATATTCTTGAAGATCATTTGCGGGAAAAATTACTGGATGAGCTGAATGACTCGCTAATTGGAAATCTGGAAAAAGCCGCCGCAGAAAATATTTCTGTTGAGAATGATAAATATCTAACCGCTCTCGATTGGCTGAATGGACGGCGAACTCCGGATGCAAATCAGAACCTGACCTCGGCGATTGAAGGAATGAGCCTTGGTACAACAGCGCCGGATATCTACCGGGCGCTGGTCGAATCGACCTGTTTTGGTGCTAAAGCCATTGTGGACCGGTTTGTCGAGGAGGGAATTCCGATTAAGGGAATTATCGGGATGGGTGGAGTTGCCAAAAAATCATCGTATGTAATGCAGATGTTGAGCGATGTATTGAACATGCCTATCCGGATTGTGAAATCAGAACAAACCTGTGCACTGGGTGCTGCGATGTTTGGTGCTACGGCTGCCGGACTTTTTCCAAGGGTAGAGGAAGCCGTTGAAGCAATGGGATCGGGATTTGAAAAGACGTATGAACCGAATCCTGATATGGTTGGTCATTATCAGAAAAAATATGAAAGTTATTGTTCACTGGCTCTGACAGTAGAAGCACGTATCTCTAACCGGAGATTGGAGAATAATGGGTAAATACGATTCTATAAAACAGGCTGCCTACCAAGCCAATATGAAGATTGAGGAACTGGGTTTGGTTCTTTTCACTTTTGGCAATGTAAGCGCTGTTGACCGGGTCGAAGAAGTGTTTGCCATCAAGCCGAGCGGTGTGCCGTATGAGGATTTATCACCGGAAAAAATGGTGGTGGTGGACTTTGATGCAAAAACAGTTGAAGGTGATTTGCGTCCCTCATCCGACACGAAAACCCATGCCGTTCTTTACAAACACTGGCCGGAGATAGGCGGCGTTGCCCACACGCATTCAACGTATGCAACCGCCTGGGCTCAGTCGCTAAAAGACATTCCCATTCTTGGAACCACTCATGCCGATCATCTGACAGTGGATGTACCGTGCGCTCCGCCAATGGCTGATGAGATGATCAAGGGAGATTACGAGTATCAAACCGGTTTCCAGATTCTCAAACTGTTTGATGAACGGAATTTATCCTATAAAGAAGTGGAAATGGTGTTGGTTGGAAGTCATGCGCCGTTTACATGGGGAGAGTCGGCCGAGAAAGCCGTTTACAACAGTGCGGTTTTGGAGCAAATTGCCGAAATGGCATTCCTGAGTTTACAGATTGATCCGAAAGGTTTTAGAATGAAAGAGTCGCTCATTCAAAAACATTATGAGCGAAAACATGGAAAAGACGCCTACTATGGACAGAATGGTGATTAAATAATAAGGGGAAAAACGATTATGACAATGCTGCCGAAAAGCAAACCAAAAATTGGAGTTCTGGGCATCATGCAGGAACTATATGATAAATCACTGCCGGGGATTACGGAACGGCAGGAAGAGTATGCCCGGAATGTTTGTGAAGAATTATCTGATGTGGCCGACTGGGATTTCCCGAAAGCCGCCCGAGACCGGGATGACATCGAGAATATCCTGGGAGATTTCAATCATAAAGGCCTGGATGGAGTGATGATTATAATGCTGACTTACGGACCGGCTATGCGAACGGTCCGGGCTCTTCAAAAAAATAATCTCCCGATTCTCCTGGCCAATATTCAACCCGAACCGGAAATTGCCACCGATTGGGACATGGCCGACCTGACTTACAATCAGGGAATCCATGGTGCGCAGGATATGGCAAACGCAATTCTCCGAACGCATGGCGATAATTTTGAGGTGATCTCCGCCGACTGGAAAAGTGATGAGTTTAAAAATTATGTATCCGATTGGGCGAAAGCGGCTCAGGCTGCGACAGCCCTGAAACGAATGAGAATCGCGGCCATTGGAAAAATGCATGGAATGGGAGATACGCTTTCGGACGAAGCAGCTTTTACCCGGGTCATCGGTCCGGAAGTAAACCGTGAATATATCGGCGAGATCTATCGCTTTATGGAAGTCATCAGCGAGGAAGAGGTTAACGAGCGTGTGATTGTTGAACGGAATAGGTTTGATGTGGATGAGGATATGCCCGAAAAAAATCTGCGCTATGCCGTTCGTATGTATCTCGGCTTCAAACATTTTTTGGAAGAGTACGATTACCAGGGATTTTCCGCCCACTTTGACACGTTTAAAGGCGATGGCCGGTTTGAACAGATTAATATGCTGGCCGCATCCAATTTGATGGCAGATGGTTATGGATACGCCGCTGAGGGTGATACCAACACGGCGAGCATGGTATCTGCGGGACATATTTTGGAAGACACCGCTCACTTCACTGAAATGTATGCGATGGATTTTAAAAGAAAGTCTATGCTGATGAGCCACATGGGAGAAGGCAATTGGAGAATTGCACGGAAGGATAAACCGGTTAGGCTGGCAAATCGCGTGCTTGGGATTGGTGATCTGGGCGATCCGCCCACCACAGTTTTTATGGCAGAGCCGGGTCCGGCAACGATTGTTTCACTGGTTCATCTCGTTGGCGAGCACTTCCGCCTTGTGGTTTCGTACGGAGAAATCCTCGACACCGAAGAATACCCGACCATTGAAATGCCCTATTTTCACTTCAAACCTGCAAGCGGTCTTCGAGCATGCAATGACGGATGGCTGAAAGCGGGCGGGACGCATCACCAGGTTCTGCATCTGGGCGATCAGAGACAGAAATGGAAGATGCTGTGCAATATTCTGGGTATTGAGTTTACAGAGGTTTAATGACACCAAACACTATATCATACGCTCATGGGAATACTATCATTCATTGACTGGGTCGTCGTTGGCTTATATTTTCTGTTGATTCTGGGAATCGCCTGGTGGGTGATCAAACAGAAAACGGAAACAACATCAGACTTTTTTCTTGCCGGTCGACACTTGGGCTGGTTTGTGGTAGGAACGTCCATTTTTGCATCCAATATTGGTTCCGAGCATCTTGTCGGGTTGTCGGGTACGGGGGCTACGGACGGTATGGCACTGTCTCATTACGAACTGCAAGCGTGGTGTTTGTTGATTTTAGCCTGGGTCATGATTCCGTTCTATGTACGTTCCAAAGTGTTTACAATGCCGGAGTTTTTGGAGAGACGCTTTTCACCACTGGCAAGAACACTTCTTTCCACGGTTTCTCTTGTGGCGTATGTGCTTACCAAGATTGCCGTTGGAATCTTTGCCGGTGGTATTGTATTGAGTGTGCTGCTTCCCGAACTGCAATTTATGGGGATGAACAGTTTTTGGCTGGGATCCATCATCGTGATCATTTTGACGGGTATTTACACAGCTCTTGGCGGACTTCGGGCGGTGGCCTACACGGAAGCTATCCAGGCTATTGTTTTGATTATCGGTTCTATGTTTGTTCTCTTTTATGGAATTCAGGCCATCGGCGGTTGGGGGTCATTGGTAGATACAGTTGGCTCAGAAATGTTTAACCTCTGGAAACCGATTGTCCCTGATGGTGTCAGTGCAACATGGGCACCGATTATAACCGAAAGCCAGATGGCATGGTATTTCAATGATCAGTATCCATGGCTGGGAATGCTTTTTGCCGCCCCCATTGTAGGCTTGTGGTACTGGACTACCGATCAATACATCGTTCAGAGAGCACTCGGCGCCCCCAATGAAGAGCAGGCTCGTCGCGGAAGTATCTTCGCCGCGTTCCTGAAATTGCTGCCTGTTTTCCTATTTATCATTCCCGGTATCATTGCCTTTGCATTGGCGAAATCCGGAACCATTGCCGAGATGCAGCAACACATGATCGGAGCGGATGGCGAGGTGATCCGTGAAAATGCACAGGCGGCTTTCCCAATGATGGTAGCTTACGTTTTACCTGTTGGAATTCGAGGATTGGTCGTTGCCGGGTTGTTAGCCGCTTTAATGAGCTCACTTGCCGGGGTTTTCCACGCTTCTTCCACACTGTTTACGATGGACCTTTATACCAAGATGAAGGAAAAGACCACCGATAAAGAACTTGTTTGGGTGGGGCGTATAGCCGTTGTAGCCATGATTGTCATCGGTTTGCTATGGATTCCGGTGATCCAGGGAAGCCGTGGTCTTTACGATTATCTACAGGGCATCCAGTCTTATCTGGCCCCGCCGATTTTCGTGGTGTTTTTTATGGGGATTTTCAACAGCCGGTTAAACAAACAGGGTTGCTTATCTGCGCTGATTGTTGGAATTATACTCGGTCTGTTCCGGCTGGCAGTCGATACACCGGCATTCTTGATGGATGATTTTTCATACACCGAGGGTTCTTTCCTTTGGATTGTCAACAACATCTTCTTCCAATATTACAGCCTGGGAATGTTTGTAATTTGTATCGCCGTCATGGTTGGAGTGAGTTACGCAACAGCCGCACCCGACAAAGAGAAAATCTCCGGACTGACTTATCAAACATTAACCGAAGAAGACAAACGAGAGTCAAGGGCAAGTTGGGGAATGAAAGAAGTTATTTGGTCGGTATTGCTGATGGTAATTATTGTCGTGATTTATCTTTATTTCCGTGGATGATTACGAGTTTGTTGAAAGGATGAAAATCACTCCATAAGCAAGGCCAAGATTAAGAATCAGGTAGAGAAGGTTAGATAAAACACGAACGGATTTTCTCTGTTGTGGCCACTCCACGTTTGCTATTTCGCCGATAATCACACCCAATCCTAAAAAGAAGAACCACGTTGTAAACAAGAATCGGGTTGAGCCTCTTACAAAAATAGTTGCCAGGTCATGAATAAAACCACTGACCAAAAAAGTCAGAATAGTTGCCACGGAAACCGGCAGGATTCTTTTGATGGGTGAGTGAATGTACTTGCCCAAATAGTAGCTGAAGACAGGGTTCCAGTATTGCCAAAAAACCTTGGGTGATTTGGCGCTAAATGATTTTGAAAACATCATTATGAGCGAGCCGGAAGCTCCCAAAGGAATTCCTGTCCGCCGAAGGACATATTGGCCCAGGCTCATATTTTTCCTACTGGATTTCAATATCACTCTTTTTTATCAGGTAATTTGTATACGCGGATCGTTCGATTTTGATATCTGAAAGACAAGAACTGATGAAACGAGTTCTATCGCCCCGCCCAAAAATGCTCCGGTAATAAACGGCAGTTGCATGACCGTGCAAAAAATCCCAGAGACGATTAAAAATCCGCCAATCCCCCAGTAAATCCGTAATCCATACAGGGTTGAAAATAACAGGTATCGGCTGCCGATGATCATCATCATAATGGGAAAGAATAACCCGGCGTTAAAGAGCATGGCCGCATACGCAATGAAAAATCCTACAAATAATAAAACCGTACTTTCGAATACCAGGGCAGCCAGGGGATTCCCTTTTTTGTGTGATCCGGGCCGCTTTAATAATTTGCAGATAACTACCGAGATGGGATGAATAAACATTCCGCCTACAAATAATGCAATAATACTGGCTTGGGCAGAGCTAAGCTGACCGAATAGCCCGGCGACGACCCAAACCAGTCCGGATGCAAGCAAGCCCGGTGCTCCCCCGAAATAACCAAATCTCATATTTTCCTGTGCTTCAGCGATTGTCATACAACATCTTTTTTATTTAAAGGTTTTAGGTCTGTCTATGGAAAAAGGAGGCAAAAGTTGCAGAATTTGATTGCCTGAAACAAGAATAGTGGTTAAATGAAGAATCACCGACCTGAAAGCACAGGGAGTTTTAGGTCTTTAAATTTGAAGAATGGCAGTTCATCAAAATTCGAGAGAACGCGAAAAGCCGGAAACACTACCCCAAAAAAATCCCCAATTTACATTCCGCCTAAATCCCCTTATCTTAAAACTCAATTTAATTCACACCTGCGAGAGGGTGTTTTAGTAATCTTCTCTGGAAACGACTTGGTAACGCAATTCTTTTTAGTAGTACGGATGAATGCCTGATCGTACGTGTAAAACTAACTATTACTACACTATTATTATGCCACAACAAGGAAAAGTTAAATTCTTTGACTCACAAAAAGGATTTGGATTTATTAAGCCGGAAGACGGCGGAAAAGATATTTTTGTCCACAGAAACAATGTAGATGGTCTTGGACCCAACCAGGGTTTGGAAGACGATGAAAATGTAGAATTTGAAGTTGAAGATACTCCAAAAGGCCCAAGCGCAATAAATGTTGTTAGCCTGGATTACGTATAAACGTAATAAACTACCTTTTTAAAAGCCGCATCTTACCGGATGCGGCTTTTTTTATGCCCGGACGGAGTTTCGTTCCCGCGTTCACCCCGTTTTTATCTTCTTAAAATCATTAATAGTTATTTTCCTGAAAAGCCTGTAACTTACGATTCAATTTAATTCACACCTACAAGAGGGTGGATAGTAATCTTTCTGAAATGGTTTGGTAACGCAACTCTTTTTAGCACGGATGAACACCTGAGAGTACGTGTATAAAACACTATATTACAATCAATATGTCACAACAAGGTAAAGTAAAATTCTTCGACAAAACAAAGGGCTTTGGTTTTATCAAACCCAATGATGGAGGAAAAGATATTTTTGTTCACAGAAACAATGTTCCCGATCTTGGTCCTAACCAAGGTTTGGAAGATGATGAAAACGTAGAATTCGATGTTGAAGATTCCCCTAAAGGCCCTACTGCAGTAAATGTTAAGAGCCTGGATTACGAATAAGCGATCAGATTCAACTGATTTTAAAAACAAAGCCGTATCGTAAATGATGCGGCTTTTTTTGTTTCTGTGAGGAGTACGCTAATGATTGATCGGGGAAAAGAGTTTTTCTGAGTTCGTCATTAATTTGTATCGCCTTCGGATAAGGTAAGTTTATAACGGGCAGAACCATCTTCCCCATAAAGATTTTTTGATTCAGGATCTATTTCGTTCAGATCCTCATCAACAATGATCCAGTCTCCATCGGTAACGGGGTCAATGGTTAAAAAGAGAGATGATTGATTTTCCAAAAGCTGGTAAACCGTAATTTTACCTAATGCTTCAGATGGTTTTGGCGGGGCGCCGATGTCTCCGGCCTGAAAGATTTTTAAAGTGGTGTCGGCAGGAACAGTAACGGTACTGTCCATCTCAATAAATGCAATATTATAGGTTACCTGCATATCAGAATCGGTTTGATTGTTTACGTAGAAGTAAGACGAAGCGCCATAATCAATAATTATTTCGGGTTCCGTGCTACTTTCAAGACAGGCAGCCATTGTGAGCACAAATGCTGAGCAGGCAAAAAGGAATGCAATTTTCATAGTTTTCATGATAATACGTTCTATATGTAAATGATACTTTTCCCTATAATACACGGGCGTTTTCAGGTACACCTACTTTCATTTTATTATTATCTTAAGCCTCAATATTTTGATGAATGTTTAAGAAGTTTACTCTCATACCCCTCCTGCTCTTACTGGCTTCCTGTACGCAGTCTGTATTGTATATTGATAAGGATGATGATCAGCAGGTTCCACAAACTCCTCCGCCGGAGGAAGATTTGGTCTACCGTGTTTTTTTGATTGGTGATGCCGGTAAGCCCTCGCTGGACGCCCAT
The DNA here is from genome assembly GCF_021462415.1 of Rhodohalobacter sp. 614A. Classification (NCBI taxonomy): domain Bacteria; kingdom Pseudomonadati; phylum Balneolota; class Balneolia; order Balneolales; family Balneolaceae; genus Rhodohalobacter; species Rhodohalobacter sp. 614A. The sequence continues at coordinate 923,570 of NZ_JAKEDS010000001.1, forward strand.
GAACCGGTTCTTAAACTTTTGCAATCATTTTTGGAGGATGCAGGGGAGCAGAGTTCAGCCATTTTTCTGGGGGATAATGTGTACGAAGTGGGCCTTCCCGATTCCACGGACCTGGACCGGGAATTGTATGAACGCCGGCTGATTGAACAGTTAAAAACAGTGGAGAATTTTCCGGGCCGTGTGGTGTTCATTCCCGGAAATCACGACTGGGATAACGACGGGCCTGAGGGCTGGGAGAAGGTAAAGCGGCAGGAACAATTCATCGAAGAATATCTAGATCGGGGCAATACTTTTCTTCCTGATGGCGGATTCCCGGGGCCGGTTACATTCAAACTCCTGGATAAAGATGATGATGAACGCCTGCGAGAAGACATTCGCCTGATTGTGCTGGATACACAGTGGTGGCTTCATCAACACGAAAAACCATACGGCGATACCGGCGATTACGAACTTTCTGATGCGGGAGACATTCTCATTGAATTGGACGACATCCTGAAGAAGCAGCGAAATGATCACTTGTTAATCGCAGCTCACCATCCGCTTATCACACATGACAATCACGGGGGCTATCTGCCGCCATCAACACATTTAAAGCCGCCTGTTTTTGGAAGCTTGTATATGTTGTACCGCCGTGTTTTCGGGTTCCGGCAGGATGTGCATCACCATCGATATCGGGGAATGGCCGATGCTCTGCAAAAGCTGTTCAACACTTACGAACTTGAGGATTTGATTTATGCCTCCGGCCATTCTCACGGGCTGCAATATCATCGGGAAGAAGGTTCGAGAATCAGCCACCATTACCTGGTCAGCGGAGCCGGCAGTAAAGAAACCTATATCGCGCACGGCCGGGGAGCCGAGTTTACTTATGGAAACAGTGGTTTTATCACGGTTCAATATTATGCCGACGGATCTGTTTGGATGGAAGGCTGGGCGCCGGAGGGCGATGGTTCAACGGGAACATTGCTTTACCGAACTGAAATGAAGCCTCCTCATGAGGATGCTTTTCCTGATGAAATTATCACTGAATCCATCCCCGATAATGATTATACCGACAGTACGAAAACCGTTGCGGCAAATCCCGGATACGATGGAAAGAGTTTTCTTTTTGAATGGATTATTGGAAAACACAATCGCAAATACTGGTCGGTAAAAAGCGAATTTCCGGTGTTTGATGTAACTGAAATTGAAGGGGGATTAACCCCGGTACGGATTGGCGGAAAAGGTCAATCCACAACGGTGCACTTAGAAAGTGAGGAAGGACGGGATTTTGTTCTCCGGTCTGTAGATAAAAGGGCAGGCCGTATCTGGAGCGACGATCTTCGCAAGACCTTTGCCCTGGATGTGGCACAAGATCAGTTTTCCATTATCAATCCGTATGCCGCACTGGTGATTCCCGATCTGGCCGATGCCGCGGGTGTATATCATACCAATCCAAAAATCTATTTTGTTCCGGATGATCCACAACTTGGCGCTTATGCCGAAGAAATCAGTGGAGAGTTAGCGCTTTTTGAAGAGAGGCCCAACGGAGATATGAGTGATGTGGCAAGTGTTGGACATTCAGAAGAAATCCTGAGTAGTGTAGAGCTGTTGCGGGAAGTGGATAACGATATCGATCATCGGGTGGATCAGGACGCATTCGCCCGGGCGCGCCTGCTGGATATGCTGCTTGCTGACTGGGATCGCCACAGCGATCAGTGGCGCTGGGCATCGTTTGAACCGGAAGATGAGAAGGGCAAAATCTATAAACCCGTTCCCCGTGATCGTGACGTGGCCATGATGCGCATGACCGGTTTGATTCCAAACCTGGCCCGGTTTATGGGGCCTTTTTTCCAGTATCAAAACTTTTCGGAGAGCTATGGAAACCTGAAGGGATTGAATTTCAACTCGCTGGATATGACCCGCCGTTTTACTAATCAACTTACGCAGTCGGATTGGCTGGAGATTGCCCGGGATATTGAAACATCACTTACTGATGAGGTAATTGAAAAAGCCATTCGAAATTACCCTGAGCCTGTTTTCGAGAAATATGGTGATGAGACAATACGGATTTTAAAAGCCCGTCGGGATAAGCTGATTGATGTGACGGAAGAGTATTACGGGTTGATTTCGGGAGTGGTGTCCATTCCCGGAAGCAACAAGCGGGAACGGTTTGAGGTAGAGGTTCTGAGTAATGAGGAAGTGAGAGTGAAAGTCTCCAAGTTATCCGGCAAAGGCGAATTGCGGGAGCAGTATTTTGACCGAACTTTTCAGGCAAGCGAAACCAGGGAGTTGTGGCTTTACGGGATGGGAGACAGCGATCAATTCCGCTTGTCCGGCGATTCATCCAACCCGATTAAAATCAGGGTGTCCGGTGGTTCGGGAGAAGATGAATACCTGGATGAAACTCCAAGAAAAGGGTTGGGGCGTACCGTTGTAATTTACGATACGGAATCAGGGAATCATATTGAACCCGGCAACAATACAAAAACCAAACTGGAAGATATTCCGGGCAATATCCGGTATAATTACAAAACCGATTTCCGCTGGAATACAAACCGGCTTGGGCTTTACTTCGACTATAATTCTAACGATGGCTTGTTCTTTGGCGGCGGCCCGCAAATCACCCGTCACGGGTTTCGGAAGCATCCGGCTTCCCACCATTTTGCGAGAGCCAATTTTGCTCCGCTGACCGGCGCAGCGAATATCCGGTATGATGGAACTTGGTACCAAATATCAGGGGATTGGAGGGCTGAACTGGATGCCCAATTTCACTTCCCAAAAAGCTATAAGAACTTCTTCGGGTTGGGCAACGAAACCACACTTGAAGACCGTTCGCTAAACTATTATCGCGCCAGATTATACCAATATTCGGTGGCTCCGCGGTTGGCCATCCAAAGAAATATCATGGATTTTTATACCGGCGTGCGGCTTCGGGCAACAAATGTAGATGCAGATCCCGATAACATTGTTTCTGATCCCGATTTGAACATTCCCGCCGGCGATTTTCGAGAACAATTATTTGGCGGAGTCACGCTTGGGGTGAGGTTTTCTGATATCGATAATTCGTTGAATCCACGGCACGGTTACCGGTTTCTTTCAGAAGGGGAAATTAATTTCGGGCTGATGAATACGAGCGATAACTTCACACAACTCCATTCAGAGCTGGAACTCTATTTTTCACCGTTTACGGAATCTCAAATCACGCTTGCCAATCGTACCGGTGGCGCGCATAACTTCGGGGAGTTTCCTTTTTATGAAGCCAATACTCTTGGCGGTACCACCAATCTCAGAGGTTTCAACAACAGGCGTTTTTCCGGGCGATCCTCCTTTTTCAACAACACGGAATTGCGCCTGGAACTGTTCGATTTTTACAGATATCTGCTCGGTGGAAGTGGCGGCATTAATGGATTTTTTGATACCGGACGGGTGTGGTCCGACGGTGAATCGTCCTCCATGTGGCACATAGGATATGGCGGGGGAATCTGGTTTAATGCTTTTGATTCGGTTTTAATAAATGCAGCAGTCGGCTTTTCTGATGAAACCACGATTTTCACTGTCAAAACAGGATTTTTATTCTGATTATTATTAGCTAATCGACGATCTGGCTTGTAACAATAGAAAAGGAATTTCGTTCGAAAAACTTCATATATTATTTAACTGCTGAGGAATAATTACGTAAGGACAACTCTTTTCAAAATCCTCGAGAATTAGTGTTGTAAAAACCGGGATGACACAACAGACCAACATAAGAATGCTTGCCGCTGTAATGTTTGCTGATATTGTCGGCTATTCGAAAATGATGCAGCAAGATGAACAGAAAGCTAAATTTTTGCGTGACCGCCAGCGAACCGTCATCAATAAACTCCTGCTGAAATATCATGGGCAGGTGATGCAGTATTACGGCGATGGAATTCTCATCATGTTTGGCAGTGCGTTGGATGCTGTTAACTGTGGGTGGGACATTCAGAAGAAATTGAAAAAAGATCCGGCAGTTCCCATGAGAATTGGCATTCATATGGGAGATGTAATGTACGACGATGAAGGAATTTATGGCGATGCGGTAAACATTGCCGCACGGGTTCAGTCGCTTGGTATTTCCGGTTCGGTTATGATGTCGGGCAAAGTGGTGGATGAAATTAAAAATCAGCCGGGTTTTCGGGTTGAGTCATTCGGCGAACTGGAGCTCAAAAATATTTATATGCCCGTGGGAATTTATGCTCTTGCCAATAACGGGATTGATGTACCGTCGCAAAGTTACATTCGCAGGCTTACCGGTAGCAACCTTAAAAGCATTGCGGTTCTTCCATTCAACAATTTTAGCTCCGAAAGCGATAATGAATATTTTAGTGACGGAATCACCGAGGAAATCATAAATGCCCTGACAAGAATTAAGGATTTACAGGTGGCCTCGCGCACGTCCGTATTCACCTATAAAAAAGACATCAAAGATATCCGGGAAATCGGGAAGGAGTTGAATGTAAGTACTGTGCTTGAAGGGAGTGTGCGAAAGGCAGGGAATAAGATTCGTGTAACGGCCCAGCTCATCAATACGGAGAATGGTTTTCATATTTGGTCTGAGAATTTTGACGGGGAGATGGAAGATATCTTTACTGTGCAGGATGAGATCTCCCGAAAAATTGTAGATAAGCTTCAGGATAGTTTCAGCCATGAAGAGCAGAAGCAGAAAGTTTATGAATCGTCTACCGATAGTGTTGAAGCGTACAATTATTATCTGCAAGGTTTATACTACTGGAACAAGAGAACTCCGGAAGCTGTTTTTAAAGCCATCGATTATTTTGACCGCGCTATTGGCGAGTGCGAAACGTACACAAACGCGCTGGCTTTCTTGGCAAACTGTTACACGTACCTCGGCACCATTGGGCACATGGCTGGCGAACGGGCATTTCTTATTGCGGAAAAATATGCTTTGCGCGCAATTGAGATTAACAATTCCCGGGCCGACTCCTATATAGCGCTGGGATATGTAAATCTGCTTTTTAAATGGGAGTTCAGTAGTGCGGAATCAAATTTCCGGAAGGCAATAACGCTGGAACCGGATAACAGCGAAGGACGCCAGGTTTTGGCCCTTTATTATCGGATTATCGGCAGGTATGACAAGATGCTGATACAGGCTGAATCGGCTGTTAAAATTGATCCGTTGTCGTTACCGGCGCTTCTCGAATCGGGCCGTTCTCATATGATTTTAGGAAATTATGAAAAAGCCCTGAATGCATTCAATGAAGCGTTAGAGCTGGATCCGTTATTCAGGTCAGCTTTGGAGGGTAAAGCGATGGTTTATTTGGTTCAGAAAAAGTACGACAAGTCCCTTCGTATGATTAAGAAATATGCCAAATTGATCGATTCCAAATACAGGGGAGCTACACAGCTTGCTTTTATTTATGCTATGATGGGTGATAAAGATCTTGCCGGGGAGTACCTGGATCTGATGAAAGAACGGGAGAAAGAGGAGCCGGACCGAAATCTTACGCTGGATTTTGCAATGGTTTACGCGGCACTTGGAGATAAAGATCGTGCTTTTGAATATTTACAAAAAGCTGTAGATATAAAACTGGGATCCATCCTGTTGATCCATTCACTCCCGATTGCGGATCAATTAAAGGATGATCCCCGGTACAATCAAATTGTGGATGAAATTGGATTGCCAAATGAAAATATCAGCGCAGATCATTAATCGTAAGCATTAAATTTGATTCTCTCTACCTTTCAGGGGAGAAAGTTCTAAAACCAAAACATCAATAAACCAAACACATGTCAGATAAAACAGAAGAACCGGATTTACCCGGAGAACCGGGGAATGAGGAGAATTCAGATCCTAATGATCAGCCCAAAAAGAAAAAGCTGGGATCGCGCCGGCGAGGAGTTTCGGATATGTTCCGGACATCCTACCGGACTCATGTTGAGCTGAGCGCCATTGCAGATAATAAGTCCAATATCATGATCAGTATTAATGGTATTATTATTTCCATTACTATTGCATCCATTTCACCCAAGATTGATTCAAATCCGTGGTTGTTAATTCCAACGTCCATTTTGTTGATTACCTGTATGGTTGCCTTAGTCTATTCAATCCTTGCGGCGCGTCCGCGTGTAAGCAATGAAAAAGTAACGCTGGATGATGTACGGGCAAATCGATCCAATATTCTTTATTTCGGCAATTTCTTTAAGCTAAGCCGGGATGAATATGTAACCGGGATTGAGGAGTTGATGGCCGATAGTCAACGCCTTTATAATACAATGGCGAGGGATTTGTATGGATTGGGAACCGTTCTTGAAACGAAATTCAGGCTGCTTCGGATTGCATACAACGTATTTATGTGGGGGCTGGCCCTGTCCGTAAGCAGTTATATTTTGGTGTATTTTCTCGTTTCCGGGGGAACGTTTTTTTAGCTGATATTGGTAATGACTTTAAAGTAAATGTATGGATCACAATGGCATTGTGAAAAATGCGGAGACGCACGTCCGGGAACTCTATCAAACACATTTCAAGCCAGAATTTGTGTATCACAACCTGGATCATGTACAAAGCGTGGTAAAAGCTGCCGGCCAGGTTGCCGGGCATTACCAGCTGGAAGGCGAAGATAAAGCTGCTGTTCTGATTGCCTCGTGGTTTCATGATACGGGATACCTGTTCAACAGTAATGACCATGAAGAGAGGAGCGCTGAACTAGCTGTCTCTTTTTTGAAACAGGAAAAGGCAGAAGAGAGCCTTATCACTAAAGTAAAAGAGTGCATTTTAGCCACGAAAATTTTCAAGAAGTCTCCTTCATTAATTGCAAAAATTGTTTCTGATGCGGATTTGTTTCATCTGGGCACCTCAGAATTCTGGAAAAGTAATAAGAGGATGAGAGAAGAAATGAATCGGCGTTTTGGAAAGGATATTTCAGCAGAGAAATGGCAGAGAGGTACGTTAAGCCTGCTAAAAAGACATCGGTTTGAAACAGATTTTTGTAAGAACCGACTTCGGGAAGGGAAGAAAGAAAATATTACCCAGCTGCAAGAGTGGCTGGAAGTTGAGAAACGTAAAAGAACGTAAGCACTCTTTCTTTTTATGCATTTAATAATATATTCTGCGGGTAATTTTAATAGAAAAAATGAATGGTCATGAAACGAATTCTGCAAATCTCTTTAGTAATAATACTAGTCTTTTCGGCAAATTTATCGGCTCAGACAACCGAAGACGTAGTGGACGCCATTGTCAGGGAGGCGACTGAAAACTCTCAACTTGAATATTTAGCCCATCAGCTGACCGACGTGATTGGTCCGCGCCTTGTGGGAACTCCGCAAATGCAACATGCGCACGACTGGGCGGTACAGCAATTTGGCGAATGGGGCATCGAAGCCGAAAATCAGCAGTTTGGCGAATGGCAAGGCTGGGAACGAGGTATCACGCACATTGACCTGGTTTCTCCACGAGTGGTTTCCCTGAGTGGACAGCAGTTGGCATGGAGTCCATCAACGGGTGAAGATGGAGTAACAGCAAATCTGGATATTCTGCCAACGGTTGAAAATCAGGAGGAATTTAACGAATGGCTTACTACGGTGGAGGGTAAAATTATTTTGATTTCAGAGCCGCAAATTACGGGCCGTCCGGATGATAACTGGGAAGAGTTTGCTACGGAAGAATCGTTTGAAAAAATGAAGAAAGAACGCGATGAACAAATGGCGGCTTGGCGGGAAAATATGGAGCATATTGGCTATGGCCGCGACCTTAATAAAAAACTGGAAGAAGCTGGGGCGGCTGCCATCTTTCAATCCAGATGGTCGCGGGGATTTGGGGCGAATAAGATTTTTAGCGCCAATACAGAAAACATTCCGGTGATCGACCTTTCTCTGGAAGATTATGGAATGCTCTATCGAATGGTGGAATATGGCGACGAACCGGAAGTGTATGTGAAAGCGGAATCAAAAGATCTTGGCAAAGTACCGACTTTCAACACGATCGCAACGATTCCGGGCACGGAAAAACCGGAGGAGTATATCATTCTTTCCGCTCATTACGATTCCTGGGATGGAGGAACCGGTGCAACGGATAATGCGACCGGATCTATTACTATGATGGAAACCGCACGTATTTTGAAGGAGGTGTATCCAAATCCTAAACGGACGATTATTGTCGGTCTTTGGGGTAGCGAAGAACAAGGGCTGAATGGATCCGGCGCCTTTGTTGCAGACAACCCTGAAATTGTAGACAACCTGCAGGCCCTCTTCAATCAGGATAACGGAACCGGACGCGTGGTTCGCATTTCCGGCCAGGGATTCCTTCATTCCTATGAATTTTTGCAGCGATGGCTGTCGGCTGTTCCAAGTGAGATTACCAGTCATATCGAAACCACGTTTCCCGGCACGCCCGGCGGCGGCGGTTCTGACTATGCTTCTTTTGTATCAGCCGGTGCTCCCGGATTTTCGTTGAGTTCGCTAAGCTGGAGCTATTGGAATTACACTTGGCACACCAATCTCGATACCTATGATAAAATTGTGTTTGACGATGTTCGTAACAACGCCATTTTAACGGCTATTTTAACTTATATGGCCAGTGAAGATCCGGCAACATTTCCACGCGATAAAGCCGTGCTTCCGATCAACCCAAGAAATGGAGAACAAATGACCTGGCCCGAACCACGGACGTCTAACCGTACCGGTCTCGATTGATTTCAATTGATTGGTTATAAGGGAAAGATAGTAAAGCCATTCCGGATTTTGGGGTGGCTTTTTTATGCGGATTGATATGAGAGATGGACGAATTATGGTTACCCATTGTTGTCTACAGTTTTTATTTCAGTTCATAATCTCCATTGGCCCATTTTATCGTTGGTTCAATCCATTCCTTTAAGGGCTTGAATAAAAATCCGTGTCCCATTCCTGTATTTAATTCAATTTCTTTGAAATGCGGGATTTCACAAGTTGAATTATTTTTCCGTTCAATGGACGATTCCCCGAACGGATCGGTTTTTTCATAAATAGTTAAAACATTTCCGCAGTAGTTTATGTTGGGAATATTCTCTATATCGCTATTCCTAAAACTTGCCACAAACACGAAATTCAAATCAGCATTTGCGGCTACTGTTGAAACGTATTGGGCAATATATCCGCCTTTAGAAGTTCCTACGACAGTTATTTTTTGAGGGTCGATTCCTTTTGAAAGTAAGCTGTCAATTTGGTTTACAATTCCGAGAGCATATTCACGAGCGTTCACATTTCCATTTCGTTTTTCGCTAATAACGGTCAGGCCACTTTTTTCAAATTCCGCCAGAATTTCTTTGTATTCGGTGCGCCCATATTCCGGATGCGATTCATGAAGGGCATGTTCTTCTAAGAAACGGTTGTGAAGAAAGAAAACATATCGGTCATTGTTTTCTTTTGTACAAGCAAAAAATGTTGAGTAGAAAATAATTACAGTTACTAAACCTATTTTCATCGGAAGCGGGTGTATGATATGTAAAGTTGAATAGCTACATCATGATAAAGATTGATAAAGATTTTGATCGAATCACTGGAGGGTTCAATTTTTGGGTTGATGTGCGAGTGGAGATTCCAGATTAGCGATATCAGAATTCTGTTTTATTTGATTTTTGATTGAGGCTCTTAAAATTCAACGTAATCCAATGCGGACAGACGCATAACCCAATTTAGGATTTAGCTTATTTTGTGTATAAATTATGAAATAATACACATTAATAATTTATATGATTATGCGAACAAATGTAGTAATTGATGATGATTTGATGGATGAAGCATTGAAAGTCAGTCGTTTAAAAACCAAAAAGGATGCTGTTGAAGAAGGGCTGAAATTATTGGTTCAGCGAAAAAAACAGGAAAATATTCGAAATTTACGAGGAAAATTATCCTGGAGTGGTGATCTGGAAAAGATGAGGACTGATACACCGTGATTTTAGTAGATACGAGTGTCTGGATTGATTATTTCAACGGAGTCGAAAATTGGCAAACGGATAGTCTCGATCGCCTTCTCATTCAGGAAACGGTGCTAATTGGAGACATTATTCTCACCGAAATTTTACAAGGATTTGATTCGGACAACGACTTTAAAAAAGCGAAGGAAGCTCTTGATCCTTTAGACTGCGTACATTTGGGAGGAAAAGAATTAGCCATTCAAGCGGCGTCGAATTATCGGTTGTTACGCGCAAAAGGAATTACCATTCGAAAAACCGTTGATATGCTCATCGCAAACTGGTGCATTTCCCATACAGTAGAATTGCTGCATAATGATAAAGATTTCGAGAGGATTGCAGGGGAGTTGGCATTGGGTATTTATGGGGCTTAAAAGAGTGGTTATCCTGTTTTTTGGATTAATGGGGTTCACCTTTAGTAGGTTACCTAATAAATTGGAAGGCGGCATGACCGGAGGAGGATGGTCCGTTGTATAGACTGATTATGCTCCTCTTTCATTTAGATTTTTAAATAAATCACTAAAAAGGCGGTTTTCAACTTCTAAGACAAAGTCTATAGGATCTAAATATTTTGAGTTAATTTCATTTATTTATGATCTGGTAGTTCTGAAAAACATTGTTTGAGGCTTCATATCATCAATATTGATATGAAATGATAGGACAAAAGTATTAATGTCGACTTGCGATTTATTTAAAAGTGAGAGTATTTCATAAGCATATCTACAAACGGAATCATGGATTTCAAAAACATTCGAATTTGAAGTATTAATATGAATATTGAACCAAGCCTCTTCACCTTTTCTTTTGTCAAAAAAATTTAATCTAAGTTCCCCATCTAAGAATTCTTTGGTTTCAAAAGGATTTAACTCTTTCAATTCATGTGATTCTAGATACTTTTTTAGTGCCTGCTTCTCTTTTGTAAAATCTTCTTTTGATTCATTTGATTGGATCGACCCACTCTGAATTTCTAGCTGGGTATATTTAAAAAGGTTCGGTAAAAAATTAATTATGCGATAGATTGAATAAAGCAGAATTAATAAGGTCGAATAGAATAAACCCTTGCTTGTTAATTGAAAACTTCTATTTGAGTAGAAAGAAATAGCAACTGGATAGAGAACAAAAATGATGATGGAAAAAAGTAAAAGAAGATTTCTGAAGAATCCCAGATTGCGTATGAAATGAAAATAGCTTCTAACGCTGCCATAATTTTGGGGTACAAATTTCTCCGAAAAAATTGTGTGTATATAACCTAACTGATTGTAGTAATCCATTAGTGTTTTAATAAAGAAGAACGCAAATAGATAAAATAAACTCGATAATAGGGAAGGATATATTGATAAGTATAGTGCAGAAATAGGAATTATTGTTAAGTAGGCTAACGAAATAAGTAAATTTTGCCCAAACTTAACATAGTATTCTAAAAACATATTTCGGCTAAACTTGAAGGAAGAGAAGCCATCTTGGATAACATATATTAAACCAGCAAAAGCTAAACCAAGTAATACACCTGATATTGATAATAAAGTTCTATAGTAATTAGAGTAATTATTTAAGCTAGCTGGGTCTAATAAATTTTCAATCATGAATTATGATTTCGTTGGAGAAGCCTAACATATCTACTACCAATTAAAAACAATGGTAGATAATCCTCAAATCGTTTAAAAATTCTAATTCGAGGAAGGAAACTTTTCTCAAAATATTTGCGAATGCAGACTTCAGAGTAGCGAGTGCAGAAGTGTTGATATTGCCCTGAAATCGCATATCGAATCTCACATATCTCCAATCAAAAATCACTCATCATTTCCGGAGGCACGAATAACACGTCTCGACCAGATACTGATATCATCCAGGATTACATAGATAGAAGGAAGTACGAGGAGTGTAACGATGGTGGAGAATGTCAGTCCGCCGACGATGGCGCGGGCCATGGGGAAGTAGGGAGGGCCATCGCCGCCGATTTGGGTGGTTCCGATACAGAGTGGAATCAATCCGAGAACGGTAGTTCCGGCTGTCATTAAAATGGGGCGCATGCGGTCGCGTCCGCCTTGCACAACGGCTTCTCGGCGGGAGAGTCCTTCGCTTCGCAGGTGGTTGATGTGATCAATCAGTACAATTCCGTTGTTCACGACTATTCCCATCAAAATCAGGATGCCGATAAAAGCCATCAAATCAAAACTGGTGCCGGTGATGAAGAAGAACCAGAAGATGCCAATCACACCAAAAAAGATACACGAAATAACACTGGTTGGATAAAGGAGTGACTCAAACAGGGAAGCCATAATCAGGTAAATCAAAAAGAACGCAATTCCGATGTTGAAGAGCATCACATTCATGGCTTCCGCGTCGTTCCCGAAACTCCGTCCAAAACTCCACGAATATCCGGCCGGATAGACAATTTGATTCATCACTTTTGAAATTTCCGTGCGTGCTTCGTCTGAAGTAATATCATCCAGATTGATATTGATTCCCAGGGAAGTTTTGCGGTTTTCACGGAAAATTCGACCGGCGCCGGGCCGTTGCTCAAAATCGGCAAGAGTGGCCAGTTTAACGGTTTGTTCTTCGTTTACCGTAATCGGCAGGTTTTGGAGATCTTCCATCGTTTGGCGATTTACATCCTGGAAGGCAAGAACCACATCAATTTCACTCTCGGGTCCGCGAATTCGCTGGACGGTTTGGCCCCGCATGGCGTTCGAAACCATATTGGCAACGGCATCTGATGTGAGTCCAAAATTGCGGGCACGATCGTGATTTACAGTCAAACGCACTTCATCGCTTCCGGTTTCGGCTTCGGATCGAACATCGGCAAAACCGTCAATCTGTCCCAGCCTCCATTCTACCTGTTCGGCGAGATCTTCAAGTACATCCATGGCTTCTCCCTGCACAAAAACCTGGACCTGTTCGGAGCTGTTCCGGCTGATGTATTCAAACCCGGGTTGACCAATAGCAATTTTTGGCAGGTTCGCTTCTATCTCTTCCTTGATTTGAGTGACCGATTTATGGGCTTCATCGTCAGGAATCAGGTTGATTGTAGACGTGGCATTTTCGGGTTCGTAATAGGTATAAACGGATTCAATCTCGAAATTTTCCTGGTTGTTGTAGAGGTATTCTTCGATTCGGTCTACCGACTCTTTCACTGTTTCCAAAGTGTACGAGGCATTCAAATTGTACTGGAGATAGAGCTGCCGTTCTTCCACTCTCGGAAACATATCAACATTCATAAAAGAGAGAGGAATAACACCGCTGAAAAACAGGAGGGTTATCAGAAATACAGACAATTTTCGACGTTCCAGAAGCCAGTCCAACAATTGAGAATATTTTATGGAAAGCTTGTCGATAAGCGTTTCTTTCTTTGATTTTTCCGGCGGGGTGATTTTTGACGCAAGCAGCGGAATGACCGTGAGTGAAATGAGAAGAGAGGCCAGCAACGATATAATGATGGCCATCCCGATGTAATACATGTGCTGCGAGATAAAACTTTCGTTCACCACATTTGGCAGAAATACGATGATAGACGTCAGGGTTCCGGCAGTTACGGCAATGGCAACCTGTTTGGCCCCGAGAACAGAGGCCGTTTTAGCGTCATTCCCTTTTCGCTGGAACCGGTGAATGTTCTCCGTCACCACCACGGCATTATCCACCAGCATACCAATGGCCAGCATCAATCCCATCATCGAGAGAATATTCAGGCTGATATCAAGAAAGAAGAAAAAGCCGAGTGTAACAATCAGTGAGAACGGTACGGCGGTGGCCACGATCAACGTTGTACCGACCTGTCTCAGGAAAATATAGAGAACCACAATCGATAAAAGTGCACCAATCATCCCGGCATTAAACAGTTCCCGTAATGAGCTGAGAATGCCATCGGCCTGGTTGAACATCTCGTAAATTTCGATGCCTCTCATTTCAGGAAGCTTGCTGATTTCATCGATTTCAGCGAGAACGGCATCCACGACCTCTACGGTATTTGCTGTCGATTCTTTGGTGATGTCGAGCCCAACGGCATATTTTTTATCAAGATGGCGGGCGTAATTTCGTTCAGGTTCGGTGTATTTAACCGTTGCAATATCTTTTACCCGAATATTTCGGTCGGCAATAATGAGATTTTCAATATCCTCCACTCCGTTCAAATCTCCCATTGGCCGAACCATATATCGCATTCCGGAATCCGTAATTCTTCCGGCAGAGATGGAGAAATTGGCCTGGCGGAGCTTGTTGCTCAATTCATTCAGGTTGATATTATAAGCGGTGAGCCGATCGGGATCGAGCTCTACCCGGATCTCTTTTTTCTCAACGCCGTAGAGTGTGACTTGCCCAACACCCGGAATTCGTTCAATGCGTTGTTTTAAATTTCGGTTGAGAAGTTCATAAGCATCAGAGAGGTCACGGTCGCTCGAAATTCGGAGCAAAAGGGTGGGGGCGTCGCCATCCTGGAATTTAAAAATCTGGTAATACTCAAAATCTTCAGGAAGCTGATTTCGAACACTCTCAATTTTTTCCTTGATTTCAATCGCCTTCAGATTGATGTCATTTCCCTGCTTGAAAATCACAACTACGCCGGCGTTGTCTTCACCTGAATTGGAGTTGATTTGTTCTACGCCGCTCAGGGTTGCAAGAACCTCCTCTATCGGACGGGCAATGTTTTCGTTGATTTCTGCCGGTGTGGAATTGGGATATGGAAGTTGAACAAACGCACCCGGAAAGGTGATGTTGGGCATAAACTCAAGCGGAACCAGGCGTGTGGCAATCAACCCAACCACCACCAAACTGACAAAAATCATCAGTGTGGTAACCGGCCGCCGTATGGAAAGATCTGTAATATGCATGGTTTCCGGTCAGGCCGTTTCTGTTTCGGTTGAGTAGGTTTTTCGATCCATAATCGAATACATCACGGGTATTACAACAAGAGTGAGCAGAGTGGATACAAGCAGTCCGCCGATGACGGTAATTCCCATTGGAGCCCGAAGTTCAGCCCCATCGCCAAATCCGATGGCAAGTGGAAGCAATCCAAGTGTGGTTGTCAGTGTTGTCATCAAAATGGGGCGGAGGCGGGACCTGCCACCTTCCATAATGGCTTCAATTTTATCGGCTCCTTTTTGTCTCATCTGGTTGATCAGGTCAATCAAAACAATGGCGTTGTTTACCACAATTCCGGCCAGCAAAATCAACCCGATAAATACCACAACGCTGATCGTCGTTCCGGTGAGGTAAAGAGCTAAAATGGCTCCGACCAAAGCAAGTGGAATCGTAAACAGAATGATGAACGGATGAAGGAGTGATTCGAACTGAGAAGCCATGACTAAGTAGACCAAAAACACAGCCAAAGAAAGTGCAAACAGCAGTGATTGAAACGAGTCTGACATTTCCTCATTTTGGCCGCCAATTTGTGCATACACACCCGTTGGCATCGTTACTTCTGAAAGAATTTCCTGTACGTCTTCGGCTGCTTCTCCCAAATCGCCATAGTTCAGATTCGCTGAAACAATAGCCACTCGCTGTTGGGAAACCCGGCGAATTTCACCCGGGCCATTCGCAATTTGTACGTCGGCAATGGCACTCAGAGGAATTGGTCGTTCGCTTCCGGGATTCACAACCAGCCGTTGAATTTCCTCGATGGAAGCCCGGTCTGATTCCTGCGCACGAACCAAAACATCAATCTTTCGATCTCTCCACGAATAGCGGGTTGCCACATCTCCGCGGACATTACTCACGATCCGATCGGCCACTTCATGAACCTGCAAACCAAGCGCGGCGGCACGATCCCGATCAAACATAATCTGAACTTCCGGACTGCCTGTTTCCATTGTGCTCTTCACATCCGCAAAACGGCCGTTGGCGGAGAGGCGCCGGGTAACGGCATCGCTGGCTCTTTTCAGGTTATCCAGGTCAAATCCACTGATTTCAATTTCAACCGGTGTTTTAAAGCTGAACAGTTCCGGCCGGGCAAATTTGTATTGAAGTCCCGGTACGTTTTGAAGAGATGAACGCATTCTTTCCATCGTCTGCTGTTCTTCAGATGAAGATGCTCCGGATGCAAGGGTTACGTTCAATTCGCCCCAGTTTTCACCGCCTTCATCAGGATTGGCGTCCATTCGGTTTCCGGTTCCGGCAACGGCAAAAGTTGTATGCACGCCTTCATAATCTTTAGTTGTGTTTTGAACAGACCGAAGTGCCTGGTCTGTTTTTTCGATGGGCGTTCCGGGAGGAAGTTTAAACTCAACTGAAAATTCACCTTGAGAAAGTTGTGGAATGAGTTCAATTCCGATTCGCGGAACCAAAGCAAGCGATCCGGCAAAAATCAAAATGGCGGATACAAGAACCAACGCTTTGTGGTTAAGAGACCAATTCAAAAGACCTGTGTATCTTCTCTCGGTGAACTGGTATCCTTTATCAAACGCTTTTACAAAAGGAGAGAATATGGCTTTTGTGATTTTTGCAATCCAGCCGAAAATAAACCGAATGGCTTTTGTGATAGCCGTTGGAATCGTATAAAAAAGGAACATTCGTACGGCACGGAGTCCGCGGCCAAATTTGGTTTTTGGTTCTTTCAGCTCAAGCGGTTCAATTTTTTTCTTATCACCACCCAGTGATGAAAGCATGGGAATCAATGTGATGGCCACAATCAGGGACGCCAATAATGAAAATGTAACCGTAAGTGCCTGATCGCGGAAAAGTTGACCGGCGATGCCCTGCACAAATACGAGCGGGAAGAAAACAGCGATTGTGGTCAGGGTGGATGCAATTACAGCCATTCCAACTTCACTGGCACCTTCGCGGGCCGATTCTACAATTCCTTGGCCCTGTTCCCGATGACGCGCGATGTTTTCAAGAACCACAATGGAATTATCAACAAGCATACCGATTCCAAGCGCAATTCCACCGAGCGACATGATGTTGAGGGAAATATCATTCCCGTACATCAAATTAAACGTGGCGATGATAGAGACTGGAATGGATACAGAGATAATAACCGTGGTCCAGAAATTCCGAAGAAAGAAATAGAGAACCAGAACCGCCAAAATACCGCCGATAATCCCTGCATTTTTTACTTCGTTGACTGCGGAGGCAATGAATATGGACTGATCATAAACTTTTTCAAGCTTCATGTTTGATGGGAGAGCGACCCGGATTTCATCCATTCGTTCATTAACCGCTTCGGCAACGGCAACGGTATTTGCATCGCCTTCCTTGTAAATAGCGATTTCCACAGCCTCAGAACCATTCAGGCGGGTGATGGCTTCTCTTTCTTTGTAGGACTGAATTACTTCGGCCACATCTTTCAGGTAAATCACATTTCCTGAATCACTGGCTACAACTACATTTCGGATCTGGTCTACATTCTGAAACTCATTAAGTGTTCGAACCAGGTATTGCTGCGGGCCGTCTTCAAGACGACCACCCGAGAGATTCACGTTTTCTGCCCCAAGGATTTGAGTAATGGTTTCAATCGGAATGTTGAGATAGGAAAGGCGCTGCTGATCGATGTTTACCTGTATCTCTTCTTCCAATCCACCGCTGATTTTTACAGAAGCGACGCCAAGGGAAGATTCAAGATTCTTTTTGAGCTGTTCATCCGCTAAAATCCGAAGTGTCTTCAGACTGGCAATGGCATCGGGACTGGAGAGATCTTCATAACTTGCATAATTAACAGGCGCATCATCTTCAGACTCGTCAATCTCTTCATCATTATAAAAGAGTGCATATCGGAGAATGGGATCGAGAGTTGGGTCGAAGCGAAGTGTGACCGGTTTTTCTGAATCGAGGGGAAGCTGAACGGCATCAAGTTTGGCCATCACATCGAGGTTGGCAATGTTCATGTCCGTTCCCCAGGCAAATTCCAAAACCACATCCGATTGGCCTGCTCTTGAAATCGAGCGCACCTGCTGAACTCCTTTTACAACCCCGACGGCTTCTTCCACAGGTTTGGTGATCAGGTTTTCAACTTCAACGGGGGCAGCACCTTCAAATTCGGTTCGGATGGTGAGAGTCGGATAACTCAATTCAGGAAGAAGATTCACATTCAGCCGGGAAAGAGAAACCATCCCGAACAGGAGCACTCCAACGGTGAACATCGCAATTGTGACTTTCCGGCGAATCGAAATATCGATGATTTTCATAATGGCTCCGCCTTACAGACTTTCGATAACGCTTACTTTTGAGCTGTCTTGCAGGCTTCCCTGCCCGATGGTAACCACCATTTCTCCGTCATCAAGGCCATTTATTACTTCTACATTTGAGCCGTTGGTATACCCGGTTTGAATTTCTTTTTTGAAGGCGAGAGAATCTTTAATCACGTAAACACTTTGTGCAAGGTCTTCCGAGATAACAGCCGATTTTGGAATCATACGCGTGTTTTCTCGGGTATCGTACACAATTTTTACACGACCAAACATTCCGGGACGGAGCATGTCTTTCGTTTCATCCACGTAGATTGTGACTTTGAATGTTCCGGTTTCAGAATCCACCACCGGGCTGATACGCTCCACATGGCCAATAAACATTTCATTTGGAAGAGCGTCCACGCGAAGTTCAGCGCGTTGGTTATTTCTGATTTTCGACATCTCATGTTCGGGGATGTGAAGAATGGCCTGAAGCGGAGTAAAATCCGTTACCCGATACATGGGTTGATCCGTGCCGATCATATTTCCTGCTTTCACATGCCGGCGCGAAATCACACCACTTATAGGTGATCTTACAGAAGTATATTCCAGGTTGAGTTGAGCCAGATCATATGTCGCTTTTTGAGACTCGTACTCAAATTGTGAATTCTGAAAAGTTTCCGCTGCGATCAATTCACGATCAAAAAGCTCTTTATTTCGTTGATAGTCATTATATAATCTGTCGAGAGTAGCTTTTGCCCGGTCGGCTTCAATCTGGTATTGGTCATCTTCAATTTTGGCAATGACCTGCCCGGCCTGAACCATGTCGCCTTCTTCAACATAAATTTCTTCGATAATTCCACGGACTTTTGAAACGACGGTTGCTTCCTGCTCGGCTTCGAGTGTCGCCGTGTTTGAATAGTAAGCAGAAATATTCCCCCGGCTAACACTGCTGACTTCGACCGGAATAATTGGGGTGTCGTCTTCACTGTTTTCACTCATTTCTTCGCCGCCGCAGGCTTGAAGAGTAAACAGAATGACTACCGAAGACAAAAGTAGCTTGAGAGATGTAAAAGATTTCATGAGCTTAAGACCGTTTGATTAGTACCAACGGTTTGCTCTACGTGTGGTCAAAAAAAAATGTTACGGAGCGAGATTGAGAAATTCTTACTGCTGCTCACCCAAAAGGAACATATCACCGGTAGGTTGTGGAACGCCGCCTTTGGGTTCAAGCGTAACAGCAAATACATTGGATTGCGGCGATGGCTGTTCATTTAACTGTTCAACCCGGAAAAACAGATCGGTAGATGGTTCCTCAAAATTAAACACTCCCGCCGGAATTGGATTCTCTCCCTCTTTAATCAACCATAATTGATAGTCCTTATCTTCGGGCGGGGCGGGAAGATTGGCCAGTTGCAATACGGCTTCACCTTTTTCGGGATCCCAAAGAATTTTTCCATATCCGTCAGGGCTGGGTTCCTGGCCGTTCATATTAACTAACGTCACCTGGCGACCGGAAAGAACCGTCAGCAGTTGCTCTTGTCGGTCGAGTTGGCTTTCAAGTTCTGTTATTTGAGCCTGCTGATTTTCTATCGTTTCATTCAGATCCATTGTGAGATAACCAAAGACCAACGATGCAATTAATAAGATGGCGGCCGCAACTTTGTACCCCCAAATCGGGATGATATTGTTGGGTTGGGTTGATTCTGCTTCAGGTTCTTCCCCAACCGAAGAAATTGAATTCATGATGTTTTTCTCAACCTGCGGCGAGGGTGTCATTGGGTCCACAGCCAGGGCCAATTCATCACGAATCTCCATCATCTCCTCAAAAAGCTGAATCTGCTCGGGATCAGCATCGCGCAGCATTTTTTCAAACTGACGATTTTCTTCATCAGAAAGCGAATCCAGCACATAGCCTGCGCAAAGAGATTCAAAATCGTTATGTTCTTCTTCGTTTGTCATTATTTATTGTCGGGTACAAGCATGTCTCGCAGTTTAATCATTCCCTGGCGCATTCTGTATTTAACCGTTCCAAGAGGAATATCCAGCTTTTCGGATATTTCTGATTGACTCATTCCATTGAAATAGGCAACGTACAGTACTTTCCGTTCTTTTTTACTGAGTTGATTTAGTGCCCGGCGAACCATTTCAGCCCGTTCAGACAGTTCAAGATCTTCATGCGGATTATTGAATTCACCTTCAAGCGTGATCGAAAAATCAGCGTTGTTAACCAAATGGTCTTCCTTTTCCGAATCTTTAAAAGCCCGTGAGCGGGTTCTGTCGATAGCTTTATTGCGTGCCATGGTTACTAAAAAGGTATAAACCCTTCCTCTGGATTCATCAAATTGACCGGCTTTTTCCCAAGCTTGAGTAAAGACTTCCTGCAAGCAGTCTTCGGCTTCCTCCCTGTTTTTCAAAATAGATACAATCAACCCGAAAAGAAGATTCTTGTACTTATTATATAAAAGCTTCATTGCCGCTGTATCCCCGTTTTGGATGCGATACATCCATTCCCGTTCCTTTTCGGAATGTTTTGCAAAAGCGATAAAGGTTACAAGCCAGTAGACTATCACTTGCTTTTAACTATACGTAATGTTGATTGTCCCCGGATGGGAATTATTGCAGTTGTTAAGTCTAAACATAATACAGGTTTAATTCTCTCCCAAATGATAAATGTTTGTTTTAGGGAGAAATGAAACTGTTCTGAATGCGAGAACCAATTTCTTTTTCTATTTCGATGTAATGGGTGAAGGTGTTATTTTCAAATCAAACAACTGATGAACTCTTAATTGCTTGATGAATGTCTGAACAACAAGGATACGGTTTACTAAAAGGGAAGAAAGGAATTATTTTTGGCGCACTGGATGAGCGTAGTATTGCATGGAGAATTGCTTTGGCCTGTAAACGCGAAGGGGCCGATTTTGTACTGTCGAATGCGCCTATTGCTCTTCGGCTCGGTGTACTAGATGCCCTGGCTGAAGAAACCAACTCAAAAATTCTGCCTTGCGATGTGAGCAAAGAGGATGAAGTAGAAGCGCTGATGGAAGATACGAAAGAAGAGCTGGGAAGTATTGACTTTATTCTGCACGCTATCGGAATGTCACCAAATGTTCGCAAGAAAAAAGAGTACAGCGATCTGAATTATGCGTGGTTCAATCAAACGCTGGATATCTCGGCGATTTCGCTTCATAAAGTGCTTCATTTTGCTGAAAAGACAGATATTCTGAATGACGGCGCCAGTGTTGTGGCTCTTTCCTACATCGGTGCGCAACGCATTTTTTCAAAATATTCTGATATGAATGATGCCAAGGCACTTCTGGAAAGCATCGCAAGAAATTATGGAAGCCGGCTGGCGAAAAGAGGAATTCGTGTGAATACCGTTTCACAGGCACCGACTAAAACCTCTGCGGGAACAGGAATTAAAGGATTTGACGGCATGTATACCTTTGCCGATAAAATTGCACCGCTTGGAAATCCCAGTGCGGATGAATGTGCCGATTACTGCATCACACTCTTCTCCGACCTGACCCGAAAAGTAACGATGCAAAATCTCTATCACGATGGTGGATTTGCAACCTCGGGAATTTCCGAAGAGATGATAGAAGGGCTGGCGAAGCTTTACGCAGAAGACGAAAATGAATGATGAATATTGAACAAGGATTTTAGAATTTAGAAGTAAATAGACCTTTCGTTATTCGTCATTCCTTGTTCAGTATTCGATATTCCAAACTTTATGTCCAAGAAGATTCTCGGTATCGACCCAGGTTCCCGCACTACGGGGTATGCTGTCCTCGTTCGGGAGAATACTTCTTATTCTGTTGAGGCGTGCGATGTGCTTCGAATGAAGAAAATGGATAATCATAACGATCGTCTCCAGTTTATTTTTGATGAAGTAACCCGGCTGATTAAAGAGTTTAAACCGGATGAATGTGCAGTAGAAACACCGGTTTACGGTGTTGATCCTCTCGCAATGCTAAAACTTGGCCGGGCACAGGCGGCAGCGATTTTAGCCATTACCAATCAGGGACTGCATGTTGCCGAGTACTATCCTAAAATGGTGAAGAAATCAATTACCGGAAACGGGAATGCCAGCAAACAACAGGTGGCATTTATGCTGGATAAACTACTGAAAATGCCTGAAGGTAAATTGTCGAAGGATGCGACGGATGCCCTGTCTGTTGCCTGGTGCCATTTTACTCATGCAGATGTGAATTCATCTCAAACCGGATCAAAAAAAATGCATCAAAACAACAGCAAATCGAGCTGGGCAAAGTTTGTAGAAGACAATCCGGATCGGGTAAAGAAGTAAGAAGTTTCTCTTCAAAGGGATGAGAAACGCCGATATTTTAAGTATCAAACCAAATAACCAAGGACATAATGATTGCGTATCTAAACGGCACTCTTCAACAGAAAACAGAAGATGAGTGTATCATCGATGTAAATGGAGTGGGATACCGCGTAGAGATATCCACCCAAACGTTAGAAACGCTGCCGGATACCGGAGATAAACTGAAGCTTCTGATTTATCACCATATTACGGATAATGATCAGCGGCTTTTTGGGTTTGCATCAAGTAAAGAGAAGAATCTTTTTGAGAGATTGATAACTGTGAAGGGAATTGGCCCGAAGCTTGGTCTGACAATTTTATCCGGAATGCCGGCACCGGCGCTAATGGAATCGATTGTGACGCAGGATGTTAAGTCGCTTTCAACCATTTCGGGAATCGGGAAGAAAACAGCTGAGAGAATGGTACTGGAATTGAAAGACAAGCTGTTTGATGAATCTCAGCCGTCCGTTATCTCCGGTTCAACAGAAAGCCGGAGTAAGCGCGAAGAAGCAACCTCAGCCTTGGAGGCCCTTGGTTTTTCCAAAACACAGGCGACTCAAACGGTTAATCAAATTGCCGGAAAAAATCCCAAAGCAACGGTTTCAGAGATTGTGAAAGAGGCCCTGGCGAAGCTGAAATGATAATATTTTGTTAATCTTTATTGGTTATTATTAAGGACTAAGCCGTTAGCTTTCATCTAATCAAAAAACAAACTGACGTATTTTGTCCAAACAAACCATTCTTGTAGTCGACGACGAACAGGACCTGCTGGATCTAATTGAATACAATCTTCGTCAAGAAGGTTTTAACGTATTAAAGGCCGAAAACGGGAAAGACGGTATTCAAATGGCCAAAGAGAATATGCCGGATCTTGTGTTACTGGATATCATGATGCCGCAAATGGACGGTATTGAAGTGTGCGACCGCATGCGCGAAGATTCAACGTTAACTCATATCCCCATCATTTTTCTGACCGCCCGAAGCGACGAAAAAACCGAGATTGAAGGATTGAATAAAGGAGCGGATGATTTCATTACGAAACCGATCAGCACCTCCAAATTGATTTCGCGGATTAAAGCCGTTCTTCGAAGGTTTGAAGAAACGGAAGAGAAAGTTCAGAAATTAAAGGTACACGATCTGGAAATTGACAAGGATCGTTATATCGTAACGCGCGGCGAAGAGGAATTTCAGCTTCCCCGAAAAGAATTTGAGCTACTCTATTATTTAGCCAGCAAAAAAGGAAAAGTTCGGGATCGCCAAACTCTTCTCAATAAAGTGTGGGGCGATAACATTTATGTTGTGGACCGAACGGTTGATGTTCACGTGAGAAAAATCAGAGAAAAACTCGGAGATCATTATATTGAGACCGTAAAGGGTGTCGGTTACAGGTTTAAAGAATGAGTCGTTCTGATTTAAAAAAAAGAAAAATATCGTCCATATCACTCAGAACGGCTTTTCCGTCTGCGCTGATGATTACTCTGGTCGGTTTTTGTTTCCAGTACCTCTTCCTTTCAATTAGCCTATCGCAATCCATCGGGTTTGTTCTGGCTCTTTTTATTTCATCTTTTGGGATTGTTTACTTGGTATCGGCACGGCTTCACAATAAACGGGTGCGGACGTTGTATGGAATTGTTAAAAATATATCCCGGAAAAAATTCAAAGAATACAACAACAATCCCGACCAGAAGAATGATGAGCTTGATTATTTAATTGAACGCTCCATTCAGGCGAGTGATACGGTTAGCAAAGAGCTGGCCCGGCTCAATAAAATTGAAAATTACCGCAAGGAATTTATCGGTGATATTTCTCACGAGCTGAAGACGCCCATTTTTGCCATCCAGGGATTTATTGAAACCCTTTTAAACGGAGCCATTCACGATAAAAATGTGAACGAAGTATTCCTCAAAAAAACAATGCGGAACGTGAACCGGCTCATCTATCTAACCAATGATTTGATGGAAATTTCGCGCCTGGAGACCGGCGAGCTGAAATCGAATATCAAAGAGATGTATTTGCGTGATGTGGTTTTGGATGTGGTGGAGAGTCTTCAGTACAAAGCTCAAAAAGAGAATATTGAAATCCGGGTGAAGGATTTTGACAAAAATATCCAGGTTCGGGCAGATCGCAATCAGGTAAAACAAGTACTGATCAACCTGATTGAAAACGGAATGAAGTACAATAAGCCCGGCGGTTATGTTGAAATTGGAGTGACGGATTTCAAAAAATTGAAGGACAAACTTCTTCTTTATGTTCGGGATACGGGAATCGGGATTGAGAAGAAGGATTTAAAGCGGGTTACCGAACGGTTCTTCAGAGTGGATAAATCGCGCTCAAGAGAAAAAGGAGGGACCGGACTCGGCCTGGCCATCGTGAAACATATTGTAGAAGCACATGGCGAAAAATTGTTTATTGAAAGCTCGCCCGAAGAAGGTTCCACATTCAGTATTACACTCACAAAGACCAATCCCGTTTTGGTTTGATTTGGTTTTGCCTACCTTTCCCTGCATCCAAAATCATTTGGGACGAGTTTTAACATAGCCACAAAACGTCGAGAGTTTTATGATTTTGTGGCTCACCATAATAAAGGTTAATTCAAAAAAATTATAGAATGGTCTATGCAGTGATTATGGCTGGCGGAGTGGGGACGCGCTTTTGGCCGAAGAGCCGTAAATCTAATCCCAAACAATTTTTAAACCTGTTTGGCGAAACTACCATGATTCAGCAAACGGTAGAAAGATTGAATGGATTCATCGAGCCGGAAAATGTGGTGGTGGTTACCAACCGGGATTATGTTTCGCTTGTGAAAGAACAGTTGCCTGCTGTTGATCCTTCTTTCATTATTGGTGAACCGATTGCGCGAAATACGGCGCCATGTATTGCCTCGGCGGCAGCACTTTTACACAAACAAGATCCTGATTCTGTGATGATTGTCCTGCCGGCCGATCACAGGATTGGAAATCCCAAAGCATTCAAGCAGGTACTAAAAACGGCAGTTAAAACCGCAAGGAATGAGCAGAGCCTGGTAACGCTGGGTATCAAACCACACCGGCCGGAAACCGGTTATGGATACATTCAGAGATCTTTGGAGCCGGTGATTGACGATTCTGAACTTCCGGTTTTTAAAGTTCAGAAATTCACCGAGAAACCAGATGCAGAAACGGCAGAACGGTTTTTGGAATCGGGTGATTACCTGTGGAACAGCGGTATTTTTATCTGGAAGACGAGTGTAATTCTTGAAGCTTTTAAGCAGCAAATTCCAGCAATTTATAAAGAAGCCAAAGCTCTTGAATCTTCTGAATTTTCTGATGAAGATGTTCATGAATTTTATCAAGCCTGTCCGTCTATTTCCATTGATTACGGAATTATGGAGAATGCGGATAAAGTTAATGTAGTGCCGGGTGATTTTGATTGGAATGATGTGGGAAGCTGGAAGGCCGTTCACGAGCTCTCTGATAAAGACGATAACGGAAATGCCTCGGTTAACACAGACGCTCTGTTTGTGAATTCCGACGGAAACTATGCATCCACCAAGGGAAAAAAACTGGTAGCTTTTGCTGGGGTAAAAAACATCGCCCTTGTTGAAACGGATGACGCCATTTTAGTTGTAAACCTGGATGAAGCGCAGGATGTAAAAGAGGTTGTTGAAGAACTAAAGGAAAACGAAGAGACGAATAAATACCTTTAAGCTGAACGTATTTTCGGGCAGAAGTAAAGCCATCTCCATTTCCCGGTTCAGATTTCAATCTCAAGCTGATCGTATGCCAAACGGATGTGTTTTGGCAATTTCTGATTTGTCTTCTCATGATCAACATAAGAATTCATGTGAATGAGATATGTTCTTTGCGCGCCGATTTCGTTCGCTATGTCCACAGCTTCGGGGATGGTAAGATGAGTTGGATGCTTCGGTTCCCATCGTAGTCCGCTAAGTACAAGAACTTTGCTGCCCTTCACTTTTTCCATTGTGGAGTCGGGAATTTCCTTTACGTCCGTCATGTACGAAAAGTCATTCACCCGAAATCCCAGAATTTCAATACTGCCGTGTTGGTATGGAAGGGGAGTGATTTCGAGATCCCGGAATGTTTGATTTGATTCAATCACTTCCATATCGAGCGAGGTGGATCCGGGGTACTTTCCATCTCCGAACATATAATCGAAACGGGTTTTGATAGATTGGATGGCCCGTTCAGAACTCAGGAGAGGGATGGAAGTCTTCTGGGCATAATTATAAGACCGAAGATCATCCAGACCGGCAATATGGTCCATATGTTCGTGGGTAATTAAGACCAGGTCAATATGCCGAATGTTTGACCGAATGCTTTGAATACGAAATTCAGGCCCTATATCAATCACAACAGAGGTTTGATCTGTTTGAAGCCAGGCCGAACAGCGGGTACGTTGATTCCTCGGGTCGTTGCCAATCATCTCGCGGCCAAAACCACCGGCAACAGGTACGCCCATGGAAGTGCCGGTTCCAAGAAAGGTGCATTTCATTTTTTTAAGATTCATCTTCTGCCTGGTCAAACCGCTCTAACCGTTCCCAAATTATTTCGAGCTCTTTTCGGACGGCTGGTTTTATGAAGAGTGTATCGGGGCCAATGTGGTCAATCACCCGTGCTAAAATTACAGCTTGAGATTCGGCAGGACGGTTTTTGTTGATCACCACGAGTTTTTCGCCCTCTATGATGCATTGGTCTCCCCTGAATGTTCCGCGTTCTTTTCTGATGGTGAAACCACCCCGCTCGCATAAACTTTCAAGTTCCAGTAATAACTTCTCAATCTTCATTCCTAACTAAAATGCGTATCCGATTGTAATGGAGTGCGAAGTATAATCATAATCATTCAAATCTCCCTCAATTCGATAGCGGTTATAATCAAAATAGTAACCGAGTGTTAGAGCATTTGACCCAAATAAATTGTTGATATGGAGTAATGCCTTTCCATCAAATTTAAAAAGATTTCCACCAAAAAGTGACCCTTGCGAGAAGCTGAATCCATAATTCGGAGTTGATCTTATATCTAAAGTCACAGCATCTCCAAGATTAAATATGGTTGAAAGGCCTGTACCAATAGACAGCGAGCTTTGCAAAAACTCGGCATTCGATTGATTTTTGCGAATCTGCTTCAAATCAGATGTTATTTGAAGTGGAAGCATCAGTAAAAAATTTTGAGCCCGTGCAATCGGGAAACCATTATATAAACGTCCGTTAAGATTTAAAAACGATGCATCGTCCATGCCTGTGAGCGTTCCCCCAATGGCAAAACTCAAATCGAGGCCCGGGCTGTCGAGCCGAAGGCGGATGATACTGTCGTTGAAATCGACGCGCTCCCGATCTGATATCCCTTCACCCTGATAAGAAAAATCGGCAAGTTCCCAGCTTGCGCCTATCATCGTGTAAAAGTAGATCCCTTCCCGGCGCCCGGGTTCGTCATCACTAATGGAAAACATTTGGGCTTGAGATGAAATCGGTAAAAGAATGAAAATTGTGCCGGTGAGAATAGCTGTAAATAAAAATTTTAAATAATATTTCATCTTCGGAATGATATGGTGCAGAAAATCAGTTAACCCTAAAAATAGTTGGATCACCTTATGAAAACAATAATACTGTTACTTACTTCAATTTCTTTCCTGATGATAACGAACGAACGCGCAGATAGTGTCTATCAATATGAACTTAATTCATTAGACGGTGAAAACATTTCATTGTCTGATTTTGAAGGCGATTTACTTTTGATTGTAAACACAGCATCCGAGTGTGGGTTTACACCGCAATACGAAGGGTTGCAAGAGCTTTATCAAACATATTCCGGCCAGGGGTTCAAGGTTCTTGGATTTCCTGCAAATAATTTTGGCGGACAAGAACCGGGAACGGATAAGGAAATCGCTCAGTTTTGTCAGGCGAATTATGGAGTTTCATTCCCGATGTTTTCAAAGGTTTCTGTAAAAGGTGATGATCAACATCCGCTTTTTAGCTATCTGACAGACGCAGAAAACCCGGATTTTACAGGAGATATCTCA
The DNA here is from genome assembly GCF_021462415.1 of Rhodohalobacter sp. 614A. Classification (NCBI taxonomy): domain Bacteria; kingdom Pseudomonadati; phylum Balneolota; class Balneolia; order Balneolales; family Balneolaceae; genus Rhodohalobacter; species Rhodohalobacter sp. 614A. Next base: position 951,914 of record NZ_JAKEDS010000001.1, read on the forward strand.
TGGAATTTTGAAAAATTTCTCATTGATCGGAACGGAAATGTCGTGAGAAGATTTAAAAGTAATGTTGAACCCATGAGCGAAGAACTGATTGCTGCCGTAGAAGGGAATTTATAGATCGTTTTTCCTTACATACATCCCATCCCGATAAAGGGCTCCGGCTGATCCTGGAGCCCTTATTTATTGAAATAATTAGAAAGGAAATTCTATTGACTTCATGCACAGAACGTCTTTATATTTAAGTCTCTCAAAAAATTGAGAAATTGACATATTGGTCCGGTAGTTCAGTTGGTTAGAACGCCTGCCTGTCACGCAGGAGGTCGAGGGTTCGAGTCCCTTCCGGATCGCTTTCCTATAAGCCCTTAACTCCCATCGAGTTAGGGGCTTTTTTGTTTCCTTAAAAACCTTCTTTTGTGTAACCTTCATTTTTTCGGGGACAACATAGGGACAACAAAAAATGATCTGCCTCCCTTATTTTTGAAGATATTCACACTCACATTTTGAGAGCAAACTCCCCCCTTACTACAGGTTGACAGATAAAAACATTACTTAAGCGAACGGTTTCCAGTATAGGTGTATAAAAGGTGTCGAAGTAGGGGGGGAGCTATACACAAAGGAGGGGCTTCCTCTTGGTGCTGGTATTTAGAGGCCGGTGCGGTTGCGGCCTTGCCCCCTGGAATGAGTGAACGTGTACGCCGTAAGCAAGGCCAACAGGTCAACGCTCCCCCTCTGGCATTGCGAAGGCGAACTTTACATAATTTCTGTATATACGACAGCCGGACAAGGGGAAACAGTTAAGTGAGGAGAGCTGTTGTATAACATCAATTATGTAAAAGTGAGTGAATGAAAGGGGGCTGGAAGGCCTCTGACTGTCGATTATAGACAATGGAAAGCGCCGGTTTTACCGGCGCGTTACCTCCATCAAATCTTAAGAACCTCAACTAAGCTGTGAAGGTCATCAAGTAGGTTCTGTTGTTTCTGCAAGGTTATAGGCTTCCTGGTAGCTCTTCTCTTTGCACGCTCCAGAAAATCCATAACTCCAAGAAATAAGGCTGTCTGGAATCGGTCACTGGATACAAGTTTTTTATGAACGGTGGATAGTCTATCCAGATAGACCTCATCCTTTTCGGGATGCTCTTCTAATACTGAATGTATATTTTTCAATGTACGCTGGAGGTATTCGATTAATTCCAGATCCGTATTGAATTGAGACTTTTTGCTCTTCATAGGTACTGTTTTTGTTTCTGGCATGGTAGATGGATTTAAGGTTTATCTGTATTAGTAAAAAATAGCCGGTGGACTTGATCGACTAAATTCTTTGCCTGTTGATAATCGGAACTGTGACACTTCCTCTGCATTTCTTCAAAGCGGTTGTCCAGCTCTTCCAGCATGGCTTTTAAATTGCGAAAGGCATGGTAGATACCGGCGCCGGAATAGTTGGCTTCGTTCTGTTGATTTGCTATATCGAGGCCATGTATCAAGTCATCAAGTACAATGATCTGGCTGTCGATACTGTCTCTTAGATCAATGTTGCTGACATGCGAATATTCACCAATGGTTGTTCTGTTCTCATTACTCATGGTTTATTGTTATTTTGTGTTTGGGTTAAACTTTGAGGGGGTTACTGATTGATCTCGGGATACCCCCTCCCCCCTTGGGGGTATATTCCTTTCAGAGAGAAAAAGACTCTTAAGGCATCGGTTTCACGGGTGTAACTTCTTAGAGATTTTGACCGCCCCCCTTTAGTGCTACTGCAAAGACGGTGGCGCCGGTAGCAAAGGTTCCCTTCACGGTGTCATGTATCGTTACCTGGTCTGCCTCTCCATCTGATAGCTCCTGTCTAATAGCTTGCTGGCTCGAAGCATAGAAGAGAGTCCGGCCGGTCATGGTGTGGATAACTTTAAAGCGTTTGCCCTGGTTACTCATGGTTCACCTCCACATAATTCTCATAAAAGATTTCAGGCGGTTCTCCATGCTTTCCATCCAGCTCACTTGCGTACTCTTCAATATCAGATACAAGGGTATCGTAGCTAATACCTTTCTCCAATATCTTTTGAAATATTCCCTCCTCTATATGATCGGGGTACTCGTGCTCATACCGGATTAAGCGCCGGTAATCATTAAAGAGTTTTTCAGCTTTATCGAAGTTGGAAGAGGGAGGCTTCTCCTGCTCTGTCTCCTGTTCTTCTTCCTCTTCCTGCTCTTTTTCCTTATGCCTTTGGGAGTCCCCTTTTAGAGGTCTCTTAGGGGTCTGTTCTGATTCCTTCCATTCAACAGCCTTTGTCATTACACGTGAATGATTCTGACAGAACCAATCGAATAGGTCATGTTCAATCATCAATTGAGTGTATGATCTGTGAGCATTGTTATTGAATGGGTCAAGAGGCTTTCGGGGGCAATATTGATCCGGTACGAAGCTGTAAAGGAGTATTCGATCTACCTTCTGGAGTACCCTTTTTTCATCTTCATTTATGTTCTGCAGGAAGCTCTTAAGATCAATCGAATCAATACCGATCTGATAACATGCAAAGTCAAGATCAATGATCCAGACTCCAATATTATCACAGTTATCATTGATATACTCCCAAAAGAGTTTATGGCTCGGATGAAGAATCCTATACCAACGCTCCTGCCATCGGTTGGCATTATGAAACCGTTTATGTGACTGTTGCATCGGTACTCTCCCTTACTGGCTTTCAGAAGTTCCGGCGCGTTCATCCAGCATCTTTTCTACGTCTTTCAAACGATAGCCGACAGTCCTGGAAGAGAGTCGAATTTTAGGAGGGAGGTCGCCTCTCTTCTCCATTCTCCAAAGGGTCTGTTTAGATACGGAGAGTTTCTTGGCCAAATCTAACGGCCGGATGATTTCGATACTGTCTGTTGAATTACTCATGGTTTCTACTGTTTGTTTGCGGTTCACATTGAATACAGTAGAAACCTAAAGAGGAGGGAGAACTAAGAACAGGTAAGCAATTTCGTTTTATAGGTAATTACTTACCTATTAATCTGGTCTATTGTTGTATGCATTTCTATAAAATTTTTCTTCATCATTGATTGGTACTCCCTTGTCAATGATCTCCTGAACAGAGTAACGCATTTCCTTTATCCAGCCTCTTAGCTTACTATAAGATTCAGGCCTTCCAAGTCCTGCATTTCTATATTCCCAAAATTTTTCATAGAACAGCTCCCTGTATATTGGCTTTCTCTTTTCAGTATCCGGCGCCGGTGCGTACTCCTCTTTTAGCTTTTCTAATTCACTTAAATAGCCAACTAATTTGCGATAAGTAAAATCTACATTCGTTTGAATCTTTGATTTATTCTTAGATTTGTCATAAACATAGTAAGTAAGATTGATAACCGTGTACCCTCCCTTTTTATAGTTTTGATAGTACTCTTGAAACTTGTAATATTTTTTTGAGTCGATTCCTAAAACCGACATTTTCTCCATATCAAAACGGTCTTTAGTTACCTTATCAATTTCATTGATTCGGTTTTGAATATCTGAAAACTCTCTTTGATAAAAGACATTTTTCTTGTCCTCTTTCACTTTCCCTATTTTCTCAAAAAAGAATCTTATATGACCGTGAACAGCTACCTCTATAGCTTTATCTAAAATATCGTATTGAGCATCTACTATTTTTTGATACTCTTCATCCGGCAATTGTCCCTCCATATTCAACACGAAAGGTTCCTGGCCTGTTGCTGGAGTTGTCCAGTGGTCTAATCCATCCAGCTTGCCATCTAACCAATCCTGAAAGGTATATGTATCCTCTCCCATTTTAAGCCCCAATCTGAATGATCTTACCCTGTTCCTCTTCCTCTTCATCCAATATCATCTGCAACTTAGAAGCCCAACGGTTTAACGCGGTTCGCTTCTCTTCCAGATAGTCGTACCGATCATAGATAGCCGTTACCTGGTTGTCTCCAGCAATGCCTTTATGATTGAGGAGTTTCCCTAATGTGGTACGATCTACCTTCAATCCGGCAAGGTAGGTGGCAACAGTCCGGCGTAAGTCGTGAGGCCGGAAGTCCTTCACTTCTGCAATTTCCCGGACATCGTCAACGGGTCGTTTTATTCCTTCCAGTGGTGCGTTGTCATTAACAGGAGAGGCAAAAACATACTCTTTGGCGCCGGTTATAGGCTTCAGATTTTTAAGCACGTCAACGGCTAAATTTGATAACGGTACTTGATGTTCACGCTTTCCCTTTGCCAACTCTTTGGGAATAGTCCAGACTCCATTTTTAATGTTCTCCCATTTCATGTGGCGCGTTTCCTTAGATCGTTGACCGGTTAACAGAAGCAGCTTTAAAACCGATTTAGCTGGCTCTTGTACCTCTTCAAAAGCTCCCCAAAGGCGCCGGATCTCTTCCTCTTCATAGTACCTCTCCCTTTTGTTTTCTCCCCCTTCGTATTTTGTTGTATGGCTTACAGGATTGCTCTCTGTAACTGCTTTCTCCATTCCAATGGTGTAGATTCGAGACAGCAAAGAGCGAACGCGGTTTGCCATCGTCTTACTCCCTCTTTTATATGCAATGTTATCCAGAAATTTTATGATAAGGTGTCGATCAATCTCTTTGATTTCCTTATTACCAAAGACCGGTTTAATCTCATTGTCTATGATGCGTTCATACTCATCGGCTGTTTTCTCTCGAAGGGTTGGTAAATGGTACTGTTTGAATGCCTCCAGTAGTTCGGAAAACATTTTGCCTGGCTTCATACGCTCTTTTTTCTCCTGGAGGGGGTCAATCCCTTTATGGAGTTGGTTTGATATGCCTCTGGCTTCATCTCTGGCAATAGAGAGGCTCATATTCGGATAGGTGCCAATGGTGAAGCGTTTCACCTTATCGTTATACCGGTATCGGTACACAAAGGATTTATGACCGGTGGGAGTAACTCGAAGGGCAAGGCCGTTAACAACAGTGTCGTAAACTTCAATTCTCTTTTTTTCCGGCGCCGGATGGTGACGGACAAAGGAGTCTGTTAGCGAAAGTTTGCTATTAGACATGGCTGGGTTGTTGGGTTAAACTTTTGATCTCGGGGACAACAGGGGGACAACAAAAATTGGAATGCCTCTGTCGTTTGCGTTACCTCAAGTTACTTCAAAACCCTATGATATACAACACTTTACGGAACTTTTTCGGGGGTGCTGAAACCTTTAGCTATTTTTATAAAAACTGACTGTCACGCAGGAGGTCGAGGGTTCGAGTCCCTTCCGGATCGCTCAAAAAAAAGCAAAGCTGCTCATATAAAAATGGGCAGCTTTTTTTGTTTGAAAGGTATATCAAGATTAAAAGGATGCACTATTTATACATTATATATAGTGAGAAAAGGGGTAGCTACTATTCAGGTCAGACAAAGGATGTTAAAAATAGATTATCCAAACATAACAGAGGTCACTCCCTCGCTACAAAAAATGGCATACCTTGGGTTCTTAGAAAAGTTGTAGAATTTGAAACCAAATCTGAAGCAATTAAAGCTGAAAATTGGCTTAAAAGAATGAAAAGTAAAAAAGTTATTGAACGAGTTATTCGAGGTAAAATTGATATGCGAGAGGTCATTGCCGATTAGAAAGCCTGTCCCGACCCCTCGGGAAGGTCGAGGGGTCGAGTCCCTTCCGGATCGCTCAAAAAAAAAGGCAAAGCTGCTCATATAAAAATGGGCAGCTTTTTTTGTTTTGAGTTCTATGCATTCAGCAATTCAAGCATATGCTCTCGGGTTGGCGCATCAAAGATTCCTGAAATTTCCAGTTCAAAGTTGGTTGCCTGGAATTGTTTGAGGGCTCCTTCGGTTTTGGGGCCAAAAATACCATCGGATGTTCCTGCGTTAAATTGAAGCAATTTAAGTGCGTTTTGAAGATTTACGACATCCGTTCCGGTATCGCCTTTCTTTAAATCCTTATCTTTTAACTCAAACTTATTATCTGGCTGGAGCCGCCTAAAGGAGAGGACTCTTTCAGCAGGGTAGGCAGAGATGGAGACTGAATTATTTTGATTTCCGCCTAAGGTATAGACTCTCGATTTATCGCTGGAATATCCAAAGAAAATACCAACATGGCCTTGATGAGAGTTCGGATCGCCGCGCCAGTATACAACGATATCACCCGGCTCGGGATTTTCTACCGGTAAACCTACCGTCAGCCACGAACGCGCAGCTGCTGAGCCTGACCGTTTAACGCCGCATTTCATCGCTACCCAATTCATGAATACGCTACACCAAGGGGTTTCGTCATCGTCAATCCATGAAATTCCGATTTCATTTGAATACTGAAGTATTCTTTTATTATGCTGGCTTCCGCTTATTTCAGATATACCTAACTCTTTGGTGGCTACTTGTATGATTTTATCCATTTCTCTCGGGGCTTTTTGGTGTTAAAGGATTTTAATACTTCTCTCCTGTTGATAATAACTTAGAAATCAGGATGATCTACAACTACTTTTTAAAATATTTACTTGGCCAGCAGCATCTTTTCAACCCGAACCCCCTGGTTTGTGACCATCCTGTAAAAATACACGCCTGAAGCTAAACCGGATGCATTAAAAGGAATTTCGTAGTATCCGATATTGAACTCTTCATCGAGAATCGTTTGAACAAGTGAGCCCATCGAATTATAGATATCCAGCCTCACACGGGATCGTTGTGGAATTACAATAGGGATTGTGGTTTGATGGTTGTACGGATTCGGATAATTATTGCCGAGCGTTAACTCGCCATCAGAAAAGAGAAACTCAATTTCGATGTCTTCTGAGAGGTTCAGGCCAGCGGCAAAAACGTTGTACTGAACAACTTCTTCTGTGTTGCCGGTAATTGAAAACGTTGCCTGGCCTTCGCTGTCGGTTGTTGCTTCATCGGGTGAAATTTGGGATGAACCATTATCCTGTTCAATTTGAACCTCAATTCCTTCAAAGGGTTCTCCATTGCTGTTTTCAACCCGTACGATTATTAAACTTTCCTGGATGCCCGTGGCTAAAACTCTGTCTCTGGAAACCTCTACGCCAGAATTTTGTAAGCTAATATCAATTGTGGATGCTGTTTCAATATTTGAATGATTGCTCTGAGTGGTTTCCACGCCGGACCGAACACGATAGTAGTAGTCCGTACCGGGTGTAAGATTGGTTATTGTAAAAGATGTTACATCGCCAACATCTTTGTTTTCAAATCCGGAGAGAATGGATGTGAAATCCGGGTTGAGTGAAACATCCAAAAAATAACGCTCGGCAGCTGAAACATTTGTCCAACGGGCAGTGAATGACACGGCATCTACTTGTATCGGCTCCAAGGCACTTGGGCTTGTGAGAGCGGGAGTGCTGAATGATCGCTGATTTCCAAACGAAGTTCCAACTGAGTTTGTAGCATAGGCCCTGACATAATAGTCTCTGTTTTGTTCAAGATTTGTTATTTGGATTTGAAACGGGCCAAGGCCATCTCCGGCAACTGCGCATTCGTCAGCGAATGAGGGATTTGGTTCCGTATCCCAGCAGAATCCATTTTCGAAGATTGAGCTGCCGCCATCATCCGTTGAATGACCATTCAGTTGTGCAAGGGAATAAGAGATATTGGTAACCGGATTTGTTGTAACGGAGGGCAGATCAAATTCCGTTGCGGTTGTTCTGTACTGTTCAACCACGTGCTGTATTTCTCTCATGCTTCGGGCATTGTCGGCAGGAGAAAATTCCCCCGAGTATGAACCAGTAGGAACGCCTTCGTAATTGATGTCCGGATTTGAAAATACAAGAACTTGGCTGGATCCATCGAGATATGTCATAACAGATGCGTATGAAATTCCATCATTTCCCGTCCATCTCCAGCCTGTTGAGTAGGGAAAGATTCCCCGCCGGTTCGTATTGTTAGCGGCATTTTGATTTTGGTTTCGACTATGAGCATTGCCGAAGTTATGCCCCATTTCATGGCCGTGTGTTCTTCCGTTCGCCTGTTGTACGCGTGTAATTGAAAATGCATATTGTGGTAAGCCACTCTGGGCGGTAATCACCCATGCAATGCCGCCTGTATCTTCCGTTTCAGAGAATAGAGCAACAAGATCGGCTCCATACTGATCTCTTAGCTGATGAATCTCATCCATATGACCTGCGGTTTCTTCTCCCCAGGGATTAAATAAAGCGGAGGCGGTTAATCGCCGCAAATCCAATTCAGAATCTCCTGTCTCGGTGTATTGTGTGCGATGAGTATGGACCAGGCGAAATTCGAGATCCAGGTTTGAATTATCAGCAGAAACCTGCGCGACAGCCATAGCCTGATTGATAATGTTTTGAATGCCACTTGAATTTGTTGCCGCCCAATTTTCTGCGTTTGGAGTGTAAACAATCATGACGTCAATAATTGATGTTTCATGATCATGAGAAACCTGTGGCTGAGAGTTGTTTTTGTTTGAGTGGGGATTTTCATTTGTTACAACGAGTTGATCATCATGATTGCAAGCAAGCTCATCAGATTGATGCGGATCTTTTTCAACAAGTATATGTTGACTTTGGAATGAGTCGTACCTGATCTCTAAATAAGTATGATCATTCAGAATATTAACCGTAGATAAAGCCTGGCCGGTTGAGGGGGAGTAAGAAAAGATGAATGAGTTAAGTTGGTTATTGTTTGTGTGGCCGACAGCAGACCATCCTCCGTTTGGTGAGTGAATAATCTTTTGAATTGCAACGTTGTAGAGTTGATCGTCTGGTCCCGGAATGGAAATCTCTTGAACTTCATTTTCTCTTAATGCTGAGAGAACGGATTGATTGAGGTGGATTGACGAGGCGTTTAAATCAGACGGTTGTTTTGCATTCCAGTTTGTAGTTTCAAGACCAGTCTTCTCAAACAAAAGAGGGGAATCATTTTGTGCGTGTATTGAGGCCGGCAGGAATAATGCCAACACAATAACCAATGTTGTGATATTGTTTTTTTTTAATTGAATGATTGACCTCGGGGTTATTGTTAAGAAACTTCCAAAGTATAATTACAATTTCTGAGAAGGATGATAACAGAATTGTACGAAATAAATGGTGAATTCTCTTCAGTATCTATTTATGCTTCGTAAGATTGGTGATTACTTATCGTTTTAGCCACTGTCAGTGAGCATTTATAAATTCGCTGGAAAACGTTATTTTTAAAATCACAGGACAATACGAAATTAATTCGTTATAAATAAAGTAAAAACAAATATTTATGGATAGTTTGTATCCCGCATACGATGTGATTGTAGTGGGCGCAGGCCATGCTGGAAGCGAAGCTGCAGCCGCGGCCGCAAATATGGGAGCAAAAACGCTGCTCATTACAATGAACCTGGATGCAATTGCAAAAATGTCTTGCAATCCCGCAATGGGTGGGGTAGCCAAGGGGCAATTGGTGAGAGAGATTGATGCTCTTGGTGGTTTAAGTGGAATGGTTGCTGACAAGAGCGGTGTTCAGTTTCGAATGTTGAATCGCAGCAAGGGGCCGGCAATGTGGAGCCCGCGGTGCCAAAGTGATCGTGCACTTTATTCAAAAACAATGAGAGAGGAGCTTGAGAGGATTCCGAATCTCTATTTTCGTCAAGACAACGTTGTAGAAATTCTTACTGATGATTCCGGAAAAGTAATTACAGGCGTGGTGACCCAAACGGGGCAGAGCTTCCAGTCTAAGTCCGTTATTTTGACTAGCGGTACTTTTTTGAATGGAATTATTCATATCGGCGAAAGTCAATATGGCGGCGGACGATCCGGAGAAAGAGCGTCTGTTGGTATTTCTGCATCATTAGAAAAACTCGGGTTTGAAATTGGTCGTTTAAAAACGGGAACACCTCCGCGGCTTGATGGCCGTTCTATTGATCTGTCTAAACTGGAAATTCAATACGGCGATGAAAATCCGAGTCCGTTTTCTTTTATGACGGATGAATTGCCAGATGTAAATGATCAGCTAACTTGCTGGATCGGATATACAAATACGGAAGTTCACGAAAAGTTAAAAACCGGATTTGATCGCAGCCCCATGTTTAATGGCCGGATTAAATCTGTAGGTCCGCGTTACTGTCCAAGTATCGAGGATAAGATTAATCGTTTTGCTGATAAAGACAGACACCAACTATTCCTGGAACCGGAAGGGTGGGATACTTATGAGATGTATTTAAATGGGTTTTCAACATCTTTGCCCGAGGATGTACAATATCATGCACTTCGAACTATCCCGGGTTTTGAAAAAGCAGTGATGTTACGCCCCGGGTATGCCATTGAATACGACTATTTTCAACCATACCAGGTAAAGAGAAGTCTTGAAACCAAACTCGTTAACGGTCTCTTTTTTGCAGGCCAGATTAATGGAACAACAGGTTATGAAGAAGCCGCTTGCCAAGGATTAATGGCCGGCATTAACTCTGCTTTATTTGTGCAGGAAAAAGAACCTTTTGTCCTGAAGAGATCAGAGGCATACATTGGTGTTCTAATTGATGACCTTATTAATAAAGGCACGGAAGAACCTTATCGAATGTTTACCTCACGAGCTGAACATCGAATTCTGCTTCGACAGGATAATGCAGATCTTCGCCTGACGGAGCTGGGCCGAAGAATTGGTTTAGTAGGGGATGCACGATATGAAAGATTTAGCAAAAAGAAAGAGGAGATAGATCAATTATATGATCTGATCAGTGATTACACAGTTTATCCGGAGAAGATGGATCCGATGCTTGAGGCAAACGAAACCTCGACTCTTTCCCAACCTGTGAAGGCAAAATCATTGGTGCCCCGACCTGAATTACATCTTCGGGATATTTTAGATGCAGATGAGGAACTTAATTCTAAAGTAGCTGAAATTACAACCAATAATTATGTGATCGAACAGGTTGAGATTCAGATCAAATATGATGGCTATATCAAACGGGAGTTTGAGATGGTAGAGGAGATGAGCAAACAGGAAAATACTCAGATCCCGGACAAGATTAACTACGAAAAAATTAAGAGCCTTTCCTCAGAAGGGAAGAATAAACTTGCTAAAATTCAGCCGGAAACCATTGGTCAGGCATCACGAATTAGTGGTGTTTCTGCAAGTGACGTTGCTGTTTTAATGGTTTATCTGAAAGGATAGGTTTCACGTGAAACATTCTATAAATACGGTTGAAGTTGATTCAGAGGTACTTTTCAAAGCAAGAAAACTCTATTCGGCCCACAATGATCAGCTCGAAAAGTATATTGATTTACTTCTCGAGTGGAATGAAAAAATCAACTTAGTAAGCCGTAATGTTTCACGTGAAACAGTGAGGGAGCACGTTGTTCATTCCCTGCTGCCTATACCGCTTGGATTGGTTCAGTGGAACAACAAATGGATCGATTCGGGTACGGGTGGAGGACTTCCCGGCATTCCATTGGCTATTTGTGAGAAAGAAAAAGAGTGGCATTTGAATGATAATGTCCGTAAAAAAATGCGGGCAGTGGAAGATATTTCTCAGTCAATGGGGCTTGAAAATGTAGAGGTCATCGCCAAAAGTATTTCACTCATTCAGTTGGAGAAAGGTACCGGGATTGTAACGAAACATGCTTTTAAAATTAAAGATTTACTCAAACATTTGGACTCCCAGCCATGGGAAACTATTCTGATGTGGAAAGGTGTGGGGGATGTAGAGGAAGAGGTTCGGCGGTCTCGAGAAAACTTACATGTGACTATCTATGCTTTTGATTTTGGAAAAGACGAGCCATTCTATGAAGGTAAAGGAATTGTCAAAATTGAAAAGTAACAAGTGCATTTACTTCACTATCTGTTCATTCGCTGAAATTCACAAGAAACAATTCTGAAAGACAGTCTTTTTTATAAGATAGTGGTCTGATTTTTAAAATTAGGTCGATGAATTTCTTTCAAAATGAGAGACATTTCTTACCTTAAAAATGGTGCAATAACAAAACAAACTCTATCAAAATGTCCCGACTTAAAAGCTCTGAACGGCGCATGAAATTGATTCTCATTCTACAGGATTCAAAAAAAAGACTGACTGTAGACGAACTGGCGGAAACATTTGGAGTCAGCAGGCGCACTATATTCAGAGATTTCAATGTTTTATCGGAAATAAATGTGCCAGTCACCTGGGATAAATACAGCGGTTACGGAGTAATGGAAGGGTACAAGGTTCCGCCATTGATGTTTACAGCTCAGGAGCTTGCCACAATTATGGTTGGTCTGAATTTTGTTAAATCACAAGTGGATAAACAGCTAGTGGATGATGCGAAAGGAGTGGAGTTGAAGATCAAAAATACAATTCCCGATGAGTTGAAAGAATTTATGAGTTCTCTGGATGACCGAACCGTTGTGGATCCGTTTCTGCATTTTGGCCACGAAAAAAAAGAGGGTGGAAACTGGTATTTGGTTAGCAGCGCTATCTCACAATCAAAATCACTGGGTTTTTCGTACCTAAGCAAAAGTGAAAATGAAATTACGGAACGCACCATCGATCCATATCTTTTGGTTTTTTATCGAGACCATTGGAATGTGATCGGGTTTTCTCATAAAAGAGAGGCTATTCGAAATTTTGTTCTCGACCGGATGGATGCAGTCAAAATTTTGGACAAAAAATTCGCCCGAAAAACCGAAATGGACGTAGAGGGTTTAATTTTTGGATCTAACGAGTCCGGCCAATTAGTGGAGGTGTTAGTCAATGAATCGGCTGATCGTGCGTTTAGGGCCAATCTCCCAACAAAAATTTTTAAGCAAAACCCTGTTTCGGATAAAAAAAATAAGGTTGGCTTTCATTTTGAAAATTTAGACTATATCAACGAGTGGCTTCTTCAATTTGGTAACAAGGTTGAAATTCTTTCTCCAGAGGAGTTGAAACAGAAGAGGAAGAAAATTTTAGCTTCCATGATGAAATCTCTCTGAAATAAAAAAGGCTCTCGAAATGAGAGCCTTTCAAAATCAGATTTATTTATGAAGATCAACTGACAACCGGTGCGTCAGCTTCGTCATCGTCTTCATTCACTACTCTTGTGACGGCGCCGATCTTACCGTCATCATCCAGCCGCATGATTCGAACTCCCTGAGTATTTCTGCCCATTGTTCGAATTCCTTTACACTGCATTCGGATTACTTTGCCTCGTTCGGTAATTACCATTAAATCGTCATTATCCGAAACTTCTTTTAGTGCAATCAGATTTCCGGTTTTGGGAGTCACTTTCAATGTAATTACACCTTTACCGCCGCGGCTTTGCTCACGATAATCATCGACTAACGATCGTTTGCCATATCCATTTTCTGAAATGGCGAGCACCGTGGCTTCGTGAGTATTTTTAATGACAACCATATCAACAAGTTCATTATTCTTGCCTAAAGTCATTCCGCGAACGCCGGATGTATTTCTGCCCATTTCACGTGCTTCCTCTTCATGGAAACGGATGGCACGGCCTTTTTTATTGGCAAGAATGATGTTGCTTTCACCATCTGTAAGCGCAGCTTCTAAAAGACTATCACCTTCACGAATGTTGATGGCAATTATACCATCTCTACGTGGTCGACTATACGCTTCAAGCGAAGTTTTCTTAACCTGACCTTCCTTGGTGGCCATGATTATGGAGTGGCTGTTGATGTAATCTTCATCCTCCAGAGTTTTAACAGGCACAAATGTTTTGATACTGTCATCTTTATCAATATCAATAAGATTGACAATGGCACGGCCTCTCGCTAAACGTGAGCCTTCCGGAATTTCGTAGACTTTCAACCAATAACAATTTCCTTTTTCGGTGAAGAAGAGGATGTAATTATGGTTGGTCGCTACAAAAAGATGCTCTACATATTCGTCATCTTTGGTAGTCGTACCTTTCATTCCTTTTCCGCCTCGGCGTTGTCGTCGGTAACCACTTACAGGCATTCGTTTGATGAACCCTTTGTTTGAGATCGTTACTACAACATCCTCATCGGCGATCATATCCTCGACACTGAAATCTTCAGCAGAGTATACAACCTGGGTTCGTCGTTCATCACCGTATCGGTCTTTCAATTGCAGAAGTTCCTCTTTAATGATTCCGTTTTGTTTCTCACGACTGGAGAGTGTTTCTCTGAAATCAGCAATTTTATCAACGATATCACGGTATTCCTGGTCAACTTTTTCACGTTCCAGGCCTGTAAGTTTTTGGAGCCGCATATCCAGAATAGCTTTAGCCTGGATGTCCGTAAGCGCAAACTTAACCCGAAGTTCTTTATTCGCTTCCTGAGGATTATTAGAAGCCCGAATCGTTTTGATCACTTCATCAAGATTATCGAGAGCAATCTTGAGTCCTTCTAAAATATGAGCTCTTGCCTCGGCCTGATCGAGATCATAAATGGTACGGCGAATAATAACTTCAATCCTGTGCTCAATAAAGTGTTCTATTAACTCTTTGACAGACATGACTTTAGGGCGTCCTTTAACCAAGGCAAGATTGATCACGCCAAATGTTTGCTGCATTTGAGTGTACTTGAAAAGCTGATTCAGGACGATGCCAGCATTGGCATTTCTCTTCAGGACGATAACAATCCGCATTCCTTCTCTATCCGATTCGTCTCGGATCTCACCAATTTCAGTGATTTTTTCAGAGTGAACGAGGTCCGCAATTTTTTCAATCAGGGTCGATTTATTTACCTGGTACGGAATCTCAGTAACAACAATCTGTTCTCTGTTTCCGCGTAATTCTTCTACATTGGCACGGGCCCGCATTGTAATTTTTCCACGCCCGGTATGATAGGCTTCCTTAACGCCTTCATATCCATAAATAATACCACCCGTTGGAAAATCAGGAGCAGTGATGTGTTCCATCAACTGCTTAATTTCAATATCCGGATTTTCAAGAACGGCAACTGTTCCGTCAATCACCTCATTAAAATTATGTGGAGCCATGTTTGTAGCCATTCCCACGGCAATACCTGATGCTCCATTCAATAGAAGCTGTGGAAGCATGGCCGGAAGAACAGTCGGCTCAGTGAGAGTATCATCAAAGTTTTCTTGGAAATCGACCGTATCTTTGTTGATATCGGTCAGAAGCTCCTCCGCAATACGCTGCATTCTCACCTCAGTGTAACGCATAGCCGCAGCTGAGTCACCATCAATCGAGCCGAAGTTACCCTGGCCGTCAACAAGCGGATACCTCAACGAAAAATCCTGTACCATCCGAACAATCGAATCATAGACAGCAGAATCCCCATGCGGGTGATATTTCCCCAAAACCTCACCTACAATACGGGCACTCTTCTTGTAATTTCTATTATGAAGCATTCCAAGATCACTCATTCCGTAAAGAACGCGCCGGTGAACGGGTTTCAAACCGTCCCGCACATCCGGAAGTGCCCTGGATACAATCACCGACATCGAATAATCGATGTAGGACGATTGCATTTCGTCTTCAATAGTTATAGGTATAATCTTTTCACTTGCCATATATAGTAGATGTTAGTCTTGAGTAGTGAGTATTGAAGTTTGTATCGCAAATAAATGAGACAAAAGGGAACTTTTCACCTTTGTCATTTCAGTTTTCACTCTAAATATCAAGTGTAGCGTACCTGGAATTTTTCTCAATGAATTCCCGGCGTGGTTCTACATCGCCGCCCATCAGGGTTGAGAACATTTTGTCAGCCGCGGCCGCATTTTCTACAGTAACCTGCTGGAGTGTTCTGGTTTCCGGGTCCATCGTTGTTTCCCAAAGCTGTTCAGGATTCATTTCACCCAACCCTTTGTACCGTGAAACATCAAATTTCTTTTTCGACTTTTTAAGTTCTTTGATGAGTTTATTACGCGTGTCATCATCCCAGGCATACTGGATTTCCCCACGGCTTTGCGTAATTCGATAAAGAGGAGGAGTGGCAATATAAATATGGCCATGCTCAATGAGCGGATGCATATACCGATAGAAAAAGGTGAGCAGAAGGGTTCGAATATGCGAACCATCCACATCGGCATCCGTCATAATGATAATCTTGTGATAGCGAAGTTTGTCAAGCTCGAACTCTTCTTCATGACCAACGCCGGTTCCAAGAGCGGTAATCATTGCCTGTATCTCTTTGTTTTCAAGGATCTTATTAATTTTAGCTTTTTCCACATTCAGGATTTTTCCACGAAGCGGAAGAATTGCCTGAAAACTACGATTTCGCCCCATTTTGGCAGAACCACCGGCAGAGTCACCCTCAACAAGATAAACTTCACTATGTGCGGGATCTTTGATAGAACAATCAGCCAGCTTTCCTGGAAGTCCGCCACCACTCATCACACTTTTACGCTGGATAAGCTGGCGAGCTTTTCGGGCAGCTTCTCGCGCTTCGGCAGCAACAATTACTTTCTCAAGAATCTTCTTGGCTGTCTTAGGATTTTGTTCGAGATAATCATTCAGCTTTTCGTAAAGAATAATCTCAACAGCACTTTGAACCTCAGAGTTACCCAATTTTGTTTTAGTCTGGCCTTCAAACTGAGGTTCAGAAACCTTCACGCTCAAAACACAAGTCATGCCTTCCCGGAAATCTTCTCCGGAGACATTAATCTTGCTGTTCGATTTAATGATATTATTCTTGTCTGCGTAGTTTTTAAAACACCGCGTTAAAGCCCGCCGAAATCCGGATATGTGTGTTCCACCTTCCCGGGTGTTGATATTATTTACGTACGAATGGACATTCTCGGTATAGCTGTCATTATATTGGATGGCGACTTCAACCGGCACGTTATCCTCTTCGCCCTCAATATAAATAGGCTCATCCATCAGCGACTGACGGGTTTCATCAAGATAGGCTACAAAGTCTTTTACGCCTCCGGCAAAATGAAATGAAACATGGCCTTCATCCTCTTCTTCAGCGCGCTCATCAAGAATATCAATCGTAATTTGCGGATTCAGAAATGCCAGTTCGCGCATTCGGTCGGCAATAATATCAAATTTAAACTCGGTGGTTTGAGTAAAAATCTCGGGGTCGGGTTTAAACTTGATTATAGTGCCCGTATCCTTTGTTTTCCCGGTTTCTTTAAGCGGAACTTTTGTGACACCCCTCTCAAACTCCATCACATAAATATTGCCGTCTCTGTGAATTTCTGCACTGAACTCGGTGGATAAAGCGTTCACACAACTTACACCTACACCGTGCAGTCCACCAGAGACTTTGTAGGAATCTTTATCAAACTTACCGCCGGCATGAAGTTTGGTGAGTACAACCTCAACAGCGGGCAAATTAAGTTTGGGGTGCATATCAACGGGAATGCCACGTCCATTATCAGAAATGGTTATGGAGCCGTTTTCATGGATCAATACTTTAATATAATCGCAGTAGCCGGCAAGGGCTTCATCAATAGAATTGTCTACGACTTCGTTGATGAGATGGTGGAGACCACGTTGTCCGGTGTCTCCAATATACATGGAGGGCCGTTTCCGTACAGCCTCGAGTCCCTCTAATACCTGAATATTCGATGCTCTGTAATCGGATCCTTGTTTTTTCGCCATAAATGGGGGTTGAGTAATGTTGTAGATAGCCTCTGTAACGCTTAAATTTACCGTTTATAAGCGCAAAATCCAAAAAGGAATGATTTTTCTTCAAAAAAACAGGATCGGCTAAACAGGGGTGATTTGCTGTGCTGATGGGAGTGCCTGTTGATCACAGAAAATCTAGATGAAAATAGACAATTCTCACAAAAAATGTAAGATTTTTAAGTGGTTTTTGGCTGACTAAAACGAATTGATTTTAAAAGTCCGGATATTTAAAAAAATGCGCTTCAAGTAACTAATATGAATACCAGTCTATCCATATTCTCTTAATGTTCAGATATATAGAAATGTAATCTTTGGAAGAGCTTATGCTTAAGCAAGCAGTAATTCCATCACATGTTAATGCGATACACTGTATGAAATAGATCGTTAGCGAGATAATCTGAAATAAGAATCAGTTGCGGCTTTCTGTAGATAGATAAATCACAAAGCGGCCTCTATAGGAGGTTGAGAAGCCGGGGTCGTAATGGGAGCCTCCATGGTTTGACAATCAACCAGGGTAGAGGTGGAATATTCTTGTATGTTATAATAAGGAAGGCTTACAGGAAAGATTTCTTAAATAAGAATGATGGCGTTGCTATTATCAAATATGAAATAGCATTGAGTATTCAGTGAGATAGCATGAAGTTCAAAAATGGGAAGAAGAGATTGTGATAAATTGATAAATATGTTTTGAAATTAAATGCAATTAACGCTATTTTAAAAGTCTATCAAAAATTCAGAATACAGGAATTATTATGGCACGTAAAGACGATATTACTGGCAGAAAAGCACTGAATGGATACCGGTCGTCTAAATCAAACAACAAAACCAAGCACAAGTTTGAGCTGAATCTTCAGAAAAGACGATTCTATATTCCTGAAGAAGATCGTTGGGTAACACTAAAAGTATCAGCTAAAACATTGAGAACGATCAACAAGAAGGGAATTTCTGAGGTATTGAAAAAAGCCAGGAAGAAAGGAACATTATTAAAAGAGGTATAAGTTATGGCAAAAGGTAATCGCATACAGGTAATTCTTGAATGCACCGAAAAACCCGGTAGCTCTCGTTATGTTACGATGAAAAATCGTAGAAATACCACGGAGAGACTTGAACTGAAGAAGTACAACCCGGTTCTTAGAAAACATACCGTTCACAAAGAAATTAAATAAGTACTCCCATGGCTAAAAGACAGGTATTTGGTGAAGAAGCGAAATCGTTGAAACAGGCACACCGCAAAATGGCAAAAGTAATTATTTCAACGAAGAACGAACGCGGTAAATATGCGTTCAAAGAAACGATCATAGACCAGGACAGCGTTACTGACTACATTCAGAAAAACAAATCCTGAGTTTATACCAAGAATCTTAAAAGGTTTCATCCATGCGCGGGTGAAACCTTTTTTTTTGCAATCTGTTTTCCATCATTTTATAAATTGAAGTGAGGTATTGTCATTACAAACGGATTGTAACAGTCATCATACTGGTAAGTTTGAAAGAGATTTTCTTTGTCCCAATAGATTGGAAAAATGACATTATTGGAGAACTCTCAGTACATTACAGAAATAAAACTTTATACAAAATAACATGAGTTTACGCGACAAGATTTTAGACGACCTGAAAACAGCAATGAAAGCCAAAGATGCCGACCGATTGAATGTTCTTCGGTCGTTGAAAGCAAAATTGCTGGAGAAAGAAATCAGTGAGCGAAAAGGCGGCGAAGCAACACTTAGTGATGAGCAGGTTGTAGAAGTACTGATGAAAGCTGCCAAGCAACGAAAAGAATCCATCGACCAGTTTGAAGGAGGAGGGCGAGATGATCTGGCAAAAAAAGAAAAATACGAGCTTGAGGTCATTGAAGATTACCTGCCGGAAATGATGGATGATGACGAAGTCCGTAAAGCCGTAGTTGAACAGATCGACAAAATGGGAGCATCTGATATGAGCGATATGGGCAAAGTAATGGGCGCTCTTATGGGCCGATTGAAAGGTAAGGCGGAAGGTGCAACCATAAGCCGAATTGTTAAAGAAGAATTATCAAAATGACGGCACAATGAACTTCCTTGACCTCATCATACTCTTGCCGATTGCCTATGTGGCTTACCGCGGATTTGTGAATGGTTTTATCAGGGAAGCTTTTGGAATTATGGGCATAATATTGGCCGTTTACATCACATTTAAATATATGGGGACAGTTTCAGGTATTGTGGTCCCTTATGTTGAAAATCGTGACCGTGCTACGATTGTTACAGGGATTGTGCTGTTTATCGGAGTTATTGTAACTGTCCAATTTATAGGCATTGCACTCGAAAAATTCTTTGAAGCAGCACATTTGGGAATCATAAACCAACTTTCCGGAATGGTTTTCGGGGCTTTAAAAATGACCATTTTTATCAGTGTAATCTTACTGCTGTTGGCCGGCGTTGGAATTCCTTCGGAGGAGACAACGGCCAATTCTGCGTCTTATCCATATGTTATATCCGTAGGACCCGCCACATTCGACCTTGTAGCCAGCATGATTCCCGGTACAGAAGATTTTATTCATACCATAGAAAGAACCATACAGGAAAGTAACTCGATTCGAGATTTACCAATATTTGAAAAGTTAGACCCATCAGATTCATGAGTTTTAAACCCGTTGAAGAACAACTTGAAGTAATAAAAAGGGGAACGGTTGAAATTGTCCCCGAGCAGGAATTAGTTGAAAAACTTAAAAAATCCATTAAGACCAATACCCCACTTAAGATAAAACTTGGCGTGGATCCCACACGGCCTGACCTGCATCTTGGTCACTCCGTGATTTTGCGAAAACTGCGCCAATTCCAGGATTTGGGGCATGAAGCAATATTGATCATCGGCGGATTTACAGCTATGATCGGTGATCCCACGGGACAGAATAAAACGCGTCCGCCGCTAACGCTTGAGGAGGTAAATGAAAATGCAGAGACGTACATCAGCCAGGCGCAAAAAATTCTGGATGAAAGTAAAACTACCCTCGTAAATAACGCGGATTGGCTGGGAATCATGACTTTTATGGATGTTGTGAAGCTCTCATCAAATCTGACAGTTGCCCGCATGATTGAACGGGATGATTTTTCCAAACGATTCGCAAACAATGAACCCATATCCGTTCACGAATTTTTATATCCGCTGGCACAGGCGCAGGATTCCGTTCATCTTGAATCGGATGTAGAGTTGGGCGGAACCGATCAGAAATTCAACCTTCTGGTGGGCCGCGATCTGCAAAAAGCCGATGATCAGGAACCGCAGGTTTGTTTGATGATGCCGTTGCTTGTTGGAACCGACGGTACCATGAAAATGAGTAAATCGTATGATAATTACATTGGGATTGATGAACCGGCCAACGAGATGTATGGCAAATCACTTTCCATTCCTGATGAATTGATCTACCGATATTTTGAGCTGGTTACGGACGTTTCTAACGAAGAGTTAGAAGAACTCAAGAAAAAAGTGGAGCAGGATCCCCGAAATACAAAACACGAACTTGCGTTTACTATTACACGAATGTACCATGGCGAACAGGCTGCCAAAGATGCCCGAAACCATTTTGAAAAAACCGTTATCAATAAAGACGTACCAGACGACGCGCCTGAATTTTACTATGAAGCGGGTTCATCTCATCGATTACTCGACGTTATTTCAGATACGGAAATGACATCTTCAAATGGAGAAACCAAACGTATGATGAAGCAAGGTGGAGTTTCTTTGGATGATAAAAAAATTCAGGACCCGAATTTTACCATCACATTTGAAAGTGGTGATGAAATGGAATTGAAAGTTGGGAAACGAAATTTCGCGCGCCTCAAAAGCAAATAGAACCGTGCATGGCGAGTTCCCTCAAATGTCCTATATTCTGATGTTGTCTGATGATTTAAATTAAACCAGCATGGGCACTCACTACCCGGGTTCAAAATCGGAAAAGAAAACATTGAACGCTTTCATTAAAATGATGAGAGCGACTGAATCGATGAATAATCGATTAAACAGACACCTTGCAGAAGCGAATCTCACCCTTAGTCAGTTTGGTACGTTAGAAGTTTTGCATCATTTGGGTCCGCTTAACCAAAGAGCGATTGGAGAGAAATTGTTAAAAAGCGGGGGGAACATTACCATGGTCATCGACAATCTTGAGAGGTGTGGCCATGTGAAGAGGAAAAAAGATCCGGAAGACCGAAGAGCCGTTCTTATACATTTAACGCCGAAGGGCAAAGATTTTATTGAGGATTTTTTCCCAAAGCATCTCGAAAAAATCAAAGAAGAATTCAGCGTGCTCACCGAAGATGAGAAAGAGACGCTGGCCGAGATTTGCAAGAAATTGGGTTTGAAGGAAGAATAGAGTCTGTTGAACGCTACCATGCCTTAAGATCCAAATGGTTCTCCAGTGTTCTGCCAGAAAATCTGTAAGGTTTCTCTAAACTACGGTTCATACAGGTATGGGATCACGTGCCTCATACCAATTTCCATTCGCTGCTTATCCGGCCGTACGCATAATGCTTTTATTAATTTTAGGCATTATAATGGCCAATCAGTTCTCACCTCAGCCAATACATGTTATTTCGATTTTTGTATTCATTTTAGTTGGATGGGTTCTTTTTGAATTCATCCTGCGAAGAAAATGGATGGTCATATCCAGCCATGCCGCCACCGTGTTTTATCTGGTCTTCATAATGTCTGCTGCAACGATGATTGGGATTCTTCATCATAAAAACCTGTCACAGAAGATTAATGAAGCGAAACCAATTCAGTATTATGAATGGGAGGATGTAAGCATTACAGGGGAGATAATTGAAGCAGGAAAAAGCAGTTCGGGCCGTAAAGTTTTTACCGTTCGTGTTACAGAGACAAACATTGCAGAAGAGGCAATTTGGAAAGAAGATTATAACGTTCGCTTGTATGCTGATCAAAATGTAAATGAAAAACTATCTGAAGGGGATATTGTGGATGCAAATATCCGTCTGTATGAATTCCCCGAACAAAGAAATCCACACAAATTTGACTACGGAGATTGGTTGAATTCAAAAGGGATTGTGGCTCATGGAGAGCTGAACGACTTCTTGATTGTCAAAGAGGAGCAATGGTGGGATTTAGGAAGTCTAAGAAGTACGATCCTTAGAAATGCAGAGAACTTGTTTCACAAGGATGAAGCCTCGCTGGCAAAAGCTCTCCTTTT
This sequence comes from Rhodohalobacter sp. 614A, assembly GCF_021462415.1. NCBI lineage: Bacteria > Pseudomonadati > Balneolota > Balneolia > Balneolales > Balneolaceae > Rhodohalobacter > Rhodohalobacter sp. 614A. The sequence continues at coordinate 974,525 of NZ_JAKEDS010000001.1, forward strand.
GGGATATAAAGATGATTTATCAACAGAAAGCAAGCAACAATTTGCAAGAGCCGGTTTATCTCACATCATGGCCGTTTCGGGACTTCACGTGGGTTTTATTGTCGCTCCGTTTTGGTTCCTCATTCCATTTATGTGGGGATCCAAAAAAGGAAAATGGTTTGGATTGATTATTCTGACATTGCTGCTCATTTGCTACGCCGGAATAACGGGGTTTAGTGCATCCGTCAGCCGCGCTTCACTGATGGCATGGCTTTTAACATATGGCCGGTTATTTCACAAAGTTCGGAATTCCATTAATCTAACAGCCTTGGCCGCCATAATTCTGCTTTTGATTAATCCGGATCAACTTTTTGATCCGGGTTTCCAACTATCCTTCAGTGCGGTATTTATCATTCTGTTAGTGATGCCCGAAGCCCAAAGATTGATCCCGCGAAAATATCATTTTGGATGGATTGGCGGTTTGATTACAATCATCCTGGTATCTATAGTCGTTCAACTGGGCTTATTTCCAATCCTGATAAACTACTTTGGCGAATTTTCTGTGGTTGGCCCACTCTCCAATGCATTGGTGATTCCTTTGATGACCATTGTAGTTCCCATTGGTTTGATTCTTGTTCTGATCGGGCCTGTCATCCCGGAAATTCTTGTCCTGCCGATTGACTATGCACTGAAATGGATTCAATCTGTAGCCACATTTACGGGCGGAAGCAATCTGAGCTTTGTAACTCTGAATGAATTTTCGTTCTCACTTTTCTTCATCTGGCTCTTTGGAATATTGCTAATTGCATCTCAGCGAATCCCGAAAATTCGCTGGAAAATGTTGATTTGTCTTTTACTGGCAATGAATGGTTTTATGTTTGAGCAAGTCATTCATCAAACAGAGGCAAAAAAACTCAAGGTTACTTTTTTGGATGTTGGCCAGGGCGATGCCATTCACATCCAAACACCTAATAATAAACATCTGTTAGTAGATGCGGGACGATGGTCACCGGGAAGCAATAGCGGCGAAGATGTAATTTTGCCCTATTTAGAAATAAAGGGAATCAAAAAACTGGAAGCCATTTTTCTTTCACATCCACATGCAGATCATATCGGCGGAATTGTTGAAATTCTTGACCATGTGCATGTAGATACAATTTACCAAAGTGATGTGGAGTATGATTCAAATCTGTATCAATCATTCATGGATTTAGCTGAACAGAAACGCATTCCAGTCAAGTATCCTCAAGCCGGAAATATTATAAATGCGGATCCATCAATAAGAGTATTTGTTTTGGGCCCGGAAGAAAATGTCTATCAATCGAACCCGAATAACAGGTCACTGGTTTTTAAGATTGTATATGGAAGTACATCAATTCTCTTTAGCGGGGATGCCGAAAAAGAGCAGGAAGAAATGATAGCCCAAAGATATGGTGATTTTCTGAAATCAGACCTTTATAAAGTGGGGCACCACGCCAGTAATACCAGTTCGAGTGCTTCATTCATTAGACTGATAGGACCTTCCATAACGGTTGCCTCACTTGCATTCGAAAATCGATTTGGGCATCCGGGCACTCGGGCGGTAAGTCGATTACATGAATATAGCAGCCAGCAACATTATACAAGTTTATCAGGTGCGGTACTGTTTGAGTCTGATGGAAAGGCATTTCGGCGTATAGAATGGAAGGAATTTGACTAGGCTATATCCAAGTTAATATCATTTACGATTTATTTTTTTAAAACCAGCGAATTTTGTCAGGGTAAGAGGCTGCCAATCGGTATTAATAAAAGAGGACGGAATTTTTTTAAAAAAATAGGATGGATACCATTCAAAAAAATAAATCATCTATTGGGGCAAGAGACTTTCTACTTAACAATGATTATGCAAAAACTCTCTACCATGAGTCTGCAAAAGACCTGCCCATTATCGATTATCATTGTCATATCCCACCGGCAGAGATTGCATCAGACAAGCAATTTAAAAATCTGACTGAAATATGGCTGGCCGGCGATCATTACAAGTGGCGGGCTATGCGCACAATGGGAGTTGATGAAGATTTTATTACAGGAAACGCAAGCAGCGAGGATAAATTTAAGAAATGGGCGGAAACCGTCCCTTACACGTTAAGGAATCCGTTGTATCACTGGACTCACCTCGAGCTGAAACGTTACTTTGATATCGACGAATTTTTAACGCCCGAAACAGCGGATAAAATTTACCGCGAATGTAACGAGAAGTTGCAAACCAAAGAATTTTCTACACGCAGTCTGATTCGGAAGATGAATGTAAGCGTGATTTGTACTACCGACGATCCGGCGGATTCGCTCAATCATCATCAAAAAATTAAAGAAGACGGATTTGACGTAAAAGTTTTGCCCGGCTTCCGTCCAGATGCGGCGTATAATTTTGCTGATTCTGCATCTTATAATGACTATCTGGACCGGTTGGGTGAAGCTGCAAATACAGAAATTTCAAGCTATGATGATCTGATTCAAGCGCTGTTTAATCGTATGGATTTTTTCCATGAAAATGGGTGTCGCCTGTCCGATCATGGATTGAAAAAGTTGTACTATCGGCCATCATCACAACAAAATGTAAACTCGTACTTTGAAAAAATTCGGAGTGGATCGCCCCTTACCGGAGAGGAACAAGAAGTTTTGACCTATTCCATTTTAACAGAATTGGGCCGGCAGTATTCAAAGAAAGGCTGGGTACAGCAATTTCATCTGGGCGCTCTTCGGAATACCAACAGCCGGATGATGAAACAACTTGGGCCGGATACCGGGTTTGATTCCGTGGGCGATTACTCTCAAGCCGAAGACATGGCAAGTTTTTTTAATGAGCTTGATACTAATGATCAACTGGCCAAAACCATCATTTATAATTTAAATCCTTCTGACAATACCGTGTTCGCAACAATGGCCGGGAATTTTAACGACGGCTCGGTTCGTGGCAAAATGCAATATGGTTCTGCGTGGTGGTTTTTGGATCAGAAAGATGGAATCGAAGATCAGTTAAATGTCCTTTCTAATATGGGGCTTTTAAGCTGTTTCATCGGTATGCTTACGGATTCCCGGAGCTTTCTGTCGTATCCCCGGCATGAATATTTTCGTCGGGTGCTTTGCAACCTGATAGGTACAGACATTGCAAACGATGAACTTCCGGCAGATCTGGAGTGGACGGGCAAAATCGTCTCAGATATCTGTTACGGAAATGCAGACACATATTTTAATTTTTAAAAATGAGATTTAAAGGAGATCAATAAATGAAGAAAGTAGTAACCTTTGGGGAAATTATGTTAAGACTTTCTCCGCCAGAACATCTTCGTTTTTCACAAGCCAATTCATTTGATGTTATATATGGCGGAGGCGAATCGAATGTAGCTTCTTCGTTGGCAAATTTTGGTATGCCTTCTGAATTTGTTACGCGTCTTCCCAAAAACGACATTGGGCAATGTGCTTTAGGCGAGCTTCGAAAACGAGGTGTGAAAACCGATCATATCGCATTTGGAGGAGAACGTCTGGGAATCTATTTCCTGGAAACCGGTGCGGTAAGCCGTGGCAGCAAGGTGGTTTATGATCGCGCACATTCTGCCATTTCTACGATTGAAAAAGGGATGATCGATTGGGAAGAGGTATTTGAAGATGCCCAGTGGTTTCATTGGACCGGGATTACGCCAGCCATTTCTCAGGGTGCTGCGGATGCCACCAAAGAAGCTATCGAAGTGGCAAATAAGTTAGGCTTAACCGTTTCTACCGATCTGAATTACCGGACAAAACTCTGGAAATATGGCAAAGAACCCGGTGAAATTATGCCGGACCTAGTTGCCGGTTGCGATATTATTTTGGGTAACGAAGAAGATGCTGAAAAACATTTTGGCATCCATCCCGCCGATGTGGATGTAACCAAAGGAGACACAGTTGATTCCGACGCCTACCGGTCGGTTTGTGAACAGCTCTATGAGCGATTTCCAAAATCAAAGAAAATTATTACGACTCTTCGTGGTTCAATCAGCGCTTCTCACAATACATGGTCGGGTGTGCTTTACAACGGAGAAGAGTTTTTGGATACAGATACCTATGATATCACTCATATTGTAGATCGCGTAGGCGGGGGAGATTCCTTTATGGCCGGCTTGATTTACGGATTGATAAATTTTGACGGTAATGACCAAAAAGCTCTTGATTTTGCAGTGGCAGCTTCATGCCTGAAACACACCATTTTTGGGGATGTAAACCTGGCTACGGTAGAAGAAGTTGAAAAGCTGATGGGTGGCGATGCTTCCGGCCGGGTATCCCGGTAAAGAAAGCGTTAAGGATCTCCCTGGGCGATTGCTGATACAAATAAACAGAGACGAATACGAACGTCTCATCAAGCATTAAAAATTGATTTAAACGAATGGCACGATTTTCACGAATTGAAGTGGCAACACAAATGAAATCCAGTGGAGTGGTTCCGCTTTTTTTTCATAGAGATGTAGAACTAAGCAAAAAAGTACTGGAAGCTGTCTATAAAGGCGGCGGGCGGTTTATTGAATTCACCAACCGGGGCGATTACGCTCACGAGATTTTTGGCGAGCTCAATAAATTTGCTGAAGAAAATTTGCCCGAAATGATTTTGGGCGCAGGAACAGTGGTGGATGCAGCAACCGCTTCACTATATATGCAGCTTGGAGCCAATTTTATTGTAACACCCATGCTGAAAGAAGACGTTGCTACAGTTTGCAATCGTCGTAAAGTTTTGTGGGCTCCGGGATGTGGTACTCTCACAGAAGTCTCCCGCGCAGAAGAACTTGGAGCCGAAATTATAAAAGTGTTTCCCGGCAGCCAGTTAGGGCCAGGATTTATCAAAGCGGTTACCGCTCCCTGTCCGTGGACCAGCCTGATGCCGACCGGAGGAGTAAAGGCCACCAAAGAAAATCTTTCAGGTTGGTTTAATGCCGGTGCTGTTTGTGTGGGAATGGGATCTGATCTCATCACCAAAGAGCATCTGGCCAATCGGGATTTTGAAGGTCTCGAAGCTCATGTCCGTGATACACTGGCACTGGTCGATTCGATCAGAAAAAAGTAAAAGAATTCAACGATTTCCGCTGAAATGATAATCTGGGGTAAGAAGTATTTCCTATGAAAAAAATGAGATTTAATCTGTTGATATTCACTCTTCTTTTGGGAGGGCTTTTTATTTCAGGTTGTGAACAGAAAACGGAGACAAAAGTAATTCGTTTGGGCCATGGATTGGACATCACACACCCGGTGCATAAAGCTATGGTGTTTATGGCGGAACAGGTTGATGAAAAGTCAGATGGTAGCCTTCAAATAAAAGTGTACCCCAGCCAACAGTTGGGAACAGAGCGCGAATTGATTGAGTTGTTGCAAATCGGGAGTTTGGGGATCACCAAAGTTTCTGCTGCCGTTCTTGAAAATTTCACACCCAAAGCACGGGTATTTAGTCTTCCGTATTTGTTCCGGGATGATGCCCACATGTATAACGTTCTGGATGGTGAAATTGGCCGGGAGTTATTGCTTGAGCCACAACATGCCTGGTTGCGGGGACTCACTTATTATGATGCGGGAAAACGAAGCTTTTATACCAAAGACAGGCCAATTGAAACGCCTGAAGATTTAGAAGGATTAAAAATCCGAGTGCTGGAAAGTCAGATGGCTATCAGTATGGTAAATGAACTTGGCGGATCACCTACACCGATTTCGTGGGGTGAATTATATTCCGCTTTGCAACAGGGAATTGTGGATGCCGCTGAAAATAATCCACCGTCTTTTCATACCTCCCGCCATTACGAAGTTTGCAAATATTACAGTCTTGATGAGCATACAGCTATCCCGGATGTACTTCTGATTGGCACCAATGTTTGGAATGACTTAACCGAAAATCAAAAAAAGTGGTTGCAGGAAGCCGCTGATACGTCTGCCATCTACCAAAGAAAGTTATGGCACGAAGCTGAAGAGACAGCACTAAGAGAAGTGGAAGCAGCCGGTGTGGAAATAAACAGGCCGGACAAAGAACCGTTCCGTGAACTTACGGAACCTATTTATAATCGCATTCAGCAAGAGTCGCCAGAAATTTATGAAGTCGTTGAACGAATCAGAGAAGTAGAATCGTAACCTCCCAGTTGTAGCATGAAGGAAAAAATAAACAAGTTTATCGGATGGTTTTTAGCACTGCTTATGGGATTGATGTTTCTTGCCGTGTTATGGCAGGTTTTTACCAGATATTTGTTAGGGGCTGCAAGTACATTCACAGAAGAATTAGCCCGGTTTTTACTGATCTGGATTGGGTTGCTGGGATCTGCATACATATCCGGAAGCAATATGCATCTGGCCATTGATATTTTACCTCAAAAATTAAAAGGAAAAAATAAACAGATACTTTCGTTGATTATAAACGTAATCATCATTCTGTTCGCTGCCACAGCTCTGATTATTGGTGGCGGAAAATTGGTATACATAAGCTATCTGCTGGGGCAGACATCTGCGGCTCTGCAAGTACCTTTAGCCTACATTTATATAATCATTCCGATTAGCGGTGTTCTTGTTATTTACTACAAGGTTTTAAATCTGATTGAGATATATCAGACAATGGAATCGAAAGAGCTAACTTTATAACCGAGATTTTAAATCATGGAACTTTTTGATGTATTAGTGTTAGTAGTGAGCTTTTTGATTCTTCTTGGCATTGGTGTTCCCATCGCCTGGAGCATCGGTACATCTACGTTATTAACGATGTTAATCAGCATTGATGTGATTCCGGCATTTACCACGATGGCCCAACGAATTGGCACCAGCCTCGATAGTTTTACTCTCTTAGCCATTCCGTTTTTCGTACTGGCAGGCCAGATTATGAACAGCGGCGGGATTGCATCGCGGCTCATCCGGTTCGCTAAGAATTTAATGGGATCGCTGCCCGGCGGGCTTGCCCATGTAAATGTGGTTGCGGCTATGCTGTTTGGTGCTGTAGCGGGGTCAGCTGTGGCAGCAGCCACGGCGGTGGGTAGTGTACTCGGGCCAAAAATGGAAGAAGAAGGATATTCCAGAGAGTTTGGTGCTGCAGTAAATATTACCTCTTCCACAACCGGGCTTTTAATTCCACCTTCTAATATTCTGATTATCTATTCGCTGGCCAGTGGTGGAGTGTCTATTGCAGCGCTGTTTTTGGCGGGATATGTTCCAGGCATTTTAACAGGTTTACTTCTAATGGTTGTAGCTGCCGTTTGGGCAAAACGTAAAAAATTTCCCACTAGTGAAAGAACCTCAGCCAAAGAACTGTTCCGAAGTTTTTTCGATGCCATTCCTTCATTATTTATGCTCATCATTGTTATTGGAGGAATTGTAGCGGGCATTTTTACAGCAACGGAGGCTTCTGCCATTGCCGTTTTATATACACTGATACTTGGATTTTACTACAAAGAATTATCGGTGAAAGCTCTCCCGGACCTGTTTCTTGAATCAGTGAAAACGACATCCATCGTGATGTTATTAATTGGTACGTCTATCGGTATGTCGTGGATTATGTCATACCAGGAAATTCCACAGACAGTTAGTGAAACCTTGCTGGGGATGAGCAGCAATCCGATCATCATTTTATTCATGATCAATTTTATCCTGCTTTTTGTAGGAACGTTTATGGATATGACCCCGGCAGTTTTGATTTTCACGCCCATATTTTTGCCGATTGTTGTAGAAATGGGAATGGATCCAACTCACTTCGGAATTATTATGATCCTCAATCTCTGTATCGGGCTTTGTACTCCCCCGGTGGGCTCTATTCTGTTTGTTGGCGTAGGCGTGGCCAAAACCAGTATTGTAAAAGTCGTGCGGCCACTTATACCTCTATTTTTGGCCATGATCGCAGCTTTAGGGTTGGTAACATACTTTCCCGAACTCAGTCTCTGGCTCCCAAGAATGTTTGGTTTTTAATGAGTCAATAATTGTTCAGTTCCTCTTGCGAGCCTTGAAATATCAATTTTAAAAGAATAGTTCAGCATGATGAAACCTTTAAATAACGAAACGGTTACGCGAAAAGCCGGCAGAATCAATAAAATTGTACAATTTGGTGAAGGAAATTTTCTGCGTGCATTTGTAGACTGGATGATCGAAAAAATAAATGAAGAAACAGATTTCAACGGATCTGTTACCGTCGTTCAGCCTATTTCTTCGGGAATGGTAGATATGCTGGAACAGCAGGATGGATTGTATCATGTTCAACTTCAGGGAATAAAAGATGGAAAACCATACTCCAGTATCGAATTGGTTACATGTGTGGAGAGAGGAATCAATCCATACGAAAATTATGAGGCTTTTCTTGAACTGGCTGAAAATCCTGATCTGGAATTTATCATATCCAATACCACCGAAGCCGGAATTGCTTTTGATGAAACCGATACGGATTACGAAACGATCCCAAATAGTTTTCCAGCCAAATTAACGGCACTACTGCATCATCGGTTTAAGCATTTTGATGGAGATCCAGGCAAAGCTCCGACGATTATTCCATGTGAGTTGATCGATAAAAATGGAAGCAAACTGAAAGAATATGTGCTCCGTTATGCAGACTTGTGGAATACAGATCCTGCGTTTAAAAAATGGGTGGATAAGGATGTAATTTTCTGTAATTCACTTGTAGACCGGATCGTCCCGGGATTTCCCAAAAATAAGATTGATGAAATTCAGCAAGAGATCGGATTTAAAGATCAGCTTGTTGTAAACGGCGAATATTTTCATCTGTGGGTGATTGAGGGGCCAGAGTCCATCCAGGAAAAACTGCCTTTCCATAAAGCTGGTTTAAACGTCAAATTTGTGGATTCTCTTGCCGCATACAGAACCCGGAAAGTGCGGATTCTCAATGGCCTTCATACCAGTATGGTGCCTGTGGGATATCTGGCAGGAGCACGAACCGTGAAAGAAGCGATGGATCATGAGGTAGTAGGCCCGTATTTAAAAACGGAGCTTTTTGATGAGATTATCCCCTCGCTTGATATGGCAGCTGACGAGCTGAAAACCTTTGCAAATGATGTATTGGATCGGTTTAAAAATCCATTTATAAAACATGAGTTGAGCGCGATTGCGCTGAACTCCGTTTCAAAATATAAAGTGCGGGTATTGCCGAGTTTGCTGTCCTACTACGAAAAGAAAAAGCAACTGCCAGATTATACGGTTTTTGCGCTGGCTGCGCTGATTCGTTTTTACAAAGGAGAGTGGAATGGAGAAAAAACTCCGATTAATGATTCGAAGGATGTTGTGGCATTCATTCAGGAAGCCTGGGAAAAAGAGAACTATGAAGAAGTGTCAAACATCGTGTTGAGTAACGAGAATTTTTGGGATGAAAATCTAACCGCCTATTCCGGTTTAAAAGAGAAAGTGGCAGATTATTTAGAACAAATTGATAAAAGAGGGATTTCCGCAACTATACAGGAATTTCTTTGATGTGAGGCATAAAATCTCTCGCTAATTCTTAATTTTTATGAAAAGATATTATGAGTAAAAGTACCCTGCAAATTCACCCGGATGACAACCTTTTGGTGGCTTTAACAGATTTGGAAGCAGGTGAAGCGGTGTTCGGCGGCGATCAAACGGTTACGGTTATGGAATCCGTACCTGCCAAGCACAAACTGGCTCTTTATGATTTGAAAGCCGGAGACAAAATCTATATGTATGGTGTTCTGGTTGGAACCGTGACTGAAGATGTTCCTCAAGGCGGATTGTTAACGACCCAAAATACCAAACATGAAGCTTCTCAATATTCGATCGGCCATGCTCAAAAAAACTGGACGGCTCCGGATGTAAGCCGATGGAAGGAAAAGACATTTATGGGCTATCACCAGCCGGATGGACAGGTGGGCACGGCAAATTATTGGCTCGTGGTACCGCTGGTTTTCTGTGAAAACAGAAATGTAAATACCATCAAAAATGCCTTCATGAAAGAGCTGGGATATGCAGATATCGATATGTATGAGGAGTATGTTTCGAGCTTGGTTCAATTATATAAAGAAGGCAAAACGGATCAGATTGAACAAATGCCCGAGCCGCCGGTAAAAAGTGATTTAAAGAAAACGGAACCAATTTTTAAAAATGTAGATGGAATTAAATTTTTAACCCATGAGGGCGGTTGTGGTGGAATTCGCCAGGATTCCGAGGCTTTATGCGCACTGCTCGCCGGATATATTTATCACCCGAATGTGGCCGGTGCCACGGTACTGAGCCTGGGGTGCCAGAATGCGCAGATTGAGATGCTTACAGATAAGATCCATAATTTAACATCTGATCTCCAAAAACCACTTCATATATTTGAGCAGCAACAGAGTGGAACGGAATATGAGATGCTGACCTCAGCCATTCGAAAAACATTCCTGGGATTGGTGGAAGCCAATAAGAATGAACGAAAACCGGCACCTCTCAGCAAGCTAACTGTGGGGATGGAGTGTGGTGGATCCGACGGCTTTTCCGGGATTTCCGCAAATCCCTCTATTGGTCATGCCGGAGATTTAATCACGGCATTGGGCGGTTCGGTCATCCTATCAGAATTTCCGGAGCTTTGTGGAGTTGAGCAAGAACTAATCGACCGGACGTCAGATGAAGAAGTCGCACAAAAGTTTGTTTCGCTTATGAAAAGTTATTCTGACGCGGCAGAAGCATCCGGTTCTGGTTTTGATATGAATCCATCGCCGGGAAACATCAAGGATGGCCTGATTACCGATGCCATGAAATCGGCCGGAGCTGCCAAAAAAGGAGGGACGTCTCCCGTCAATGCCGTGTTAGATTATACGGAATACGTACGAAAACCCGGCTTGAATCTGTTATGTACACCGGGAAATGACGTGGAAAGTACCACGGCAATGGCCGGATCGGGAGCGAATATTATCCTTTTTACCACTGGTTTGGGAACTCCCACGGGAAATCCTGTAGCGCCGGTAGCAAAAGTCTCATCAAACAGTGAGCTGGCAAAACGAATGCCGGATATTATCGATATTGATACGGGTCCGGTCATAAAAGCCGAAAAAACCATTGAAGAGATGGGTGAGGAAATTCTGGATTACATTATTGATCTGGCAAGTGGCCGGGTTAAAACAAAAGCCATGCTGTTAAACCAGGATGATTTTATTCCCTGGAAACGAGGGGTTTCACTTTAGTTCAGATTGTAGGAGTACAGAGCTATTAGAGAGAAGTGGTGTTGCTATGTAAGACTACTTTTGCTTCAAAGAAGATTTTCGCACAATTAAATCCGGATTAAGTACGATTTTAGGAGGTAATGAAGTGGAACTTTTTTTATCAATCGAGTCCAAAAATAATTTTGCAGTAAAAGACCCCATCTGAATACTGCGCTGGTCAACCGAAGTCAGTCCGGGTTCTACAAATGAAGTGAATTGTTCATTACTGAAGCCAACAATTGCTACTTGTTCAGGTATCGCAATCCCGGCATTTTTTAAAACTTCCATCGCTCCGACAGCAGAAAAATCACTGGCAGAAAAAATGGCATCGGGCAGAGGATCCAATTTCAAAAGCTCTTTCCCAATCGAATAACCGTCTTCTAATTTGAGATCGCTATATATAATCAGATTTTCGTCTACCGGGATATCGTATTTTTGCAATGCTTCTTCATATCCTCTGCGGCGTTCTTTATAAATGCTAATATTGGTGGGACCTGAAAGATGTACAATTCTTCTGCATCCCTGTTTAATAAGATGTTCGGTGGCTTTAAAGGCCCCCAGGTAATCATCAATAATAACCGCACCAACGCCTAAGGAATCATTCACACGGTCAAAAAGAATAAGAGGTACATCCCGTTTTATAACTTCTTCATAATGGGAAAAGTCGGTCGTTTCTTTTGCATAAGAAGCTAAAATCCCATCTACTTGCGCTTCCAGCAGTGTATTGATATTGGCTCGTTCCTTCTCAAGTGAATCATTAGACTGGCAGATGATGATATTGTACCCTGTATCACTAACAACATTCTCAATACCCCGAACTACAGAGGCAAAAAAGTTTCGATCCATATTGGGGACTATTACCCCGATTGTATTGCTTTTTCCATTTCGTAAAGCAGCCGCAATACTATTTGGCTGGTAATTCATTTTTTTCGCTTTTTCCATCACCAGCTTTTTTGTGGAGTCTTTTACATTGGGATGGTCATTTAAAGCGCGGGAAACGGTAGATGCAGTTACTCCAAGCTCTTCTGCAATATCATAAATAGTTGTTTTCTTTTTCATCTTTTAGATTTAGAGTACAAATCATTCTAAATAAGCGTTTATTGGTAGAAACATCAATCAATTTTTAAAAATAAATCTGCCTTTTATCTTTAATATTGAAGGATGAGAAATTGATATGATTCAGAACAATACAACAGTATGCTTTTGTTGATAGTATAGAATCAATGGTTTATTCCAAACTCACCGGATTTGAAATTTTCCGGGCATTCGTAGTTAAAAATTGCTGGAAATAGTTGCGATCCGTAAAGTTGGAGTCAGCTAATTCCCAGGCTCCCAACGTATAAAAGCTGATTGAAGTTTCGTTCTTTACTTCTAATAATGCATTGAAACTGGTAGTAATGCCGGTCCCGATATCCGGCGCTGTAACATACTCAATATAGTTGCTTTCGGGCAAAAGAAGGGCCAGTCCTAAATATTGATCCCGGTCATAATTTTGTTGATCGTGGGTGGCAATGGGCACCAGGCCTTCAATAGGATCAGTAGGGAGCAATGGCTCATCGTTATTACTATTAACCAGGCCCACAATCAGAGTGTCTGAAGGCTGAGGGCTATGAAATATGATATCGTTTTTGAACCAATGTTGGCCGGCCCAAATGGTAACCGTATTGGTTAGGTCATACGATTGATCGCCTACATGCCAGTCTTCGTACTTCAATTCAAAAATGGATCGAACCGGACCTTTTTTGATGAGCCGGTACGTGGTTGTCTCAATATTATTTCGTTCATCATCAAAGGTAATGCCAAGACGAATTGGTTCATCGTTGTGAAGAATGGCGAGTCCGCCTGCACCCAGTGAATTTCCTACACTGAGAATGTCGCGACCCCAATCTCTCATTACATGATAGGTATCTTGCACCAAGCCTTCGCTGGATATTCCAACGGTATCGAGAGCCATTTCAGGACTTTTTTTACCAAAAAAGTCTCTCGCATTTCGACCGTCAATATAATGACGAAATCCAATCTTATCATTTTCCCAGGCCGGGCCATCCATCTGAAATTTTAATTGAACGGGTAATTCATCAGCATCCAGGGTTAAACGATCTACGGCAACAACCGCACTGTCTCGCAGAACGCCCATGCGAACATTGGTACGGGCGGTGAAAGATGGAATTTCGTCTGGCGAAACGTAGGTAACTGAAAGAGGAGTTTGAGATTGGGCGGGAATATCTATCACAAATGCAATTTCATCCCACTCTCCGTCACCATCCAGATCATCCTGTTGTTGGGGAATGGGCGTTCCATCATCAAAAATAAACAGTGGAATTTTTCCCGAAGGAATCTCACCTGTTTTTTGAACCAATTTTTCCCTGGTAATTGAAACCGGCGCATCGGTTCTGTCCAACTCAGAGGTGTTTGTTACCATTAGTGTGGTTGTGTCCTGTTGCGAGCATCCGATGAATGCCAGAAAACTTGCGAAAAGAACAGAGTAAATTACAAAACTACGTTTTTTCATAATTTGGTCTGATTGAAGTTTATATAAAAATTGGATGTAAGGAATTCCTTCGGAAATCGTTTGAACCGCGTGTTGAGGAGATCGTCTTTAATCTTCGCCAGCGGGTTTGCCGATCGTGGCAAGAATGCCTCCATCTACATATAAAATATGCCCATTGATAAAATCACTGGCTTTCGATGCAAGAAAAACGGCTGATCCTGCTAAATCGGAAGGGTCGCCCCATTTTCCTGCCGGAGTCCGGCTTTTTATAAATTCATGAAGCGGATTTCCGTCCTTGCGGATCGGTTCGGTTTGAGAGGTCGCAAAATATCCGGGACCAATTCCATTCACCTGGATATTATATTTTGCCCACTCTATAGCCAGATTTTTTGTGAGCATTTTAAGACCTCCTTTTGCTGCTGCATAAGCGCCCACCGTATCGCGGCCAAGCTCCGTCATCATCGAACAAATATTGATGATTTTTCCACTTTTTCGCTTAATCATATAATTGCCGACTTTTTGAGCCATAATAAATGGCCCCACCAGATCTACATCCACAACTTTGCGATAATCCTCAACTTTCATGTCTTTAAGTGGAGTACGCTTAATAATTCCTGCATTGTTGACGAGGATATCTATCGGGCCAATGGACTGCTCAATTTTGTCGACATATTCTTCGGCTTTTTCTTCCTGGGTAACATCGAATATAAAACCGTGGATGTTGTAGCCTTCAGATTTATATTCGTCAAGGGCTTTCTCCATGCGGGATGGCGTGGTGCCGTTGATAATTAATTCGGCACCGGCGTCACCCAATCCTTTAGCCATTGCCATTCCCAGGCCATGGGTTGCCCCCGTAATCAGTGCACGTTTTCCTTCCAGATTAAATAAATTATTCATGATATCATTTTTGATTCAGTGAAAATTTCAGGCGCTATTTCATGTCGGTTGGATCAACAGTATCCATATCTCCATAATCAAGATTTTCTCCGGCCATTCCCCAAATAAATGAGTAACTACTGGTACCTGCGCCACAATGAATAGACCATGGGGGAGAGAGTACCGCCTGATTATTTTTCATAAAAATATGACGGCTTTCATCAGGTTGTCCTATGAAATGAGATACAACCTGATCTTCCGGCAGATCGAAATAGAAATAAGCTTCCATTCTTCGATCGTGCACATGCGCAGGCATGGTGTTCCAAACACTTCCTTCTTTCAAAATGGTCATTCCCATTTGCAGCTGACACGTATCGACCACACTGCTCACAAGCAGTTTATTGATTACCCGGTGATTCGATTCTTCCAGAGAACCCAGTTCAACTGTTTCAGCTTCATCAAGGGTTACATGTTTGGTAGGATTTTCGAGATGCGCCGGCGCCGAGTTAATATAAAATAAAGCAGGTTCGTCCCCATCACTGGCAAATGTTACTTCTTTTGTGCCACGGCCTACATAAATGGCTTCGCTATTTTTTAAAGTATAGGTGGTTCCGTCAGCGGTTATGGTGCCTGTTCCTCCTACATTTATCACCCCCAATTCTCTTCGATCCAGAAAATGTTCTGATTTCAAAGGATCTATGGTTTCCAGTTGAACTGAATCGTTGACGGGTTGAACTCCTCCAACAATATAGCGGTCGTAGTGGCTGTAGATTAGATTTAAAGTATCTGGATTAAAAAGATCTTCAATTAAAAATTCTTCCCGAAGGCGTTGGGTGTCGTAAGATTTAAAAGCTTCAGGATGGGTAGCATATCTTACGGTGTAGTTTACTGGCATTTTTTCCTCATGTTTTCTTTTGGTTCTGCAATCGATTGTAATAATATACGGTATATCTTATGATTTTTCTGTAAAAATCAAAAATGTGCTTTTTAGTTATTTTTTGAAAAATTAGGTAAATGCTTCAAAAAAGCGCTTAAATCCCCTTGACTTTAAATGGGATGTTCTTAACTTAAATAATGCAATCGATTGTAATTTAGAATATATAACCTTTTAAAAATGAGTGATCATGAACATGGAAAAGAATCCGGTACATGTAGATCAATCTATCAGGGACAATCAATGGGTGTATAAAATTCAAAACGGTGATGAAAATGGTTTTGAAGAACTATACAGGTTCTATTATCCAAGGTTAATGCGATTGGCATGCAAGTATAATAGCTCGAAAACTACGGCGGAAGATTTGGTGCATAACGTTTTTCACAATGTTTGGAAAAACAGATCCCATATTAAAAACAATGGCAAACTTCGGGCATATCTGTATACAGCGGTTAGAAATCAATCCATAAAACATTCCAACAGAAAGAAACGGGAAAGGTATGCGTACACCAGGGTTGATGAAATGTCTTTTTTGGAAAGCAAAGAAGTGAACCCGCTGGAACACATTGGAGGCAAGGAGTTTGAACGGGCTGTAGAGAAGGCTATTCAGGAGTTACCGGAGAAACGGCGCGAGGTTTTTTTAATGAGCAGGGAAGCCAATCTAACGTACCGCGAAATTGCGGAGATATTAAATATTTCAATCAAGACAGTTGAAACACAGATGAGTCGGTCGTTGAAGTTTTTACGGCTTGAATTGGCTCAATATTTACCGGAAAGAAACCGTCGGAATGAGTTTAGTTATTGCACGTAACATTTTTGGCAGAAGACAGAAACCAAATTGTAAAAAAATTTAACGATGGAATAGAATGGAAAAATGTAAGGGTAAAAACCTGCTTGAAGGTATTAAAAGGAAAGGCTATCGCGTGATTCTGAAGTAAAATACTGTCCGCTATTGCTGGATATGTAGATCTATACCAACGATAAAGTAATAAGAACCAGCTACAATTGATTACGAAAAGATGTTTTATCTCATTCTCTCTGTTGCTGAAGGGCAGGGCTTCTTTAGCACTTTTTTTGCAAGGTGGAAGCGCTTCTCATCTGAATTGGAGAGCTATTCATTATTTGAACTTTTCAAAAGCAGCCAACTACGATCGAATGTCACAGGGAATTTTTTCAGTTAATAAAACGCCGAAAATAACAACTATTTGTGCATCAGCTTTGCAGCGAGGTAATACATCTTTGCTGCTCTTTATCGATAAAACCAAACCCAATACCACTTATGTCAATCATGACTAATCATTTCAATATATAACGGAGATAATATGCAAATCTTAAGTTACCACAACATTCTGATCCGAAAGGGAGGCTTACTATGGGGGCTGCTTTTATGCTTGCTATTAGTCCAACCGACCTGGGCTCAGAATACAGATTCAGAAACCGTAGAAGGTGTAGTAACAGATGCGGAAACAGGTGAATCGCTTCCTGGAGTAAATATTTATTTAAAGGATACTACAAGAGGTACATCAAGTGATCTTGAGGGGAGATATTCTATAACAGTACCGTCTCTAAATGATACTCTGGTTTATTCCTATGTCGGATATCAAATCGTAGAAATTCCAATTAATGGTCGGTCAGAAATCAATGTCGAACTTCAGTCACAGGCTATTGAGGGAGATGAGTTGGTGGTTATTGGATATGGTACTGTTGCAAGGAGTGACATTACCGGATCCGTTTCCTCCATTGATGCCGAGGAAGTCAGAGAAATACCAACCACGAACGTTATGGAAGCATTGCAGGGAAAAGTTAGTGGGATGGATATTACAAGAAGCAGTGGCGAGTCAGGTTCTGGTGTAAATATTACGATTCGGGGGAACCGATCATTAACGGCCTCAAACAGCCCGCTGGTCATTGTGGATGGTATTCAGTATGGAAGTTTACAGGATATTAATCCGGCAGATATTGAATCGATTGAGGTTTTGAAAGATGCTTCATCAACAGCCATATACGGGTCGCGTGGAGCCAACGGTGTAATCTTAATATCAACAAAACAGGCCAACCAGGCTGGAACTCAGGTTTCAGTGGAAAGTTATGTGGGTGTATCAACCACGGCAGACTATCCGGATTTTAATACCGGCCCACAATATGTTGCGCTAAAACGGGAAGCAAACCGGGTAAGCGGTGATTGGAGCGGACCCGAAGATGATCCGAATATATTCTCAACAGCAGAAATGCAATATATTGAAGATGGCGTGTGGACCGATTTCAGGGACTTGTTATTCAAAAATGGTCTGCAGCAGAGCCACCAGGTAAATATTTCTAAAGGATCTGAAAACACTTCCGTCTATCTTTCCTTAAACTATTTTGATGAGAAAGGGATTCTTGAGATGGATCACCTGCAGCGGTATACAGCTCGCCTCAATGTTGAACAGGAAATTGGGGATGTTCTAAACCTGGGATTCAACTCTCAAATTACCTATCACGACCAGGATAATCGGCGGGACCCTACCAATATTGCCAATAAAATCAACCCGCTTACACCGGCATATGATGAAGAAGGAAATGTGATTGTTCGTCCGCATGGCGGAAGGGATGTTAGTCCGTTGGCAGACCTTGAGCCAAATGCATACAAAAACAATTCACTAACAACCAGAATATTTCCTACCGTTTACGCACTGTTTACACCATCTGAAGCATTTTCTTTCAGAACAAATCTTTCAGCTACGTTAACAAACGGTCGCCAGGGAATTTACCGGGCATCGGATACCATTGATAGAAATGGTGCTGCACCCGAAGCTATTTATCAGTCTGATAACAGTCGAAATGTCACTTTTGAGAACATCGCAAATTATCAGACAGATATTGGTGATCATGGGATAACTCTTACCGGTATCACGAGTTATTTGTTCAATAAAAACGATTTTGGTTCATCACTTGGCCGTAATCAGCTTTTATCATCTCAATTGTATTATGGCTTATTAAATGCCACAGAAGGAATTGCTGTAGAGAGTGGGTATGAAGAAAGCAGCCTGATGTCGTTCGCGGGTCGCGTAAACTATAATTTTCAAGATAAGTACTTGCTGACCCTTACCGGCCGATATGATGGTTCTTCGAAATTGAGTGAAGATAACAAATGGGCGTTTTTCCCCTCTGCAGCTTTTGCGTGGAGACTTAGCCAGGAAGATTTCTTCCCAGAATCGTCCATATTTAATGATGTGAAGCTACGTGTTAGTTACGGGGTTTCCGGGAATGATGCCATTGAGCCATATTCTACTCAATCTGTGCTTCGAAGAATTCCATTCTCGTATGGAGAAGATGCGGCTGCAGGATTTGCATTCAGCACACGGTTAGGAAACCCTAATCTTGAATGGGAACTCTCAAAAACAGCGAACCTTGGTTTAGATATTGGTCTGTTTGAAAATCGTGTAACAGCAACTATCGACCTTTACGACACGCGTACTTCAAATCTGTTGTTAGATCGATTTTTACCTCTCACCAGCGGTGTGGCATCTGTTACCCAAAATGTGGGAAAAACACGTAACCGCGGAATTGAGTTTACATTAAACACTATCAACACGCTAAGTGAAGATTTTAGCTGGAATACAGACCTGACCTTCTTCTCAAACAAAGAGGAAATTGTAGAACTGGTTAGCGAAAGTGATGATATCGGTAATGGCTGGTTTATTGGTGAGCCAACCGAAGTTTTCTACGACTACGAAAAAATTGGAATCTGGCAGCAGGATGAAGCTGCAGAAGCCGCTTCGTATGGTCAGGAACCAGGTGAAATAAAAGTTAAGGATCAAAATGGAGATGGCCAGATAACGGCAAGTGAGGATCGGGTTATACTTGGATCTCCTCGTCCGAAATGGAGTGGAGGTATTGAAAACTCATTCAGTTATCGTGGGTTTGACCTTAGTTTTTACGTATACGCCCGCGTAGGTCAGATGATGAGTTACGAATACTACAATAGTTATAAGCCGGGTGGTGTGGAAAATGGCGCTGCTGTTGATTATTGGACTCCGGATAATCCGACCAATGCATTTCCTAAGCCGAATGCCGCTCTTTCACGGGATAATTATCAATACTACAGCACACTTTCTTATGTAAGTGGTTCTTATGTAAAACTGCGGAATGCCACACTTGGTTATACATTACCCATAGATGTAATGGATAGAATCCCTGCAAGTCGCATTCGGTTTTATATAACCGGAAGAAATCTTCTCACTTTTACCAAAGTAGATAATTACGATCCGGAGAGAGGAGGAAGTCTGACTTTCCCGATGACAAGATTATTTGTCGGCGGTATTAATATTGATTTTTAAACTTGAAAAGAAATTGACTATGAAACGTTTATTAATAATATCAGCAGCTTTATTAAGCGCTTTGGTAATGATCACCTCGTGTGATATCAATGAATATAACCCCAGTGGTATTACAGCTGAAACAGTGTATACCACACCCGAGGGTTATGAAACACTGGTGAATGCAGCCTATTCTTATTCCCGATGGTGGTATGGCAAGGAAGAGGGTTGGGCAGCCGCAGAAATGGGTACCGACTTATTTACAAGTGGGGCGGGTGACGAAAACCCGGATTTTACCCGTTATGAGAACCTTCAGCCCAGTGCAGATGTAGTGGAAGTTTTCTGGGAGCAATTTTACTCTGCAATCAATCTGTGTAATTCAGGAATACAACGGATATCAGAATCCGGTTTATCGGAAGAGCTACAAGTTATCCGAGAAGCAGAACTTCGATTTTTACGGGCTTTCTACTACTGGCACATTGTGGAAACCTGGGGAGGCGTTCATTTTACAACTGATCCCACACAAGGAATTCAGGTAACAGCAAATAAGACATCGATTGATCAATTCTATGATCAAATATTTTCCGATTTGGACTTTGCTGTGGCTAATTTACCAACCACAACTTCAGATATTGGCCGGGTAACAAAACCAGCCGCAGAAGCTTTTCTGGCAAGAATGTATTTAACCCGAGACATGAATCAACAAGCTTTTGAAATGGCTGACAGAGTCATCAATGATTATGGTTTTGGGCTTGTGGAAAATTACGATGATTTGTGGGAAATGGATAACCTGCAAAATGAAGAAGTAATTTGGGCGGTAAATTATTCAAGCGACTTGAACCTTAACGACCAGCAAGATGATATTCTGTTTCCAGAAGGTCATGGCCGGGGAGGGCACAATGGTCACCTTCACTTCTTCATGGTATATGATCAGGTAAGCGGAATGGATCGTGATATTGAAAATGGCCGTCCGTTTAACCGATACATGCCAACCGCATTTTTATTAGATCTCTTTGACGATGAAATAGATTCGCGCTATGACGGATCGTTTAAATCGGTTTGGTATTCCAATGCACCTCATGAAGTAGAGGGAATGGCCCCGGGCGATACAGCCATTTATGCCACAAAATATGAAGTATCAGAAGAGTTCCGTAACAATGCGATCTATACCATTTATGATCGGTCTGATATCTATGAATCCGACGGATCCATCGTTCAGCGTCGATTCTATCCGAGCCTGGATAAATTTGCAGATCCAACACGCCCAACAATCTCTGAAATGATGAGTTCACGCGATGCTTTCGTCATGAGGCTTGCTGAAATGTATCTGATTGCTGCAGAAGCACAACTTAATATGGGAAATTCAGCTATGGCTGCTGAATATATCAATGTAATTCGCGAGCGTGCTGCCAAGCCAGGCCATGAAGCCGAGATGAGAATTTCGGCAGGTGACGTGGATATTGACTTTATTCTCGATGAGCGAGGCCGTGAATTGGCCGGTGAACAGCTTCGATGGTTTGATCTTAAAAGAACGGGTAAACTTTTGGAGAGAACCAGAGAATATAATCCTGAGGCCGGAGAGAATATTCAGGATCACCACGTGTT
Source organism: Rhodohalobacter sp. 614A (assembly GCF_021462415.1). NCBI lineage: Bacteria > Pseudomonadati > Balneolota > Balneolia > Balneolales > Balneolaceae > Rhodohalobacter > Rhodohalobacter sp. 614A. The sequence goes on from NZ_JAKEDS010000001.1 coordinate 995,867, forward strand.
AAGACCTATCCCACAAATACAGATCGATGCGGTCGAGAACAAAAACGAGTTCACACAGAATCCCGGCTATCAATAAATAACAATAAAACGTATCTGTTAAAATAGCATGCAGGCTTAAGCTTTTGTCCTGCATGCTATTTATACATCAGATAAAAAACAAGATCACATTGAATAAGAAAATCTATGTACCTATACAGATTTAGTATTTTCACAGTCATTTTATCATTTGTGTGCATATCGGTTGTTTCAGCTCAACCCGCCCAAGAAATATCAGAATCCCTGCCATGGTCAGAACGAATGGCTCTGTCTGTGATGGAAAGAAATCCCGATCCACGCCTTCTCGATTTTCAGGAAGCCCCAAAATGGGAATATACTCACGGATTGATGTTAAAAGCGTTTGAACGGATTTGGCGCAAAAATGGCGAGGACAAATACCTGGATTATATCAAGAGCTACTACGACCAGATGATTTACGAGGATGGAACCATCGAACGATATGATCCCCGAAATTTCAATATTGACCGGGTAAATCCGGGCCGGGTTCTTTTTATGCTGTATGAAGAGACGGGCAAAGAAAAATACAAAACAGCACTTGAAACATTGCGTCGCCAACTCGAATGGCAACCCAGAACTACCGAAGGCGGATTTTGGCACAAACTCCGTTATCCGTGGCAAATGTGGTTGGATGGGGCGTACATGGGCTCACCGTTTTATGCAGAATATTCTCAACGTCATAACGATGCTGCCGGTTTTGACGATGTAGCAAAACAACTCATTTTAATGGATAAACATCTTCGTGATGACGAAACCGGGTTGCTTTATCACGGCTGGGATGAAAGCAGGTTACAAGTATGGTCAGATGAGGAAACCGGCCGTTCCGCAGAGTTTTGGGGACGGGCCATTGGCTGGTATGCCATGGCCATCGTAGATGTGCTGGACTACTTCCCGTCCGATCATCCAAAGAGAGATAAGCTGATTGATATTTTTGAGGAGCTGGTCATTGCCCTGGAAAAATACCAGGATAAAGAAGCTGGTGTATGGTATCAGGTTGTTGACAAAGGTGATCAGGAAGGAAATTATCTCGAATCTTCAGCGTCTACCATGTATGTGTATTCCATCGCAAAGGCCGTAAATAATGGCTATATCGATGAAAAGTACATGGATATTGCAGAAAGAGGCTGGGAAGGAATTCTGTCTGAATTTATCGAAGTAGATGAAAATGGTATCGTCGAAATTACCAATGTTTGTGCCGTTGCCGGTTTGGGGGGAGAGCCACCACGAAGCGGAAAGTATGAATACTATATCAATGAACTGGTTCGCTCCAACGATCCCAAAGCCGTCGGACCATTTATAATGGCAAGCCTGGAGATGAACAAATAACCAGGCGGACGTATCCAAAACATTTATCAACAAATAAAACATGAAGTTTAGAGATAACATCAAAAAGTATCGGTCGCTAATTTTTCCAGTTATAGCTCTGTTTTTAATAAACGGCTGTTCTGAAAGTGAGAGCCAAACAGCGGACGATCCGTGGCTAAAAGCTGAACAGATCAAAGCTCAGATTGTCGTTCCCGAATTTCCAGATACCACATTTAATATTGTTGATTTTGGTGCAGAAGAAGGCGGTGAAATCAAAAATACCGATGCATTTCGAAAGGCCATTGCAGCGGCCAGTGAGGCCGGAGGAGGGACGGTGCTTGTCCCAAACGGTACCTTTCTAACCGGCGCCATTCATCTGCAAAGCAACGTAAATTTACATTTGGAAGACGATGCAACCATTCTGTTCAGCCAGGATCCGGATGATTATTTGCCTGTGGTATTTACCCGCTGGGAAGGAATGGAATTGATGAACTACTCATCATTTATTTATGCAAATGGGAAAGAAAATATCGCCATTACGGGGAATGGAACTCTGGATGGCAACGCTTCAAACGAACATTGGTGGCCATGGAAAGGAAATGTGGAAGATGGCTGGGAAGAAGGGCAGCCGAATCAGTTTGCCGGGCGAGATTCGCTGCACGTGCTAAACGCTGAGCAAGTTCCCCCTGAGGAGCGTGTATTTGGCGATGGATTTTATCTGCGCCCAAACTTTATACAGTTTTACAACAGTAAAAATATTCTGATTTCGGGAGTGACTCTGCTACGCTCGCCGATGTGGAATGTACACCCCGTACTCAGTGAAAATATTACAGTTGATGGAATACATATCGAAACGCTGGGGCCGAATAATGACGGTGTAAACCCGGAATCCTCAAAAAATGTGTTGATCACAAACAGCTATTTTGATACGGGGGATGATTGTATCGCGATCAAATCGGGCCGGAACCAGGATGGCCGGCGTATTGCAGTTCCGTCAGAAAATATTGTGATTGAAAATTCGGTAATGAAAGAAGGCCACGGCGGTATTGTAATGGGAAGCGAAATTTCCGGAGGTGTTCGGAATGTTTTCGCACGAAATATTCAAATGGATAGCCCGAATCTGGATCGGGTGTTACGCATTAAAACCAGTTCCCGCCGGGGTGGAATCACCGAAAATATCTACTTAAAAGATATTGAAGTGGGCCAGTATAAAGAAGCCGCTATCCGCGCAAATATGTTTTATGAACCACCGGGAGATTATATGCCAACCATCAGAAATATTGTGGTTGAAAATCTTACGGTTAAGCAAGGCGGAAAGTATGGCATTTTGATTGAAGCCTATGAAGAATCGCCGGTTACAGGTCTGAAAGTGATTAACAGTTCTATTGAAGGCGTTGAAATCCCAATGGAAGTGAACCATGCCAGGGATATGGAATTTGAAAACTTTCAAATCAACGGTCAAAAAATCACTCCGTAGCGAGTGTGAAAATCAGATTTCACTAAAGCCGAATCACATAGAGACAATCATTCGCTAACAGTGGATATGGATTTGCTTTACAGCAGTAATAAGTATGATGAAATTAAAACGGAAACAGGCAGTACATATGAAATTCGGTTTTAAATTTGTAATCATAGCATTTCTTGGTTGTCTGCCAATGGTTTTAGCCGAGGTTTCCTCCGCACAAACGCCGGCATTTCCAGGTGCTGAAGGTTTTGGAAAATATACCACAGGTGGCCGCGGAGGAAAAGTAATCTATGTGACCAATCTTAATGATAGTGGTTCGGGCAGTTTGCGGGCTGCTATCGAAACCGAAGGGCCGCGAATCATTATTTTCGGAATTTCCGGCAATATTTCTCTTCAATCGCGACTGGAAATTAAACATGGAAATTTGACAATTGCAGGGCAAACAGCTCCGGGTGACGGAATTACCATCAAAGATTATCCGGTTGAAGTGAGTGCCGATAATGTGATTATTCGCTATGTCCGATTTCGGCTGGGAGATATTCATGAGCTGGAAACAGATGCTATTGAAGGTCGCGGAATCAAGAATTTTATACTCGATCATTGTTCCATCAGTTGGGCCGTAGATGAAGCCGCTTCTTTCTATACGAATGAAAATGTAACTCTGCAGTGGAATATTATTTCCGAAAGCCTGAATCAGTCGGCTCATTCAAAAGGAGCTCATGGTTACGGCGGGATCTGGGGAGCCGTGAAAGGAAGTTTTCATCACAATTTACTGGCACATCACAACAGTCGGAACCCTCGTTTTTCGGGCTCTAATTACGAAAGTGATATTCCAAACCGACAAGTTGATTTTCGAAATAATGTTATTTACAACTGGGTGGGAAATAGTGCCTATGGCGGAGAGGACGGCCAGCATAATATCGTAAAGAATTATTATAAGCCGGGTCCGGCCACCCCAAAGAAGATTGCAGGGCGAATCATAAATCCGTCACGCCCTTATGGTAAATTTTATGTGTCGGGGAATTTCGTTGAAGGCTCACCGGAAATAACCGCTGACAATTGGAATGGCGGGGTGCAGTGTGAACATCCGGATTCTGTCTATCAATCCTCTCCATTTGCATATGATTCCATTACCGAACAATCACCCAAAAAAGCATTTGAAAAAGTGCTTGAGCATGCCGGTGCCAGTTTACAAAGAGATGCTGTAGACAATCGGGTTGTAACAGAAGTTCGAACCGGTACGGCAACCTACACAGGAACCAGAAGCAAAAAACCGGGAATTATTGATTCCCAAAAAGAAGTAGGCGGATGGCCTGAGTTACGAGCAAGACCAGCGCCACAAGATACCGATCGAGATGGAATGCCAGATGAATGGGAAAACAGAAATGGACTGAACGCCCACGACGAATCCGATGCCGCAAAATTTGACCTTGATGACGAATATACAAATGTGGAATTGTATCTGAATGAATTAGTAAAGCCAATCACAGAATCGAGTTTAAACAAATGAATGACAAGAACAGTAATCACCCAATCCAAGTATTTATGCCAATGTTCAAAAATCTAAAATCCTGGTTTCTGGTGCCATTGATTTTTTTAGGAGCTGTAACCACTTCCATCGCCCAATCAGACGAGCCTTTTGTATCTGATGTTTGGACGGGAGATAATGGCGATGGTACCTATACCAATCCCATTATTCATGCCGACTACTCTGATCCTGATGTGGTGCGGGTTGGCGATGATTTTTATATGACCGCCTCCAGTTTTAATGTCGTTCCCGGTTTGCCGGTACTGCACTCAAAAGATTTGGTGAATTGGGAAATTATTAACCACGCTCTGCCACGGCAATATCCAATCGAACATTTTAAAACACCGCGGCACGGGCAGGGAGTTTGGGCGCCCAGTTTCCGTTATTATAACGGAGAGTTCTATATCTATTGGGGCGATCCGGATTTTGGAATTTATATGGTAAAAACAGACGATCCCGCAGGGGAATGGACCAAACCCACGCTGGTTAAAGAAGGAAAAGGTTTGATAGATGCTTCACCCCTCTGGGATGATGAAGGAAATGCCTATCTGGTTCATGCATTTGCACGTAGCCGGGCTGGTATCAATAGTATTTTGGTTGCCCAGGAGATGAAAGTGGACGGAACCGGTTTGATCGGCGAGCCTGTACTTGTATTCGACGGACATGACGAGCATCCGACGGTGGAAGGTCCAAAATTTTATCAGCATGGCGATTATTACTACATCCTTGCGCCGGCTGGCGGGGTAGAATTTGGCTGGCAGCTGGCCATGCGGTCTGAAAATCCACTGGGACCGTATGAAGAAAAAATCGTACTTCATCAGGGAAATACTGAAATCAACGGTCCACATCAAGGCGGTCTGGTTGATACTCCAAACGGCGAATACTGGTTTGTTCATTTTAGTGATCAGGGAGCTTACGGAAGAATTGTACATCTGAATCCGGTTCATTGGGAAGACGACTGGCCCATGATGGGAGAAGATATCAATGATGATGGGATCGGCGAACCGGTAACCACGCATCAAAAACCGGATGTTGGAGAAACATATCCGGTTCAGACACCGGCAGATTCAGATGAATTTGATTCAAATGAAATCGGCCTTCAATGGCAGTGGCAGGCCAATCCGGAAGTGTACTGGGCTTTTCCGCATGGAAATTCTGATAAGTTGAGATTGTTCTCTACCCGTGTTCCGGAAGATTTTACCAACTATTGGGATGTTCCCCACCTGTTACTCCAAAAGTTTCCGGCTCAGGAATTTACAGCAACCACAAAATTGGAATTCCATCCTTCCGATGAAGAAGTAGGAGAGGAAACCGGACTCATCATTATGGGACGCGACTATTCCTATCTCTCTGTAAAAGATATGGATGAAAAAGGATTCTATATTTCACAAACGGTTGCTCACGAAGCAGATAACAGCGGAGCAGAGGAAGAAGTAGCGGGAGAGTATGTTGACACGAATGAGCTGTGGTTTCGTGTGAAAATAACTGGCGAAAAAGGAGATGTACAATGTGCATTTAGTTATAGCACAGATGGAAAAGACTTTACCAGCATTGGCGAATCGTTCAAGGCTCGTCCCGGCGGATGGATTGGAGCAAAAGTCGGAATTTTTGCGTCCCGACCCTTTGAAAATTATGATTCGGGATTTGCCGATTTCGACTGGTTTCGAATCACCAAGTAGGCCAAACAGGTTTTTCATGATGGAGAATCTCTTTACAGGATTATCAGGGTTACGGACTTCTTTAGTGATCAGCCTGCTGCTTCCATTATGTGTAAGTCATCAACCCAAACCGGTAACTGTATATTTAGTGGGAGATTCTACCATGTCTCAAAAAGAGGTGCGGGCGTATCCCGAAACGGGTTGGGGCATGCCCTTTTCTACATTTTTTGATGAAACCGTTACGGTAGAAAATCACGCAAAAAATGGACGGAGCACGCGAACATTTTTAGAAGAAGGACGGTGGCAACCCATTGTGGACAACCTGAAAGCGGGAGATTATGTTTTCATTCAGTTTGCTCATAACGATGAAGTTCCCACAAAAGAGCAGTACACGCAGCCCGATCAGTATCAGAAAAATCTTAGAAAATATGTGTCTGAGTCGCGTGAAAAAGGTGCCATTCCTGTACTGCTGACTCCCATCGCCCGCCGCCATTTTGATGAGAACGAGCATTTGAATGATACACATGCCAAATATGCGGAATTGATGCGGGAGGTGGCCAATAAGATGGATGTTCCGCTAATCGATCTTGATCAAAAAAGTCAGGCTTTGCTAAAAAGTCTCGGTCCTGAAAAATCGGTATTTCTGTACAACCATTTGAAGCCAGGTCAACATCCGAGCTATCCTGAAGGTGTTGAAGACAATACTCATTTCAGCGAATACGGTGCCCGAAGAATGGCGGAGCTTGCATTACAGGGAATTCGCGACCTGGAGCTGGATCTCGCAGAAAGGATTGTAAATCACTCTCAGGAATAAATTTGAATTCATTTTACAGATATCACATCAAAAAAATCAGTCTATGTCGCCACAATTTCGAAAAAACCTTTCTTTATTACTTCTGACAATAATTTTTACAGGTTTCTCTATAGAGAAATCATTTAGCCAGTCGGACTATTTTCAGCCGGTACCGGATTCTTTTTATGATAATATTTCGTTTGAAATGCCCAAAGTTACCGTGCCGGAATTTCCGGATTACACAGTAAACGTGGTTGATTTTGGAGCTGTCCCTGATGGCAGTACCCTCAACACCGATGCCTTTCGAAAGGCTATTGAGCATGTTTCGGAACAGGGCGGAGGGCGCGTCGTTATTCCGCGTGGAATCTGGAAAACAGGTCCGATCATCCTGCAAAGTAATGTAAATCTCCATACCGAAAACGGAGCACTGATTCTGTTTAGCGATGATAAAGATCTGTATCCGTTGATTGAAACCAGTTTTGAAGGTTTGGATACATGGCGGGCCATTTCACCGATTTATGGAAAAGGACTGGAAAATGTAGCCATTACAGGCGAAGGTATTTTTGATGGAGCCGGAGACTCCTGGAGAGGCGTTCGAAAAGGAGATTTGAACAGGGCTCAATGGAAAAAGCGTGTTGCTTCTGGTGGTATTGTTTCCGAGGATGGTGAGCGATGGTATCCCAGTGAAAAGTATATGGAAGCCCATCAACAGTTTAATTTTAATGTTCCGACTACCGCCACCACCAAAGAAGGACTCAAACCATATAAAGAATTCCTGCGCCCGGTGATGTTGAGTATTCGCGAAAGCAAGAATATTCTTCTCGATGGCGTGACGTTTCAAAATTCTCCGGCATGGATGCTGCATCCGTTAATGAGCGAGAATATCATCATTCGGAATCTTACGGTTCGCAATCCCGAATATGCGTGGAATGGTGACGGACTTGATCTGGAATCATCCAAAAATGTGGTGATTTATAACAACAGTTTTGATGTGGGAGACGATGCTATTTGCATCAAATCGGGAAAAAATGAAGACGGCCGCCGCCGCGGAATTCCTACCGAGAATGTAATCATTCGTGAAAACACCGTGTACAAAGCTCATGGCGGATTTGTAGTTGGGAGTGAAATGTCGGGTGGAGTGCGTAATATAGCGGTATCAGACATGAATTTTATCGGATCGGATACGGGCATTCGTTTCAAAAGTACACGGGGGCGCGGCGGTATCGTTGAGAATATTGACATCCATAATATCTATATGCAGGATATTGTAACGGAGCCCATTCGATTCAATCTTTACTACGGCGGAGAAGCACCCTCACTGAATCAAAAAGCAGAAGTGGTGGACATGAAAAAATTGCAGGAAGAGATTCCTGAGGTTAATGAAGAAACGCCACAATTCAGAAATATCAACATCAAAAATATTTATTCCTATAATTCCCAAACCACGATGTGGATTCAGGGTTTGCCGGAAATGAATGTAGAAAATGTGAGTCTCGAAAACATAGAATTGACATCGCAGCGAGGCGGGATGATTATTGATTCCGATCAAATTACCATGAAGAATGTGAACATAAAAGTTCATGAAGGCCCCATTTTGCTGCTGAATAATGTACATAATCTACAATTTGAAGATGTCGATTTTGGATACCATCAGTCAGCAGAAAATCATACCGGCCTCAGAGTTACGGGACCATTTACAGAAGGCATTCAATTAAAGAATGTTCGCTTTGTGAATACAGGCGAAAATATACATATCGGCCCAAATGTGGATGAGAATGAAATTATTCAATCAAATTAAAAAGTGATGAGACGAGCTGCTCTGATTAGTTTTTGTATGATTTTGTATATGTGGAGCACCGCTTTTGCACAATATGAAAGCTATGATTTTGTAGTAGCCCAAGACGGAAGCGGAGATTTTACAACGGTGCAGAAAGCCATTATGGCTGTACCGGATTTCCGCAAAAATGAAACGACCATATTCATCAAGAAAGGCGTCTACAAAGAGAAAATCGTTCTGCCTGATTCCAAAACCAATGTCACTTTTATCGGGGAGGATGTGAAGCAAACCATTCTCACATATGACGATTATGCATCTAAAACAAATCGTTTCGGGGAAGAACTGGGCACCACTGGTTCGTCCAGTTTTTTTCTGTTCGGAGATAACTTTACAGCATACAATATCACATTTGAAAATTCGGCCGGAGATGTAGGTCAGGCCGTGGCTCTTCGGGTCAATGGCGATAAAGCCGTGTTTGTCAATTGTCGGTTTTTGGGATTTCAGGACACACTTTATACAAACGGGAGCGACAGCCGGCAGTACTATCTGGATAGCTACATAGAAGGTGCAACCGATTTTATCTTTGGCGCTTCTACGGCTGTATTCGATCATTGTGAGATTTTCTGTAAACCAGGCGGGAGCTACATCACAGCGGCTTCAACTCCCGAAGAGAATGAATTTGGATATGTGATTATGAACAGCCGCATTACAGGAAATGCGGCCGATGAATCCTATTACTTTGGCCGGCCATGGCGTTCGTATGCGGAGGTGGTCATTATGAACAGTTATCTGGAAAATATCATTAAACCGGAGGGCTGGCATAACTGGAATGAACCCGATAGAGAAGAAACCGTTCTGTATGCTGAATACAAGAATTCAGGTCCGGGATTTCAGCCAGATCAACGAGTTCCCTGGGCAAAGCAGCTGACAGATGAAGAGGCTGAAAAATATACTCTTGAAAATATTTTTGGTGGATGGAATCCGCTGGAACGTATCAAGATTGAATAATTTTCGAAAATCCGCACATTTTCTCAGAAGAATGAATCGTTAACATAAACAAGTATGATGTATAAAAGAACGGCTCTTTTTTTATTGCTATTTGGGTTGATAACAGCAAATGCTCTGGCTCAATACAAAACGGAAATGGTGGTTGCGAAAGATGGAAGTGGCGATTACAAAACCATTCAGGCGGCAATTGATGATACGAAGTCATTTCCATCCGAACGAATCACGATTTACATCAAAGATGGAATCTACAAAGAGAAAGTGAAGGTACATTCCTGGAATACCAACCTGTCGTTGATTGGCGAAAGTAAAGAGAAAACAATCATTACGTATGACGATTATTTTGATAAAATTGACCGCGGACGAAACAGCACATTTTTTACGTACACAGTACTGGTTGAAGCAAATGACTTTCATGCCGAAAATCTTACAATCGAAAATACAGCGGGAAAAGTTGGCCAGGCCGTAGCTCTTCATGTAGAGGCTGACCGCGTTTCATTTAATAATTGCCGAATTTTAGGAAATCAGGATACGGTTTTTGTCTCCGGAGATGGAGCTCGCCAATATTTTAAAGATTGCTATATCGAAGGTACCACAGATTTTATTTTTGGGGAAGCCACTGCCGTTTTTGAAAATTGTACTCTCCATTCAAAAGGCAATTCATACATCACAGCCGCTTCAACTCCGGAAAGCAGTAAACACGGACTGGTTTTTAAAAATTGTCGGTTAACCGCTGCGGAAGGTGTTACAAAAGTGTATTTGGGGCGTCCCTGGAGAAATTTTGCACGAACGGTGTTTTTAAATAGCAAGATGGGCGATCATATTATCCCCAAAGGTTGGCACAATTGGGGAAAACCGGAAGCAGAAACCACCGTTTATTATGGAGAGTATGGGAATTCAGGTTCCGGTTTTAAGGCCGAATCCCGTGTGGATTGGTCTCATATTCTCACTAAAGATCAAGCTGAAACGTATACATTGAATAAAATTTTTGGTGATTGGAAAGTAGCCGACAAGTAGTTGACAGGCAAATATATAGGTGACTTTTATCAGGAGGGAATCATCATCAAGTTTTGGTTTTGAAGACGCAGATATAGTCGAAAACCAGCCCTATAGGAAGGAATATCTAATCTTTTATCTGTCGGGCAAAAAACAAATATCCACAGAGAACATTTCTTCGTATTTTCTATATACTCTTTTGGTTTGATGCTATTCGATAAGAGGCTTATTTTCGTTGCACCACATCAATCAGAATAAATATGTCAGAAAAGGAACGCCCGAGTTTCGAAGAAGCTTTAGTGAAGTTGGAAGCAATAGTTGAAAAACTGAGCAGCCAGGAAATTACTCTTGAAAAATCTGTTGAACTCTATGAAGAAGGTCTCCGGCTTTCAAAAATTTGTTCAGAAACACTTGAAAATGCTGCACTCAAAATAGAACAGATTGATCAATCCAAGAATACAGACAAAGAGACTTAATCAACGATTATGGATGAACTTTACAAACCTGAACCGGGATCGCTGCTGAAAGATATTCACACTCCAGACGACCTTAAGCAATTAAAGCCCGAACAACTGCAGGAAGTCTGTGATGAACTCCGGCAGTTTATCATTGATATGGTTTCTGTCCACGGCGGGCACTTTGGTGCAAGCCTTGGCGTGGTTGAATTGACCGTTGCTCTCCATTATGTGTACAATACACCCGAAGATAAGATTGTTTGGGATGTTGGTCACCAGGCATACGGGCATAAAATTTTAACGGGTCGGCGTGAGGAGTTCCATACCAACCGGAGATACCAGGGGCTTTCAGGATTTCCGAAACGAACCGAAAGCGAGTATGATACTTTTGGTGTTGGCCATTCCAGTACATCCATTTCAGCCGGATTGGGAATGGCGATTGCGCGGGATTTAAATAAAGGAAAAAATAAAGTGGTTTCTGTGATTGGCGATGGAGCTATGACCGGCGGAATGGCTTTTGAAGCGCTGAATAATGCCGGTGCTCTCAAATCCGACATGCTGGTGATTTTGAATGACAACAACATGTCGATTGATCCCAATGTAGGTGCCCTCAAAGAATATCTTGCCGAGATTACCACGAGTAAGACATTCAATAAAATGCGGGATGAGATTTATGATCTGCTCGGTCATTTTAAATCGGCCGGTGACAAAATGCGCAAAGTGGCTTCAAAACTGGAACGTGCCATGACTGCAGCGATCACTCCCGGCGCACTTTTCCAGGCATTAGGTTTTAAATATTATGGCCCGATTGATGGACACAATGTAGATGGCCTTCGTCGTCACCTTGAAGATCTGAAAACGGTATCCGGTCCAAAATTGCTCCACATCGTAACGGTAAAAGGCAAGGGATTTGCACCGGCTGAACGGGAGCAAACCAAATGGCACGCTCAAAGTAGTCCATTTGACAAAATTACCGGCCAGCCACTTTCAGCCCCGAAAAAGACAAAAGAACAACCGCCAAAATACCAGGATGTTTTCGGGCAGGCTCTGGTTGAACTGGCCGAAGAGAATGAAGATATCGTGGCCATTACCCCGGCTATGCCCAGCGGTTCAAGCCTTTGGCCAATGATGAACAGATTCCCGGACCGTGCATTTGATGTAAGCATTGCCGAACAGCACGCCGTTACTTTTGCAGCCGGACTGGCGGCAGAAGGAAAGAAAGCATTTGCTGCTCTTTACTCTACGTTTTTGCAACGTGGGTATGATCAGGTGGTTCATGATGTGGCTATTCAGAAGTTGCCTGTTGTTTTTTGTATTGACCGCGCCGGTCTTGTCGGCGCCGATGGCCCCACACATCACGGATTGTATGATATTTCCTATTTGCGGGCTCTTCCAAATATGGTGGTTTCTTCGCCGATGAATGAACAGGAACTTCGCGATATGCTTTACACTGCATCAGAATACAACGAAGCAGCCTGGGCCATTCGATATCCACGGGGCAGATCAACCGGAATGGATGTGCGAAAAGAGTTTCATGATGTCGAGTTAGGAAAAGGCCGAATTATTTCTGAGGGTGAGAAAGTAGCGATTCTGAGTTTTGGCCCTATTGGAAACTATGTGCTTGAAGCCCGAACCGAACTTGAAAAAGAAGAAATCAACCCAGGGCATTTCGATATGCGATTTGCCAAGCCGCTGGACACGGAATTGATCGATCATGTTCTTGCCAATTATGAGAAGATTATTACGATTGAAGATGGAACTATTCTTGGTGGATTTGGCTCAGCCGTTGCCGAATATGTGGTTGAAAAAGGCGCCGGAATTCCGGTCAAAATCATGGGTGTTCCGGATAGAATTGTTGAGCACGGAACTCAACGGGAACTTCATGATGAAGTAGGAATTGGCCCGGACGGAATTATGGAAGAGGTGAAAAAGGCGTACGGCGTTTTGGTGGACTAAACCCCATTGAAAGGATACAAGAATTCAGATATTATATAAAACTATTCTTCCTTGTCTTTAACTCTCGACGACTTTGATTACGACCTCCCCGAAGAACTGATTGCCCAAAAACCAGCCACTCCCCGCGATCACTCCCGGCTGTTGATCTACAATCGATCCACCCAAAAAATTACGGACGATTTTTTTTACAACATCGGCAATTACCTTCCCGAAGCAACCTCTTTAGTAGTAAATAACAGCAAAGTTGAGAAATGCCGTTTATTGTTCAATGAGGGTAAAGTTGAGATTTTTGTCACCAAAGCCATTGATGGCAAAACCGTTGAAGCAATGGTTCGTCCGGGAAAAAAGTTCAAGACCGGCAAGAAAATAGCACTTACGGATCAACTCTCAGCCGAAACGAAAGAGATCACCGAAGATGGACTAAGAATTATCCGGCTTTCTCATTCTTTGGATGATCCTGCTTTCGGTCCATTCAAACACACGCCCTTCCCGCCGTACATAGAACGGGACGAATCCTTGGCCGATCGCTATCAAACCGTGTATGCCAAAGACCAGGGAAGTAAAGCGGCGCCAACGGCCGGCCTACATTTCACGCCGGAACTGTTGGAGAAACTGAAAAATCAGGGGATTGAAAAGAAAGAAGTAACCCTGCACGTGGGTTTGGGAACATTCGCTCCGGTTAAAGCCGAAAAAATTGAAGATCACATCATGCATAGTGAGTGGTTTCGGATTACAAAAAAGCAGGCAACGGAACTCAATCAAGCCAAAAGTATAACGGCAGTTGGAACAACAAGTGTCCGGGTTTTGGAATCGGCCCCGAAGGAGGAGGGAAAATTCAGAGCCTGTTCAGGAGATACAGATATTTTTATTACTCCGGGGTACAAGTTCAAATCAGTTGACCATCTCATCACCAACTTTCACTTGCCAAAAAGTACACTTCTGATGTTGGTTTCAGCCTTTACAAGCCTGGAAGAATCGAGGCAAATTTATCAGCATGCAGTTGAGGAAAAATATCGATTTTACTCTTTTGGGGATGCAATGTTGATTTTGTGAAATGGAATTCACTCCCCTTCATACTGCTGCTTGTACGCTTTTGTGATCTTTTGATTCATATGCCGCTTGTAATTCTGAAATTCATAACGGCTGACCGTAAATTCGGAATGATAATTTCCGTCGTTACAGTCCACACTTAGTTTATTGGGTTCTTCCGTCTCTGTGATAACAACCTGAATATCACCAAGTTTATATGATTCTACTTCTTTAGACATGTATAAATTCTTTTTTGATGTGGCTAAAGATACAAGAATTAAACAGTAAATTTATAGAAGTTGAATAATAGCAGTAGAAGCTCGTTATTCTAAAAGAGCATGAACTTTATTAGTATTGATCTCATGAGTGAATCATCCACAAAAAAGCTGATCAAGGAAATCGAATCGCTCCCTGTTGAAGAAAGAGCAATGGTTGCGGAATCTGTTCTGGAATCATTAAATCCAGTTGATGCAAATATTGAAAAAAGATGGATTGACATAGCCGAAGAGAGACTGAAAGAAATAAAGTCTGGTAAAGTAAAGGCAATCGAGGGGGATCGGGTTTTTGATAGAATTCAACGCCGATTTTCAAAATGAACTATAGCTTCCACTCTGAATCTTGGACGAGAGTAAGTAAAAATATTCGAAGAATTCTGTTGTCTCGGTTTCCTTTTGGTGTTTTATATCATTTTGATTCGAAAGAAGAACAAATTTTTATAGTAGCTGTAATGCACTTGCGCAGAGAACCAGATTATTGGAGAGATCGCGCGTAATTCTATCATTTCGTCAACTGCCTTTTACGCCGGCCATCGGCATTCATCAAAAAGAGATGAGGCTCACCGTGTTCGGTAGAAAGATAGGCAATCCGACTTCCGTTGGGAGACCATGAGCCATAAAACTCATGATAACTGGAATTCGTTAGCTGGGTGATTTCTTCACTCTTCATATCCATCACATAAAGATCAAAATAACCAGACCGGTTTGAAGAGAAGAGAATTTTATCTCCTTTCGGCGACCAAACCGGGGCAATATCAATGGATGGAGAATTCTTCGTTAAAAGTTTCATATTTGAGCCGTCAGCATTCATCACAAAAATATCAAACGAACCGAGTCGGTTGGAGATAAAAGCAATTTGCTTTCCATCGGGTGACCATACCGCATCAATATCATACGAGTCGGAATTGGTAAGACGGGTTTGGTCGGAACCGTCTTTATTCATGACATAAATTTCTGGGCGATAATCCCGGTCGGAAATGAACACGATTTTTTCCCCATCGGAAGAGAATCTTGGATGAACATCCGTTGCGAGATTATTCGTAATGGGCACCCGGTCTTTTCCCTGGCGGTTCATCGTATAGATTTCGTAATCGCCCTCTTCGCTCTTGAAATGAGCAACAATTATATCGCCTTTAGGCGACCATGATGGGCGGTATCCATCGCGGGCATAAGTTTCGTAAAGGCCTTTTACATTATAAATGACGGTATCGGGAGCGAAGGGCGGAATTTCGCTTGGGCGGTCGGAATAAAACGCCAGCCATTCGCCATTCGGAGCCCATTCGGGATAAATATCATTGGCCGGATGATTGGTAATTTGTTGCTGTTCCATGCTCCAGATATCAATAGTGTAAACATTATAATCGCCTGAATGAGCCGCAGAGTAAGCAATCACCATTCCGTTTGGCGCCCAGGAAGGCCCGTTATGAAGGCTTTTGGGTGTATATGTCTGAGCACAGAGGCTCAACGGTATCAAAAGTGAAAAAAGAAAGGCCATTGATACCTTCAAAAAGCGAGAAGAAATGTGAGTGTTCATAGGTTCACCCCATCAATTGAAAGAAAAGAATACCAGTACTATTGTAATAAGACGGAAGTATGGAGTCAATTATTTTGTGAAAATCGGAAAAAATTCTGCTTTTAATCAAAGCTTTTGCAGAGGTTCTGATATCAATTTGTTAGATTAAAAATCGACTCTTAACAATGAAATGTTCAGCGTATGAAGAGAATAATAACGTTCGTACTAATCCTATTTTTTCTGATTCCGGCCGCTTTTGCGCAAGAAGCGAATGAGAAAGAGACCCTGGAAAACCTACTGACTGAATTCCTGGATGGCGCCTCTTCAAATGATGCAGAAATCCACAACCGGTTTTGGGCAGAGGACTTGATTTACACAAGTTCAAATGGAGAGCGGGTTGCCAAAAAGGAGATCATGGACGGCCTCAGGAGTAGCGACGATTCAATCCATTCCGATACGCCAAAATATCATGCCGAAGAAACGCAGATTCGTTTATTTGATGACATAGCCGTTGTTGCGTTTAAACTGGTTGCCATTTCAGATTTGCCGGGAGAGCCGGAACGAATGGAATTCTACAACACCGGTACTTTTCAAAAACGCGATGGCCACTGGAAAGCTGTTGCCTGGCAGGCCACGCGAATTCCGGAAGATTGACAATGAACTCCTCTATCAAGAGGGCAGAAAAAACAAACTCAATATGCCACCAAACTCAATCGTAAGTCTCGTTCCTTCACTGACAGAACTTCTGTTTGATTTGGGGATTGGCGAGCAAGTTTCCGGCAGGACACGGTTTTGTATTCATCCCAAAGATCAGGTGGCAGAGGTTCCGGTTGTTGGCGGAACGAAAAATCCGAGGTTGGATAAAATCCGGGAGATTGAACCGGATCTCATCATCGCCAATAAAGAAGAAAACCGACGGGAAGACATTGAAGAACTAAAGCGCGATTTTGATGTGTATGTCTCTGAAGTGTCGAACATAAACGAAGCGCTGTTCACCATTCATGATATTGGTTGGAAATGCGGTGTGGAAGAGAAATCCAAAAAACTGATTCACACAATTCAGGAGAGAATGGAAGGAGTTCCCGATGAAAAACCGATGACCGCCGCATATATGATCTGGCGCGATCCCTGGATGAGTGTAGGTGGAGATACTTACATTCACTCTGTTATGGATCATTGGAATCTCAGGAATGTTTATGCGGATAAGACCCGCTATCCAAATATTTCGCTGGAAGAAATTTCCTACAAAAAACCGGACGTCATTTTGTTGAGCAGTGAACCTTATCCCTTTAAAGAAAAACACATCAAAGAAGTGAGTGATGTTTGCAAAGGAACAAGTATAATTCTTGTGAATGGCGAATGGTTTAGCTGGTATGGTTCCGGAATGGTAAAGGCTTTTGAGCAGTTAAACGTGTTGCGCCGGGCAATTGCATAGAGAATTTCTATGGTCTTAAAACAATATCCACAAGTTCGCCGGGCATGAGTTGAACATCAATCGAATCGGCCATGGCGATTTTTATGGGCAAACCGCTCTCAAAAATGGCGCCGGGTCTCTGGATGTTCCGCTGCAAAAGACGAATGTGTCCACCGACTTCCTCGATTGTGGATTCAAAGAATGTTCGGTCTGCTTTTCGGGTTCGCACCTGAACGTTCATACCGACTTCAGGAGTTTGCGCAAATGGCTGCCGGACGTATCCAACGATATGCTTTGGTACACGTGATTCAACTACCAAGATAGAATCGCCGCGTGAAACAAACTCTCCAGTACGGTTTTGAACAGAACTGATTACGCCGCTGATGGGTGCATAAAATGGCGTGGGACCAAACTCTGCAAGAATGGCCTCCATCTGTTGTTCCTGAACTTTGATGGCTGCCAAAACAGGATTTCTATCTCTTCGGTCTGCATAGGAAGTATACTCTTCAATTTCAACGATGCGGTCGGAATAATAATCCAGCATATTTTGGTACTCATCAACCTGAACCTCAAACAATTGGAGTTTGGTTTCGACCGAATCAAAGCGTTGCCTGGAAATCAGGTCGCGATTCCACAAGTCTTCAAATCGTTCATATTCCGCTTCGGCCTGTTGCCTTAGAAGCTGTGCCTGGGCCAACGAAATTCGTGTTTCCATCTGGTTGATTTTCAACTCCTCAAGATTCAGCCGTACTCGTTGTTCTTCCAGCACAGGTTCACGGGTTTGTTTGATTCGATCGATTTCAGACTGAATCAAATTCAACTGTGCCCGGAGAAAAACACTGTCCCGGGGAAATACCTGCCCAAGGAGCTGACCCTGCTGAACCTCATTAAACTCATCGTAATAAAAATTGATCAGCGTTCCATCGACCGGGCTGGAAATGGCGGCGCGATCCCCAACCACTTGCCCGATGAGTGTGGGGTGGCTTGTGGTATCCCGCCAAAGATAAATGACGGCTACTCCCACGCACAGAAAAACAATAATTGGTAGTACCCGAACACGGAACTCACGAAGGCGCTGTTTTCTCGGAATTGGAATCGGTTCAAACGTGTTTTCTGCCATTGCTTTATACCTCCGATTCGTCTTCGGCACGCATGCTGCTTACATCCGAAACGCCGTCAATTTGTTTGATTTCAGACAGAAGCAAATCTACTCTGTCAGGATCGCGAAGCAACAGGCGGTAGGAGAGATGTGTTCTGTCCATTTCTTCATCTGACCGCTGGGATGCTAATCGTGTTTTTAACGAATGGCGTTTCAAGAATTGCTGAAGATAATTAAGGCGGGAAAGCGGCTCTGACCACTGGAGATTCAGAATTAAATCGTATCTCTGTCGCGAGCCAAAATTCGTAAACCAGATGAAAATCAACGCCAGGGATGCAACCGCCGTGCCCACAATAGCTGTCGAAAATTTTTGAGTGCCGCAGGCCATACCAATCACGATTAATGAAAGGATATAAGCCGTATCAAGCGTATCGCGTAAAATATTTCTGAAACGAACGATCGCAAAAACAGCGAGAAGACTAAAGGCTGTAATCAGATTGTTGTCCAGAACCATCATGACAAGTGCTACTGTAATGGGAATGATGATAAGCGAGCTCACAAAATTCCGTGAATAAGAAAGTCCGGTATGGGTGTACATGTAAATCCAGGCGAGGATCTGCCCGCACATAAACGAGAGCAGTAATCCTAAAAGCAGGGTTGGCAAATCCGTGGGGATGGGTGCCGTATCACCAAATTGAAACCATTCACTCATGATAAACAGGTGTAAAATTTATGCCGTTTTCGATGTTATTGAACCGCAGACGCTCAATACTGTCTACATATTTTGAGGCCGATTCATGACGCAGATGAAACCTCTGCGTTAGCTCGCGAAGCCAGTCAGGAAATCGGTTTGTAAACTTAAGTTCCAGGATCACCATATTTCCGAATACGGAAAATTCGTTATCTAAATATGCAGGAATTCTGTTTTGGTGAACCCGGCAGGCACGGATATTTCGATCCATCGTTAAGCGTACATCATTTGTATCTTCTGATTCGTATGCTTCCCGAAAGTAGCTTATCAGCATTTTGGGAGTCGCCCGCAGTTCTCCGGACAACATGCAAAAGTGCTCAAGTGCATCCATTTGAGTCGAGGATTTTACAACCAGGTGACTTTTCGTCGGAACGTGGCCATTCAACAAATCCTGAACGGCAGTTCTGTAAACCTGTGCGCGTTTTTTGCGGATGACTCGATTATTTCGCTGTTTGATCTCAAAGAAAACCGGAGATTCATCACTGTTGTAATATCTGAGGCGAAGTTTGAAACGGTTGCGGTCGCCATTTACTGTTCTGTGATAGGTGTTCAATCCGGGGGAGTCGAGATACAAACTGTAAATTGCATACGACCGGTTTGGCTGACTGGCCCCATATGGATCACATTCAAGGTAATTTTCCACAAAGAAACGAATTTCCTGTGCCTTCACCTCGTTGATGCGGTACTTTAATTCAAAGCGTTGTCTTTGAAATGTTTGGTCCATAACGGTTTTCTAACTGAATACCGGTAGAATGTGGCGGAAATGCCAAGCCACTAAAATCTCGTACGAACTATCGATACTCTCTTCAACAAAAAGATACTTCTATGAAGAATACTGATTTGAAATGAGTTTATAAAGCCCTCTTCGAAGTGAACTTTTCATTTCACCACACTCATTTTTTTTACATCAGAAAAATCATCCGTAACCAGCCTGTACAAATAAATTCCACTGGCCAGCGAACCAAGATCTATATCAATGTAATGGTAACCCGCTTCGGCCGGGCGGTCTTCCAGTTTGGCTATATGACGGCCATCAATGGAGAAAAGATCAATTTGAACGTGCTGATTCTGCGGCAAATCATACCTGATTCTCGTTTCCGGATAAAATGGATTCGGGTAGTTTTGATACAGATAAAACTTCTCCGGCACAGGGTCTGGCTCGGGTTCGGGATCTGGTTCTTCAGTAAATAGTTGAGAGGTAACCCGGATCTCTGAGATATTCAGCATCGATCGCTGACCGCTCTCTTCATCCACACGCTGGCCGATATAATAGTATCTCCAGAGGAGTTCTACCCGGGGTTGTTTTTCGGCATCAGGAGGAAGAAATACGGGATTGACGGCTTCAGAATGGCCCGCTACTTCGTTGCGTGAATATTCAACGGGATCTCCGGCATCATCCAGAACATCCCGAAAGGCTTCATCCGGATCCGTTCGGTACTGAAGACGTAGATTGTAAATTCTTGAATTGGGTTCCATCGTTCCGGCGGACCACTCAACATTCACCGAATCCTGGCCTTCGGTATTCAGAACCAAAATAGCGCCGCCAAGCCGTGTACCGGGATATCCCGGGTTTCCATCTTCATTACCTGTGTTGATGAACGAAAATCCATCTTCGCCGAATCCATTGATGCGGGTTCGCGAATCAAGATCGTATTCACCAAAAGTAAATCCGTCAACGGAAGCTCCTAAACCGGGATCGGCTTCATCCATATAAACAAATGCCATCGAATTCGGATAAGTACCGGCTGGTTCCTGATCACTCCATTCAGAAAACCGGTATTCCCCATCAGCAAGAATATGCGGGGTGATTTCGGTAAAATCTCTTTCCGAAAAAACGGCAGTGGCTGTATCAACCGTGTCGGGCAGAACTTCAATGTTGGGAGTATAAACTTTTGTATGGTTTACCTGCCAATATTTAAAAACCAATTCCTGGCCTGTTTCTACATTTAAAAGAACAGGTACGCCTGAAAAATAGGTGCCTGTCCAGGGAAAAGGATCGGGTAAAATTCCAGGAGTATCCGGTGAAATGTGCAGGGAGTTGACGTGAACATCCGTTTGGTATGGGTGACTGGAATCAACCGTAATCGTACTTGTTGAGTCAATCCCAAAATGATTCATGATATGTTCGCGCAAATATTCTGGACGCTGTTGGATAAACGTGTACAGCTCATCCAGATTCTTTGTCCACGCATTGTAACCCTTCGGATAAATCCACCGTTCCATGTGATTTTCCATCTCCGGCTCAATCAATGTTTTTATACTATCTACGATAGCTGTCATCCTTTCGGCTTGAAAAGATGTATTGAGATGATCGGCAATCCGGTTAATGAAATTGTCTTTGAAGTTTGGATTTTGGGCCAGTCTTCTGAAAATCATGCCCGGCCATGTTTGATTGTTCTCGGGATTCTTTTCTGCCAGTATCCATTCAATCATATCGAACGATGCTTTGGGAATAGCTCCGTCAGTTCCCACATCATAAGCAAACGACTGATCGAGATCGTAAAACATCCACCGCCAGCGACCGTCATGTCCGGGTGGGGCGTCTTCTTTAAACGGAACTCTCAATCTCCAGAACTCCATATTATTTTGGGGCCAATCCACATTCGCGAAATAAACCTCTGCCGTGTAATAATCCATGAAGTTATCAAGGTCTATTTTTCTTCGAACATGCCCCATGTTTTGAGAGAGCGACAGGTCTTTATTTTCGACAAAATGCAGAAGTGCTGCATACTCCTGATTGCTGCCCTCTTCTTCGGTCCACCTTCCGGAAAGGTAGTCGATATTATCGGGATCGATACCGTACACTCGCTCCAGGTAGTGGGCGTCAAACCGTTCGCGAATGTTATGAATGCCCCAGTATTCCCCGTTAATGTACACAGCAGCCGGCCGGTAAGCTTGTGTATCCATATTGAAATGCTTTACTGTAAGATGAGCTGCAGCATCCCGGATCATTGTAATTCCAAAATCATTACCGGAGTTTCGGAGAATCAGGCGGTCGTACGTTTCATAATCCTGGTCAGGAAAAACAGGATAGTTGATTCGGCTCTCTCCGTATTCGCTTCTTGCGTACACGCGAAGGCTTTTTTGCGGTAACCGTCGCGTCCAGCCTCCATGAATTCGCAGACCTACATTTTGGGAAAATCCACGATGGCCATCTGGCTCAAAAAATTCCATGGAAGCTTCGCGCTCCCAGGCATCGCCGTGCATGTAGTAATTGCCGGTATCGTCTCGTCCGTCTGCATAGCGATTGCCGGGAACGTAAATCCCGGTTTCATCGCTAAACAGGTTCCGGTTATCAGTTGCCAGAGAAATCACCGGGAGATTGTGTGTGGCCGATCCATCATCAAAAACAAAATAAGTGGATCCTGAAAAAACAGGAAGATATCCATCTTTTACGGCTTTGATTCGCAATACAGTTCCCTTCAGGATATTCCCTGCGGGGTCCTGTGACTGAAGCCATCCGCTGACATGATTGGTTCGAATGGTTGAAATATTATTGGCCTCATTACTGCGGTTTATAATAGAAATGGGGCCGGAATATATGGCGGAGTTTTCATCAGGAGTGGAGCCGTCCAGCGTGTAATAAATCGTTACATTTTCCTGGGGATGTGAAATTTCCAATTCAAACGGCGATGTATAAAATCCCGGTGTATGAGACAATTGTGGCGGTTCAAGTTGGCCACCGGTACTTTCTGTATCGTTTGAGATGCCTGGAGTGGGCATGTCAAAAAAGACCCAGTCGCCGGTTCCGTCTGGCTGACGGCCAATGGAAACATCAGATGGGATTTCTGTAGGGCTGAGCTGATCAACTTGTGTTCCGTCCGGATGCGTGAGAATGACCGTTTCACCGGAAGCAGAAATTGCAAAATTGGTATGAAGTTCTCCCCCAGCAGTATTTCTCTCTTTGTTGGACGCCCAGATCAGCATAAAATTTTTGGGTTGAATAATTGTGTCAGGGAATGTCCATTTAAAAGGCTCATCCTCGTCATCCGAAAGTCCAAATCCGGCCAGTTGAATGGTATCACTGCCTGCATTATAAATTTCAACCCAATCCTGGAAATCTCCGTCTTCATCAGAAATGATGGAATCGTTTGAAGACATAACCTCATTTAAATAAAGGTCCTGTCCAAAAACCGCTGTCGGGGAGTACACAAAAAGAAATGCAAATAAGAGAAATCTCAGACCAGCGAGGGTCAATAGGTTCATGAACTTCATAGGGAGCACAAGCGGAGCAAAGAGTTAGGAGGAAAGTTTCATTGTTTAAAAATTGAATCATTCATAAAGAGCGGTTTCACTTCACCACACTCATTTTTTTTATGTCTGAAAAATCATCTGTCACCAACCGGTATAAATAGATTCCACTGGCCAGAGAGGTTACATCCACATCAATGTGGTGGCGTCCGGGTCCGGCCTGGCGGTCTTCCAGTTTGGTGATATGACGGCCGTCAATTGAAAAAAGATCGATACGAACGTGCAGATTTCGCGGCACATCATACCGGATTCTTGTATTCGGATAAAACGGGTTCGGATAGTTTTGATATAATCGCACTTTCTGCGGCGGACCAGGATCTCCACCAAGCAATGGTTCGGAAGTCACGCTAATTTCTGAAATGTTAAGCATGGATCGTTGTCCGCTCACTTCATCATCCTGCTGGCCTGTGAAATAATATCTCCAAAGGAGTTCCACTCCGGGCTGGTCTTCGGCATCGCTGGGAAGTATAACGGGGCCGATGGTTTGTGTGTGTCCTTCCATTTCGTTTCGTTCATATTCAACGGGATCGCCATTTTCATCAAGAACATCCCTGAAGGGTTCGTCGGAATCCGTTCGGTACTGAAGCCGGAGATTGTAAATCCGTGAATTGGGTTCTATAGTCCCGCCGGTCCACTCAACCCGAACAGATCCCTGGTTTTCGGTATTCAAAAAAAGAATGGCTCCGCCCAGCCGGTTGCCCGGATAGCCGCGATTGCCGTCTTCATTTCCCGTATTGATAAACGAAAAACCGTCTTCTCCAAGACCATTGATTCGTGTTCTGGAAGTCAAATTATAAACTCCCTGTGTAATTCCTCCAACCGAAGAGTCCAAATCCGGATCAATTTCATCCATATAAACAAAGGCCATGGAAGCGGGATACGTACTCTCTGGCGATTTTGGATTCCATTCTGAGAACCGGTAGTTGCCTTCGGACAGTTGGTGTGCTTCAAAATCGGAAAGAGCAAGAGCTTTAAAGACCGCCGTGATGTTTTCAGTTGTATCCGGTAAAACGGTTAGTTCATATGAGTAGACCTCTCGGCCGTCAACATTCCAGTGAGACAGATAGTAGTCTGTTTCCGGCCGGGTTTTTAATGTAATGGGCACACCTGAAAAATAGATCCCATTCCACGGATAAGGATTTTCATCAACGCCGGGTGTTTCGGGGGAAATCAAGAGAGAGTTTACAACAACATTTCCATGATCGGGATCACTCACATCCACAGAAACGGGTGCGGTGGATTCAAGCTCAAAACGATTCAAGATATGTTGACGCAACTGATCGGGACGTTCGTCGGCAAAGGTTCGCATAACATTCACAAACCCATTCCATTGATTCATTCTCTCCGGCCGGCTCCAACGCTGAATATATTGTGGCATTTCCGGCTCAATTTGTGCCTGAAGGCGATTGATAATTCCAATCACGCGGTCTGTTCTGAATGAAGTATTCAGGTGGTCGGCCATCCGGTTGATGAAATCATATTTGAAGTTTTCGTTTTGCAGGAGATTCCAGATAATAAGATTTGGCCATTCTACATCATCGAACAAATAGCGCCGCGTTACCCGATTCAACATATTGTAATCTGCACTTTCCCCAAATCCCAGGCCCACATCCATATCAAACATCATCCATCGCCAGCGGCCGTCGTGCCCCACCGGCGCATGTTCATCATAAGGCACATGAAGCCGCCAAAAATCTACATTGCCGAAAGGCCAATCGGTATTATTGAGATAAATTTCAGCCGTGTAATAATCCAGGAAATTATCGATATCCATGAGAGTTTTAACCGAATCCATATTGGCTTCATCAGAGAGATCTTTGGAATCAATAAAGTTTACCATGCCTTGATACGGCCAGTTGTTCCCATACTGAATTTCCCAGCGACCGGTCAGGTAATCAATCCTGTCGCCGTCTACGCCGTACACCCGTTCGAGGTAATTGTCATCGAATCTTTCGCGGATGTTGTGAATGCCCCAGTACTCTCCGTTGATGTACACCACAGACGGCCGGTGTGCCTGAGTATCCATATTAAAATGGCTGACAATGGTATGCGCAGCTGCATCGCGAAACATCGTAAAGCCTTGTTCATTTCCGGAGTTTCTCAGTAGCAGGCGTTCGTATTCATTGTACTCAAGGTCAGGAAATATTTGGTAGTTAATGCTGCCTTCCCCATACTCTCCGCGAGCGTACAGGCGAAGGGTTTTGTGCGCAAAACGACGGGTAAAACCGCCGTGGATTCTGACACCAATATTCTGTGAGACCCGGAGTTCTCCGTTATCATCAAAGAATTCGAAAGAGGATATCCGTTCCCAGTTGTCGCCGGTTTTGTAATAATTGCCGGTGTCATCGTCCCCTTCTTCATAATGCGTGCCGGGAACGTAAATTCCCTGTTCATGGCCAAACAGGTTCAGGCTGTCGGTAGCAATGGAGATGACCGGCAGTTCATGTTTACCCTTTCCCTCGGGGAAAACGAAAAATGTATGGGTTGATTCTACCGGGCGGAACCCATCTTTTACTGCCAGTATTCGAATAACCGTACTTTTTGGGATGAGTCCGGCCGGTTCTCTGAATCCGTGCCATCCGCCCATAAATGTTGTAGGAATTGTGGAGTAAGAATTCGGCTGGCTGCTTCTGTCGGAAATAGAAATTGGCCCAGAATAAACGGAAGATTCTTCAGTTGGAGTAGATCCGTTCAGTGTATAATGAAACGTGACATCCTCTTCGTCATGAGAAAGTTCGAGGTTGAAGGCAGAATTATAAAACCCGGGCTCATGCGAAAGAACAGGTTGATCGAGCTGCTCAACAAGGGATTCGGTGTCGTTCGCTGCTCCGGGAGTCGGTTCATCAAAAAGAAACCAGGCTCCGGTGCCATCGGGCTGGCGGCCGAGAGAGATGTCATTTCCAAGTTCCCGTTCGGGAGATTGATCCAAAAGGTCGCCGTTGGAGTGTGTAAGAAAAACTTCCTCGCCTCCCGCAGACACGCCATAATTTGTATGAAGCTCGCCGCCGGGAACGGATCGGTCTTTATCCGATGCCCAAACTAATATAAAATCACCGGGCTGGATGGTGATGTCGGGGAAAGTCCATTTGAATGGTTCGTCTGCATCATCCGAAAGTCCAAATCCGGAGAGATTGACCGGTGCATCGCCGGAGTTGAAAATTTCGATCCAGTCTTCGTAGTCGCCGTCCTCATCAGCCAGGGTGGCGTCGTTGGACGACATGATTTCGTTCAGCTTCAAATTCTGCGCAAAAACATGACTACCAAACACTACCGCGAATAAAAGAAACAAGCAAAAAATAGTAACAAATTTATTCAAAACGCCTCTCAATTAGCTCCCGAAGTACAAATGGTTATAGAAAGATGACAAAAAAAAGAGATTGTGCAAATGGAAATTTCTCGACTTGTTATTCGTGAAAAATTCTGATCACTAGGCGTAGCATTTTTTTTGGTTTGAATTAATCCACAGAATAATTTACAATGGGATCAAGAAGTATCGGTCAGTTCCTATTCAAGCAATCATCAAGTATGAAATACATTCTACCATTTCTTTTCCTTCTGTTTGTATTCCAGTTTTTGGGCTGTTCAGATGATACCGTAAATCACTCCGAAACAGAGCTGGAAAAATCTGAGTCTACCGAACAAAAAATCGACGTCGCCGAGGATCAAACAGAAGTGTATTATATGCACGGCACTCAGATAAGCCACCGGTTGTGTTATGCGGCAAGTTGCGAAAGTGATATTCTTGAAAGCGATACGCTGAATACATCTTTCCTCGTTCGTTTAACCTTCAGTAGTGAAAATCCCGATTCTATTTTGTTTGATGGACTTGAAGGAGTGAATACCAAACCAAGAGAAATGTTTGCCGGGTATAGTGGCGGGGCTGCATATCCCGACTGCACGGGGCCTTCAACAGAATGTGGCATGCCCGTGTAATTTGGAGTTTGAATTTTCTTCGCCGGGTGGACACTATAACGGCACTGGGAACCTTGATAACGACAGGCTGACAATACAGGCACAATATCGTTACAGAGGTGCCGGTGCAGATTATATTTTGGAAGGTCAAAAAATAGTGGAGGAAGAATGAAACGGCTTCAAAATAAGAAAGGAATTTGGCTTGTCGTACTATTCTCCATTTCAGGCTTTTTAGGCCTGTATAGTTGCGATGATTCGTCTACAGATCCCGACAAAGAAGGTACAGCAATTTCCGGATTACTCTATGTAAGCGGCAATCAGATTACGAAGAGATATTCAGATTGGCCAATTCCTGAAAATGATGTGGCTTCAGTTTACACTATGCGCGTCGGATTTTTAGTGAAAATTCATTCCATCAGAGGGGAGGAAAACTCGATAAGAATGTACGGATTGGAAGGCGTTGATGTGGGAAAACGCGAAAATTACCTCTATCCCGATTGCAAGCACCCCGATGATTGTGAAATAGTAGGGATGTTTGTTGGCGAAGATTTAGAAATTGAAATCACCAACAACGACCGATCTTACCAGGCGGAAGGGAAGATTTACCAGACGTACGATCCCTATTTAGAAATGACGGCTGTTTTTAACTATCAGAATGTAACGGTCCATTATGAAGTAGAGGGTGGCTTATTGAGTGAATAGAAGAACTTGGCAGAGTTGTGGAGTGTGTGACGACTAAGTAATTAGATTGTATTATAACCTTAGTTGATTTTTTGTAACAAATGGCTTTGTGGTGCATTATTCTATTACTTATCTGGACATTCCGGTACACAGGTACAGCAACATTGAGAGTGCATAGATACAGAAACCTGACCATTAGTTCTGAGGAGAGGAGTATCAAAAGGAGGCTGATAAGCAGGACGCACGTATAACAGCAGCTATTCGAACGGGTGCCGGTTTGATCAGTCAACCGAAACACACATCAACGAGGTATAGCCATGAGAAACGCAAGAACTGCAACTCTGATTATTGTACTGTTTATCATAACAGGAAACTTGCTTTCGTGCAATGAAAGCAATATAGCAACTGACAACAGCACTGAGCAATTAGCGACCGCAAATGTAAATGCTTCGGCAGCAAAGCAGGCACAAAAAGATTCACCACAGGAAGTATTTGCAGAGTTTGAGGAGATGGTGAAAGAAGTAGAAAAGATGACTATAGAAGAGATCGACAATCTGAGTGATGAAGAAATATTAGAGATTGGAGAACCGATTTTAAAAGCTACTGAAGGCACTGTAACACACAGTAAAGAGACCCTTGAAAAACTGGTAGAGCCTTTATATGCAATCTCGGATAATGTACGAACACTTACGAGAAAGGAACACGCTGCCTTAAGTAAAGAGGTAGAGCGAATTCTGGCATCTGATAGGGGCCGTAAAACACGGGACCTTAGTGCTGAAGATATTCGCGAATTATTGATTAAATTTAATGGTGGCGGCACAACCATGATGTTATCCAGCTGTGAAACTACATTCGATGTAACCCCGTCTGGACAGGTTTTGCTATATACTGGAGATAATTTTAATATGGCAAATGGAATATGCCCGACTGGTTCCGTTTTTTATGTTCAGGCAGGTACTCACACGGGTCAATCCGTTAATAATTCAAAAACCGGAAATGCATGGGTAGGTGTAGGTGTAGGAGGGCCTACTATGGATGGCCAAGGTTCACTAAACCGGGCCTTCAATGATGGAATGAATGGCAATAGCATCAGTTGGATTGAAATTACTGATTACGACGAATATGGAATTTTTTCCGATTCTGGTACGGAAGAGTTGTTAATCAGTAATATGACCTTTATTGAGATTGGGGATGGTAAGAATGGAGAATTTTATAGTGCAATCCGAATTGATGATGCGGAAGATTTAATTGTTCAGGGTTCATATTTTGAAGATGTATCTTCCAGTATTTTATTTGACAATAGCATTGGCCCCCTAAAGGTACTTGATAATGAAGCATTAAATCCCGGTAGAAATTTTTTCCAATGTACTGACTGTTCTGGAGAAGAGATAAGAATAAACGGAAATTCAATAGAACATAATTCTCAGTACGGTTCGGAGAAATTAGAAGATTTTATCAGTATTTATGAATCATTTGGTGAAGACGATGACTATATACAGGTAAATAATAACCGGGCAAGAACGGATGGCACGGGAAGCGGAGTTTCTGATACGGGTTCTTTTATCATCTTGGGAGATGATGGGGGTGAGTACCAGGAAGCAGAAGATAATATTGGTGTAAATCCTGGAAACGCTGGAATTGGAGCGGCCGGAGGTGAATATATCAGCGTGAGTGATAATAAGATGTTTAGTGATCCTATAGAAGATATAAGCAATGTAGCCTTTTATTCATACCGGGTATTAGGCTCAGATCCCTGTAGTAACCATGAGTTCGATGGGAATGTTGCCCATTGGTATTGTTATCGTGGAGATTGCGGTGGAGATCCGACACCAGTTTTAAACAAGGCTCATGCACCAACTTCCAGTGGGTCAAGTATTTATTGCGGGTTAACCTTGAGTCAAATTAGACACAATTCAAGAGTATTAGAAGACACGGGTATGGACGAAGACATATGGGATGAATGGTAGCAACCATCGTTTGAAAAGTCCCAAAAAAACATTTAAATCCCCGCTGGTTTTAACTGCGGGGATTAGAATTTTCTTAAAGTTATCTTTGAAGTGTTTTCAAAGCACGAAAACTTAAGCAACGAAGCATGAATAAAATGAGTAGCTATTATGGAGTAAAAACAACAGCGCTGACAATAGCAATTTCCTGTTTCTGTTTGCTATTGGGCTGCTCTGTTGAACCGGAAGAGCCCGTTGATAATATTTCAGGCGTCTATTATTTGAGAGGTACACAAACTCATTCAGGATTACCATGGTTTAACCGTTTAATTGATTACAGGGATCCATATACAAACTATACGGAGTTTTCCTTTTATGTGAAACTGGTTAAAGATAAGGTGGATACGGTTCGTATATACGGCCTTGAAGGAGCCGATGCCGGTATCGCTGAGAAGAAGGTATTTCCAAATTGTACCAATTCTGATGATTGCAAGGTATACGGAAAGCGAAAATCTTCCGGGGAGATTGAAATTGATATTGAACATGATGGTCGCAGATACCAAGCATCCGGTTATATTACTTCGTTGACCGCTCGCTTGTCGTATGGCAATGTTTCGGTAGACTACGATCTGTCAGGAAATCCAGTCGACCGATAATTGGTTCAATAAAAATGAAAAGAAAAAATGATGAATACATCTTTTAAAAAAACAGCGGCCTTTATAGTTTTGGTGCTCCTGGCAGCTTCTGTTTGGGGTGGATTTGGCAGTGCTGGCGAGTCTTTATTAAAAAAATCCACAGCAAATGAATCTATTTCGGGCATGTATTTTCTGCACGGTACAAAAATAAGCACGATCTATCCATGCACATTTACCTGTTTTGATATGGAGCCAGCCAGAGATACTGTTTCTGTTGCATTTACCACCAATGTGTGGCTGGTACAGGAAAAAACAGATACCCTTCGTTTTTTAGGCTTGTTGGGAGCTGATGCGGGGGAATCAGGGCCCAATCAATTTAATGAATTTATTTTTCCTATTGAGCTACAGGATGAAGATCAGTACAGAATTTATGGGAGGATTTCAGATAATTCTGAGTTTGAGATCGATTTGAAGAGTGCGGGGCCAAGATACACAGCTGCCGGCTCGTTTACAGGCAAGACCATTCAATTGGAGGGGCAATACCATTACCGGCAGCGCACATTTGAGTACAGCTTTCAAGGTGTAAGAATAGAAGAAGAGTAGGGATTTTTGAATTTCCAAAAAACAACCTGCCAGAGTCCAAACGAAGTGAGAACCTGGTAGAGTTGCGAGTACTGTTTAAACTAAAACGTTTTAGAGTCACAATAGCGAACTCTGATAGGAACTGCGCACTCTGTCAGGTTCTTTCTGCAGCAAATAGGTATGAGGCACATCCCACGTGTAATAGCTATGATCTTAGGTTCCGGTAATCCGCAAAAGTAGCAGGCGTGTCGGGTTTCTGAGGTACAGTTTCAGGTTTCAAGAGCAGTTTGTACCATCTTAACATTCACGGAGAACATCATGTTATCATTCATTGCAGAGAGTGTTGCAAATAACCAGAATCCCCATTCGGTGAGTTCCAGGTTGAGAGAAAAGAGGTTGGGTAAATTTATCACAGAATTCAATATCAACTGCCAAACTTTTATCCTGGATGTTGGCGGTACAAGCCACACCTGGGCAGGCACAGGGCTGGAGAAAAATGTAGCGTTGCTTGAATCTTGTCTTTCCCAACTCTGGAGCGATTGGTAAACAATTCCAATATGTACAAGGTGATGCTCTGGATATGCATATGTTCGAGGATAAAAGCTTTGACGTGGTTTTCTCCAACAGTGTGATTGAACATGTGGGTTCATTTGAAAATCAACGCCGGTTTGCTGATGAAGTCCGGCGCGTGGGAAAAGCCTATTGGGTTCAAACACCCGACTGTTAAATAGCTATGAACTTTCAAAGATATTTGGCTGTGACCATATATGAGGAAAAGTTGTTTGGATTAACTAAAGGTATCATTGCATATAATAAGTAGGCGATGTGAATTCAATTCGGAAGTGGTACAAGGCTGTAGCTGCATAACCGGATCTGAGTGTAAGCGTTTTATAAATACTGTGGAGATAGTTTGAGATACAATTTATCAGGTAAAAAAGGTGGGAGGGTTTAGTAGTAAGTAAGTCGGAGTTTTTTAAACAAAAGTAAAGAACAGGTCGAAAATCATAAATCAAGAATCATCAGCCGCTAGCCAAAACTTCCCCAACATCCCTTTGCAAAGATTGGTACATTTGGTGGACATTGAAGCATTCTTTGTTTCCAGACTATAATTACCGATCCATTCATTCGTTCTATGAATTCCAAGGAACGATCAGACCTTTTTTAATGACAAGAAAATCTCTACAGTTACTACTCGTATTCCTGCTTCTATTCCCTGCGGTGATGAAGGCGCAGGATAGCATAACCATTGACGACGAGCAGGCTCAAGCGCTGGAATATTACATCCAGGGCATCAACGATTTTGAAAACCAGGATTACGAACTGGCGCTGGATAAACTGACGGCCGCCCATCTAAAATTGTCCGATCACGCCGGGGTGAATTACGCTCTTTCGGATGTGTACCTGGAAACGGGAGATTACACGAATGCAGCTTACTACGGACAAATCGCCGCCGATCTCGAACCGGAAAATAAGTGGTATCACCTGCACCTTGCGCGCGTGTACGATCAATCGGGCCGGAATGAACAGGCAGTTAATTCACTGAAGAAAATCCTCGAATATCACCCGAATGATATTGATGTGCTTTACCGGCTGGCCACGAATTATACAGATATTGGTGAGCTGGAGAAGTCAAACGAAATGCTTGATCAAATCCTGGAATTGAGAGGAAACACATTTGAAATACACCTCGCCAAGTTCCAGAATTACAATGCGCTCAATCAGACCGAAAATGCTCTTGAGGAGCTCCATAATATGCGGGAGCTGCATCCCGGAAATTTGAGTACCCTGCATACCATCAGCCAGTTTTACCTGGAGTTGGACAGGGAAGAAGAAGCGAAAGAGGTTTTGTTTGAAGCCCGTAATCGCAATCCCAATGATACAAACACGCTGATTTTATTGGCCGAGATTTTCATCAACAATAACGAGTGGGAAGAATTGGGAGACACGTTTGTGATGATGATGAAAAACCCGATGATCAATCCGCCGCAAAAAATGGAGCTGGTCCGGTTTATGATGGTGAAATATCAGAATGAGCCGGAACAGGATGTGCTTGAACAGCAGGTTCAAAAAGTGATTGAAACACTCGGTGAAGAAGAACCGGATTATGCACCGGCTCAACTGGTATCTGCCGATTATTACCTGCAACAGAATGACATGGAAAATGCGCTGATCAATCTTGAGCGGGCTACGGAAATCAATCCCGAACAAGCCGAGGCATGGGCACAGCGAATCCAGATACTGTTTAGCCTTGGGCGTTACGGGGAAGTGATCAACCTCTCGCAAGAGGCAAATGAACATGCCCCCGATAATGCATTTATCCAGTTTTTTACCGGTACTTCGTTCATGTTTGAAGGCCAACATGAGCAAGCAGAAACCTGGCTGGAAAATGCAACGATGGCACCATCACGGCGTGAATTCAGATCGGCCATTTACGGAACACTGGGTGATGTAAAACAGCAACTCGACAAATGGCAAGAAACCGTGGATGCATATGAACGTGCACTGCGCCTCGATTCGGAGAATTACACGGCGATGAATAACTATGCATATTACTTATCTGTCCGCGAAGAAAATCTTGAAAAAGCCCTGGAACTGGCTACAAAAGCTGTCGGTTCCGATCCCCAAAATCCTTCATTTCTGGACACGCTCGGCTGGGTCTATTTCCAGATGGAAAATTATTCCCAGGCTCAAAATTATATTCAGCAATCCATCGACAGCGGTGATGCAAGTGCCGAAGTTTTTGAGCACATGGGAGATGTTCACGAGGCACTCGGCAATGATGAGCAGGCCCGCGAGTGGTGGCAAAAAGCCCTCGAGGATGATCCCGGCCGTACCCATCTCAATGAAAAACTGGAACAGATTTGATTGGTTTGAATCACGTGCGAATGGCTTCAAATATCCCAACCGTCATTGCGAACGAAGTGAAACAATCTCCAAGTGCTTGTCAAAGGGAGGGGATTGCTTCGCAGGCTCGCAATAACGATTCTCATACTCAGAATTTTTCGAAAAGCAGATCCTTTCCAGTACTTTGTCTACTGCTTCTTGTCATGATTTCGTGTAGCTCATCGCGTGAGATGATTGATGATGAGGATTTGAATGAAGCTGAGATTTCGGTCAGTGAGTTGCTGGAATTTGTACCTGACTATCGCGAATCTCTTCAAACCATTTCGGGAAACGGACGTGCATTTGTCAGCGAACCCGGAAACAGCGAACGCGTAGCTCTGCAGTTCTTATCTAACCGGAATGAAAGCCTGATTACTGTACGTACAAGTGTTGGGATTGAGGGAGGACAAATTTATGTGGATTCCGATTCGCTTCTGGTTTATAACCGAGTGGACAAATATGCCGAAAAAGTGCCTTTGAATCAGGGAAAGCTTACAAGTGTGGGGTCAATTGCATCTGTAAATATGCTTGACCTTTTTAATTTTACATTTCTTGAATCAGATGTAGAGGAGTTGTATGAATCGGACGAATTTTATGTAGCTGTTCTTGTGAATGGAGGACGAATTCAAATATCAAAAGAGTCCGGCAGGGTTGTGGAAGTAAACCAGCTAACGAACAACCGAACGGTTCCCTACAGCCGAATTATTTACGAGGGATATGCTCAGATCGAAGGTTTTCAACTGCCAAGAAAAATCACGATTTTTAGTCAGGACGGACAATCAAGAGCCACACTGCTGGTTCAGAATTTAGAAATCAACGAAGAGTTACCCGAGCTCGGTATTGAGCTCCCCGGCGATATTCCCATTTACAGATGACAGGTATGATTAACTTCAAAGCATTTCTGATGGCTTGTCTCGTTGCTTCGGTTGCAACGGCAAGTGCAGCTCAGGCACAAACTTCATACGAGCGTATGCGGTCAGAAATTTTGGAGCGTCAACAATCCACTCGCTCGCAGATTGAAACACTGGATGAGCAAATAGCAACCTACACAAGACGCCTGAGCCAAACCACGGAAGAGTATGATGAAGAGTACCAACAGTTCGAAGAGCTGAACCGACTTATATCCTTGCAGCGTGAACGGCTTCGTCAGATGAATCGCCAGCAACGGCAAATCCAGGAAGAGATCACACTGATTCAAAATAACCAGGCTGAACTCCGCCAAAGGCTAACCGCTTTGATGAATGAATATAAAGAGAGCCTGACCTACCTCTATAAACACGGCCGCACCACAGAACTGGTGCTATTGCTCACCTCCACATCCATAAACCAGTTAATGGTTCGGACATTTTATCTTGCCAAGTTTAATGATTACCTGCAGGGACAGTTGAATGAAATTGAAGAGGCGCGGCTTCAATTGGAGCAATCGAAACAAGATTTAGAAGCATCGAGCGAAAGAAACGAAATTGCACTTCAGGAAATCCAAAATGAGACTGATGAATTGCAGGGACAGCAGGATCGTCAGCAGCAAATGGTTGAGTCGTTGAAGAAAGATATTGCGAGCCTGGAATCGCAAAAGAAGAATCGGGAGGAGCAGCGCAAAAATCTCGAAGATGCCATGGAAAATCTGATACGTGAGGAAGAGCGGCTGCGTCGTGCAGAAGCATCCGGAGAAGTTGTTGTACGCAGAGAATCGTCTGTCAGCGAATCAGAACTAAATTCCTATGAAGCTGAATTCCGGGAGCAACGGGGAGAACTTCCGTGGCCGGTAAATAACGGTACCATTACGGAAAAGTTTGGGGAACGCATTCACCCTGTTTTTGGAACCCGAACGCGAAATCTCGGAGTAGATATTGCTGTACCGGCGCGATCAACTGTAAGAGTGGTTAATGATGGTTATGTATACGGAATTCAACCGTTGCAGGGATACGGTGAGGTAGTCTTTGTCAGCCACGGCGACTATAAAACGGCCTACGGAAATCTCAGTGAAATCAATGTGAGGCGAAACCAGGTGTTAAGAAAAGGAGATGTTATCGGCCTATCGGGAGATGAAAATTCCATTCGAGGTACCGTACTGTTCTTTTTGATCCGAGACGGCAGCCAAATGGTGGATCCGGAACTGTGGCTGGAAGGAGCCAGGCTTTAGGTATATCGAATATCCAATCTCGAAGTATTTTCTCTTCGAAATTCGATATCGAATATTCACTGTTCGATATTTAAAGCATTCTCAATCTCCTTCAGCGAATGAAGTAATCGTTCAACAGCCGCATTAAACCTATTCAGCTCTTGATTTAGCTCATCATCACTCCGGTCATCTTCAATCACATATCGCACACCGGGAATCATCCAGGAGGCGTAACCGCTCCATGGATCGGTAGAAACATACAGTGATTTTTGCCACGCGCTGAATGGAAGTCCTTTCTCATCCAAAAAAGAGCGCTCTACCTTAATCAGTTTTTGGTTGATTTCATTGAGCAGAGACTGATCCGGATTGGATGCGATGAAGTCTGGAAAATGGGATTCTATGGAAGAAGAGACGCTATCGATTTCGGCGATGGTTTCTTTAAGCGATTCGGTTTGAAGCCCCCGTTCCAGGTCATTGGCACGGCGTTCCAGAGCGCCGATGTGACCGGAAATATCTTCGGCATATCGGGCAAGATCGTATGGCAGGATGTCCGCATCAGCAAATCTTGAAGCAACTACTCCATACACACCGGATAATGCGGGGCCATAACTAAACGTACTGTCGATGAATGACTCATAAAAATGAAACGAATCGAAATTGCTGTGATACACCGGAACACTTCCTGATATTGAAACTCCGGCTGATGGAATCCCGAGATGCATGTAAAATCCAACATGATCGGACCCTCCGCCGAGATTACCCATAGAAGGTGTTTCCTGACCGGGACGAATCCAGGTATCGTAAATGGCAGAATCAGCATAATCGGGATGCGGTACTACTTTTGTAGCTTCAATAATAGGATCTTTCAGAGAAGGGGAGGCTGACGATCTGAAATTTGGTCCGGTCACTGACATATCTGCATTCAGATAAAGAATGGAATTTGCACCGAGTTCTTCCCGCAGGTCTTCAACCCATTCGGACGAACCGATTAACATAAACTCTTCGGCATCCCAGTGGCCGATTAAAATACTTCGTTTCGGCTTCCAGCCATTGTTAAGAAGTTGACCGAACCCGTCAGCCAGTGTTAATAACATTGCTGTTCCACTATTGGGATCAGTAGCTCCAAATCCCCAGGCATCATGATGAGAGCCCAAGATAATCCACTCGTCAGGATACTCAGAACCTTCAATTGTACCTACAACATTTGAAATCCTGGTAAAATCGTGAGGTTGATCTACATTCAGATTTACTTGTAACCCTTTTCCACCCGTTAACCTGTAGGTATAAGGAAGACCGCCCTGCCAGTCTTGTGGAACAGGCTCTCCCTCCATTCTGGCAAAGATTTCTTTGGCAGCACCGTATCCGATTGGGGCAACAGGAATTGTGTGAAAATCAACTTCACTTTGTTCCAATCGCTCTACGGAATCATCGCTATCTAAGGGAAGTGCGGGTTCAAACGGTGTAAGAGGATCTCCATAATAATCCAATGTTAAAATAGAACCGCGCTGAATCGTGCTTTCATCACTGTATCGCCCCTCGGGATAGGTGAGCCCGTTCACATATCCACCATTTTCCGGATCGGTATAAATGATCAGTCCGGCTGCTCCTGCATCTTCAGCAAATTTTGCTTTGTAGCCCCGGAAGTTTCCGCCATATCTGGCAATGACAATTTTGCCGGTAACATCAATTCCAAGCTCTTCAAGTTGTTTAAAGTCTTCTTTTCTTCCGAAATTTGCATATACAACTTCGGAGGTTACATTGCCTGATCCGCTAAAAGCATTCCAACCATGAACCAGTTCGAAATCCTCAGAATAAGGATCCTCATCAAAAATATATTCTTGGTTATTGAGAGGCATTCGAATTGGTTTAACAATAGAAATCTCAACAGATCCGGGGCGGGGCATCCATGCATCGTAATCGTATTGATTTACTTTCAACCCGGCAGTTTCCATGGATTCACTCATGTACGCAATCACCTTCCGGCTGTTTACAGTCCCTGCAATATGCGGGCGTTGCGTCAGATTGTAGAGGTGTTTTCGATAGATTTCCGGGGACAGTTGATTGATCAGGAATTGTTCATTTTCAAGCTGAGACGATACCCTATCGTCATGAAAGCCTTTTAGTTGGTCAGGAATCTGAGCTTGCAGGGAAGCGAATGAAAAAAGAAACAGGCTAAGCAGGAAAAATCGCATGAAGTGGACAAAAAGTTAGTAGTTGAAATATAGGTCAATCGATGGGAACCATTTGTAAGCTGACAGGTTGAGAAACGCTGACTTCAGTTCCGGTCGGAGAAATCAAACCGGATTCCTGGTCCCTTGCAAAAATCACAATATTATCTGTATTTCGATTGGCAACGAGAAGGAAAGAGCCACTGGGGTCAATCATAAAGTTTCGGGGATGCGCACCACCGGATGAATGTTCTCCAACTTTTTTCAGCAATCCCGAATTCTGATCAATGGAGTAAATCACAATGTTGTTCAGGTCTTCGCGGTTGGAGGTATAAAGAAATCGGCCGTCGGCAGAAACGTGAATATCAGCCCCGGAAAATGAGCCTTCATAATTCTCTGGCAAAGTGCTGATGGTTTGCAGTTCCACTAGTGATTCTCCATCGTAGGAGAAAGCAACCACGGTGCCGTTCAATTCATTTACCAGGTAAGCATACTCACCTCCTGGATGAAATGTGAGATGCCGGGGGCCGGCGCCGGGTTCCGTGACAAAAATGGTGGAAGGTGTATTTTGCAATGTTAATGAATCACTATCAAACGCATAACCGGTGACGGTATCCGTTCCAAGATCGGTTACAAAAAGTGTTTTATTATCAGGAGAGATGACCGTACAATGAACGTGAGGTGAGTTCTGGCGATTTTCATTTACGCTGCTTCCCTCATGCACAGTTGTCGATTTGGGGTCGGCGAGTGACCCATCTTCCTCAACCGGAAACATCGCCAATGATCCGCCCAAATAGTTTCCGACAAATACGGCTTTTCCGCTTTGATCGGTGCTGACATAGCAGGGGGCCCCACCACGACTGGATTGTTTGTTGAGAAATGTAATTTCAGCATTTTCCTTATCAAATGAGAATGCACTGACGGATGCATCTGCTGAATCAGCTTCCTCATTTACAGCATACAAAAAGGAGTGATCGGGAGTGAGGGTCAGGTAGGATGGATTGGAAATGCCTTTTGCTGTATCGACCGGTATGACGGAGCCATCTTCTGAATTGAATTCATACAGGTAAATACCGTCACTGCCTTCGCCTGTATATGTGCCTACAAACAGGTAATAATTTGTGTCTGTTTCCGGCCGATTTTCAACTTGTTGTTGGGTACAGCCTGCCATCAATAGCAAAGCTACCGCAAGTAAGGAAAGCGTTACAGGAGATTCCATAGGATTTATTGGGTTAGGAAAACAGAGTATACGGCTTTTTTATAACTGAATCAGTGTTGCGCTGATTACTTCATTCTGCCGGGTTCGAATATTTTTCATGATTTCTGATGAGGGTTCAGCATCGAGTTGAATCGTACAGCAGGCGGTTTGTTTTCCCTCAAAAATAACATTGGTTAATTCCTGTGCGTTGATTTTTGCCTTGCGAATTTCACTCATCACATTTGCAATCACACCCGGTTTGTCGTAATGCCGAACCACAAGCTGCCATGGTGATTCGGTCTGTTCACAGCGGTTTAGCCAGTTACGAACATGACCTTCCTGAACATAGCCCCGGACAATATCCACAGCATCGGAAGCAACGGCGAGCTGGGCCTGGTTTGTGCTGGCGCCAATATGATGCGTTACATATACATTGGCTAATTCCTGGAATCGGCTTGAAAATTCTCCCTGCTTGAACTCGGGTTCATCACTGAAAACATCCAGTCCCGCTTTGATTCGTCCTGATTTTAGTTCCTGGTAAAGCGCCTCTTCGTCCACAATTCCTGCGCGTGAAGTGTTGATGAAACACGCGCCGTCTTTTAAGCTGGAAAGAACATCTTTGGAGATGACGCCCTTTGTATCCGCATTGATAGCGAGATGAACGCTCAGAACATCACATTTGGAAGCCACTTCTTCGATGCTTTTGGCGTGAATGATCTCAAGTTCTTCCGCTTTCTTAGGAGTGAGTGATCGCGACCAGGCAACTACCGGCATTCCAAAAGCTTTTGCACGGGTTATGACTTCCGTTCCGATTTGGCCGGTGCCCACAATTCCCAAAACCTTTCCAAATAATCCATCGGCTTTACTGTAAGTAGCTTTATTCCATTTACCGGCTTTGAAATCGGCTACATTGTCTGCAAGATACCGGTCAAGGCCGATAATCAATCCCATTGTTAATTCTGCAACGGCAATGGCATTTTTTCCCGGACAGTTGGCAACGTAAATACCCAAATTGCTTGCGGCAGCAATATCGATATTGTTAACTCCGGCTCCGGCCCGGACAATCAAACTTAAATTCGGGCTTTTCTCAATACAGGATTTGCTAACAACAGTTGAGCGGACGATTAACACGTTAGCATCTTCGAGTCCGTTGTCAAGATCAGACGCTGAAGCTGTGGGGTTGTTAATTACATTTTGTCCCAGGTTCTCAAGTTCGGAAATGGCTTCAGGTGGCAGCTTATCTGCAATATAAACAGTCATAATTCTCCTCATTATTTAAATTCAATCCCTCTCTTTCAAAGGTACCAAATGAACCGTACTTCTTGAAATAAAGAGTATGGAAAGAAGATTAAATCTGTATTAATAGAGATCTCTGATGAGTAAGTTTGGCCGTATCTACTCTAAAGATGATGTGCTCTTCGAAAACTTATGGTTGAGACTTCTCCTTGAAAATCAATCCGCCGGCAATCCAGACCGTGCCGGCAACAATTACTGCCGTGGCGATGAAAGGTGCTCCAAAGTAAGCTGCGAATAAAGCTCCTCCCCACGTTGGGCCAATCATTCGTCCAAGTCCGGAGAGTCCCTGGGATGCTCCCATTACGGCGCCGTAATTATTTTCGCTCGCTTCCTGAGAAATCAGGCTGGTAATGGTTGGGGTATTTAGACTTTTTCCGAGAGCCATCAAACAGAGAAAAACAGCCAGGGTAATCATGTTGTGGGCCAGAGGAATCAACCCAAGTCCAATCACCATCAGAATATTGCCAACCAGGAAAATCTTCTCTTCTGAAAAGACTTTGGTCAATGGCCGGATCAAAAAGCCTTGGACGATGACCGCAATAATCCCGATATAGAAGAATTGGATACCAACATCTTCGGCATTCATGTGCAGTTCTGATTCTGCAAAGAGTGGAAATGAACTATATAAACTTGATTCACCAAAAGAGAGAAGGAAAAAACCAATAATTAAAGGAATGAGAAATCCCCGGGCAGATGAACCTTTTTGCTCTGAAAGCAATCGCCAGAACCGGGGTGCAAAAACACTGGGTCTGCGATATGTATCTTCTTTAGGAGCTGATTTATCAACAGTTTCGGGAAGTTTGAAGAGCACCATCAGAAAGCTGCAAAAGGATAGGAAAGCGGCAAAAAAGCCGGGTAGTGCAAATCGGTTCACTTCCATCCAACTCGCGAAATCAACAAAACCGATGTTGGTAATAAACTCATGAAAAGCCGGGTGAATCAACCCGGTGGCTGTTGCCGGACCAATCACAAACCCGATCCCAAAGGCCGCCCCGATTAGCCCCATGCCTCGGGCGCGATTTTCGTTGTCGGTTATATCGGCAATATAGGCCTGGGCGGTGGAGATATTTCCACCCATGGTTCCGGCCACAATTCTGGATACAAACAAAACCCCAAGGGATTCTGCAAATCCAAAAATAGTGTAAGCGATAACAGCGCCAAGTGTGCTCATTAACATGATCGGGCGTCGGCCAATCCGGTCTGACCAACTTCCCCAAATCGGCGAAAAAATAAGCTGCATGAATGAGTAGACACTGTAGAGGAGGCCAATGGTTACCGCTGAGGCAGAAAATTCTTGTGCATAAAAGGGGAGAAGTGGCAGAACGATTCCAAATCCCAAGAGATCGATTACCACAACAAGAAAGACGGTAGCAAGAGCAGATTTATTCTTCATAAATAAGTTTTCAAACAGACCGGTAAAGATAGGTTGCTTGAATTAACTTTTTATGAAGAGTTTAAAAAACAAGTGATATGGAGTTTTCATAGTCACCGCGAGGAAGTTTGTGACCGCGGCCCTGAAGGGGTATCTTGGCACAATCTCGTGTCTTAGATCATTTGGAGATTACTTCGCTTTGATCGCAATGGCGAGAACAACATTTGAATCAGGCCAGCTTTACAAATGTGAAACCAATTCTAAATACAACATGTCTTACTATTTAAGTTTTGACTTTGCCACAGCAAGTGCTGATTCCGCAGCATTCACCGTTTTATCGAGCATTTCATAAGTAAGTGATGTAGCCAGAAACCAGCTTTCGAAAGGTGAAGGCGGCAAGTAAACTCCCCGTTTTAGCATTTCATGAAAGAAATGTTTGAAGAGTTCCTGGTTCGTCGTGTTGGCAGTTTTGAACCCGGTCACTTTTTCATTTGTGAAATAAATGCTTGTCATGGAACCAACCTGGTTCAGGTCAAAATCGATTTCATGCCGGCTTAGAACTTCCCGAAGATTTTTGGCCAGGTATTCGGTTTTTTCTTCCAATTCCACATACAATTCAGGATGTTTTTCCAGCGTACTCAACTGTGCAAAACCGGCGCTCATTGCTAATGGATTTCCGGATAATGTTCCGGCTTGATACACAGGACCGACCGGAGCCACAACATCCATAATCTCTTTTTTTCCGCCGAAAGCACCAACGGGAAGTCCGCCACCAATAATTTTACCGAATGTGACGAGATCCGCCCACACATCAAACCGTTCCTGGGCACCGCCACGAGCCAGTCGAAATCCGGTCATCACTTCATCAAAAATGAGAACGGTTTCGTAGTCATCGCAAAGTTTTCGTAATCCTTCCAAAAATCCGGGTTGGGGAGGGATGCATCCCATATTTCCTGCAACTGGTTCGACGATAATTGCAGCTACATTGTCTTTATTCTTTTTGAGAAGTTTCTCGACACTGTCTAAATCATTGTAATCAGCGTTGAGAGTATCTTTAGCCGTTCCCTTTGTGACTCCCGGGCTGCTGGGTTTGCCGAGAGTTAATGCACCGCTTCCAGCTTTGATGAGAAATGAATCACCATGGCCGTGATAGTTTCCTTCAAACTTGATGATTTTTTCCTTGCCGGTGTATCCGCGGGCGACTCGAATGGCACTCATGCAGGCTTCGGTTCCGGAATTTACCATCCGAACTTTCTCCACGTTCGGGACCATGGTTTGAACCAACTCGGCCATTTTGATTTCAATCTCCGTCGGCGCGCCAAAAGAGGTAGAATTAAACGATGCATCCTGAACGGCCTTGATGACGGCAGGATGAGCGTGTCCCAAAATCATCGGTCCCCAGGAACCTACATAATCGATATACTCATTACCGTCTTCATCTGTGATGATGGATCCCTTCGCCTTCTTGAAAAAAACCGGAACGCCACCGACTGATTTAAACGCCCGTGCCGGGGAATTGACACCACCAGGAATGAATTGTTGTGCTCGATTGTAAAGGTACTCGCTTTTTAACAACATAGATGTTTAGTCTTGAGTCGTGAGTCTTGAGATTTGTTTATCAGTTGAAATACATTAATGGCACATTAGTATGAAATGAACCTTAGTTCGTGAAATGCTGAATAATCCTTCTCAGTACTCACGACTCAAGACTCATGACTATATCCTTAATCTGTCATATTTTCAAGTGCGGCAATTCGGTCTTCCAGGGGAGGGTGTGTCATAAACAACGCTTTGAGGCCACTTCGCTTGCCGCTTGTAATTCCAAATGCCTGCATGGATTCCGGCAATTGATTCGGTACTTCCGTTTCCCGTTTCAGTCGTTGCAATGCATTAATCATACCGTTACGGCTTCCAAATCGTGCACCGGCTTCATCAGCCCGAAATTCGCGGCGTCGTGAGAACCAGAAGACAATCATGGAAGCGAGAATTGCCAAAACAATTTCAGCTACAATCGTTGTCAGGAAATATCCAATTCCCAGCCCTCTTTCATTTCGCAATACAACGCGATCCACAACAAAACCGATCACCCGGGCGAGGAACATCACAAAAGTGTTTACAACTCCCTGTATCAGTG
Source organism: Rhodohalobacter sp. 614A (assembly GCF_021462415.1). Lineage (NCBI taxonomy): Bacteria > Pseudomonadati > Balneolota > Balneolia > Balneolales > Balneolaceae > Rhodohalobacter > Rhodohalobacter sp. 614A. The sequence goes on from NZ_JAKEDS010000001.1 coordinate 1,040,117, forward strand.
CGAGTGTGATCATATCCCCATTGGCAACATGGCCGATTTCGTGGCCCAGTACCGCTTCAATTTCATCCTGATCAAATCGTTGTAGCATGCCTCGGCTAATTGCAACCAATGCTTTATTCCGGTTTGATCCTGTTGCAAAAGCATTGGCCTGTTGGGCATCAAAAATTCCGACTTCCGGCATGCCAATTCCGGCATCTTTGGCTTGTCGTTCGATGGTTCGAACCAGCCATTCTTCACGGGAGTTTTGCGGCTTTTCAACAATCTGAACGCCCATCGTCCATTTTGCCATTTTCTTTGACAGAAGGAGAGAGATGAACGATCCGCCCATTCCAAAAACAAAACAGAAGATGAGAAGAGCTTGCAGATTAAGTCCGGTTCCGGTTTCATTCAAATAGGAACCCACTCCCAAAAGGGACAGAGTAATACTTGCAACAATAATGATTGCCAGGTTTGTGGCAAGAAATAAGAGAACTCGTTTCATAGTCAATTTCTTAATTAAATAGGGTTTAGAAAGCTCCCCTCTCAAAAGGGGGAATTCAATTTCTTCAATAATCTACAACAATCGTGCCGCATCTTTGGCGAAGTAAGTAGCAATCAGGTCAGCGCCGGCTCGCTTAAAGCCGATCAGCGCTTCCATCATTGCTTCTTCTTCATTCAGCCAGCCATTTGCCGACGCCGATTTGATCATCGCGTATTCACCGGAAACATTATAAACGGAAACCGGGATTTGCACCGCTTCTTTTACGGCACGAACCACATCAAGATACGGCAGGCCGGGTTTTACCATTGCGATATCGGCACCTTCATTTTGGTCTGTAATGGCTTCTTTTACAGCTTCAATAACGTTTGCCGGATTCATTTGATATGTCTTCTTATCACCAAACCCGGGAGCGGAATCCAGTGCATCACGAAAAGGGCCGTAATAGCTCGATGCATATTTTGCGCTGTATGCCATAATTCCGGTATTGAAAAATCCTTCTTCTTCGAGAGCTTCTCTCATCAATAAAATACGGCCGTCCATCATGTCCGAGGGAGCCACAAAATCAGCACCGGCCTCTGCATGGCTAACCGCCATTTTGGCAAGCAGTTCCGCACTTTCGTCATTTATAATTTTTCCATCGCGAACAATTCCGTCATGGCCATAGCTGCTGTATGGATCCATGGCTACGTCTGTCATCACAACCAAATCCGGAAATTCTTTTTTGATGGCACGAACGGATTGTTGCATCAATCCCTCAGGATTGAGCGCTTCGGTTCCTTCATTGTCTTTTTTATCGTCAGGAACTTTGGCAAACAGAAGAACGGATGGAATTCCAAGCGATTGAATTTCTTCAACCTCCTTCAAAAGAAGATCCACCGTAAACCGGTAATAGTCCGGCATGGAGGGTATTTCTTCTTTTTTGCCTTCACCTTCCATCACAAAAAGGGGAGCAATAAAATCGTTGGGTGACAGGTGGTTTTCCGCCACCATATTTCTAACAAATTCCGATGAACGAAGACGCCGTCCGCGGGAATAGGGGTATTCAAAAGTACTCATGATTGTTGATTTAATATGTTGAGGTCATTCTTGAGGGAACCGCCACTGTGATATCTGCAGACTGAAACTGTTCTGAATCTACATTCTGAATATCATCAGCAGAAATTGTGTTGATTGTGAGAACCCGTATCTCTTCATCTTTTTCTTTGATATACCACACAATTCCCTCATAATCATTGGAGTGATACGATCCGTTCAGATGAATCATCCGGTTGTTTTCATTCAGGTTGGACAAAATAAAATGCGCCATTGTCGCATCTTTAATCGCTTGGGAATAGATCAGGTTCACACCGCCGTGGCCACCTGCCATTTGAGACATGGCTTGATAACTCTGAAGAGTTGTATCCACTTCAACAGGAAGGGGAGCGATCCAATCTTTTGCAGAACTGCTTAGTGAATCGAGCGCTGTTAAGCCATCCCGGTAAACAGTAGAAGCATATCTTCGGGGGATGTTTGTGGCAATCAGGGGAATACTATTCTCTTTTGCGAATTCCAAAATTGGCTTGTAATCCGTTTTGTAGTTATTCCAAATGCGGGCTTCGCTTTCAAAGCTGCTTTGGCTGACCTGATCAGCAAAATACTCATCAATCAAAACCTGTTGGTCGGCTTCAAACATCTCCATGCCAATTACAGTGGATTTTGTACTGTCGGCTGAAAGGTCGCGAATAAGCTCCAGCTGAAGCCAATGTGCGATGGCATTATCGTGCTGCTCGCCAAAAAAGATCATATCATTTTGACGAGAAAGATCCGCTAATTTCTGGTAAGAAATCTGATCACCATTCTTATCATAAAGCAGGTAGGCGGGCTTGTCAGGCTGAGCCTTTACAGAGGCACTGAAGGCAAACGACAGCAGGAAAATTGTGTAGAATATTTTTTTCATGTAAGATAAAATTTAAACTCGTTCCCAAGCTCTGCTTGGGAATGGCAAATGGAAGCTCCGCTTCTTTTCAAGAAAAAGAAGGAATAGAAGCAGAGCTTTTCCGACTACTCGGGACGATCCGAAGAAAACCTTCGGGTCCAGTAAACGCCAAATTACAGTTGCCAGATGAAGACTCCGTTAATTCTCCGGTGCTTCTTCAATCATCTGTTCTCGGGTGGCCTGAAACTCGTCGCCTTCATTCCATTCCATCATCTCCTCCTGATTGAGAATGTCGAAACTGGTTCGGAAGAAAAGGCGCACATCCTGAACCAATCCGGCGGGATCCCAATATTCATTGATCTCATCATTCACGGAATGATAATTAGCAGTATCCACGCTGTCGACGGTTTCGCCCCAATTTTCAGGTTTGTCGATATAATCCTGACCCGGGTTGGGGAAAATAGCCGGAATTCCTTTTTTGGCAAGAGAGAAATGGTCAGATCGATAAAAATATCCTTGCTCGGGGTGCGGATCAGGTTTTACGGTTCGGCCGGTTTCTTCAGCATATTTTTCAAAAACAGGAGTGATGGAATTTCGTCCGTAACCCACTAACACAACATCCTCCGTTGGGCCATAGACCTGCATGCCGTCCATATTAAAATTAGCGGAAATTTTTCCCGGATGAACCGTCGGATGATTTGCCCAATATTTGGAACCCAATAATCCCATCTCTTCAGCGCTCACAAATAGAAAGAGGGCACTGCGCCGCATGTCCGGTTCCACTTCTTTATATGCTTTTGCAAGATTCAGCAGAGTGCTCACACCGGCGGCATTGTCAAGCGCGCCGTTATTAATGGAGTCGCCCTCAACCGGCGTAGTAATTCCCAGGTGATCGAGATGAGCGGTGAAAACAACATATTCATCCTTTAAGTCGGAATCATTTCCCGCAATTTCTCCAACTACATTTTTGGAAGACATATTGCTGTAATTCGCTTCTAAATCAACATCTACCGTAATTCCTTCAAGAGGAACGGGTTGGAAATCCGGATCATCAGCAGCTTCAAGCATATCGCTCAAATTTTGTCCGGCGGCTTCAAAAAGTTCGGAACTGACAGATTCGGTCAGCCAGCTATCAAAAGCGGGCATGTTTTCTGCTTCGCCTTCAGTGCTTTTCAGGTAAAACTGCTCGCCGCTCCAACTATTGGAAACTACATTCCAGCCATATCCTGCTGAGGGAGTGGTATGCACGATAATGGCACCAAGTGCTCCCATTTCGGCCGCTTTTTCAAATTTGTAACTCCAACGTCCGTAGTACAGTCTTGCATCGCCGCTAAAGAGGTTTTCATCAAAAGAAGGATCACTATTTTTAAAGACCAAAACTTTACCTTCAACATCGGCATCTTTATAATCATCCCAGTCAAATTCCGGAGCCTGGATTCCATATCCTACATAGAGCAGTTCGGCATCATTCACGTCAATCTGTTCTCCTTCATTTGCCGGCCACGCTACAAAATCAGTACGGAATTCAAGATCGTTCAGAACCTGGCCGTTTTGTTTGATGACAAACGAAGCCGAAGAAGGTTCAACAATCTGGCCCAGAAGCGGAAATTCCTGAACATATGAGCCATCCTCCATTCCCGGCTCAACCCCCAGATTTTCCAGTTCGCTGATGATATAATCAACGGTTTTCTCTTCTCCTTCCGAGGCAGTGGCGCGTCCTTCAAAGTCATCGGATGAGAGGGTCTCGATATGAGAAAGCAACGTTTCTTCGGTAATGATTTGAGCGGCTTCCTCAGGATTTGTTGCCGGGCCTGAAGACTGACAACCGACAATCAGCAAGACAACAAAAAAGATGGAGCCAAAATGAAATCTGTTCATAACAAAGGATTGGGTTCAATTTTATGAAAAGTAAGGGTTTCGCTACCAAGGTGACAATAAAAAGGATGATAGGGGTCTGTATATTTTCAGAACTTCAAAAACATTTTTTACAGGTCGGCAGATTTTGTAAGCTTCAGGGAGAGATGATGAAGTATTACCAAAATAAAACCATTCTGATTACCGGCGCAGCAAGCGGAATAGGAAAGCTTTTTGCAGAACGGGTTTCTGAAGTTACAGGCGTTCGATTGATTTTGTGGGATATCAGTGCGAAGTCCCTTCAAAAAATGGAAGATGAGTTAGCACCAAAGACGAAGGTAGTTATTTGTGAACTGGATGTTACGGATTCCGGCCAGGTTGAAAGAGAGGCGAATCATATTATGGGGCAGAAAATCATTCCGGATTTAATTCTGAACTGTGCCGGAATTGTGAGCGGAAAGCTGTTTCATCAATATAGTTATCAGGAAATTGAGCAAACTTTGAATGTGAATGTAACAGGAAGCATGAATGTGGTCAGGGCATTTCTGAATGAAATGATCCATCGGGGAACGGGCCATATTGTAAACCTGGCATCGGCTTCGGGTTATATTGGCAATCCAAGAATGAGTGTGTATGCCGCCAGCAAATGGGCAGTTATGGGGTGGACCGAATCGCTTTACCTGGAGATGAAAGAACATCAAACCGAGGTAAATGTAACAGCGGTTGTACCAAGTTATATCAATACCGGGATGTTTGAAGGCGTGAAGGCACCGCTGCTCACACCTATTCTGGAAACCGATGATATTGTTGAGAGAATGTTGAGAGGAATTGCCAAACGGAAACGAACGATTCAGGCACCGTTTATGGTGAGATTTACGCCTTTTCTGAAAGGTATTTTGCCAGCTTCGGTATTTGACTGGGTAGCAGGAAGAATTTTTGGTGTTTATAAAACGATGGATTCATTCAAGGGAAGAGGAAAGTGACCTATGAAAATTGAAGAGATTATTACAAAGCAGAAGTTGGCGTTTCAGGATGGAGTGACCCGAAGCTTTGAAGCACGAAAAAGCAACCTTGAAAAACTTCGGGCTCTTGTTTCCGAAAATGAGGATGCACTTTGCAATGCCATGAACCGCGATTTCGGCCGGCCGCTTTTTGAATCCTATGTTACAGATATCAACACGGTGCTGCAGGAGATCGATTTTCACCTAAAAAATCTACAGGACTGGATGGAACCGGAACCTGTTGCCACCCCCATGATTTCATTTCCCTCAAAAAGTGTGATGTATAAACAGCCTTTTGGAGCGGTCCTTGTGATATCTGCGTGGAACTACCCGGTTTATCTTTCCTTTATGCCGTTGATTGGAGCTATTTCTGCTGGAAATACCGTGGTTCTGAAGCCTTCGGAAATGGTGCCTGAAACCTCGGGATTGATGAATGTACTGGTCCAAAAATATTTTGATGATGAAGTTTTATGCGTTGTTGAGGGAGGCGTGGACGAAACGACAGAACTTCTTCATCAACTATTTGATAAAATCTTTTTTACCGGGAGCACCAGGGTTGGGAAAATTGTGATGAAAGCCGCGGCTGAACAATTGATTCCGGTTTTACTTGAGTTGGGCGGAAAGAGTCCCGCCATAGTTCACCACGATGCCGATATTGATGTTAGCGCAAAACGAATTTGGTGGGGAAAAACCATCAACGCCGGTCAAACATGCGTGGCTCCGGATTTTGTAGCCGTTCATGAATCGGTTCACGATGAGTTCATTGAGAAATCAAGAAAGATATTGGCTGAATTTTATCGAGATGATTACAAGCCGGGCGAGAACTACGCAAAAATCCTGAACGAATCGCATTTTGAGAGATTACAAGGGCTTTTGGATCAAAGCGAGATTTTGTTTGGAGGAATCACTCGAAAAGAGAACCTGTTTATTGAGCCGACCATCATCAAAGCCAATTGGGATGATGAAATAATGAAGGAGGAGATTTTTGGTCCGCTTCTGCCGGTTTTAACGTATTCCGGTTCCGACTCATTGATTGAGATGTTGAGAAATAAACCGTCTCCATTAGCATTGTACTTGTTTACGAAAGATCCGGAATTTGAGGAGAGAATTATTCATGAAGTTCCATTTGGCGGCGGTTGCGTGAACGAGACGATTCAGCATCTCGGAAATTTGAACCTGCCTTTTGGCGGTGTAGGAAACAGCGGCATGGGAGCCTACCACGGCAGGCACAGTTTTGATGCATTTAGCCGAAATCAGGCCGTCATGAAAAAAGCGTTTTGGCCCGATCCGGAATTTCGCTATCCGCCGTATGATGAAAAAGTAAAAACCTGGTTTAAACGGATTTTTTCCTGAGGAATTTTTTTGAAGAAGGAGGGAATCAACAAAACCTGACATCATGAAATCAAAAATGTACAAAGCACTTGTTGCTGAAGAGAAGAACGGAGGGTTTGTTCAATCCGTCAAAGATCTGAACACCAAAAATTTGCCGGAAAACGATGTGTTGATCCAGGTTCAGTATTCATCGCTCAATTACAAAGATGCGCTATCTGCAACCGGTCATCAAGGGGTTACAAAAAAATATCCATTTACACCGGGAATTGATGCGGCCGGAATTGTAGAAACAAGCAAGGATGATCGATTCAAAACCGGCGACAAAGTGATTGTTACCAGTTATGATTTGGGAATGAACACGCCGGGCGGATTTGGTCAGTATATTTCGGTTCCGGCTGACTGGATTGTTCCTCTGCCAAATGGATTGACATTGAAAGAAAGTATGATGATCGGTACTTCCGGTTTGACCGCCGCAATTGGCATTGAAAAGATTTTGGATCAGCATGTAAAACAGAAATGTGGTGACGTATTGGTGACGGGTGCGACCGGTGCAGTAGGATCTTTTGGAGTTGCTTTATTTTCTCATTTGGGATTTGATGTAATTGCAGCGACCGGGAAAATGGATCAAGCCGATTATTTAAAAAGTTTGGGAGCTGCTAAAGTGATTCACCGCAATGAAGTTGCAGAAGTCGAATCCAAGCCGATGCTTTCTTCAAAATGGGTAGCGGCGCTGGACACCGTTGGCGGGAAAATGCTGGATGCGGTTTTGAGACAAACATCTCACAATGGAGTGGTAGCTTGCTGCGGAAATGTATTGGGGCATAAATTACAGACCAATATTTACCCCTTTATTCTGAGGGGGATTAGTCTGATGGGAATCGATTCCGGAATTGCTTTGATGCCGGATCGGGTCAGAATTTGGAACAAACTCGCGGCTGATTGGAAACCTGATGTTCTCAAAGAGTTCTTTCGGGAGGTGCCTCTTATTCATCTGCCCAAAGAGATTAAGCGAATTCAAAAAGGCGAGCAGGCAGGTAAGGTATTGGTAAAACTCCAAAGCTGACTTTTTTGATTTTGTTTAAAAAAGCCAGGCAAATCGATTCAGTATTCACCTGGCCCGGAGTAGTAATTCAGAGTAAACCCGCGAAGTTCAATTTCTGTTAATAGAGGATGGTTTTAGAAAACTCAACAGAAATTACTTCGCGGATTTTTAAAATGCGTGTATTACAGGGAAATTCCTGCAACGATATAGAACTGCTCAGTATCCGGATTAAGAATTACCGCCCCGCTAAGTGGGAGAGAAAATGAATCCGTAATTTGGATCTCTTTGGAGGTGCCGATTCCGATATTTACGATCGCAAATTCATCGGGATCGCTTGAGTGCCAACCATCACCACCGCCGATAAACAGATCGGCCGGTCCGGCTGAATACCCGAGTTCGAAGTACATGTCATCTCCGTAAGAACCATCTCCGGCAAAGATATAGTTACCAGAAAGAGAGAGGTCGCCAAGTGATAAGCCCGCATTAAATTCAAACGCGTGACCTGATTCTTCAAAAAATGAACCACCTGGATAATAATAATCCGTTACACCGAGACTCAATCCGAAGTCAAACGTGTATGAAGCATACAGATCCATTTCCTGGAAACCGACACTGTTAACTTCATCAGAAATGATACCATCGATGCCTTGAGAACCCCACGCTCCAAGTGCAAAACCTTCGGCACTAAATTCAACATAAGGCTGTATGGATGGTCCCGAGTAAGCAACACCGCGCCATACATACGTGCTGACAAAGTCAACACCTGGAGAAATTTCTTGGGCCTGGGCAGTTTTTAGGTTGATGGTGGAGGCAACAATCACAGTAACAATAACAGTCAGTAACAGAGATTTTAATAGTTTTGTGATTTTCATGGTTGAGTGATTTTAATAATGTAGGTTGAGGTTGTTTTATTGAGGTTTCAAAAGGGTATTCTTATCCCATACTCCCATATTTTGGATTGTTAGAATACAGTTGAAAATGAATTGTCAGGACATATATCCCGGGTTTCCTATAGAGATGCCTTGGATAAACCCGGGATTAAAATCGTCCTAATTTTGAGATACGGTACTATCGATCCGACGGACGCTTTAGACGCTGGCCGGGGTCTTTGGTTTTGAATTACCAAATTCGGGATATGCCGTGTCATCATGTTCGTGGAGATCGAGTCCCAACTCTTCAAGGTCACCATTTACACGAACAGGAATGATAAAGCTGATGGTTTTGAATAAGATAAAGCTAATGGTAAATGTCCATGCAAAAGCAGCGACGATACCAATAACCTGAACGCCAACGACACTCCAGCTAAAACCGGCAGAGTCGAAAAGTCCTGCAGCGAGCGTTCCCCACGCGCCACAAACACCGTGAACGGCAATTGCGCCTACGGCATCATCCACGAATTTCTCAATGAACAGGGTTGCATAGTAAACAAGTACACCAGCAATGGCACCCGTAAGAATTGCAAAGCCGGGATCGAGATTGGCACATCCGGCGGTAATTCCTACAAGACCTGCAAGTACACCGTTGAGAGTTGTTGGGCCATTAGGTTTGCCCATAGCGAACCAGGTGGTAAGCATAGCGGCAGTAGCACCGGCGCCGGCCGCGAGGAATGTGTTAAGAGCAATCAGCGCTATAGAAGTGTCGCCTGTGGTCGTTGAACCGGCGTTAAAACCAAACCAGCCTAACCAGAGAATAAATACGCCGAGAGCAGCGAGAGGCAAACTGTGGCCTTTAATATCCTGAGGTTTCCCATCAATATATTTGCCAACCCGTGGTCCTACAACTATAACTGCTGCAAGAGCTGCCCATCCTCCCACGGAGTGCACAACAGTTGAACCGGCAAAGTCTATAAAACCAAGTCCTTCTAACCATCCCGAGCCGTTAAAGAGACTTCCCCACGCCCATGAACCGAAAACGGGGTAAATGACAGCGGTGAGTAATAGTGAGAATATAATATATGCCGAGAACGCGGTACGTTCTGCCACCGCTCCGGAAACGATGGTTGCTGCCGTGGCTGCAAATACAGCCTGAAAGAAAAAGAAAGTGTACGACCATTCAACGGAATAATCGCCAATATAGCTTAGCAGGAAGCCATCGGTTCCAATCCATCCTCCCGCAGTGGTTCCGAACATCAGGCCGAATCCAACAAGGAAAAATGCAAGGGAGCCCGCCCCGACATCCATGACGTTTTTCATTATAATATTAACGGCATTTTTGGCCCTGGTAAATCCAGTTTCAAGCAATGCAAAGCCAGCCTGCATAAAGAAAACAAGACATGCTGCAATGATTGTCCAAACGTAGTTCAGGTTATTCTGTACATCTTCGGCGGTAGGACCCATATCCTGGGCATTTAAAGAGCCGGTTACACATAATACCAGTAATGCAGTAAGTAATCCATATCGTAGCTTCATTATATAACTTAAACTTTAATTAAGGTTGAGTGAGTTGTTGAGCGAAGCTTTTAAGCTCGATTTAAATTAATTAGGAACAACAAAGAATCAAATATAAAAATTTAACTACCAGTATATTTGTTCGTAATTAAAGAAGATCAGTTTGTTTGTTTTCAAAAATATATTTATGGAACCGCTTTCATGAGGGAGGTTTATACTTGTGGAAAAAATCTTAATAATTGTCGCAAATGCCCAATAACACCTTATTTAATAAGGTTTATAGGGCAATGTGGAGAAGTGGATAAACTATGAAAAGGCAGGATTCCGGAGTTTTGGTTACTCATACAAATAACTTTAAATATCAGCCTAAAAATGTTTGGTTTTTTGTGGGAAAAGGGATGAAAAACAAAATAAATTTAGGTTGAATGCAAATTTTTTGTGCGTAAAAACCGTCGGATCAGAAATTTTAACACAAAAAAGATTGCAAGCCATTGTAGGTTCTGCAAATAGAGGAACTATGTTTTTAAGCCTATGATGGAAATAATTAAATAACAATAGTATGTTCATTCACAATCACTTCAACAATGACCGGAGGAAATGTGAAAAGAATAATTATTACTGCCATTGCTATATGTACGATAACAGTTTACTTCAATCCACTGAATGCTCAGCAAATTCCATCCGCTGAAAAACAAATAATGGCTGCGGTAAGTCCCGCCCCGGCCGATATGAAGGAAGGGGCCAAGGTGTTAGGCTATAATCAACAGGGGGAATTGGTTACTCTTCGAGAAGGCTCCAATGAATTGATTTGCCTGGCTGATGATCCAATGGTTGACAGATTTCACGTCGCCTGCTATTTCAAAGAAATGGAACCATTTATGGAACGGGGCCGTCAGTTGAGAAGAGAAGGAAAAGCACGAGATGAGGTTCAGGCTACCCGAAAAAAAGAAATTGAATCCGGCGAAATTTCCTGGCCTGATAAGCCAATGGCCCTTTATTCATTATCAGGATCTGAAAATGGATTTGATTATTCTTCCGGGAAACTGCGATCAGCAAGTCCTTTATATGTGGTTTACGTTCCTTATGCCACGGAGGCAAGCACCGGCATTGCTACAAAGCCGACCAGCGAGGGAGCTCCATGGTTGATGAATCCAGGCGAGCCCTGGGCGCATATTATGATTAGTACGGGAAGGACTTTAGGTGAAGATGTTGCGGGAAACTAAAATGTTGAATCATGAAAAACGGTAATCCTGAATCCCGTCAACCCAAAACAAGAAGAGAATTCATTTCTGATCTTTCGAAAGCATCAGCCGGGGGGTTGTTGCTTTCGACTCCATACCTAAAAAGTTCGCAAGCAAAAACCTGGACGGTTGGTGAAATCATAGATCATTTTATTAAAGAGATAGACGGGACGCCTTTCCCGCGGACTGTTGATACCATCAAAGCCGGAAACCGGGATATCGAAGTAACCGGAATTATTACCACAATGTTTGCCACGATTCCGGTGATTGAATATGCAATCTCTACCGGCGTGAATTTTATCATTGCACACGAACCTACCTACTACAATCATTTGGACGAAACTGATTGGCTGGAAAATGACTCGGTCTATCAATACAAATCCAAACTTCTGGCGGACAATGAGATAGCTGTCTGGAGAAATCATGATTATATCCATAGTCACAACCCGGATGGGGTTTACAGCGGACTTCTGGATAAGTTAATGTGGAAGCCTTATAGGGTTAACGAATCGCCAGCAAACCTTAAAATACCAGCGATTTCTTTGGCTAATTTGATCACTCATGTAAAAGCACGGCTTGGAATTGATACGGTGAGATATTTGGGAGATGATGATCAGCTTTGTGAAAACGTGCTTCTGATGCCCGGCGCAATGGGCGGACAGAATCAAATCCGGTTGATTAGCGAAACCAACCCGGATGTTGTACTGATTGGTGAAGCGGAGGAGTGGACAACACCCGAGTATATTCGTGACAGAAATGCCTCAGGCAAAAAGACGTCACTCATTGTACTTGGCCATACCGACAGCGAAGATCCCGGTTCTATCTATATGAAAGACTGGCTGCTGAAGAATGTCCCCGGGGTAGAGGTGACGCATATTCATTCAGGGAATCCGTTTCGGTTTGGGTGAAGTGGTCAATTCATGAAAAGAAAAAACCCCTGAAAATCAAAAGACTAACAGGGGTTTAAGTATGTGTGGGACCGGGCGGAATCGAACCGCCGACACACGGATTTTCAGTCCGTTGCTCTACCGACTGAGCTACAGTCCCTCACAGAAGAACCAAATATAAGGGCTTTGAAAACCGAACACAATCATTTTTCAAGGGAAAAAAGTGAAAAGTCGTCATAGCGAAGAAGCGGCAATCCCAAACGGGGAATAGAACAATTGGAGATTACTTCGCTTTGCACGTAATGACGTCGAATGTTTGTTTTCTCATTTTTTGCTCCCAATATGAATATCCTTCAGCCTCATTTGAATCGTCCGGCGGCCATTCCAGTTGTTCTCTTCCAAAACATATGCAATGTCAATTTGAGCGCTGTTGCAATTCCTGAGGCGGGGCTCAAATGCGTGCATGTTGAACCCGATGCAATCAAACACGGGAGAATTGCCCTGGCGGACTTTCATTTTCAAATGACCGTTCCCAACAATGGTCGGAACCCCTTCAATACACACATCTTTGCTCACAAAAATGGGCCGCATGTTTCCCGGTCCAAATGGTTCGAACTGGGTAAGGAGTTTCCAGAACTTCATGTCAATCTTCTCCAGATTGAGGTTGCAGGAAATTTCCAGTTCGGGCGTAAAATCTTTATCAGACAGATTGGTACCGGCAATTTTGTTGATTCTCCGCCTGAATTCGTCCAGGTTTTCCATGTTCATCGTAAGGCCGGCGGCAAATTCATGGCCCCCAAACTGCTCAAGCAGATCTTCGCACTCTTTCAGTGCGTCATAAATATTAAAACCTTTTATGGATCGCGCAGAGCCTTTGATTTTCCCTTCAACCGTACTCAGCATAATCGCCGGACGATAATGGGCATCGACCAGCCGGGAGGCCACGATTCCAATCACCCCCAAATGCCATTCGGGATTATGGAGAACCATGGCGGAGAGATTGTCGAGGTTGAACTGGGTTTCGAGCATTTCAATGGCCTGTTCCATCGTTTCGGAATCCGTATCCTTCCGCATGTTGTTGATGGATTCCAGCTCCTTTGCATATTGGTTCGCGGATACTCCGTCTTCAGCAATCATCAATTCTACGGCTGTGGTGGCATCGCCCATTCGTCCAGCAGCATTAATTCGGGGACCGATTGAAAACACAATGCTTGATGTGGTTACCGAACCCTCAGGGATTCTTATGCGATCCAAAAGAGCCTTGATTCCAACTCTGGGTTGTGTATTGATGAGGGTCAATCCTCGCCGCATCAAAACACGATTTTCGTCGATGATGGGTACAATATCCGAGGCAATGGAGATGGCCACGAGATCAAGAAACTTATTCGGGAGCTGTTTGGGAAGACCAAGCTTCTGTGTTGTGCCCTGAACAAGTTTAAAACCAACTCCGGCACCCGACAATCCATCAAATGGATAATTACAGTCCAACCGTTTTGGATCTAAAACAGCAACCGCATCCGGGATTTCATCGCCCACGGTATGATGATCACAGATGATGAGGTCAATGCCTTTTTCCTTGGCATATTTAGCTTCTTCGATGGCAGTGATGCCGCAATCCACAGAAACAATGAGATCGGCGTTGTTTTCAAGTGCATATTGAATGCCGTCTGGATTAATGCCATATCCTTCTTTAAAACGGTGAGGAATGTAATAGTCTACATCCAGGCCAAAGCTTTTCAGGAATGTATAAAACAGGCTGACGGCAGTGGTTCCGTCTACATCATAATCTCCGTAAATAACAACTCGCTCGTGATTGCGGATAGCCTTGGAAAGGCGGCAGGCAGCAGCCTCCATGTCCTTCATCAGGAATGGATCGTGAAGGCTCTCTTTTTCTGGTCTGAAAAATGATTTGGCTTGTTCGTATGTGCTGATGCCACGGATGTTTAACAAACAGGCAATTTCCGGCGGAATATTGAGTGATTGTTGTACATCATAGGCAGACTCTCCCCTTTGGGGTTCGGAATAGACCCATCGATATGACATGATTATTTCTCTGTTTTATTATCATTTAAAAAGTATGAGGGCTTCACCCCGGCCATACCATCCTGCGCATCCCGTCACTTGAATTGAAGATGAGATGCTTCAGAAATAATCGATTCTCTTTATTAAGTATCATTATAAAAAAGAGAAAGACAAAATTGTATTGTTGTTTTTTTAAACAACAGACATCCTCAGGAAAATAGTACAACACAAATGCACCTTTACTGTAATCAAACAAATCATCCCGCTTTTGAGTTTGTAAAATTATTAAACTGAGAAAAAAAGTAACAGAGATTGGGCGGGAGTTCATTTAAAAAGATGCACCTGTAGCGATCCTTTAGTATCATTGCCTTTGAGCCTGCGATGAATCTACAGACAAAATGAAGGAAAACCGCAAACATATTTTAGTGACGGGTACGCATCGTTCGGGGACAACCTGGGTGGGCAGAACGCTCTCTCAGCCACCCAACGTAGAACTGGTTTACGAACCGTTTAACCTGGAGACGACCCGTTACAATTTCGAGTATAAATTTGATTATTGGTTTGAACACGTTCCTACATCAAAAAAGCGACGGGAAATTGAGAGAGTGTTCGATCAATATATTCCGAATAATTTTTTGCAGTACCCGGCCAAGATTTGCCGCGAAAGTGGATACAGCCTGAAAACGCCCCTCATTTTTGCAAAATATCTTCTTTTAAGCTCCAATCGTCCGCGGTTTTTATTGAAAGATCCCATTGCGCTTTTGTCGGCGGGTTGGCTTTATGAGAGGTATGATTTAAAAGTGATTTGTATGATTCGAAATCCGCTTGCATTTACAGGCAGCTTAAAAAAGCAGGGCTGGGATTTCGACTTCAGGAACTTTTTGCAACAGGAGGAGCTTTTGAATACCCGGCTCTCGCCGTATAAAGAAGAGATGCAAAGAGTGTATGAAAAGGGTGATTTTATTGATCGGGTCAGTCTCCTTTGGAACGTGTTGAATTTTGTGATTCTGGATTATCAAAAACGGTATCCGGAGTGGTTTTTCATGAAACATGGAAAGCTGGCCCGAAAGCCGGTGAAGAATTTTCGCCGAATGTTTGATTACCTGGATTTGGAATTCACTGACGAGATTGAAATTTACATCAGAGAATTTACCTCCGGGAAAAATCCGATGGAGGCGAAATCAAATAAATACCAGCCCCGGGATGCCGAACAAACGGTTGAGGCGTGGAGAAACAGGTTAACCGAAGAAGAGATTGAACGGGTGAGGGAGGCTACATCAAAAATCTACCATGAGCTTTATCCAAAAGGAAGTCTTTAACTGAAATTTGGAAGGTAGTTACGTAGAGATCGAGTCCAGCATCAAAAAAAATCACTTTAAAAATTCCCGAAATGATAGGTGATATTGTTTGTATCCGGTTCCCAGCCAATAGCGATTCCAATATCGAATGTGAGGTTGCTTAAACGAAATCTTGAGCGAATACCGGCACCTAAAACGGATCGTGAGGCGGACAAAGAGTCTGATTGATCAAGATCGGCCGCTGTTTGCGAAAACAGAACCAGGTAAATATTAGAGAGATAGAGAGGAAGCAACAGACCGCCATCATCGGGATAGATTATTGGAATGGTGTAACGCGCATCAAACAAACCGACGTTGTTGGCACCGGGCAGCGGGGTTTCCGAAAAGAGATCGGAGTATTGGGAGAGAATTCCAAACACCGGTACTTCCGTCTGTGTGTATACACGAGCACTCAGTCGCAGGGATTGATTCCATCGTTTCAATGGAGAAAGAAATCTTGAGATTCCGGCTCTCAGTCCACGGCGTTTTACGAGTGTTCCGTCCACTGAAAGCTGCTCGGTTTCGATGATAAACTGATCGGTGTTCAGAGCGTGGCGTCCTTCAATAAAAAACGACCATCCGCTGTTGGGCTGAACGTCTCGAGTGAATTGGCGAAGATTCCAATTAAAGACGGTCCTGAAACCAAGAGTATGGCGGGTTCCAAAATCAGAAACCGGCGTGGATGATTCATAAGGATCAAGAAACCGGATTTGAGATGCAAAATACTGTGGTTCAAAATAGAGAGAAGAGTAGCGGACATTGCTCTCCAAAGTGAGGGGAATGGGTATTTTTAGCGAAGCGCCCCGGGATTGCTGAAGCAATTCCTGGAAGGTTTCATCCTCTTCATCTACAGGAAAAGAAACAAAGAACGGTTCATCGTAAACTTCAACCTGAAAACCGGGATAGAATCCTTTGTAAATGTACGATGCATCGTACCAAAACCGTTCCGCCATCAGGCTCATATTCAGCGAATATGCTTGAGAAGTCATTACATCCACACTTTCAAAAGTGAGGCCCGGGCGATGGAAACCGTTGTCTTCTTCGTACGATGGCAACCACAAACGAGGCTTGAGCCATGCAAATCCTGTTGTGTAAGGTTCAGGCTGCCAGGCGGTTGTATCCACGGCGATATCGCGGCCCATTAATGGACGCTCGAAACTCATTTTTATATCTTCATCAAACTGCCAATCCTTTTGTGGAATTTCCTTCCAAAGGAGAGCATCTCGATTTATCGTGTGAATTGTTTGTTCGTTTTGGTCCTGAAGAACATAGGCAATTCGGGTGCCGTCAGGGGAGTAAGATGCTTCAAAAGCATTGAATTTACTGTCGGTTAGCTGATGAATGATTTCGGATTGAACATCGTATTCATACACATTCATTATCCCGGTGTGATCACTTACAAACAACAGTTTTTCATCCGTAGGATGCCAGGAGAGATCAAAAATAGAACCATTTTCAAAAATGATTGTAGGATTTTCATCCAGGATAGATTGATCATCATTCAAATTTTCAAACCAAATTCCCTGGCTGCTTTTAATTCTTCCGATGATGGCAACACTTCCCGGATCAAATGGATTCGGTGCCGCTTGCACAATTGTGGAATGTTCGGGCTTTGAATATTCCTGTCTGATTTCTCCGGTCTCAGGACTGATACGAACGAGTTCCATCTGGTTGGCCGCGGTTTTCAAGGCCAGCAGATCACTTCCAAACCTGGCAGGCGAAAAAAGCCGCAGGTTCTTTGTGATTCGATCAGAACGGCCGGTTTCAGGATTCAGAACGTGTAAATCTCCCCGGTACACATTATCGAACAGAACATGGCTGTGATATCGCGAGTAAGTGAGGTTTTGTTCGTCTTCTGAAAGGTCGTATACAAAATCATCTGTAATAGAAACTTCATCGAGCAGATCAACCGAATTCGTCTCCATTTGATAAGTAAAGAATCCGGTGGTTCGGTTGCAGGATTGACCAAAGAAAACCAGAGTGGTTTCATCCAGCCATTTCGGACGATGAAGGAGTTTACACTTAGCTGAGAAGGGTATTTCTTCTGATAATGAATCTGTGCTATTTGCAATCTCATCCAGCCGCTGGGATTCATTCTGTTTTTTCTCTTCGCTGAATTGACCATAAAGCTTCCCGGGCCAATACCCGGTTTCATGGCGGAGGGCCGTCCCAAATCCCAAAAAGGGATAGCTGTAATGATACTCAATGGCTTGCTGCATAGAATCATCCCCGTAGGTTTCCAGTAACCAATTCACAAATTCATATCCGCCAATGTAATGTCGGTTATAAGGTGGGGTGTACGTAGAGGTGTGAATGAGCTGGCCCATTGACCACTCTTCCGGAGTGCCCAGGACAGACCGGAATTGGTTCCGAAAGTAGGGATAATGTCCACGCCCGGCTTGTGGAATCGGATTATGGCTTTCGTATTGAACGGCGATTCCTTCAAGGAAACCGGCGGGAGCCGCCGTATGAGTGGCACGTCTTATGTCAGGACAAAAGAGTGTTAACAACCGGGTTACCGATGCTGGGTTCGAATTAAAGTGCATGGCGTGGACCAACTCATGCGGAAGGACGATTTCCAGCCAGTCGCCGGATTTTGGATTCATACTTTTACTGATGATAGGCGACAGTTCCACCTCCGAACGGTAATTAAAGGTGGTTACAAATCCGTTCGACCGATCATTTTCAGGATTTAATATAAATGGAAACCGGTGCATGTTTCCCCCAACCAGCTCCCCTATATCAGATGATTCACTTTCAAGGATTGATAATGATCGGTACGCTTCTTTTTGATACCGCTTTGGATAAATCAGTCTGAACTGTTCGGTGTTTAACTCCATCCATTCCTGGCTCGGCGGACGATACTTCGTATCATAAATTTGAGCCTGAACCGGCAATGCAAAAAGCACAAGAAAAAGGGACAGAAAGAAGTACCTGATCATGAGGCATGGGTTAATAAACAAGCATCCAGTAAAGGTAAATCAAAGCGAACACAGTAAGAAAAATAATACCACTAACGCTCAGCCAGTAAAGCCACGGTTTTGGCCGGAATTCTTGGGCAACTTCGGGTTGATGAATCAGTTTGTGATTCATGAAAGCAAGAACCGGCGCTGTGAGGAACGACATGGTGGTGGCCAAATCAATCAGAAAACGAAACCGGTCACCCAAAAAAATCAAAAGTAAAAGAGACCCTCCGCTAATGCCAACTAACAAATATGAATAGAAAGATTTTGAGGATTCTTTGGTTGTGTCACTATCACTTTTTAGGATGGTGATAATCTGGTCCATTACTCTCGGATAGGTATCGGTAACGGTCAGTGTTGTACTAAACATAGTGGTGAATGCACAGGCAGCAATCAACACAAACGACCATTCTCCCAATGCAGAGGTGTAAAGTTCAATCAACTGGTTGGAGAATCCGCCGGCGCTGGCCGCATACTCCCGGCCGGAGCCGTACATAACCATAGCGCCCAATGTAAGAAAGCAGAGTGCAATGAGTGCCGTACCGATATAACCGAGATTAAAATCGAACTGAACTTCGCTGAGTTGAGGTTTGTATTTGGTTTCGTTCATGCGTTCAAGCGTCCAGATTGATTGCCAGGCGGAGGCATCAATGGGGATCGGCATCCAGCCCATAAGTGCAATTAGGAAAGCCACCCCGGAGACCGTCCAGATTTCCGGTGCAATTATATCCGGTGGCGGAGAATATCCAACATTGGTGAAGGCAAGAGTCATTGCTACGACCGTTGAAACAGCAAGAGTTGCCATTAAAACTTTTATGGCTTTATCCAAGAGAGCGTAGGTATTTCGGAACAGATAGACCACGCAAAGGAGAAGGATGATAGCGCACCAGGTTGTTACAGATAGTTCTATTCCGGTCAGATTGGTAGCCAGACTCGCCGTTACGATTGTTACTGCTGCATGAACGGCAAACATGGTTGAAACTGTAAAAATGATGAAAATCCAGAGAGCAATTGAGCTCATTTTGGCATAACCCCGGATCATATTTTTACCGGTAGCAAGTGCATATCGCGGACCAAATTCCAGAAAAGGGTATTTGAAAACGTTTGCCAAAAGAACGGCCCAGGCAAGTGCAAAGCCGAATTCTGCACCGGCGCGGGTGGATTGTACAAGATGGGATACTCCGATAGCGGCGGCGGCCATAATCAGGCCGGGCCCCAAACTGTTTTTTATCCCCTGTATGGTAGATTTGCTCATCTGGCTTTTGAATGCTTGGTTCAGAAACACCCATAGAGTAAGAAATTTTTTCCAGACTCATCAAAAAGTCTCACCAACTATTTTTTAATCTTGATGACGGAATGGAACCTTTAGAGTAAAAAATTTTTTAATTTTTAATAAGAATCATCAAAACCTTAAGAAACAGAAGAGAAAGGATGGTAAGTGAAAGAACAATTCGAGATCTGATCAATCAAAAAGGTGAAACCCTTGTAACCATAACCCTTCCAACTCACGAAAAAGGAGAAGAATCAAAACAAGACCCCATTCGATTTAAAAATTTAATATCTGAAGCTGAAAAGAAACTTGAAGAGCGAGTCAAAAAAAATGGATTTGCGGAGAAATTTCTGAAGCCGGCCAAAGAACTTTTGGATACGCCGATGTTTTGGTCGCATCAAAAAAACGGACTGGCTGTTTATATCACCGAGGATTCGTTTAACTATTATAAACTGCCGTATGAAGTAAACGAGCAGGTATTGGTGAACGATCATTTTCTCATCACACCATTGCTGCCAATGACCAGTATGGACGGAACGTTTAGCGTGCTGGCAGCGAGCCGGAAGAATGTAAGATTACTGCGTTGCAGCAGAAATTCCGTTCACGATATTACACCGCAGGATATTGAAACATCGGTGTCTGATTATCTTGAGGTTGATCCGCAAAAACAACTCCAGTTTCATTCAGGCGCAAAAGGTCAGTCGGCTGTATACCACGGCCATAACGCCAACGAAGAGGACAAAATGGTAGTTGTTGAGGCTTTCTATCGTGAGATAGAGAAAGAGCTTACAGAGGTTCTGAACAAAGCCAACGATCCGCTGATAATTGTAGGACTCGTAGAAAACGCTAATCTTTATGAAAAAGTAAACAGTTATAATCGTCTTGTGGATGAGAAGGTAAATCACAACCCTGATGAACTTTCCGACAAGGAATTGCGAGACAAAGGCTGGGAAGTGGTTCGGCATTATTTCCTTTCGGAAATGTACCAGTCTCTCAACAAGTTTTCTGAATATGGCGAAGACAGGGTTTCCAACAATCTTGGGGAGATTATCGAGTCTACCGTGATGGGCAAATCGTCCACTATTTTTATTTCGCGCGGTGAAACCAAGTGGGGCAAGTACGATGAAGAAAATCATACGGTCCACTACAGCACAAACCCAAACGGAGAAGATGTTGAACTGTTGAACTGGCTTTCCATCACCGGTTTTAAAACCGGCAGCAAGGTGTATGTATTGCCTAAGGAAGAGATGCCAATCCGTTCTACGGTAGCAGCAGAATTTCGGTTCTAACTTTATATTTGTTGAATCCAATGGAAAGGCACAACCTTTTAAAAAAGGAGTGCCTTTTCTTTTTTGGAGTGGTAGTTAACGTTAGAATAAGCTCGTTTAAAAGTAGCAGTTTCAGTACTTTTTAAAGATCTGACTCATTGAATTTCAAAGGAGGTTTTTGCAACTCAAAATGTCATTACGATCGGAGTGAAGCCACATAGGGATGCCTTTGGCGCAATCTCCAATCTCTGCAAAAGAAGGGGATTGCTTCGCAGGCTCGCAATGACGCATTCAGTTTGGGCTGTAATGCAGAATCCTTCAAATAAATATTTATAAAATGCTCGTACTAGTTATTAATTGCGGAAGTTCTTCAGTGAAGTATGATTTGATTGAAGCTTCCGAAGAAAAAGAAATTTGCCACGGTATTGTTGAGAGGATTGGAGCCGTAACCTCCATTGTGAAACACGAACCGCTGCACGGAGAAAAGATAAAAGACACCAAAGTGATTTCGAATCACGGAGAGGCGCTCCAGGAGATCTTGGATTACCTGTTGACATCAGATGCGAAAATTATTTCGTCACCGTCTGATATTAAAGCTGTAGGCCACCGGGTGGTTCACGGCGGCGAAATGTTTAAAGATTCTGTTTTGATTGATGACGAAGTGAAAGACGCTATCAAGCAGGCATTTGATCTTGCACCGCTTCATAATCCGCCCAATCTGAAAGGCATCCAGGCTGCACAAGAGAGGTTGCCGGATGTGCCTCATGTTGCCGTTTTTGATACAGCCTTTCACCAATCCATTCCTTCGAAAGCGTATCTGTATGGAATTCCAAACCGTCTTTACAGACGTCATAAAATCCGGCGATACGGCTTTCATGGAACATCGCATTACTATGTGAGCCGTCAATATTATAAAATGACTGATAAGCCCAAATCCAAAACAAAGGTGATAACATGTCATTTAGGAAATGGCGCGTCTATTGCGGCTATTGAAGGTGGAGAGTCCAGGGATTCCTCGATGGGTTTTACACCACTTTCGGGTTTGGTGATGGGCACGCGCAGCGGTGATCTGGACCCATCAGTGCTCTTTTATATTGTGGAGAAAGAAGAACTTCCCCTGAACAGTCTGCACGCCATGTTGAATCGCCACAGCGGTTTGCTTGGCTTAAGTGGTTATGCAAGTGATATGAGAGATTTGATTTCCGAAGCACAAAACGGAGATCGGCGATGCCAACAGGCTATTGACGTTTTTTGCTATAACATCAAACGGTACATTGGGTCGTATTTTGCAACTCTGAATGGATGCGATGCTATTGTTTTCACGGCAGGAATCGGGGAGAACGCCCCGCTGATACGCGAGAAATCGCTCGAAAACCTGGATGCGCTTGGAGTTGAAATAGATCCAAAACGGAACAGAGAAGCTGAGCCGGGCAAAACTGTAAAAATCAGTTCGGACTCCTCAAAAACAGATGTGTATGTGATTCCCACCAATGAAGAGCTGGTTATTGCCATTGATGCCGCAAAACTGGCAACCGCACATGATCAGAGTCCCTGGGTGTAGATAAGGCGCAATAAAAAACCCCGAACTGCAAAACAATTCGGGGTTTAAAATCTTTTTATAACAGATTAGTTTCCGCCGTCATCGGAACCGCTGTCATCAGTATTAAAATCATCTTGCTGTGGAACGGCTGATTCAGTTTCAGAAGGAACGGAGAAATCTTGCTGTTCGACAGGCTCTCCAAAATTGGATTGTTGTTGAATAGTGCTTTGATTTGAATCAGCCCGGTCAATGGCAAAATTCGCAAGAACACTCAATCCAAGAAAAAGTCCTGCAAGAATAGATGTTGTTTTTGAGAGCAGGTCTGCGGTTCTTCGCGCACCCATTGATGCACCACCCGCCATTCCTGCTGCAAGTCCGCCCGATAATCCCTCTTTTTGTCCGGGCTGTAATAAGATTACAATAATCAGTAAAATACAGATGATTGTAATCAGCGATATGATAATTCCGTAAAGCATAAATAAAAATTTTCAGATTGTTGCAAAGAGTATAAAAATATCACTATTTATACTTTTAACAAAGTGCTAAAGATATAACAAAATGCACATCGATTCATTGTATGATAGTTTACAAAATCGGGGAAGAGAAACATGAATCAGGATACAATCGAAACCATTGAACGGCTCATAAGCAATGCGTACACCAGTTACAGCAACTTTATTGAAACACTTTTAATAGTAGTTGCACTGATTGCTGTTCATTTTATTGTGAACGCTATTGTCCGGCGGCAGACAGAGAATGACTCCATCCGCTACAAATGGAGAAAAAATCTTGCCTACTTTCTGAGTTTTATCGGGTTTTTGTTAATTGGCCGTATCTGGTTTGAAGGGATGGCATCGGTTGCCACATTCCTGGGATTGCTTTCTGCAGGTTTGGCCATTGCATTGCGCGATCCTGTGACGGATATGGCGGGCTGGCTTTTTCTGGTTTGGCGAAAACCATTTAGTGTGGGCGACCGAATTGAAATAGCCGACAGAAAGGGCGATGTAATCGACATCCGGTTTTTTAAATTTACCGTGCTGGAAATTGGTAACTGGACGAAATCAGACCAGAGCACCGGGCGTGTCATTCACATTCCTAATCACTATGTTCTTCAAAATTCCATAGCCAACTACACCAGTGATTTTAACTTCATCTGGAATGAAATTGAGATTATAGTAACCTTTGAGAGTGACTGGAAAAAAGCGAAAAAAATTATCACGGAGATAGTCAATAGCCATTCGGAAGATTACGTGGCCGATGCCGAGGCGCAGGTACGCCGTGCAAAAAAATCGTACCTCATTCAGTATAAAAACCTGACCCCCATTGTTTACACCGAGGTTGTGGATATTGGAGTGAAGCTGACCATCCGCCACCTTTCGCACGCAAGGAGACGACGTGGTTTAAATCAGCTTATTTGGGAAGACGTACTGGACCGCTTTCTAAAAGAAGATGACATCGACTTTGCTTACAACACGTTGCGTATCTACCAAAATCAGATAGAAGGGAAACCTGACCTGAAGCCCAAATCTACTTCGGGATAGGTTGAATTAATTTCGGACTGTTATTGGAAGGATCATTTACTTTTTTGCTCACCCTCAAAACGGTCAGGTCTGTCAGTGTGAAAATATTGTCCGTTCGTGATAATAACTCGGCTAAATCAATTCCTTTTTCAAGCCATTGCAGCGCCGTTGGTTGATCCAAAAGCAACGGCATTCGTGCAGACATCGGTTGCACAAGCGTATTCGATTCTGTAGTTACAATGCTTACATAATCTTCTTCACCGCTGATGTAAATTCCCGCGATCGAAGCCACCGCATCATTCAGCAACCGAACAAAAAACGGGTTGTTTTTCTCCTGGTTATCTTTCCAGATATAAAAACCGCTCAGTGGTAAAATGCATCGTGTAGCATCCTTTTCCTTAAGCCGGTCTAAAAGATTTTCTTTTTCGATTGTAGTTTCTTTTGCGCCGGAAGTACCGCTCTTTCCCCACCTTAAACGTTCAATTTGAGGTTCTCCATTTGCAATGGTTATGACAGGCAACTGGTGCCCCGGCGAGAGATTATAATGAGCCTCAAAAAGACTTTCCTTTTTTGTTTGAATATTATAATAGTTCTCTATTTCTTCTTTGCTCGCGAAGAAAGCAACTCTTTTTGCCATAAAATATGTATCTGTTTTCTTGAATAAATAATTGATAAAAAACTATATCAAATCAATCATTTAAACAATTCTACTTTAGTCATCAATAACTAAACAGTTCGGGTTTGTAGATTGATTATTTTCTTATTTGTATGTACAAAACCTACAACAAAAAGGTTCCCCGGCAATCAAAAATGTCTGCCAGGGAGTTGGATGTAACAGAAGAATTTAAAAACAAAAAGGATTGCAAAATTCAGTTGGAATGCATTCTTCTGGGATTTATTTTCAGAGTGTTGTAGCAGGTCTGTGAATGAGTATCGGGCAACAGACCGGGGAAACAGTTAATGGGTACATTTGCTGCTTCGCCATTGAATTAAGGAGTTGTCGGAATTTACAGAATGGTTAAGCTGTTACTGCTACAAAAAGGTTCTGTTTTATAAGATGTAGACGAGTGATCCGTTTTAAAACAGTGCTTATACTGCTTTAGGGCAGTTTTTTAAAGGTTGATGAAGAGTATTTTCGTGAATGGAGGCATGAGGTTATGTCAAGGATTATGATTAACTGAAGTGATTAACTCTGAAGTAAAACTATTTAGATTGTAGAAATCAGATTGACGTAAATGCTTTTTTGATCATCAGCCACACGGCGGAACTGCCGCCGATTTGTAAATTGAAATTTTGATCAAAAAAATGAAGAGGTATACCATTGTCGTTTAATCAATTTCGACTGAGTTCTGATATCTTGAAGGGGTTGAATGATGTAAAACTTGAAAACCCCTCATCCTTACAAAAGAAAATATTTAAGACTGTACAGCAGAAAAAAGATCTTGTCATAAACACCACGGTAGACGAAAACCCCGAGGTTGGCTATCTGATTTCGCTTCTGAATGAAATTTCGAAATCAGACAGAAGAGAGGGAACCAAGGCTGTTGTGCTAACTGCTACCAAAGAACGCGCCAAAGTTTTGGACGAATGGATTTGGGCAATCGGTTACCATGCATCCATTGAGAGCGCCTGTATGACGGATGATGGTAATCCCGAAGAGCAACTTTCTGCCTTGATGAAGGGGCCGGTAATTATTGTAGCTACTCCCGAACGGTTTTCTGATTTGCTGGAAAAGGGGCGAATTATTTTCAGAGAAGTACAGCAATTGATTGTTGACCAGGCTGAATTGATTGAGGACTGGTCATCTATTGAGGGTGTGTCGAACCGGGTGATAGGAAATTGTCAGCGCATTTTTACGGCGGCCAAAGACAGTAAGGAGCTTCGTGAGGCTGAGAATAAAATGCTGAACGAACCGGAGCTGGTGACTCTTTCAAAGAAAAAAACTGCCGAGCCAAAGTCGGAGTCTAAAGAATCCCAAAAACCGGCAATCACCAAAGATCTGACACAATATTATATCAATGTTCCGCCGAGATCCAAGATTTCCACATTGATGGCTCATCTCGATAATCACACTGCAGATTCAGTACTGATTTTTACGGCGTCGAGAAAAACGGCCGACAGACTCTACAAAATTTTGAGAAAGAGTAACAAACGAGCCGTAAGTCTGCATGATAAAGTAGACAAAGATACTTTTAACGAACGATTTGGACGGTTCACCTCCGGAAATGTACAACACATGATTGTAGGGCAAATGTCTGCCGGAGAGATTCCGCTGGATCATGCTGCACAGGTGATTAATTATGATGTTCCGGAAGATGTAAAAGAATACAAGCTTCGAGCCGATCTTGTTGGAAACGGGAAAGCAACGCGAATGGTCAGTCTTGTATCAAAGCAGGATCGGAGTGATATTAACTCGATTTGCAAATCCCTGGGATTTGCGCCGGAAGAAATTCCATTGCCAAAAACCGTGAAAGACAAACTTTCCTCCCGCGATAAATCCAAACCGAAGAGAGGGAAAAACAAGAGCCGGGGCAAGTCCAATCAGAAAAAGAAACGGTCGGCACGAAAGCTCAACGAACTGCCACGCCCTACTTTCGATCAGTTGGAGGGTGGCCGGTCTGGTAAAAAGAAAAAGTCCAAAGAGCAGTCCGGGATTATCGGTTTCTTTAAAAAGCTATTTGAGTAAGAGTCGCTAATAATTGTATATGCAAAAATCGAAGCCTTTTCTGATAATCAGTTTTGGCAAGATGAACATTATCAGGCAAAATGAAATCATAAATTGTTTGCTGATAAATCAAATTCCGAAACTAATTTGAACAAAGGCGGTTGATATAAAAAAAGCACAGATTCCACTTTGCTGAATATCACAAAATCAGGTGTTTGAAGGTTGCAGTAAGAGGCAGGATTTGTTAGTATAGGCTGAATGGACAAGGTTCCCTGAAGTCATGAAAATTTATCAAGTTTGGAGCCTGTTTAATCGTATATTTGTCTGCATCAGACTTAAAAAACTGACCATAAAATCGTATGAAATTTAACGTATCAAGCAACGATCTCAATATCGGACTCTCAGCCGTTATTGGTGCTGTTCCTACAAAAGCTACCCTGCCAATTTTAGAAACCATTTTATTTGAAAGTGAAGACGGACGCCTGAAGCTGACGGCGACGGATCTTGAAATATCCATCATCGAATATATTGATGCTGACATTGAAGAGGAGGGGGCTGTTGCCATTCCTGCAAAACGATTGCAGGAAACACTGCGTCAACTGCCAAACATTCCGGTCTTTTTTGAAGTAGATGAGGATCAGCACATTGAGTTTAAAACCGACAAAGGGAAGTATAAACTGGTAGGCGAAGAAGCTGATGAATTCCCGGAAATCCCAAATATGGATGGAGGTACATCACTTTCCACGGAAACCAGGCTTTTACATCACGCTATTGACAAAACCATGTTTGCCGTTTCCACCGATGATCTTCGTCCGGCCATGATGGGCGTCTTTTTTGATATCGGAACCGAAGAAACCAAGTTTGTGGCTACAGACGGTCACCGGTTGGTTAAGTATGTGAACAAGAATTTTACCTCGGAATCGCCCTTGTCTTTTATTGTGCCGGATAAAGCACTGAATTTGATTTTTCGGGCTTTGGATGAGAAGACCTGCGATTTGGTTGTATCGGATGATCATGCCCAATTTAAAAGTGGCAGCACAATTGTGATCACACGCCTGATTAATGAGCAATATCCGAACTACGAATCGGTCATTCCAAGAGATAACGACAAAAGCCTGCTTATTGATAAAGACCAGATGCTTGCCACGGTTCGCCGGGTTTCTGTTTTCTCAAGCAGCACAACACGCCAGATTCGGCTTAAGCTGGGGAACGACAAAATTACCATTCGTGCCGAAGACCTCGATATGAGCAGTGAAGCAAAAGAGACTCTTTCTTGCGAATATGGCGATGATGAAATGGAGATCGGTTTCAATGCAAAATATCTCGGTGATGTTTTGAGTAACGTTGACGGCGGTGAAGCGAAATTTGAATTTTCTACTCCAAATCGTGCAGGAATCGTGAAACCGGCTGAAGAAGAAGACGGCGAACAGATGCTGATGCTCGTGATGCCGGTGATGTTGAACAGCTATGCATAAATCCATCAATGTCTCGCATAATTACACTTACTACCGACTTTGGGTTGCAGGATCATTACGTAAGTGTAATGAAAGCGGTGATGTTGGATATTGCACCGGATGCACGGTTCATTGATGTTTCCCACGAAATTCCCCCGCAAGATGTAATGGCCGGCGCGTGGGTGGTTCGGAATTCCGCACTTCTATTTCCACCTGGTACCGTACATCTTGTCGTTGTAGATCCGGGAGTTGGAACGGATCGCACACCGGTTGCCATTCAAATAGAAGACCGCCTTTTTGTTGGACCTGACAACGGTATTTTTTCTTTGATTGGGGAAGATTACGAGTATAAAGCCGTAAAGCTGGAAAACGAAAAGTTCTGGCGAAAAAAACGATCCAACACTTTTCATGGCCGCGATATTTTTGCACCTGTAGCAGCCCATATTGCCAACGGAACGTCTTTGGAAGAATTGGGCTCGCCTCTCGAAAAAATAGTTACCTATCACTGGGCCATTCCCATATCAGATAAAGACGGAATTCAGGGATGGATTGTGCACATCGACCGATTTGGAAATTTGATATCGAATATTCCCTCATCTCTTATCGAAGAAACCATTGGAGATTCCCGCCTGAAAATTTATGTTGGAAATACCATTTTGGACGAAATTGTGACTACATTCGGAGCCGTTCCCGATGGAGAACCAGCGGCCTACATCGGCAGTTCAGACAAACTTGAGATTGCCATCAATAAAGGAAATGCCCGCCAGATGCTGGGCGTTGAAAAAGGAGCGCAGGTTTCGATTGTGGTTCAGAAATAGAGCTTTTAAAAATCGAATAGCGAATAAGGAATTCAGAATGTGGAAGAGATATAGGTTCGATGAAAAATACAATGCCTGTATCGCGTAACTCTGCAAAAAAGTTTGCGTATCAAAAAGAGTCCAACCAATCTTATGATGCATGAAATTTGAAGTTCGTTCTCCGCTACATGACCAGGAATCAATTTTTATTCCGTCAGAGGTAGATCATCTTGCCAAACCATTTAACGGAACGGTGTGCTCAAGAAAAGGTGATGAGTATGCCATAGAGAACAATATTGTAGATCTTTTGCCGAAAGAGAGAGAATATACATTGGCTCAAAGCTCAAATAACTGGGCCATAACAGCTTCTGTTTATGAGGATTTATGGCGGGTTCGCTCGCTATCCCTTTTAACCGGTGAACCTTTTCCTATTGAGAAAGAAAAAGAACTTTTGAATCAGTGGGTGAACCCACAACCCGGTAAAACCTACCTTGATGTGGGCTGCTCAACCGCCATGTATGCCCGGGCTTTGAAAAAAGCTGAACCCAAAAGCCGGATGGTAGCAATTGACTACTCAGAAGCCATGCTGGTGGAGGCCCGCATGAAAGCCGAAGCCAATCAAACCGATATTTTGTTGATTCGTGCTGATGCAAGAGAGATGCCGTTCTTCGCCAAAACTTTTGACGGAATTGCCATGGGAGGCACACTGAATGAATTAGGTGATGAGTTAAAAGTACTCTTCGAATGTCGAAGAGTTTTGAAGGACGACGGTACCATGTTTATGATGCATCTCATCAAATCGGAAACATGGTACGGTTGGATTTTTCAAAACTCAGCCGAGTGGAGCGGCCTGAAATTCTGGACTGTTGAAGAGAGCAATGAATTATTCCAGAGATCCGGTTTCAGAGTAGTAGATCAGATCACAAAAGGAATTGTTTGCTTTACGAAGCTGGCTGTGGTTTAAGAAAACCAGTTTCCCGTGGTCATTGCGAGCAACGCGAAGCAATCTCATGTCGTTGTCCCATGCAACAGGCAGAGGATCACTTTTGGAGATTGCCGCGGTCGGCAAGCTCCCTCGCAATGACTTAAAACTACACCCGATGACTTGTCAGATAAAAAAATCAATCCTCTTCCTGCCACCGCAAAATTGGATACCCGTCCGCAGTGATCGTCCAGATATTTTCCCAGTCAAACTCCGGCATGTTTTCCTGGGCGGACGGGCCTGTGATTTGTTCGGTTGTGAGACTCACGGTTCCATCCGAATTCCCTGCGCCTGTGCCGGTGTTTACTCCAGTTGCAGTTTTATCCCAATAGCTGGATTCAATCACGCCCTCATTCAAACCGGCAACGCCACCAACTGCTGAGCTAGGCTCACTTGCGAGTTTACCGGCTGAATATGAGGTAGTGATGGTTCCATCTGCCTTGTTAATGCCTGCAATTCCTCCAATTTTTTCCGCTTCTGAAGATACGTTAAAATCGCTCAGTGAGTAGGAGTCTTTAATTTCTGCAAGATTTATTGCGGCAATTCCTCCTGAAGCATTACCGAAATCGGAGATCTCACCCGACGAGTAAGAAGCAACAATAGATCCAAACAGGTTGTATGCCACCAACCCCCCAGCCGTGGAACCTAAAACATTTCCAGTAGCATACGAATTGGAAATAGTGAAAGTATTGTACGCAGTCAACCCACCCGCAGTACCCGCTGTAGATATACAACCTGAGGCTCCAGAATTGATGATCTCTCCTGTATTTCCTCCGGCAAGCACTCCGGAGTATCTTGGGCTGCTAATACTTACATTAGAATATGACTGATCAATGAATCCTGAGTTGTAACCTACAAGACCACCAACATGATTTTTTTCAATGCTGAGGTGGCCGATAGATGATGAATTTCGAATGAGGCCGCCATCCCCATTATAACCTACCAGTAATCCTGCCGATTCAATGTCATCGATAATGATGATGATATCATCCGCTTTTTCAACAGAACTAGTCTGTAATAAAGCATTTGTTGGGATTTTTAAATTATCGCAATTTGGCCCCTGGGATTGTATGAGTTGTACATTCTCAATTATACCGGCCTTTACAAAACCGAATAAACCGACATTTGAAACACTGAAGCTAAGTTTAATATTGCTAATAGTGTACCCATTGCCATTATAGCTTCCCCGAAAAGGACTACCGATATTTCCTATCGGCAGAAAGCCTTTTCCATCATTAAATTCAGCGCTCTCAGAGGCATCAATGTCTTTTACCTGGATGAAGTGTTTGCCAAGATTCTCCTCCTCCCCAATTTGCTGAAGTTGTTTGGCTGTGGAGATTTGATAAGGGTTTTCTACGGTTCCTTTGCCTCCATCAAATGGATTATCGGAACCAAGGATGCCACAGGATGAAATCAGGATAAAACAAAGAAGGAATGGAAGAATTGTTTTCATGCTTGATGATGTTTCTTAGAATTAGAACCTCTCTCTTCTACATTTTACATCTTTACTACTTTTTAAACAATTGAAGATAACAGGTATGGAAGTTGTTAGCATTTGAGTGAAGTGAAATTCGGTTAGCATTCGTTTTTCCAGTTATCAGATGAGTAACAAGAACTCAAGAATGCTGTTACCAGCCCAATCACTCATTCGATGACTTCACTTCTCAGATCGCATATCTCCAATCTAAAATCAATTTACATCCTGTCCGGTGCATCAATTCCCAGAATTCCGAGTCCATTTGCCAGCACTGTTGCGGTGGCTTTAGCGAGGCTGCTTCGGGCATGCATCAGCGCTTCTTCTTCACCGATAATCCGGCAATCGTGGTAAAACGAGGTGAACGTGGAAGCGAGTTCATTCAGATACGTAATCAGTCGGTGGGGTTCGCGGTGGAGTACGGCGAGAGAAATGGCCTCAGGAAATGCAATCAGTTTTTTGATGAGTGTAATTTCCGATTCGTGTTTGAGAACGGACAGGTCCACATCATCAGAAAAGTCGGCAACTTCATCAATTTTTCGAAGGATCGACTGAATTCGTGCATGCGCATACTGAAGGTAGAAAACCGGATTTTTTTCGCTGGCTTCTTTCGCCTGATTTACATCAAATTCAAGATGCGTGTTGGGTGATCGCATCAAAAAGAAAAAGCGTGTAACGTCTTCGCCAACTTCATCCATCAGTTCTTCAAGCGTCACAAAATTGGCTTTTCGGGTACTCATTTTGAACGGCTTGCCGTCTTTCACCAATGTGACAAACTGGTACACCAGAACTTCCACTTTCTCTTTATCATATCCCAGCACTTCTATGCCGCTTAGCACATCGGGATAGGTGTCAATATGATCGGCGCCAAAAACATCAATACAGAGATTGTATCCACGGTCCAGCTTGTTGGCATGATAAGCGATATCCGGTAGCCGATAAGTTGGCTCGCCGGTACTTTTGATCAGAACGGTATCCTGCTCTTTACCAAATTCTGTAGTTTTGAACCAAACGGCGCCGTCTTTGTCATAAGCGAGATCTTTTTCACGAAGCGTTTTCACCACCTCATCAATAGAGCCATCTTCATATAAAGTGTGCTCGTTAAAATGGGAGTCCATTTCGATATTCATCCGTTTGAGGGTGTTGGAAATATCATCAAAAATGACTGATTCTGCCTTTTCTTTAAAAACCTTTTCGTCTTTTTCACTGGCCAGTTTATCGCCATGTTCCTCAATCAATTCTTTTGCAATATCCCGGATGTATTCTCCCTCATATCCTCCTTCCGGGAATTCGAAATCAAGGCCGAGTTCCTCAAGGTAACGTGCCTGAACACTAAGGCCGAGCATTCTCATTTGGCGCCCGGCGTTGTTGAAGTAATATTCGCGCTGAACATCGGCGCCGGTCCATTCAAGCAGGCGGGAAACCGTATCACCCAAAACCGCATTGCGTCCGTGGCCGACCGTAAGTGGTCCGGTTGGGTTGGCACTTACAAACTCCACGAGGCATTTGATGCCGTCATTTTCTTTCGTCCGGCCGAAATGTTCTCCCGATTTAAGGATTTCTGCAAGCTCATCATACAAGTAGTCCTCGGTATACCTGAAATTGATGAAGCCGGGGCCGGCAATTTCAACAGCTTTAATTTTTTGGGGATCCGTTTCAAGATTGGAAATCAAATCTTCCGCAATAGCACGAGGATTTTTCTTAAGAATTTTAGGCAAAACCATTGCGATATTTGTAGCGGCATCGCCATGAGAAAGATCCTTTGGAGTCTCAATCTTGATTTGTGGAATTTGGTCCTCGGAAAGCCCGAGCTTCAAAAGTGCTTCTGAAATCTTTTGCTGTAAATAGGTTTCCATGAATGGAAAATCAGTATTTGATTAAGTATAAATTGACGGTTTGATAAGGGAATAAATATACAGCTTTCAATCGCTCATTTCTTATCGAATTATATTTCGATTGCCCATTGGATCCATTTCGTCATCAAAAAAGATTCCGGATAAGTTCCTAAAAAAGAGTGGGCTGATCGTCACCAGATGCTGTTTTTCTGGCGAAGGACGGATCGGTGTGGAAGAGTTCGAGCATTTCCGGTGTAAAGCGTTTTCCGTAGATTCGGCGGCAAACGCCTTGCAGGGCTTTTTCTCCATGCTGGGTAATAGAGAGATATCCGTGTTCGTTTTCGTGAACAAACCCAAACTGCCGGATATCATTTACGATTAAATATGCGAGTTTTGGAGTTACACCGATATTTTTTTCCACGAATTCGCGATGAGGTGGTTCATCTTCTGTAGCAACGAGTATTCCAAGCAGGTTCAATTCAGCCTCCGTCAATGGATAGCCTTCGGAGTGTTTTGTGAGGAGGCTGTCCCATGCGGCCTGGCTGTAGTAAAGTCCAAACCACCATTTGGCGTTTTTCAGAAGCTTGTGTGTTACGGCACATGCCAGGTATTTTCCCGGAGCGGCATGGCGGGGTTCGCCACGATCGCGGTACATGCTAACCATGGTTGCGAGATCCAGCTCTTGCAAATTGGGTGGATATTTGAAATAAAAATCGGATGCCTTTTCCATAGTTGTACTCCTTGAACGTCACTTTCTAAGATTACAAAAAAATGAGGGGATTTGTTTAACGATTTCAGGAATGAGAAGACAAAGAGAAAAAGTGAACATTCATTGAGACACTTACCAAATTCGGCTGAATCCCTGGGCAAGGCTTTGGTCGTATTTTTCATCATTAAATGTATAGAGGTATGGCGCTTTATGGGCTCCGCCTTTGCGGGTTTCGTCCAGCCGATTCAGAATTCCATAGCTTAGGATTTTTCGCTGGAAGTTACCACGGTCCAGTTTTTCACCAAGAATCGTTTCATAGAGCGTGCGAAGTTCTGTCATTGTAAATTTATCGGGGAGAAGTTCTCGTCCCACCGGTTGAAAACGAAGGCGGTTTTGCAAGGCTTTCAATCCTTTATCTATAATTTTTTGGTGATCGAGAATCAAATCCGGAAGATGTTTCATAGAGACCCATTCGCAATCTTCGGAGAGAATATCGGGCGAGGGCTTGACTTGGGAAAATTCTACCAAGGCAAAATATCCGATAGTCACAAATCTCTGAAGAAACCAGGCTTCGAGCGAAGGGGGAATCACTCCGTTTTCAATAAGTTTTTTAGCATGAGAGGGTTCATTTCTGTCTAAATTTCCAAAGAGATGAAACTGCTCAAGATAAATCTCTTCCAAGCCTGTTCGCTCCTGTAAAATGCGGTTTGCCGCATCAACGATCTCCTCATTTTTTTTGAGAAAACCGCCAGGTACCGCCCATTTTTTCAGGTTGTTAATTTTAAGGAGCAGGATTTTCAGTTCGTCATCTTGAAAACCAAAAATTACGCAGTCGATAGAAAGCCCCGGATGGTATTCGTCAAAAAAATTCAAAACAGAAAAATGGTTTTGAGATTACTAAAAAAAACTTATTATGTCATAAAGACACATTAACAATTATTCTTATGAAAAAATACGTATTAATATCGTTCTTTGGTTTGTTTTTTGTATTTGTTTCGTGTGCAGACCAAGAGCAATCTATAGACCTTAATGAAAACGGAACCATTGAGGCGTATGAAGATGCATCGCTGACGATTCGAGAGCGGGTAAATGATTTAATTCCACGACTGTCGGTGGAGGAGAAAGCAAATTTAGTGGTGGGCCGTGGATTTAATATGCCTGGAATGGGTGGGCCTCAAATTGAAGAGAAGGTACCGGGAGCTGCAGGCTCCACCCGGGTTATTGATTCCCTTGGAATACCCTCCATTGTTCTAGCCGACGGCCCTGCCGGATTACGAATTACTCCGATCCGTGAAAACGATTCTACAAATACATATTATGCTACAGCATTTCCAATTGCATCTATGGTGGCTTCTTCCTGGGATGTTGAACTTGCCAAAAAAGTTGGGGATGCCATGGGAAAAGAGGTGAAAGAATTTGGTGTTGATATCCTGCTGGCACCGGCTCTGAACATTCACCGAAATCCCTTGGGCGGTCGGAATTTTGAGTATTACTCTGAAGATCCATTGCTGGCTGGAAAAATGACGGCGGCCGTTGTTAACGGAGTTGAATCAAACGGGGTGGGCACGTCTATCAAACACTTTGCAGCAAACAACCAGGAAACCAACCGCATGATGATTAACACGATTGTGGGTGAGCGAGCTCTTCGTGAAATTTACCTGAAAGGATTTGAAATCGCCGTAAAAGAGTCTCAGCCCTGGACGGTAATGAGTGCGTACAACCAACTGAATGACGCATATGCTTCCCAAAATGAAGAACTCCTAACCGATGTCTTACGCGATGACTGGGGATTTGAGGGACTTGTGATGACCGACTGGTTTGCCGGCGACAATCCCGTTGCACAAATGCAGGCCGGTAATGACCTGCTAATGCCGGGATCTGATCAACAGGTCGACACAATTGTTCAAGCTGTTGAGAACGGAGAATTAAGTGAAGAGATTCTCGACAGGAATGCAGCCCGCGTGCTTGAAGCTGTCTTTAAATCGCCAACATTTGAAGGCTACGAATACAGCGATCATCCGGATCTTGAAGCGAATGCTGAAATTGCACGACAGGCTGCTACAGAAGGCATGGTTCTCTTGCAGAATAATGAAGATGCTTTGCCGCTGGACAATACATCCGAGAGAATAGCGGCTTTCGGAAATACCTCGTATGATTTTATCTCCGGCGGGACAGGAAGCGGGGATGTAAATGAAGCTTATACTATATCGTTAGTCCAGGGTTTGGAATCGGGCGGTTACCAAATTAATACTGCGCTGACAGAAAGTTACAATTCATATCTCGAAGAGCAGAAAGCGAATCTGCCGCAGCAGAATCCATTTATGCCTTTGCCTACCATTCCAGAAATGGAAGTGAGTGACTCCGACATTCAAGAAGCCGCAAATAACGCGGATGTTGCTTTCATTACTCTCGGTCGGCATTCCGGGGAGTTAGCAGATTTAGGTGTGGAAGAAGATTTCTACCTCTCAGAGAGAGAACAGGAGTTGATTGCTAACGTTTCGGAAGCTTTTCACGCTCAAAACAAAAAAGTGATTGTAATTTTGAACATCGGGAGTGTTATTGAAACCGTTAGCTGGAGAGATCAGGTGGATGGAATTCTAGTAGCATGGCAGGCCGGACAGGAAGCCGGAAATGCTGTTGCGGATGTCGTTTCAGGAAAAGTGAACCCATCCGGTAAACTCCCAACTACATTTAGTATGGTGTATGAAGATGTGCCATCAGCCGCAAATTTTCCGGGTGTAGAACTTGCCGAAGAACCCGATGAATTGATGGGTGGTTTCTCACGAGGTGTAGAATCAGAAGTCATTTATGAGGAAGGTATTTATGTAGGATACCGCTATTTCAGTACTTTTGATGTTGAGCCTGCCTATGAATTTGGTTATGGATTATCATACACTGATTTCGAGTACGGCCCGGTTACCCTGAGTTCAGATCAGTTTGAAGATGAAATTACAGTAACGGTGGAAGTTACGAACGCCGGGGATGTAGCGGGTAAAGAAGTCGTTCAACTATACCTCACCGCACCGGAAGGAGGATTAGACAAACCGGCTTTTGAATTAAAAGCTTTTGCTAAAACCGGCTTAATGGAACCGGGAGCTTCTCAGGAGTTGGAATTTACTCTCACACCCGATCTTTTAACCTCGTATGATTCCAGTCAATCCGCATGGGTAGCTGCTGCCGGAGACTATGAAGTTCGCATTGGTGCTTCATCCGAAGATATACGGCAGACTGCAACATTTAGCCTTGATGAAGAACAAGTGGTTGCAAAGACTTCAAAAGCTCTGTCTCCCTCGCGTGAAATTGATGAACTTTCATCAAATTGAGCAACATTTTTTTCAGCGCCAATTCATTAAAACCTGCCTGGCATGGCGTACATGTCCGGGCAGGTTTTTTTGAGATCCTTTCTTAGTTCCTGTTTGGCATCTACCTGCTTAAACCGGCTCATTTCAGGTAAATTCTCCCATCATGGAACATAACTGAATTCAAACTGCTTATATAGATGTAAAATAGAATTGTGACTTTAAGTATTACATCTATC
The DNA here is from genome assembly GCF_021462415.1 of Rhodohalobacter sp. 614A. NCBI lineage: Bacteria > Pseudomonadati > Balneolota > Balneolia > Balneolales > Balneolaceae > Rhodohalobacter > Rhodohalobacter sp. 614A. Next base: position 1,077,631 of record NZ_JAKEDS010000001.1, read on the forward strand.
CATGGAGACAAATCTGGATGTAAACAAGGCTTATGATCTTGTTGTTGGGAAATTAGAAACATGGCTGAGTACGGCTATCGAGATGCTTCCCAATCTCGCGCTTGCCCTTTTGGTACTGGTACTTTTTTATGTGATTGGTAAACTGTTCAGAAAGTTTGTACGAAGGCTTCTCGAAAAAGCCACTACCAATAAAACCGTTATTGATTTGGCCGAGACGGTAATGTCGGTCGTCATAATCGGTATCGGTATCTTTTTTGCATTAAGTATTCTAAACCTGGACGGAACAGTTACAAGTCTCCTTGCCGGTGCAGGTATTATAGGTTTGGCTTTAGGTTTTGCATTTCAGGATATCGCAGCGAATTTCATTTCAGGTACGTTGCTTTCCATCCGGCACCCATTTGGAATCGGCGACATCATAAAGAGCAATGATTATTACGGAACCGTACAAAAGCTGAATTTGCGGAACACGATTATTAAAACGCCCCAGGGACAAATTGTATACATCCCCAACAAAGTTGTCTATGAAAATCCTTTTACCAACTACACGAAAAATTACGAACGCCGAATCGATTTGTCCTGTGGGATTTCTTATGGCGACGACCTGGAAAAAGTTAAAAAAGTGGCAACCGAAGCTGTGTCTTCCATAGAGAAGCGTGATCAAAGCCGGGATGTTGAGTTTTTCTTTACGGAATTTGGAGACAGTTCCATCAATTTTGTAGTTCGTTTTTGGGTTGATTTTACCAAGAATCCCGATTTCTGGGCACCACAAAGTGATGCCATTATGGTACTTAAAAAAGCTTTTGATGAAAATGATATCATGATTCCATTCCCAATCAGAACCCTCGATTTTGGAATTCGCGGCGGTGAAAAACTAGATACCATGTGGGATGGCCAGAAAAAATTAACCGACAATGCAGAGTCTGATTCAGATGGAAAATCAGAATCGGACTCCGGCAATGACGGCAAAGCTCAGAAAGAGAAAAAAGGAGAAAAAGAATAAACCTCTTCAGCGAGAACGTTCTCAATTATCCATTGTGGCAGAAGTATCCGCTTCTTGCTGCAACGAACTTCTCAAATTTCTGACCCAGGCAGTAAACTCATCACGTTGCTCATCCGTCAGCCGGGCATCTGCATGCGCCCAGGTGTAGGATGGAAGAGGCATATGTTCATCCTCGACCATCTCAATCATCTCATCCAAAAGGTGATCCGCATCACCCGCGTCATAATCTTCCCACAGGGACAGATTCATCTCATCTCTGCCTTCTTCAATATGGCTCTCAAGCCACCAACCGGCCGGCTGTATGTTAGAATACCACGGATAGACTGTTTCGTAAGAATGGCAATCATAACAGGCAGTTCGGAAGATATTTTCAACCTCAGTGGGTGGTTCGTAAATGGTGAGGAAGTCACCAGATGTATCATAATCGGGTACGGATTTGTCCACTCCAAAAAACTGGATAACAATAAAGATAACAAGAAGAAACAGAAGGGCGTATTTGAGAAAAGATTTCATCGTAAATCGGGTTTGTTTAAAAGGTCCTGTTAAGCGGAGTATTTCAAAACTCAGTTTCCCGCGATAATTGTAATCAAAGAAATTGTATTCCTCGATAGTATAACTATTTTAACATTTTGATAGATTCAGACAAAATTTCCAAAACAAACAAAACAAATGACGTACGATATTGTACTCTGTATGCATCCATCGCACAAGAATATTGCGGTGAAGACCATTAAGTCTCTTCAATATTTTTTGGATGGGCAGAAATTTTTTGTGATCACATCTCAGGATGCTTTTACAGCTCTCAAAGAAAAAGTTGATAGAAATGTGCCTCTTTATTTTGTGGATGAAAATACTTTAATCGAAGATTTTGATTTGTCTGAGGTGAAAAAAGCTATGCTGGAGGAAATGGGTAGAAATGACAGGGCCAACTGGTATTTTCAACAGTATTTAAAAATGGCTGTTGCGCTTCATCCCGAAATTGGTGACTACTATTTGATTTGGGATAGCGATACTCTCTTACTCAGGCGAATTGAATTTTTTGATGAGTCCGGAAAAATCCTTTTCAATCCAATGAAAGGCGGCAGCCAATCGTATTTTGATCTGATTAAAGATGCTTTGGGGATTGAAAGACAAGTGGAATATTCATTTATCAATGAGCATTTAATGATCAAAAAAGCCTTAATGGTTGATTTGATTCATACTCTTGAGGAGAAAGCTCCGGAAAATATGTCGTGGGTCCGGTATTTAATTCATTCAATGGGAAGGCAAAAATTCAGTTATTTGGGATTTAGTGAATTCGAAACATATGGAAATTTTGCGGCTTACCATCACAAAGACATGTACAAACCCCGGGTTTTAAAAACAGCACGTGCCGGCGCCGAATTTTTCGGGATGAACCCTGATAAATATGATTATTTCCGATTGATGCGTAACGGTTATTCACTGATATCGTTTGAGTTCAGGCATCGCACATCCACTTTTAAGGTTATTAAAGAAAAGATGAAGTCGCGGGTTTACTATTACAAATATCAGGTGAAAGGAGAGAATAAAGCCTTGCGTCATAATGCAATTCAAATGAGTAATTGATCAAACTCGCTCATTTTCCAGTCAGTCATTTCGGCTGAAAATCAGACATCTTTTACATCAAAGCTTACAAAAGATTTTTTTTGAAGTATATTGAAAATGTATGAATGATTAACAAATGGGGGAAAACATGGATAGTTCAACGAAGCATCCAAAAGAGAAAAAAAACATTGAAATTGAATCGAAAAAGAGTACGTCTGCGGGCTGGTCTCGCAGGGAATTTCTGAGAGGAAGTCTTGGGTCAGCCGGACTTTTAGCTCTTTCGGGAACAGGCCTGTTTCATGTATTACAGGGTTGTACGCCGGAAGATTCCAAAACAGCATTCGCACGCCGTGCTTCCGAGCTGATTGAGCAGATGACCGTTGAGGAAAAAATTTCTCAGCTACGCTACGATGCACCCGCCATTGACCGGCTCAATATCCCGCAATACAACTGGTGGAATGAGTGTCTGCATGGCGTGGGCCGTGCAGGATTGGCAACCGTTTTTCCCCAGGCGATTGGGATGGCAGCTACATGGAACACCGATCTATTTCATGAAACAGCAACTGTGATTTCGGATGAAGCACGTGCCAAACACAAGGCATTTGTAGATTTAGGCCGCCGCGATATTTACATGGGCCTTACATTCTGGACACCCAACATCAATATTGTTCGCGATCCGCGATGGGGGCGGGGACAGGAAACTTATGGTGAGGATCCATACCTGACGGGTCAGCTTGCCAATTCATTTATCCGTGGAATTCAGGGGGATGATCCCAATTATTACAAAGCGATTGCTACTTCCAAACATTTTGCCGTTCATAATGGGCCCGAACCGTTGCGCCATTCATTTGATGTGGATGTAAGTGATCGCGATCTGTATGAAACCTATCTGCCGATGTTTAAGACAACTGTTCAGGATGCGAAAGTGGCGTCTGTGATGTGTGCTTACAACCGGTTCAGGGGTTTGCCATGCTGTGGAAGTGACCCTCTTCTGAAAGAAATTTTACGCGATGACTGGGGGTTTGAGGGATATGTTGTGACCGACTGTTGGGCGATTGCTGATTTTTATGTTGAAGGTCGGCATGATTTCTCCGATACAGCTGCTGAAGCGGCTGCGATTTCACTGAAATCCGGTTCAGATGTCAACTGCGGAAACTCATTTCCACACCTTCAGGAAGCCTATGACAAAGGCATGATAACGGATGAAGATTTGAATGTAGCTCTGCAGAGGCTTTTCGAAGCACGCTTCAAGTTGGGCATGTTTGATGATCCCGCAGATGTACCATTCTCTGATATTCCTTATTCGGTTGTAGCCAGCGAAGAACATAACGAAGTAGCTTTGCAGATGGCGAGAGAATCTATCGTACTCCTGAAAAATGAGGCCGTGTCTGGACAAAACGATCCACTGTTACCGCTTGATAAAAACCTGAATTCAATCGCAGTTATCGGGCCAAACGCTGACAACTACTGGAGCATGCTTGGAAATTATCATGGTACTCCGGCGGATGCCATCACACCGCTGAAAGGAATTCAGAATAAGCTGGGAGACCAGGTTCAGGTTAACTATGCGTTGGGTTCACACATTGCTGAAGGAATTCCAAACCTCAGTACAGTGGCAAGCGAATATTTGATTCCGTCCCAGGGAGAAGGAAACGGGCTGTACGGCGAGTATTTTGACAATTCCGAGTTTGAAGGCGAGCCGGTTATAAGCCGCGTAGATCCTGAAGTTGATTTTATCTGGAAAGATGATACACCGATAAATGGAGAGCTTGCTCATCAATTTTCAGGTCGCTGGACCGGGCAGTTGAGGGCCCCGGTTTCCGGAACTTACGCCATTGGGTTGAATGGAATGAATTACTTCAAGCTCTATTTTGAAGGCGAAGAGCGCTTTGATCGGCAAATGACCCATTCACCGTGGTACCGGTATTTTGAGATTGATTTGGAAGAGGGTGAAACGTACGATATCATGATCGAATTTTACAGTTACGGCCCTGACCCGCAAATTCAGCTTACCTGGGAAATCCCCGGAAAAGACCTGTTGGCTGAAGCGATTGAAGCAGTTGAAAATTCAGATGTAGCCGTGCTTTGCCTTGGATTAAATGCACGAATGGAAGGCGAAGAAATGGACCTTGAAGTGGAAGGGTTTGAAGGAGGAGATAAAACAAATCTGAAACTCCCGGCACCTCAGGGAAATTTAATGAAAGAGATTTACGCGCTCGGTAAACCGGTTGTTCTGGTTCTGATGAGCGGAAGTGCCATTGCCATCAATTGGGCGGATGAAAATATTCCCTCGATTCTCCAGGCGTGGTACGGAGGTCAGGCGGGCGGTACAGCTGTGGCCGATGTTCTGTTTGGCGATTATAACCCTGCAGGGCGACTTCCGGTAACGTTCTATAAATCAATCGAAGATCTGCCGGAGTTCACGAATTACGATATGGAAGGCCACACCTATAAGTACTTCAAAGGAGAGGTACTTTATCCGTTTGGATATGGGCTGAGTTACACCACATTCGATTATGCAAACTTGCAGGTTGGGAGTGCGGAATACTCAGCTGAAAATGGAGGTGAATTATTAATAACTGCCGATGTTACAAACTCCGGTGAGTTAGACGGCGATGAAGTGGTTCAGCTTTACCTCAGCTATCCAAACGGATCAGATCCAAGACTGGTAAAAGAACTCAAAGCTTTCAAACGGGTACGTATTCCGGCCGGTGGAACCCAAACAGTTGAATTTTCGCTTAACTCAGTTTCTTTCGAACATTGGAATGAAGAAGCCGGAGGAATGGCGGTTCTTCCGGGAGATGTTGAATTGATGATCGGACGATCTTCAGGAGATATCCAATTATCAGAAACCTTCTCGGTTACCGCTTAAGAACTATAAGCTTTCTTCTGATTAGGAGGTCACAGGAAATTACCATCTGTAGCCGCGACGGCCGAATTTCTGATTTTGCGGAAAGCTTCGGTCGCCGGCCCAGAATGGACGCAGGTTTTCGTCACGAAGTTGAAGTGTGCGGCCATTGGTGGTTATTTCCTTCGCAATAAAGTCCTGAGGTTGCAGTTCATCTGTTCGAAATGCTTGTATCGAAATTTCTTCGCCGATTTCAAGTTCGTCTACGAAAGATTTAACAGCATAAGCTGCACCCAAATGGATATTGATCAGTTCGTCGCTTTGGTCGGTTTTAATAAATATGTGAGTCCCGATATAGGCATACCCGGTAGCATGTTCGCACGGGCCGGTTTTTATATGATCCAGCCTCCCAAAAATAAGTTCGATTTCCGGTTGTTCAAATTCTCTCGCAATACCGGTTGAATTTCCCATCCCTTTTTGAGCAAAAAGAGACGGATTTAACAGAAATAAACTTCCTGTAAGCAATCCTGCAATTTTCAAATATGTTCTCATAAATCCTTCCCGATTAATATTTACCTGTTTATTCAATAACGTCTGAATCGAAAAATTCGCTTCTGGAACGCCGATATATTTCTGTCATTTTCTCTAAATTGTTTTTAGAGAGATATCCAAAAAGGTTTTTCATGAGAGGAAATATTCATTTTTTTTTTGAGAGCTAAATATGTTTTCTGAAAAAGAAAGTCGGACGGGTACAAAGTTGCACATTCTGATATTGATGCTATGTTTGAACTTGTGCACAGTTTTATTCACTTCATGCACAATTTCGGAGAAAGAAAACGAAGAAACAGAAAAGCTATATCGTGCACTGGAATATCAGGCAGCATCTCTGAATAACGTGTTGCCGCAAAAACTCGACTTAAACACCCATTTCGACAGTGTGGGATTTGGCTCAAATCAGTTACGGTATTACTACAGTCTTTCCAATCTAAGCGAAAAGGATTTTCTGGAAAGAGAATTGCGCGATTCTCTCTACGCTGAAGCTGTAGATCGAATTCCATGCACGCTTTGGCGACCGGTTTACATGCAGGGCGTGGAGGTTACGTTCAATTACTACTCATCCGATGGCAAGCGAATCCTTCATTTCGTACGGCAGGGAGAAGCCTGTTACCAATAGATTTGTCGCGACGTAGAAAAATCAAATTAAATGCTTAAAACTATTTAGATTAATTCTAGATAGTTTTATTTTAGATCTGTCCTATATCCAAGAACTTACTTTTTTGAGTTCTCCAAAACTATTTACAGATCAAAATGAAAAACACACTAAAGAAACTAATCCTGATTTGTCTCTTCATCTATGTGGGGGATGCACTCGCTCAAAAGACAGGCGTACTTGTTATGGCACACGGTGGCGGTGAAGAATGGAATAACTACGTTAAAGAAGCTGCCATGCCACTGAGCGATCACTACGAAGTAGAATTTGCGTGGGGGATGGCCAATCCTGTAACCCTTCAACAGGGAGTAAATTCCTTGGAAAAGAAAGGTGTTTCAGAGATCATTGCCATACCACTGTTTATTTCAAGTTACAGTCCGATTATCCGCCAAACGGAATACCTTTTTGGCATGCGTGATTCTATGGTGGATCGCCCCATGCCGGTGATGCATCATGCCGATCATTATATAAAGATGTTTAATGTTGAAGTTGATTCCTCAAAATTTCGCCATGGAATGTATTTTCCGGATGAGCTTCCGAGAATATCCAAAGAAGCCGACATTACAATGACCGAAGCACTCGATTCGCATGATGTAGTTGCCGAAATCCTGGGAGAAAGAATCCATGCGATGAGTGAGAATCCATCCACCGAAACAGTGATCATTGCCGCCCACGGCCCCAATAGTGAAGAAGATAATGCCATGTGGGTTGAAACGATGGAAGAACTCATTCAAAAAATTCAAACAAATGAGGAAAAAGATGGTGGAGAGAAATTCAAGCAAATGTTTGGTGTAACGGTTCGTGACGACGCGTCTGAAACCGTACATGACCAGGCAAAAGCTCAATTGAGAACTCTTGTCCGCCAGTCCGGAATGAATGGCGATGTGATTGTTGTACCACTTTTTCTCTCCTCCGGTGGACGCGAACAGGCTGTTGCAGAACGTCTTGAAGGGCTTGATTTCAAATGGAGTGGAGAAACTCTTTTGCCGCACTCAAAACTTACTGACTTTTTAATGAATTCAGCTGAAAAAGCAGATGAGACTAAGAATGGTAAGAATCAGGCTTCCATAGAATAAACCATTCAACTTCGCAGACAGCCAACAGAATATCAGAGAGTAATGTTAAAAGTAAGGGTGTTGGCTGTCAGGGGAGAACTTCAGCTTGTATTTCTTTATAAACGAAATTTAATTGAACAGAGGTTCCCCCGTTCATCTTAAAAGACAGATCTCCATCCAATTGTTGGGTTACTTTTTCCAGAAGCTTTAAGCCAAGGGTATTACTGTTGTCTGCATCTGATTTGGTAAATCCCTTCCCATTATCTTCAATGTTTAAACGGATAAGATTATCACTCCGTTTGCATTCAATTCTTAAAACAGCTTCTTGATCTTCGGAAAATGCATGTTTAAAAACGTTGGTAACCGCCTCGTTTATAAAAAGTGCACAAGGCACAGCCTGATTGATATTCAACTCAACGGGTTCAAGGTCATAATCAATTTGAATTGAACTGGTGGCGCTGATTGTTGACGAGATGTTTTCTACAAGACTTTTAATGTTTTCATCCAACCGAATACTCCTGAAATCTTGTGATGAATAGAGCTGCTCGTGCACAAGTGCAATAGACCGAACCCGAAAGGCACTGTCTAATAAAACATTTACAAACTCGGTATTACTTTCTTTAAAAGCCTGCAAATGCATTAGGCCGGAAATGATTGCAAGATTGTTTTTTACCCGATGATGGATTTCGGAAAGTAACAGGCTTTTCTCCTCATAGCTTTTCTGAAGTTCTTTTTTAGCATTCACACTCGGTGTAATATCCTCAACTAAAGACATTACCGTATCTACAGAGCCGTCTTCATTTTTAATAACAGAATTGTACCATATACAGTGTATGATTCTGCCATCTTTTGTGAGGTTCCGGTTTTGCGAAACATTCCCATCTCTTGTGCCAGAAAGTAACTCAGAAGAGGTTTTTTGAACTTGTTGATTATCCTCTTTATAAACGATATCAGCCGCTGTGATCTGTTGATCAAAAATTTCCTGTTTCGTCCAGCCAAAAATTTGTTCACATTTATTAGACCATTTGGTGATACGCTGACTTTTGTCAAACTCAACAACTCCAAGCGGGCTATTTTCTAAATGAGTGCTAAGTTTTTTATGGGCTTTTGATAGCTCTCTTTCTGCTTCTATTCGGTCAGTTACATCTCTGAAATTATCTACAATACCCTGCACGGCAGGATCGTCTAACATATTTGTGACAACAGCCTCCAGCCAACGCCAGCTCCCGTTTTTGTGGCGCATTCTGGATGTGTATCCCGGTATGGATTCGCCGGGATTTTCCAGTGATTCCAGTACTTTCTGCTCAACACCTGCCATATCATCGGGATGAAGAAGCTCGAATAAGTTAAGTTTCATCACTTCCGCTACACTGTATCCCAGAATTTTCTGAATCGAGGGAGTTATATATTTCAGGTTTCCCTGCTCATCCAAAATAGCAATCCCATCACTTCCCTGTTCAACAAGGGCACGGAACCTGCGCTCATTTTCCTCGAGTTGAAGCTGCGTTTTCCGTTGATCGGTAATATCCTTAATGCTTACAAAAGCGCCGGTGATATGGTCATCATTTTCACCTAAGGCAGGTTTAAAACTGAAAGAAAAGATTCGCTCCTCCTGGGTGTCAGGTGCTTTTAGGGTCAATTCGTTTTCAATAAAATTTCCATCAAAAACTTTATTGTAGATGGTTTTAATCTCTTCAATTCTACCTGGTTGTGCATAATCAAGAATGGAATCTCCTTTTTGAACAGCTCTTCCAAAAAATTTCAGATAACTGTCAAAGAATTGGTTATTGAAAGTAAGAATCTCAAAATTTCTGGATACCAGGATAAACATCTCTTCGGTATGGCTGATAAGAATACTTTTCTGGAGTTCTATCTCTTTCTGGGAAGTGATATCCTGAATAGTGCCATACACTATATTTGAATCGGCCTGCTGATTCTTTCTGCCAATAACCCGCACCCATTTTATTTTGCCTGACGCCGATTTAATGCCTGCTTCGTATTCAAGCTCCTTTCCGTTTTTTAGCAAGTCTAAAAAAGTATTCTCAACTACGTTTTTAAATGGGTCGAGGTAAAAGGAGAGATGTTGTTCAAAGGTGGGGATTTTTTTTTCCTGAAGCTCAAAAATTTGATATACCCCATTCGTCCATTTCGTTGTTCTTGATTGTAAGTCAATTTCCCAACGGCCTATCTTTGCCACCTCTTCAAGGTCGTGCATCCATTTCTTAAAGGGGTCTGCATTTGAAGAAGAAGATCTATTTTCAGTAGAGGAAGACAATTCTTTTTTCCTTTATTTATATCAAGCACATTAAATTAAATAAACCTAATAGTTGCTCGAATATCAATGGCAATTTTATTCTAATTCATTGATTTAAAATGATTTAGAAAAGGGGATAATTATGGTTGGAAAAGAAAAAAAGGTGAATCAGGGCGTTCTTTGTGCTGAAGATAATTCAGGATCGTTCGCGACGTGATGCGGTAGAAACAGAATTCCCGGATTCGTTTTGTGATTCTGAATCTTCAAGAATAATATCAGGGGAACCTGGTGGTTGAATACGTTTCCCAATAGCTGAGAGAATACGTCTAAACTGTGATTTCTGTTTTTCGAAGTAACGTTTAAGATAGAGCCGGCCCATTCCTAAACCTCCAATCCCCGCAAGGAATGGAAGGAGAAAGTAAACGATATCGGGAAAATTCGTGCCGTCAAGAAAAATTCCCATAATAGCCGCTCCGGCCAGGAAGGGAAGCAGGCTGGATAAAATCATCATTCCTCGCCAATTAGAAACAAACTGAATTTTTGTATTTCCATCCTGGGGTGTAAGTGAGATGTGCTTGTAACCGACTTCCTTGATGCGTTGCTCCCACTCAAATGATTTGCCAACTTTATGGATTTTTCCAATCCCACCGGTTACTTGCCGGATATTCTGTACAATTTCTTCCCATGTATCTTCATCAATCTCTCCGGGAGTAATATGGACATCCTGGATTTTATGGGATGCCGTAATCCAATTAAAATCAGAATCCAATTCAGGCATATGAGCACTTTGAATTGCCTCTTGCACAGAATCTTTATCGATGCCTGCCTCTTCGGCGATATGAAGAAGTTCATCCTCTGTTAACCCTTGTTGATCGCCATACAGATCTTTCCTGGCCTGAATCTTAGAGGCTTTGGTGAGAATTTTACTGATCTCTTCTTTGGAAAATGTTGGTTTGTTATCCATGATTCTATCAATCATAAAAGCTATAAAAGATTAATGAATATGTTTAAAAACTAAAAATAGATGGAATGATTTATGGTAGAATACACTTGAAATTAGATCTAAATAGTTAAAGGAAATTCTTTTTTGTAAATTTTAGTAAGAGAATTAACTGGTGCACGTTAACGGTCGATAAAAACAGAGAAGTGGGGTGTTGGAAGATCTAGCCAATAATGGGATACGAGCGCTCAACAAGTAAATAAATCTCCTTTTGATTTATTAACTCATTCAATATGAGTCACCAACAAAAATATGCCGCCCTTTTTTTTGCGATAATGCTTCCGGGCATAATAGCTGCTCAACCGGGTAGTATTCAATTTAATCATCTTACGATTGAAGATGGGCTATCTCAGTCTACGGTCCAGTCTATTCTGCAGGACAACCAGGGCTATATGTGGTTTGGGACTCAGGATGGATTGAACCATTATAACGGGTATGATATTACCGTTTATAGAGACGATGTACAGGATTCCACCACCATTAAAGGAAATGACATCCGGGTCATTTACGAAGATAGTGATGATCGTTTATGGATTGGTACACAAACCGGCGGTTTAAATCTTTATGACAGAAACAAAGACCAGTTTTTACATTACAGGGCTATTGATGAAGACTGGTGGACTCTTTCTGCTGATGCCGTGTGGGATGTTCTGGAAGACAGCTACGATACTTTTTGGGTTGGAACCAGTTACGGGTTGAATATTATGAATCGGGAAACGGGCAGGGGATTACGAATATTTTCTGATAGTGAAAATCCAAAAACCCTGACTGATAACCAGATTACCATACTGTTTGAAGATTCAAACCGGGACCTCTGGGTGGGAACCGCAAATGGTTTAAATAAATTTAACCGAAACGATTCTACATTTACACGTTATCTGTACCGCTCAGAAAATCGGAGAGAATCTGCATCTTTTTATATAAACACCATTTACGAAGATAGTAAAGGGAATTTTTGGGTTGGAACCGAAGAAAATGGGCTGCTGCTGTTCGACCGGGAAAACGGCACCTATCATAATTACACATACAACGTAGACAATCCACAGGGTATAAGTGATAATTCTGTAATTGCCATACTGGAAAGTATAGACGGAGATCTTTGGGTGGGCACAGGCAATCGTGGGCTCAACCTGTTGGATACAGAAACATTTACATTCAAAAAATACAACCATGAGTCTCAAAATCCTCAAAGCCTCAGTAACGATGGGATAAACTATGTTTACAGAAGCAATGAAGGATTTCTTTGGATTGGTACGTTTGCCGGGGGTGTGAGTTATGTGGATCCATCTCCACCGCTTTTTCGTCATTTCCAAAATGAGCCGATGAATCCAAACAGCCTGAGCAACAATGTGGTACAAAGCTTTTTCCAGGATCGAAATGGAGATATCTGGATCGGGACGGATGGAGGGGGACTGAATCTCTTTGATCCCGAAACAGGTAATTTCAAACATTATCGCCATGTACCGGGGAATTCAAACTCAATTTCAGGCGATGTGATTCTCGATATCTATCAGAATGACATGGGTTTATGGCTGGCAACCTACGGCGGCGGGGTAACCTTATTTGATACGAGAGAGAATAGCTTCAGGACGTTCAGGCAGACTACAGAAAATACGGAGGGGCTGAGCAGTGATTTTGTTTTTGTCATTACTCCTGCAGATGATGGAACGTTGTGGTTTGGAACAAACCTTGGCGGGCTAACGGCTTTCAATCCGGTAACGGAAAGATTTGAATGGTATTTGGCAGATCCCAATCAACCAAACAAGCCCGCAACCATTGCAAATAATGATATCCGTTCCATTTTTAAGGATAGTGAGGGAGATATGTGGATGGGGGCATATGGGAGTGTATTAAACCGGTACGATACCGACGAAGGACGTTTTTATCTTTATGACATCAACACAAATTCTGATTTGTTTGCCAGTGTAGTACAAGACATTTATGAGGATAGTAAAGGCAGGCTTTGGTTGGCTACCCGGGGCGGCGGCCTTAAACAATTCATGCAGAAAACCCATCAGATAATCACGTATACCGAAGACGATGGTTTATCCAGTAATATTGTTCATGCTATTGAGGAAGATGAATTCGGAATACTGTGGTTGAGTACCAACGGGGGGATTTCAAAATTTGATCCACAAAACAAAACGTTTGAAACCTATGGTATAGAGAATGGAATACAGAGCCGGGAATTTAATCCCAGCTCATCTTTGCGAGACAGAGAAGGTTATATTTACTTTGGCGGGGTGAATGGGTTTAATCGTTTTCACCCAAGGGATGTACAAACCGATTCAACGGTTGCGCCTGTTGTTCTTACAGACCTTCATCTTTTCAACAAATCAGTTGGTGTTGGGGAGGATTCCCCGCTTCAAAAACAGATAAGCCAGACAAGCCGGTTAACATTAGGCCATGACGCATCTGTAATCACTTTTGAATATGCTGCACTGGACTTTAGCGCACAAAAAGGCAATCAATTTGCCTATATGATGGAAGGTTTTGATGAAGACTGGAACTATGTAGAAGATATTCGCAGAGCAACGTATACCAACCTGAGTCCCGGAGAGTATACCTTCCGCGTGAAAGCGGCCAACCGTGATGGAGTTTGGAATGAAGAGGGTGTTTCAATTGCCGTTGTTATCAGGCCTCCATTTTGGCAAACGGCTTGGTTCATTGTGCTGGTATTGCTTGCCATAGCGGGCACTGCTTATTTGGTTTATTGGCTCAGAGTTCGCTCTATCAGAAACCGCAACCGAATGCTTGCAAGAGTTATTGCCAAACGGACAAATGAGCTCCAGAAGGCAAATTCAACCAAAGATAAGCTATTCTCAATTATTGCTCACGATCTCATAAATATTTCAACGGGGTTAAGTGGTTTGTCCGGGTTGATGAAAGAAAGCCTGGAACAGGAAAATATGGATGAGGTGAAGGAGTATTCTGGTCATTTGCACAATACGATTGGTCAATTTGCCATTATGCTGAAAAACATGCTGGACTGGGCCAGAAGCCAAACGGGTAAAATTCAATATGATCCCATGAATTTTATTCTTGCTGATATTGTAGATGAGATCATTGAGCAGCAAGAATCCCGCGCTATTTACAAAAGCATAAAATTATCATCCTTGGTTGACAAAAATCTGGAAGTGTATGCCGATCCGGATATGATATTGGTAATCCTCAGAAATTTAATAGCAAATGCGTTGAAATTTACTCCGGAAGGAGGAAAGATTGAGATAACCGCGGCGGAAGAAATGGATGCTGTGAAAGTTTCAGTTCGCGATAACGGTATTGGAATGAGCGAGGAGATGGTTTACAAAATTTTCAATCAGGATGAATCAGTAACTACGCTGGGTACTTCCAACGAAAAGGGTACCGGTCTTGGAATTTCTCTGTGTAAAGACTTCATTCGGAGAAATAAAGGAAAATTAAGTGCCGAAAGCGAACCCGGTGTGGGGACTACGATCTCATTTACGTTACCTTTTGCGCAAGAGATGGAATCCTATCCCGGTATGATGACCCAGGCTTCTTGATTACTTACCTGATTTTCTCATCACTAATATTTTATACCTGATTTTGTTACCAAACGGCGTCAGCATTGCAAAGGTAATTTTCAATATCTGAAGGCTTTATAAATGAGTGTGTTTAGTTTAACTTGGCCCAGACATCTGATTAGGCTCTAAGGTGTTAGATTTGATAGTTAGACAGGATAATTTTCATAACGTGTAATGGCAAATAAATATGTAAAGGAGTTAAAAAAATGGGTGCAATATGCTGCCAATTCTTTCTCAACATGTGGTTTGGAAAGAGTCAGTTCTGCGCCACATATTTTTAGAGTGCTCTACCAGGGAGACAGGTTAGATCCCTTTTTGTACTTATACTCTCTTTCATCTCGCTACATGAATGAGAGGGTGTACTATATTGTATCGTTTTACTGGAGTGTAAATGAATGGACAATAGGTAACATCCATAAAGATTTGGCCCGTTTTAAACGGTTGTTCAGGAAACACACTGTAATTTTCCTGGCTAATTCTCCCGAAGAGCTTGAGCTGTTAAAACAAAATAATTTCAATGCGGTTCTGTGTAATCACAACTGTTTTGTTGATGAAAATATTTATCGCCCGCTTAAGCAAGAAAAAAAGTTTGATGCTGTATACGATGCCCGACTGTCACCTTTTAAGCGTCATCAGCTTGCCGAAAAAATTACAAGCCTCGGTTTGATCACCTACATTCATGATTTTTCAAATCAAGAGGAATACACAACGATGGTCAAGCGAAAATTAAATTATGCACACTGGTTCAACAAAACTCCAGACGGACTCCGTCATTTAAGCGCTACTGAGGTAAATGAAGCACTTAATAAGTGCAAAGTAGGGTTATGTCTGAGCGCCGAAGAAGGTGCAATGTACGCAAGCATTCAATATTTGCTGGCCGGGCTTCCGGTTGTGAATGTACCGAATAAAGGCGGCCGAGACGTCTTTTTCGATGGTTATAATTCCATTACAGTTGAGCCTGAGGCAGGCATTGTTGCGGAGGCTGTGAAGGGAATGATAGACCGAAACCCGGACCCTGAAACCATTCGAAATAATACCATACAGTTGATGGAGATACACCGCAACTACTTTATCGATCTGATCAATCAGATAGGAAAAGGCGAAGGTTATGACCTTAATTTCAAAGAAAAATGGGATTCTTTGTTTTATAACAAGTTTATCCGTTGGGTCTCTTATAAAGAAGTTTTATGATCGGAGAAAACGATCTCAATTTAATTCGGTTGCTCTACTACTTCTATTTCCGATCCTCTTACAGAAGCAATTATTTCTTCCCTTTTTCCTCGATAAGTTGAACCGCATCCGCCATTCTGAACTCTTCCGGTTCAGTGCCTTTGGGAAGAGAGATATTGGTACGCCCGTATTTAATGTAAGGACCATAACGTCCATCCATTACTTTTACAGGTTTGTCCGTTTCCGGATGTTTGCCAAGGTCTTGAATCTCTGAACTGCTCTTTCTTCCTTTTCCTTTTTCCTTGAGGAGTTCCACCGCACGGTCGAGTTCAATTTCAAGAACATTGTCCGTCTTTTTCAGGGATTTGAAATTTCCGTCGTGAAGAACAAACGGTCCGTACCGGCCAATTCCCGCTTTCACAACTTTTCCGGTTTCGGGATGCTCGCCAAGCGTACGGGGCAATTCGAGAAGTTTAAGGGCTGTCTCGAAATCAACATCTGCAGGTTTCATGCCCTTTAAAAGCGAAACACGTTTTGGCTTTTTATTATCCTCGGTTACATCTCCGAGTTGAACGTAAGGGCCATAACGGCCGGTTAAGACGTAAACCGGTTGTTCAGTTTCAGGGTGTTCGCCTAAAGATGTAGGGCCTTCTTTTTCAGTCACAAGCAGTTCTTTAATTTTTTCAGCAGAGAGTTCTCCGGGATCAAGATCTACAGGAAGAGAAGTTGTGATATCCTCGCCATTAGACTCAACCTTCACATAAGGGCCAAACCGGCCAACATGAACCCGCATTCCATTTAATCCCTCAATAGGCAGGTTCAGCACTTTGGCTTTTTGAGGATCGATTTTATCCTCTTGCTGATCCACCTGGTTTTTCAGTCCGCTATCTCCTTTGTAATAATCGTCGAGGTATTTAACAGGATCGTATTTTCCTCGTGCAATCTCGTCGAGTTTGTCTTCGAGTTCAGAGGTAAAATCACTGTCCACCAAATGAGGAAAATGGTTTTCTAAAAGCTCTGTTACGGCAAAAGCAGTATATGATGGTATCAGTGTCTTTCCTTCACTCTTGGCGTATCCTCGCTCCTGTATAGTGCCGATAATGGTAGCATAGGTACTCGGCCGGCCAACGCCGCTTTTCTCCAGTTCCTTCACAAGCGTTGCTTCCGTATATCGTGCCGGTGGTTTTGTTTCGTGGGAAATGGACTCCAGTTTATGAAGATCCGTGGAATCACCTTCCTTCATTTCGGGCAGGAAAATTTCCTGGTTTTCGATGGCGGCCTCGGGATCATCACTTCCCTCCACATAGGCCCGGAAGAATCCCGGAAAGAGAATCTTTTTTCCGCTTGTCTTAAAATCGGCTTCGGTTCCATTATGCTTCGCCGTAATCGTCACGTTGGTAAATTCCAGTTTGGCTTCAGCCATTTGAGTGGCGATGGTCCGTTTCCAAATCAAATCATAAAGCTTTAGCTGGCGTCCGCTCAATCCGGATTTTTCGGGATGCGTAAAACTGGAACCTGCCGGGCGAATCGCCTCATGTGCTTCCTGGGCGCCTTTGGCTTTTCCATACGTTCGCACGCGCTTAAAGAGATATTCTTCGCCATATTGAGTTTCCACTTCATTTCGGGCCGCAGTAATTGCCTGGCTCGAGAGATTCGTGGAGTCCGTTCTCATGTACGTGATATACCCGTTTTCGTACAACTTCTGGGCAATACTCATCGTATCTCTTGCAGAAAATCCAAATTTTCGGTTGGCTTCCTGCTGCAGGGTTGAGGTAATAAACGGCGCCGATGGATTTCGTTTCTGAACGTTTACATCCACATTTGTAACCGACCAATCCGCTTCGTGCAGAAGATCGCGGAGTTTTCCGGCTTTTTCCTCATCGAGAAGAACAACGCTGTCCGGTTTTTTGAGCTTGCCGGTGTTTTCATCAAAATCCTTTCCACTGGCGAGGCGTTTGCCGTCTACGTGAGAAAGAACGGCATCAAATTTATTTTTGTCGCCCGACTTTGTGAGAATGGCTTTTAGATCATAATACGTTCCGCTTTTGAACTTCATCCGTTCACGTTCGCGGGCAACCAGGAACCAAACAGCTACTGATTGAACACGGCCGGCAGAAAGGCCCGGTGCAATCTTCTTCCACAAAAGCGGCGAAATGGTGTAACCGGCCAGACGATCCAGAATCCGGCGCGTTTCCTGTGCGTGAACCAAATTCATGTTTATATCACGAAAATTATCCAGTGCTTCTTCGATTGCTTCTTGGGTAATTTCGCGAAATGCCATTCGTTTCACCGGAACTTTAGGATCCAGAAGTTCTGTGAGGTGCCAAGAAATAGCCTCACCCTCACGATCCTCATCCGTAGCTAAAATCAGTTCATCAGAGTCTTTTAACTGCTCTTTCAGCTTTTTAACAATCTTCTTTTTTCCGGACGGCACCACATAAATCGGATCATATCGCTCATCTACATTGATGCCGAGATTTGACCAGGATTCTTTCTTGTATTTTGCCGGAATCTCTTTGGCTGATGACGGCAGATCCCGGATGTGCCCCATGGATGAATCAACCACGTAGCCTTTTGGCAAATACTTCTTGATGGTTTTGGTTTTTGTGGGTGACTCTACAATTACTAACGACTTCATAAATCAATTTTGTAAGGATTCGACAAGCTCTTTCAATTCTTCTGCATGAGCTTTTGTATTTACTTTCTCGATAATTTCCAGAACGGTTCCGTCCGTATCAATCACGTAAGCAGACCGGCTGGGAGCTTCAAAGGTATTTCCGAACATATTCTTTTCAACAATAGAATCGGTGGCTTCGGCAAATTTATAATCGGGGTCAGATGCCAGGATATAGTTGATCCCTTTTTTCTTTGCATAATTTTTGTGCGACCTGTACCCGTCTTTGCTGATAGCAATCAGGTTGTATCCCTTTTTATTGAACCATTCTGCCTCTTCGGCAAGACTTTCGTTTTGTTTATCACAACTGCTTGTGTTGTTTTTCATGTAAACGGAAACAATAGCCGGCCGATCCAGAAGTTCTGAGAATTGGACGTCTTTTTGTTCACCATTTTCTACAACGGTCAGGCTAAAATCGGTATCAATTTTTTTTCCTTTGGAAATCATGATGCTCTATAATTCTTGTATGTTTTGGGCACTATAACCCAAATCATATCTCATTTCGTTCTTTCCATATTGAAATGAAATTCAGAGACTTTTAGTATACACATTCTGAAACACATTGAGCAACTGATTTTGTTTGAGGATTTTTTTCCTCACAAAAAGAGATTACTTATTGTTCATATGCAAGAGTAAATGAGCGACTGCCGCCACAACAATCGAGTGATGAATGGTACTGCTTTTCACAAGATCAAGAAAACGCCTGAGAGGTAATACATGTATATCAATGTCTTCATTGCCATCAAGATTTTGTTCACCTGTTTTGATACAGTTTTCTGCCAAAAAGATGGATGTAAAATTGTTCAGAAAGGCGGGGTTGGCACTGGTTTCCCCGAGAAGGGTCCACTTTTTGGATTGATACCCGGTCTCCTCCAGTAATTCGCGTTTGGCCGCTTCCAGCGGGGATTCTCCCTCATCAATCATACCGCCGGGAATTTCCAGGGTTGATTGATGAATGCCGGCGCGGTATTGTTCAACCAAAACAACTTCCTGATCTTCATTTAAAGCGATGATGTTAATCCAATCCGGTGCATTCAAAACGATAAATGGAGCGGTATCCGTTTTTTTATCCGGCAAAAGCTCTCTTTGATGAAGAGAAAAAATGGGAGTTTCGAAGAGTTTCTTATCTTCAATGATATCCCATTTGGGTTTGGAAAATGAAAATGAATCAGACATAGCGAAGCAATTATATGGATGAACGACTTGAAATCGCAGGAGAAAACTTTTCAACCGATGAAGAACGAACTCAAATCGTAGAAAAGGCGTGCGATCTGATGGAGAAGATATACCAGGACGGGGATTATCCAAAACTGATGGTGAAGCGTTCGTGGTCGGAACATAACCCGATCATTACCGGCGAGATGGCGTTGCCCAGTGCGTATCGCTGGTATTTAAAAAGAGAGCTCAGAAAACTGCTTGAGAAAGGCGCCAGTATGAAAATCTTTCCTTCCCGGCCGCGGGTAGAAGTGAATGATCCGCTTCTTTTTGATAATGCTGATGAGGATGACTGGGACATCACCCAAAAGAAAATGTTTCTGTACAGCCCGGAACGGATTGACATTTCCCTGAACCGGCTGGAGCATTACACCGGAACCAAACCGGAAGATTTTCAACGGTATATCATTTTCACAAATTATGATATGCATGTAAACGTGTTTGAAGATCTCTTTCCCGATTGTGTAAAACCAAACCGGTCGGTTCAAATGCCGGCGTATCATCACAAGCTGCCGGAGAATAAAGGGTTTTCTCTGGTGAACATTGGGGTGGGGCCATCCAATGCGAAAACCATTTCGGATCATGTGGCCGTACTTCGTCCCGATGCAATGGTGATGGTTGGGCATTGTGGCGGATTACGGAATCATCAGGACATTGGCGACTTTGTTCTGGCAACCGGTTTTATGCGTGCAGATGGAGTTTTGGATCAGTTGCTGCCACTCAATATTCCCATTACTCCGAACCATTTGTTGAATGTTTACCTGAAAGAAGTGCTCGATTCAAACAACCGAAAATACCGGTTGGGAACCGTGTATACCACAGCTAACCGGAACTGGGAATTCATCAAAAAAAGAACGGTTCACGAAATCCACATCAGCCGGAGTGTAGCTATTGATATGGAATCCGCAACCGTAGCTACAAATGGATATCGCTATCGGATACCGTTTGCCACACTTTTATGTGTGAGTGATAAACCCCTGCATGGAAAGCCGAAATTAAGTGATACGGCTCAGACGTTTTATCAGAATTCCAAAGAGATGCACCTGGAAATCGTAATTGATGCGTTGAATATGAGCAAAGCCAACTACCCGGACGGATTGCCAAATTCAAGCATCCGGGCCATAAACGAACCGCTGATGGGTGGGCCGGAGTAGAGAATATCGAACAAGGAATGAAGAAGTCTGAAGTTGACTTCGCTATTCGTTATTCCTTGTTCATTATTCATCATTCCAAAGTTTTTCTGTAAGGAATTCACCATTTCCAGTTCATACATATAAAAAGACTTTGTGAATGGAACTGGAAGAATTTGATACCGATCAATATAAAGGGCGGGCTGTCCGGGAGATGATGCCCGATGAACAGCCGCGTGAAAAACTGCTAAAGTACGGGCCTGAAAGCCTGTCGAATGCGGAGTTACTGGCAATTCTGTTACGAACCGGCTCTAAAGGAATGAATGTAGTGGATACCTCCCGCGCACTGCTCGATCGGTTTCGTGGACTGAGAAATCTTTCCAAACAAGACTGGCAATCGCTGAAAATAATTCCGGGTATCGCTCAAGTAAAAGCATTAACGCTCGAAGCCGTATTTGAACTGGCCAGGCGAATTCAAATGGAATCTTTGGGGGATGAAGTCACAATCACCACGCCCGAAATGGCTGCGGCTTATTTTATGCCACGCCTCAGAGATTTAAAACACGAAGAGTTTTATGTAGCATTTCTCAACAATTCCAAGGTCTTAACCGGCTACAAAAAAATCAGTTCCGGCAGTTCAACAGCCACTGTTGTCGATCCCGCAGAAGTAATGCGCCAGGCAATTTTAAACCACGCCAATAGCATTCTTCTCGTTCACAATCATCCGTCCGGTTATCTGAAGGAATCGAAGGCAGATATTACTCTGACCAATCGTTTGAGTGAGGCAGGAAACATGCTTGGGGTGCCGGTTATCGATCATATTATTATTGCCGGGGATGGCTACATAAGCCTCAGAAATAAAAATATTCTTACCTGATTTCGGTTGCTTTAAAAATTCTAATCTTTCAGCTGAAAATAATCCAATTTTAATTTGTCCAAAAAGGGGCATCTGTTATATTCACAAGGGTATAAATAAATCTTTGTGCGTTATGGACTATTCGGAATTGGTGTATGCTGTTGAAAGGGGCGATATGCAGACGGCAAACAGAATGTGTGCAGAAGCTATACCAATTTTGAAAAAGTATCTCATATCTAAGGTGAATGCCAGCCCTGAGGATGCGGAAGACGCGGTTCAAAAAATGTTTGAATACGTGATTCCGAAAATTCAGAATGATGAAATCACCAGTCCATCCGGATTGCTTTCCTATATGTTGGCCGGCGCAAGGCACAGTTACTACAAAATAGTTCGCGATTTTGATTTAGATAAGTACGGAGAAATCGAAGAAGATTTGGTTTCGGAAGCCGACCAGGTTTGGAATCTCGTGAATGAAGAACAGCAAACGATTCTTTCAAGATGTATCGAGAAGTTGAAGGGGCACTACCAGGAAATGATTACTTTCCTGTTTGACCACCCGGATGCAGACTCTAATGAGATTGCAGAATATTTTGATATTTCATTGAATAATGCGTGGATACGTAAACACAGAGTAATTCAGCAGTTGAGCGATTGTGTGCAGCAATATTTCTAAGAAGATGAAAAAATATTGTAAGGAATTGGCAAAATCCGGTTCATACATACGAGAGGTTGTAAGAGTAAGTATCAACCGGAGTGAATAAACCCCACTACAATGAAAGAAAAAGAGAAGATAGAGATACTTAAAAAAATAGATCTGTACATCCGAGGGAAACTGACACAAGACGAAATCGATGAGTTATGGAAAACATTTCTCGAACATCCGGAATACTACGATATTCTGGAAACGGAAGTACACCTGAAGAGCCTCATTAAAAAAGGCGAAAAACCCCGATTTTCTTCTGAAAGGGCGGAGCCATCAACAGGTTCTGATATTTCCGGCATTCACACCTACAAAGGATGGCTTTATGCTGCCGCCGCGGCTGTAATCCTGGCTTTGGGATTACAGTTTTTTGCCCTGCAGCAACCCGACTCCGTTCAGAGTTTTGCCCTTGCAGAAATTGAGCAGACTCATTTGATCGGCGCCGATGTTCTTCGGTCCGGCGAAGAAGGGAATGAAAACCTGGACGTTGCTATTAACGATGCTCTGGCTACCGCTTACGAAGGAGAAACGGAAAGAGCTATTGCGCAATTTCAGGAAATTTTAGGTCAGTCACTTTCTGATCAACAAAAAGCCAGGGTAGAAATGAATCTTGGAATCCTGCTCTATAACAACGGGCAGTTTGAGACGGCAAAAAACCACTTTGAATCTGTGACCGAAATTGAAGATTTGGAAGATCACCAGGTAGAAAAGTCGTGGTGGTTTCTTGGGAATACGTATCTGAACCTGAATCAGCCAAGGGCAGCGAGGGAGGCAATCTTTACTGCGTATAGCATGGATGGACCGTTTCAGGCGGCAGCACTTTCTCTGCTGAAAAAACTGGATTTACGGCTGGGAAATCTCCCAACCGATGAACAGCCTTCCCGATTGGGAAATTGAAAACAAGATTCCCAGGTCTCTGATCTTACAATTCTGGTGAAATTATTTTTCACCTCGATGAGACCGGGGAATAGGCTCTGAGTATGATTTGGTATGAGTCATCAGGAAATCATGCGTACCCAATTTTTTCTCTCCTTTTTTGCGCTCCACTTTACGATAGCTCCCGTTCGATTTCATGATCCATCGTTGCTGGTTATCCCGCAGGTAAATATTCAGCATAAACTGAAGGTATTTTTTCAGAAGCGGGTGTTCGATGGGCGCCAATACTTCAACCCGGGCATCAAGGTTACGATGCATCCAGTCGGCCGAACCTGTAAAGTAAAGGTCGTCCCCACCGTGGTGGAAATAGTAACAGCGTGAATGTTCAAGGAACCGGCCAATAATGGAGTGGACGTGGATGTTATCACTCAAGCCTTTTTTCTGAGGAATAAGCCGGCAAACACCTCTTACAATCATATCGATTTTAACACCGGCTTGGGATGCTTCATACAGTTTCTGAATAATCAGTGGGTCTTCCAAGCTGTTCATTTTGGCAATAATGCGGGCTTCCCGTCCTTGCTTGGCTTCATCAATTTCGGCCTGGATTAAAGCCATGATGTTATTCCTCAAATGCTTGGGGGCAACAAATGTTTTTTTGAAAGTCTGATCAGGAGCGTAGCCGGTTAGAAGATTAAAAACATCGGAAACATCGGACGCAATATCGTCGCGACAGGTAAAGTATCCAAGGTCTTCATAGAGTTGAGCCGTATCCGGGTGATAATTCCCTGTTCCGATGTGCACATAACGGCGAAGCCCGTCTTCTTCCTCGCGGACAACAATCGTCAGTTTGGTATGAATTTTTAAACCGGCAATTCCGTACGAAACGTGAACTCCTGCTTTTTCAAGACGCTGTGCCCAGCTTATATTTCGCTCTTCATCAAACCGGGCTTTTAGTTCAATCAAAATGGCGACCTGTTTATCCGCTTCGGCCGCACGAATCAATGCATGCATTAAAGGCGAATCGCTGGAAGTTCTGTAGAGGGTTTGCTTGATGGCCAGAACTTTTGGATCACGCGCCGCTTCTTCTACAAAACGCTGGGTAGACGATTCAAAACTATGATAAGGATGGTGAACAATGAAATCGCCTTTTTTAATGACCTGGAAAACGCTCGGGGTTTCTTCATCAATAGGATGCCGGAAGACAGGATGAAGCGTGGGCACCCACTGTTCAATCTTCAAGTGCTGGAATCCCTCAATATTATACAGCTGCATTGCGTCTGCGAGCCCGATCGGCCCTTCCATTTCAAACACTTCATTTTGGTGAACATTGAGGTGGCTGAAGAGATATTTCTTGACATCAATCGGCATATTCTTGTCGATTTCCAGGCGCACAACTTCAGCAAACCTGCGTTCGCGAAGTTCTTCTTCAATCATTTCAAGGAGGTCATCAGCTTCTTCCTCATTGCGTTCGAGATCGGCATTTCTTGTTACCCGAAAAACATTTGCAGAAAGTACCTCCACGCCCGGAAAAAAACGTCCGATTTTTTCAACAATCAGATCCTTTACAGAAAGTAAAATTACCCGATCTTCCGTGTGCTCAAGTTGAATCCATCGGGGGCGATTGGCCGGGATTTTAATTCGTGCAAAAAGAAGTTCATCATTTGCCTTATTTCGAAGCTTGATAGCCAGAGACCGGCTTTTGTTTGAGATAAACGGGAAAGGATGCGCTTCGTCCACAGCCAGTGGCGTGATGATCGGATAGATTTGCTTCTCAAAATATTCATCCGCTTTTTGCTGAAGGGATGAATCCAGTTCGGAGTATTCCTTTATCTGGATGCCGTTCTTTTTCAGCTTCGGTAGCAGATCGTCCAGGTAACAACTTCGGTACTGCTTAATCATTTTTTTCACAACCCTTCGGATGGCATGGAGTTGTTCGTCCGGAGTTTTGCCGTCAACCGTTAATTCGGATACACCCGCATGAAGTTGTCTCTTTAAACCGCCTACGCGTTTTTGGAAAAACTCATCAAGATTGGAGCAAACAATCCCGATAAATTTTACCCTTTCAAGAAGAGGTAATTCCTCATTCAGAGCCACTTCCAGAACCCGCCAGTTAAACTTCAGCCAGTTAACCTCATAATTCAGAAAGTAGTCACTGCCGAAAATTTTCAGTTCGCTTGGTGTCAGGTCTTTTTGCAACCCTTTTTGTGAAAGAATCTCGTTTTTCAATGGATTCGATTTGGATTTCTTTTTCTTTAATTTTTGCAAGTTCACCGGTTTGAACTCATTCGTGTCCGGTGAATACGATGATTTCGACATTGACAATCCTATTTAGACGGCTGGAAATTATTGTGTGCTGTTTATCAAATACTCCTAACGAAAAATGTTGGAGTTTGATTTCGAACACTGAATTTCAAGATTAAGTTAATTATTATAAGATTAACTTAGTTTTAACATTTTCGAAGGAATAAATATTGCAGAATCCACTTTTGAATCCGGAAGAGAAAGATCCCGTAATTGAAGAATCGCTAAGGCCCTCATCTCTGCAAGAGTTTGTTGGCCAGCAAAAAGTTATCCAAAACCTGTCCATTTTCATCCAGGCGGCAAGGAAACGTGGAGAAGCCCTGGATCACGTAATTTTATCGGGTCCGCCCGGCCTTGGAAAAACCACGCTCGCCTTTATCATTGCCAGGGAAATGGGCGTTCAAATCAAACCGACAACAGGCCCCGTGCTCGAAAAACCGGGCGATCTTGCCGGACTTCTGACCAACCTCGAAAATGGTGACGTTTTGTTTATTGATGAAATTCACCGTCTCAATCCGGTTGTGGAGGAGTATCTCTATTCGGCTATGGAGGATTATAAGCTCGATATTGTAATCGATTCAGGCCCCAATGCGCGGAGTGTTCAGATCGAATTAAATCATTTTACGCTTGTTGGAGCAACCACCAGAAAGGGTTTGTTGACGGCACCTTTACGCGCCCGTTTCGGCATTGATATGCGGCTGGATTATTACGATGCCGAACTCCTTCAAAGAATTGCATATCGCACAGCAGGAATCCTGAATTATGGAATTACGGATAAAGGGGCTTATGAAATTGCCAGAAGAAGCCGGGGTACTCCGCGAATTGTAAACAAATTGTTGAGAAGAACGCGTGATTTTGCCCAGGTTGATGGCCTTGATTCCATTGACGATGCTATTGCGGATAAAGCTCTTAATGCTTTGGATGTTGATAAAAATGGCTTGGATGAGATGGATGTTCGCATCCTGAAGGCGATTGTAGAAAACTACAAAGGCGGGCCGGTTGGTTTGGGCACACTTGCAGTGGCCGTTGGAGAGGACAAAGGAACCATAGAGGAAGTTTATGAGCCATTTTTGATCAAAGAAGGATTTATGCAGCGCACCCCGAAAGGACGGGTTGCCACGGCAAAATCGTATCAATATTTAGGGGTTAAAAAAGGCGCCCCGGATAATGACGACCGCGATTTATTTAATTTGTAAACCGCATCATTCCCATTCATTCCAAAGATTAACGGGATTCAGTGAACGGTCTACAACGACGCTGTCCGTGATTTGTGAATTTGTGACGCCGCACTGTCCGTCCGACCACGCGTGATTCATGGCTGGTGGATGACAGTTGTATTGATCTCCGCATATCCAGTTTGCACGGTTTGGAGTGGATGAGTTGGCTCCCGTAAAAATGTGGGTAGCACAATTTCCAGGTGAATAATTTGCTGAATAAAAAGCCACATTGCTGGAATCCCAGGCAGTACTGTACATTTTGTTCGCTTCTACTTTGATATGATGCCCGCCGGCAATCCCGATTCCTACCTGCCCGGGATTTATGCCGATATTGCCAACCGCTTCCTGAAATCGGCCGCCGCCATCCCCAAGCATGATAAATGAACCAGAACCGGAAAGACTGTGGCCACGGGCACGATTGCGATGAACCTGAATCCAGTCGGTACTGTCGCCGGCGGATTTGTAAATATTGATCCAGTCTTCCAGGGGATCGGCACCGTAAGGATCAGTGCGAATCATAGTATTTTCTGAAATTCGAATGCCGGACCCGGTGCACTCATCACACTGGAAAAAGTTGCGTCCCGTATTCAATCCTTCATTATTTACAACTTCCAGAGGCCCATCGCTGAAACGCAATCTTACGGCAGACGCCACATTTTTGAAATAGGATTCACGAATTCTTATATCTGACGCATTATCCAGCTGGATTGCCCCGTAATTTTGACCCGAAGAATCCGGTGCTATATTGAGGAAGCGTCCTTTTCTGATGGTTACAGCAGATATTCCGCTGGTAGAAAAAATGCCGTGGAGGTGATAATTACGCATCTCAATCCATCCAATTCTGTTTTGGTTGATTCCTCCGCTAAATGCCCTGTAAATGGAATCTTGTCCGTCCAGAACAGCTCCGCTCAGCCCCATCCACGAGTTGCCGGTTTTTGAAGTAAGCACAGATTGGCCGGTGTGAACTCCTCCACGAACGATAAACTTGCTTCCAGCGGGGCATGTGTAATTTGCAATGCTAAAGCTTTCGCCCATTCCAATCAGAACAAAATCACCCAGTTGATTGAACAAATTACTACAAGCTGATGATTCATCGGTATCAGAAGCCCAGTTTTTTAATATTTCGCGGATCTCCTGTGTGCTTTTTCGGCGTGGTCCGTCGGCAGATTCGGCTGACGAATTGAGAAGGTTTTCTATCCTGCGGCTGAGAATAGAATGTTCATTATCGGTAAGTGAACTGAAATTTTTATCCAGTCTTTGCAGCGACTCAGACAATTGTTCAAGCGTTTCATCATCAAAATAGATGGTATTTGAGGTGGCAGTGCGGACCGGTGCACCCAATTCCAGCACATCTTCATCACTGAGGCTGTCAATTTCTGTGCTGTTCATGGATTCAACATCATCAATCATATCCAGAAAATCCGAATAAAGATCCTGCGGAGTAGTAACCCCGGCTTTTTGTAAGATATTGGTATCCACCTTTTCGGCGGGAATATTTTTGTCTCTGTCATTTCGGATGCTGAATTCGCAGGAAGCAGCTCCGGCCGCCATCACAAAAATAAGAGCATAGCTAAAAAGGAGAACTCTTCTCATGATTTAATCGGTTGGGTTGGGTTGATGATTGATGTCTGCATGAAACGTATGCTACGATAAACAAAATTTGGCAACGAGTCTATAACAGATACTTAAAGCGCTGACGAAACGATAAACCAAATGAGCAATAAAAGTTGGCACTTGAGAAATGAAACATGGTCAGATTTTTTGTACATTGAGCCGCTTTGAAGTGCTAACCAAGATTATCTAAAAGAAGATTTTATATGAAACATTTGTTTACCTCAGAATCGGTTTCCGAAGGCCATCCGGATAAAGTTGCCGACCAGATTTCCGATGCCATCCTGGATGCTATGCTTTCGCAGGATCCCGATTCAAGAGTAGCCGTTGAAACGCTTGTGACCACAGGCCTGGCCATGTTATCGGGAGAAGTACGAACCGAAGCGTATGTAGATGTCCAGGAAATAGTTCGTGAAGTAATCCGCGACATTGGTTATACAAAAGCCAGCTACCGGTTTGATTCCGATTCCTGTGGCGTGATTTCTGCCATCCATCAGCAGAGTGCAGATATTGCACAGGGCGTAGACGAAGGAGAGGATAAAGAGCAGGGTGCCGGCGACCAGGGGATGATGTTCGGCTATGCAACGAAAGAGACAGACTCGTATATGCCGATGACTCTTCAGTATTCGCACGATTTGCTTAAAAAGCTGGCTCATATTCGTAAAGTCAGCGGCGAAATGCCTTACCTTGGCCCGGACAGCAAAAGCCAGGTTACTGTTGAATACGATGAAAACAACAAGCCGAAACGAATTCACACGATTGTGATTTCCACTCAGCACGATGATGGTATTGAGCAGTCTCATATCAAAGAGGATGTTAAAAAGTATTTGATCAAATCTGTTATCCCCTCCAATCTGGTTGATGACGAAACCATTTTACACGTCAACCCAACCGGAAAATTTGTGATTGGCGGTCCGCACGGCGACACGGGTTTGACCGGCCGAAAAATTATTGTGGATACGTACGGCGGCCGTGGTGCCCATGGCGGCGGCGCATTTTCCGGAAAGGATGCTTCCAAAGTAGACCGAAGTGCGGCTTATGCAGCGCGACACATCGCCAAAAACATTCTCGCTGCCGATTTAGCTGACGAGTGTCTTGTTCAGCTAGCGTATGCTATCGGTGTGGCCGAGCCTGTTTCCGTAAATGTTTACACGTACGGAACCGGAAAAACGAGTGATGTACAACTCGCAGACGCTGTTTCTAAAGTGTTTGATTTGACGCCGTCCGGAATCATTTCGCGACTTAAACTCAAAACACCTGGTTTCAGGAAAACAGCTGCATACGGCCATTTTGGGCGTGATGAGTTTACCTGGGAAAAACTCGATTACGTGGATCAGCTTGCCAACGCTGTGAAATAAAGAAAGAGTGTAAATCCCGAAAAGCTTTTAAAAGTATACCCGGCAAGAATTAATTTTCCTGCCGGGTATTTTCATTCAAAGAGTGGATTGCCATCATGAAATCACATCGAATTTCTTCCGTCTCTTTTTTGTGGATTGCGGCTCTGCTTCTTTTTGCGTCATGCTCCGACAGCAGTACCGGTGGCAGCAATTCAGGTTTGTCGGAAGACCAGGAAAATGTGATTCAATATTTCAAAGATGTAGCGCTGGGATTTGAGTTTGGCAATGCTCTTGAAATCACACGAAAATGGAATGAAGATATTTTGATTTTTGTGGATGGCGAAGAGAACCAGATGTTGCGGGATGAACTTGATACGGTAGTTTCTGAGCTAAACAATTTGCTCGCTTTGGATGATATCGAAATCAGCACTACAACAGATTCTACAACCCACTTTAACTATTACCTGTTCCTTGGCCCGGGAGAAGAATACGCCCAAATAGAACCCAATGCACAGGGATATGTGGAGTCTAATTTTGGGTTGTTTTTTGTGAATATGAATGCCGCAAATCAAATTGTTAGCGGAACCATGTATGTCGACACCAACCGGCCCGCCCCGATGAATCAACGGCATCTTCTTCGTGAGGAATTAACGCAATCGTTGGGAATGGCAAAAGACTCAGACAAATATTCTGATAGTATTTTTAATTCCAGTTATTCGGTAGATGTTACCGAGTTTTCGGAGTATGATGAAGCCGTGATTAGGCTTTTGTATCATCCGTCTATGAAGGCTGGATTCAATGCGTCTCAGGCGGATTCCGTTCTCTATGGAATCATCGATGATGTGATCTATTAAACGAAATTTCTTCGATGCTTTTTAATCAATTTGATTCAAATGGTTAAGACACAGCATAGCACATTCATTGTTCTTCTCATGTTTCTTGCTCTTCTGCTTTCCCAGTGCAAGACGGAACCCTCACAAAAGGAAAATTCACAGTTGTCTGAAAATCAAGATGAAATTATTGACTACTTCAAAGAAGTGGCTTTGGGTTTTGAATTTGGCGGACCGGAAATTACACGCAAATGGGATCGCGATATTTTGATTCTGGTTGAAGGCGAGGAAAATCAAGCACTTCGCAATGAACTGAATGATATTGTTGAAGAGCTAAATGATTTAATTTCTGATGAAAATATTGAGCTCATCATAACAAGCGATTCTTTGGACTATAACTTTTATGTGTTTTTCGGAACCGGGGATGATTATGCAGACATTAATCCCGATGCGGAAGATTATGTCGCCGATAATTTTGGGTTTTTCTACGTCAATACGAATATCTCCGATCATATCATTTGGGCATCTATGTATGTGGATACAGAACGGGCAGATCCACAACGCCAGTTACATCTTTTGCGGGAAGAATTAACACAATCTCTTGGACTGGCAAAGGACTCCGATTGGTATTCCGATAGTATTTTTAATTCCGATTATACCGTAGCGGTGACCGAGTATTCCGAATTCGATAAGGCCCTGATTCAACTTCTCTATCATCCGCAAATGAGTACCGGCCTCGACAGTACCGAAGCCGATTCTGTTTTAAGGGAAATCATTGGCGATGTGATTGAATAATCGGATTTCGAGAGCAATTTTTTCATGAGAGCATAGTTCTCAACTCACTTCAAAACTCCAATCGCCCGCAATACATAACCGACCGGACGAAAAAGGTAATACACGAATCGAGAGGGCGGCAGCCAGTCATACTTCAGATCCGTTTTACAGAAGGTGATTACTTTGGTCACATCCACTTTGTGTTGCCAATGCGGAAACAGTTTCCAGCGATAGAGGGTTAGCCGGGTTGTGTTGAGGCGGCTGATATGCGGATCACCCTCCGGCTGTTTACATTGTTCAATAGCGAAAGAGCCGAGGTTATGGGTATCGTTTTTTTTCGAAGGAAACTGTTTGCCGTTTGGGAAAAATTCCTGAAGCATATCGTTACAAATATCCACCTGCCGATGGGCGTTGCAATCCGAAATAATTCGATCAAATGTATCCCAATGGATCTCTTCCCGCTTCAGGATTTCATGAATATCCACCAGCCACTTAAGGCGAAACCAAGCGTGATTCCCTCCGTGCACGATCAGGTAAAATAGCTCAAATTCCAATGAAAGCCGGTTCAGGGTTTGTCCACCGAATTCTACCGATTCAATACTTCCTTCAAAAAGCCGGCGAATCGTTTTTGGATTGGCAATTCTCGTTGAAAACAGTTTCCAGTGCACTTCAATCATCACTCCCGATTTCGGATGAATCATCTCAACCTGGTTGATAAAATGAAGAGTGATTTTCTGTTTTTTTGGTGACTGCGGCCATGCAAATTCTGTGGATTGATATCCGTGGCGTTCGAGAAGTTGCATCGTCCGGTTTACATCTTTGGGAGCCACAAGGAGGTCAAAATCGCGGAAGGCGCGGTAAGTGGGGTCACCATAAATACGCTGGGATAGCAAAGGGCCCTTCAGGTTCAGAAACCAGATATTTTGTTCACATAGAGCTTTGGTCACCTCAATGAAGGCGCCAATTCGCTGCATACCCAAAAGCCGATCCTGCTGGTTTTCAGCATTTGTTGATTCACCTAAAAAGTCGTCAATCTGTCTCTCGGAGAGGCGGTGGCGGTTTCGTAAAATTTCCCGGGAAAGATCCAAAAGAACGGTGTTGTATTAATGAGTTTCTGGAAAGATAATATTAAAGTCCGTGCCGAATAGAAACCAATGCCTTCAAGGAAAGTTAAATTTGATGGTTTTTTCGTTAGAAAAACCGCTCTTTTTCTCCCATCTTCTTTTTGTAAATTGCGCGCACTAATCTCAAACAATTCAAGGAAAAATGAAGGTAACCAAACATCTTGCGCTCGCAGTGATGATGGCCTTTGTATGTAGCCTGACGGCTTTTAGCCAGTCAACGCCGCAGGCATTTACAGGAGCTCACATTATCCCGATCTCCGGCGAGCCGATAAATAACGGAGTTCTCGTAGTTCAGGACGGAAAAATTGTAACTGTCGGAGATGCCGATACCCGGATTCCCCGTGGAGCAGATGTTCATGATGTATCCGGCAAAGTATTGATGCCCGGACTTGTGGACACACACTCTCACGTGGGTGAAGGAGATGGCGGGGATTATTCATCCTCATTACATCCCGACGTTCGGATTATGGACACCATCAACCCGAGAAGCAAAACCTTTCGGAAAGTGGTTGCCGGCGGGCTGACCAGTATCAATATCATGCCGGGTTCCGGACTTTTGATGAGCGGCCAAACGGTATACGTGAAACCAAAACCCGCCGATACGATCGAAGAGATGCTGATTGTGGTGGATGAAGAAACCGGAGTTTACGGGGGGTTGAAAATGGCCAACGGAACCAATCCGCTGCGATCAAACGGATCACCGGGTACACGGGCAAAATCTGCTGCGATGGTTCGTGAACTTTTTATCAAAGCGCAGGAGTATCAGAAGAAAATAGAGGAAGCTGATGGCGACCCGGATGAAATGCCGGCGCGCGATTTGCAGATGGAAACTCTTGTTGAGGTTCTTGAGGGGAAACGAATCGTTCATAACCATACCCATCGCCATGATGATATTTTAACGGCCATTCGGCTTGCCGACGAATTTGGTTACCGGCTGGTTCTTCAGCATGTGAGTGAAGCTCATAAAGTGGCAGATGAAATTGCAAAGTCCGGCGCTCAGGCATCGATTATTGCTATTGATTCTCCCGGCGGAAAACTCGAAGCCATCAATATGATCAATATAAACGGACGTGAACTCGAGGCGGCCGGGGTGGATGTTGCTTTTCATACGGATGATTCCATTGTAGATTCCCGGTTTCTAATAAGATCTGCGGCATTAGGTGTTCGTAATGGAATGAGCCGGGAAGCAGCGCTCGAAGCCCTGACATTAGCCGGCGCACGCATGATGGATATTGATGATCGTGTGGGCTCTCTTGAAGAAGGAAAAGATGCGGATTTTATTATTCTCTCCGGCGATCCGTTCAGCGTTTATACTCACGTTGAGCAAACCTGGATTGAAGGCGAAAAAGTTTTTGACCGAAGCAATCCGGAAGATCGTGAGTACGCAACCGGCGGATATGAAATTTTCCGAACCATGAACATGCATATGCACGGGGAGGGTCACTGATTATGAAAATGTTAGAGAAGAATTTTATGAAGATTAGAAACATCGTAACGGGCCTGTTTGCTTTTGCGATTGTTGTTACATCCGGTGTGATTTCCAACGCTGATGCGCAAATTGCCGTGAAAGGTGAGACCGTTTATACCGTCAGCGGATCTGCCATTCAAGACGGCGTTGTATTGGTGCGAGATGGTAAAATAGAAGCTGTTGGAAGTGCTGATGACGTAGATATTCCAGGTGATTATGACGTTCACGAAGCCAAGATTGTCACACCCGGTTTGATTGATGCGCGAACCGTTGTTGGCCTGGCAGGTTACTACAACCAGGATCACGACCAGGATCAACTTGAAACCTCAAATGCCGTTCAGCCGGAATTGCGGGCCATTGATTCATACAATGCACGGGAGTTTTTGGTGAACTTTTTGATGAAAGAAGGAATCACGACTATTCATACAGGACACGGCCCCGGAGCTGTTATCAGCGGCCAAACCATGATTGCCAAGACTTCCGGCCAAACCGTTGAAGAATCCCTGGTGGATTCATCCACAACACTCGCCGTAACATTCGGGCCAAGTGTAGAGCGGAACTTCGATTCTCCCGGTACACGAGCAAAAGCGGTTGCCGTTCTCCGGCAGGATTTAATCAAAGCGCAGGATTATGCGGAGAAAAGAGCAGCCGGAGAAGATCAGTCGCGTGACCTGAAAATGGAAGCATTGGCCGATTTGTTGGACGGCAAAATCACGGCGCTGATGTCTGCCCATACCTCTCACGATATCATGACGGCTCTGCGGATACAACGCGAATTTGGATTCCCGATGATGCTGGAAGGTGCCTCCGAAGCATACTTGGTTTTGGATGAAATCAAAGAAGCAGATATCCCGGTAATTATCCACCCGTTGATGATTCGTCCCTATGGCGAGAGTAAAAATGCGAGTATGGAAACGCCTGCAAAGTTGAAGAAGGCTGGAATTCCATTTGCATTCCAGAGTGGATATGAAGGATATGTGCCTAAAACCCGCGTAGCCAAGTTCGAAGCAGCCATTGCGGCCGCCAATGAACTGGGTTTTGATAACACACTTTATGCACTCACATTAGGTGCGGCTGAAATTCTTGGAATTGATGAACGGGTAGGCTCCCTCGAAGAAGGAAAAGATGCCGATATTGTTCTCTTTGACGGCGATCCATTTGAGTATGTCACTCATGTTGAAGGGGTCATCATCAACGGAGAAGTTGTGTACGAAGGCGAGTAATATTATTATTAGTCATTGCGAACGGAGTGAAGCCCCGAAGGGATCCCTACGGAACTTCATTTCATTCGCAATGACAAATTTAATGTAGAAATAGTCAGTATGGGTCCCTGTAACTTTTCGAAGTCCTGACAACGTTGTGAAATCCAGGAATTCAAACGATGACAGGAGTACACTTGGTTCGTGCTCTGTCAGTTACTATCGAGATGTGGTGAGCAAATCTTTTAGAATTTTTGGTAACATTTTAGAAATTCATGTATCCTATTAGAAAGTAGTTTTCATCAAGATAATAGTCGTTCACGGGTACTCGGAATTCAAAAATTATTGATAACCTCCGTTCATCAGGAAGAAGTCTTTTCAATTCTTTTATCTGTAAAAGGGAGGCAAAACTTGGTTAACTGATTGTTCGAATCATCATTACTCTATTATTTTTTTCTACTTTTGTAAAATTATACTATTTATTGGCTAAGGAGGGTATGACTATGAAAAAGAGAAAAATTATTCTCGCACTCGCAATTTTTATGATGACAGGGCTCCTGTTTTCATGTATTGAAAGTAATATTGGGACAGTCAGAAGTGACGACTCTATTCTAACTGAGAATGTAATGGCAACCGCTGCAGAACAACAATTTAGAAGAGAATCACCCGAAAAAATATATAAAGACTTTCAAGAAATGTTAAGCAAACTTGAAAGTATGAATAGGACAGAAATAGATACCATGAGTGATGAGGAGGTCCTTGAGCTGGGGAAACCATTCCTCAACGCTTTTGAAAATACAGTAAAATTCGATAGAGAAACGTTGGAAAGGTTAAGTGAAGCCACCCGTGTTATGAATGAAAATCCGAAATCGATCACCAAAAAAATGCATAGTGAAACCGTAAAGGAGGTTGAGGATATTCTTTCATCATCGGCTTCAAAGTTTGAGAAACGCACCTTTGATACAAAAGGTTTACGAGGCCACCTGACAAACATAACCGGAACAAGAGATATTATAGAGGATGTATTTGAATGTAGTGAATTTTTTAATGTGCAGGGAACTAACGTTTACCTTTACCATGGGGATGTTTTTGGACTTGCGAATGTTATCTGTCCGGCTGGTTCAACGTTCAATATCATTATCGGAACACATTATGGGCATATGATTGGTGATTCCAAAAATGGAAATATATGGATAGGATTGATGGCCGTTTTAGATGGTGGAGGATCCACAAAAAGAGCCTTTAAAGACGGGATGAATAATAATGTTATCAGTTGGTTGACGATAAGAAATTACAGTCAGAATGGTATTGTCTCTGATGGAAGCGATAACGTTTCAATATCGTGGATGACGTTCAAAAACATTGCTCCTTCATATGATGGAGAAACTAACGGTGCGATTAATTTTGAAGATTCCCAATACATTTTTGTGAGGTATAATGAGTTTGAAAATGTGGCGGCAGGTGTACTGTTTACAGACTCTGAAGGTCCTTTATAAGTGATTAATAATGAAGCATTTAACAGTGGGCGAAATTTTTTTCAATGTAATAACTGTAATGGAGCAGGCATTCGAATTAACAGAAATTCTATGGAACACACATCAGCTTATGGTAACACAAGCTTGGTAGATTTCATAAGTATTTTTAAATCAGAAGGAATAAGTAGTGATTGGATACAAGTAAATAATAATCGGGCCAGAACAAATGGTACTGGAAGTGGGATGGATACCAATGGTTCTTTTATTATGTTAGGAGATTGGGGAGGTAAATATCAGGAGGCTAAAAATAATATCGGTGTCAATCCGGGACAAGTAGGCATCGGAGCTGCAAGTGGTAATCATATAAGAGTCGAGGATAATCAGATGTACAGTCAGTTGATAGATGGCATTAGCAATGTGGCTTTTTATTCATGGAAAAATCCGATAGATGCTCCAAATTGTTCTAATCATATATATGAAAACAATATAGCTAATTGGATTTACGGAAAGCATGATCAACCAAATAATTATGGGAACCAAAATATAGCATGGTCTAATGGTAGTTGTGGCTTATCTCATCAGATCCTTCTTAGCAATACAGATGAAGACACCACTATGGGACCCGAAATTTGGAATACATGGTGATAAAGATGAAAAGAAAATTCACGTTAACTCTTCATTTTTTACTGTTCTTCTTATTTCTTTCTTGTATATCTAACTCGGATAGCCAATTTGAGGGAGGTTTGGGAACAGAAGAGAATCCATATCAAGTGGCCTCTGCCGAACAACTCCAGCGAATCGGAGATGAAGAAAATCTTGATAAACACTTTATCCAGGTGAAGGATATAGATGCCACTGAAACTTCTGACTTCAATGATGGAAAGGGATTCCTGCCGATTGGAAATATCGGCAATCCCTTTCGTGGAAGTTATAACGGGAATGATTTTACTATCTCAGGTCTGGTATTGGATTATAATGAACCACACATGGGCTTGTTTGGATATGTAAAAAATAGCCTTATCGAGAATATAGTACTTATCAATTCTGATGACACGAATTGTAGTTTTGAAAAACTTCGAACAAAAGCTCTAAAACAAACAGGAAATATGAATGCTTCCTATGATGTTAATATTCTCAATGATGACATCGGTGCCGCGGGTTGGCTTGTTGGTTATAATGATGAAGGAACAATTCGCAGTTCATCATCAACTGGATATTTTTCCGGGGAGGGTATTCGGTTTGTTGGTGGGCTCGTCGGCTATAATACGGGGCTTATTGAGAATTCTCATACTACCTCCCACAGCTCCAGTTTGGATGCAATCACTGGAGGATTTGTAGGAGGGAACACAGGTTTAATCAGAGATTCATATGCAACCGGTTGTGCAGCCTCATCTGGTACTGCGGGTGGCTTTGTTGGATATAACGATGGAGGAGAAATCTTGAATTCGTATGCAACAGGTGATACTTTTGCCAATTCAATTACGGGGGGACTGGTTGCTTTCAATCTCGCTGGAGGTAAGATTAAGGCTTCATTTTCCAGCGGTAAGATGATGGGAGTCGGTTCTGCTGCCGGTGGATTGGCAGGAATAAATCACGGCAAAATAGAAGACTCTTATACAATCAAAAACTTTAGTGAATTCACTCAAGCAACAGAAGTAGGCGGCATAGTGGGCATTAACAAAACAGATGGAACCATTATTACCTCCTATTCAGCCGGTAAACTCGCAAGCGAGCCTGGCTCAACAATTGGTGGTGTTGCCGGTTTGAATGAAGGCGTGATTGAGTCGAGCTATTGGGATATGACTGCAACGGGTGTAAACATCGGAGCAGGCTACGGAAACGCAGATGGAATGATGGGGCTCCCGACAGACCAATTAATTGGCCCGACCGCACAGGAAAACATGTCCGGCTTTGATTGGTTGAATGTCTGGACAATCACTTCGGATGGATATCCTGTTTTGAGATGGCAGGAAGAGGAGAATTGATCTCAGATTGGAGGCATTCGATATGCGAGCTCAGTACGTTCGAAGATTGTTCCAAGGGCATCCCTTTTGGGGCTTCATTTCATTCGCAATGACAAATTTAATGTAGAAATAGTCAGTACGAGTCCCTGTAACTTTTCGACGTCCTGACAACGTTGTGAAATCCAGGAATTCAAACGATGACAGGAGTACACTTGGTTCATGCTCTGTCAGATACTATCGAGATGTGGTGAGCAAATCTTTTAGATTTTTTGGTAACATTCTAGAAATTCATGTATCCTATTAGAAAGTAGTTTTCATCAAGATAATAGTCGTTCACGGGTACTCGGAATTCAAAAATTATTGATAACCTCCGTTCATCAGAAAGAAGTCTTTTCAATTCTTTTATATGTAAAAGGGAGGCAAATATTGGTTAACTGATTATTGGGATTACCCTTACTCAATTATTCCTTTTCTACTTTTTAAAACTATACTATTGGTTAAGGAGGATAGGACTATGAAAAGAAAATTCACGTTAACTCTCCATTTTTTACTGTTCTTCTTATTTCTTTCTTGTATATCTAACTCGGATAGCCAATTTGAGGGAGGTTTGGGAACAGAAGAGAATCCATATCAAGTGGCCTCTGCCGAACAACTCCAGCGAATCGGAGATGAAGAAAATCTTGATAAACACTTTATCCAGGTGAAGGATATAGATGCCACTGAAACTTCTGACTTCAATGATGGAAAGGGATTCCTGCCGATTGGAAATATCGGCAATCCCTTTCGTGGAAATTATAACGGGAATGATTTTACTATCTCAGATCTGGTATTGGATTATAATGAACCACACATGGGTTTGTTTGGATACGTAAAAAATAGCCTTATCGAGAATGTATCACTTGTAAATTCAACATCTTCAAAAATTCGAAATACTCTGCAAAAGGTTCTACATGATACTATACAAATAAATGATACTTATTTGGTAAATCTTGCTTTAGAAGATATTCGTTCCGCCGGATGGCTGGTTGGATTT
Organism: Rhodohalobacter sp. 614A; assembly: GCF_021462415.1. Lineage (NCBI taxonomy): Bacteria > Pseudomonadati > Balneolota > Balneolia > Balneolales > Balneolaceae > Rhodohalobacter > Rhodohalobacter sp. 614A. Next base: position 1,117,063 of record NZ_JAKEDS010000001.1, read on the forward strand.
AATGACGGCGGTACTGTGCGAAGTTCATCTACCAGCGGAAGATTTGCTATTGAAGGAACTCATATTGGAGGACTTGTTGGCTTTAATGCCGGCAAGATTGATAATTCCTATACCACCGGAAATGTATCCAGCCTTCAGGCATTTGTAGGTGGCTTGGTGGGGGGGAATATTGGGCAAATCAGTAATTCATATTCAACTGGTTCCGTTTCAGCACCTGGAAGCGCCGGTGGTCTGGTTGGACATAATAATGGAGGCCAAATTTCTACTTCCCACATCACGGGCCAAACAAGTGCAAATTCACGAGTTGGTGGATTAGTTGCTTTAAATACCGGGGGGCAAATTTATTCTTGTTATTCTATGGGTCAAATTCTGGGGTATGGCGAAACTACTGGAGGTTTGGTTGGAGAGAACAGTGGAGAAATCAAAAACTCCTATTCGCTCATCGAATTTAATGAGTCGACTGAATCTGACAATGTGGGCGGCATAGTGGGTATCAACAAAACAGATGGAACGATCATTACCTCCTATTCAGCCGGTAAACTCGCAAGCGAGCCTGGCTCAACAATTGGTGGTGTTGCCGGTTTGAATGAAGGCGTGATTGAATCGAGTTATTGGGATATGACTGCAACGGGTGTAAACATTGGAACAGGTGCAGGGAGTACAGGTGGAATGATGGGGCTCCCGACAGACCAATTAATTGGCCCGACTGCCCGGGAAAACATGCCCGAGTTTAATTGGGTGGATGTCTGGACAATCACTTCGGATGGATATCCTGTTCTGAGATGGCAGGAGGAGTGATTTCAGATTGGAGGTATTCGATATGCGAACTCAGTACGTTCAGAGATTGCGCCAAAGGCATCCCTTTTGGGGCTTCGTTTTACTTGCAATGACTTTATAATTTCATCCACTGCTCATCCAAACGGGACGAATCCATAATAGCTTGTACAATTCGGAGATCTGTCATGCCTTCCTCTCCGGGTGCAATGGGGGTACGATTTTCTTTGATGGCGAGTGCATCGTCATCCATCTGGCGGGCTTGCTGATGATTTGGGTCAGCCGATAGAATAGTTCCATCACTCGTTGATCCTCTTACTCCGTTGTAGGATAAAAACGGCCGCAACCGATACCATCCATCGGAACAATCGACATCAAGATAGTTCATCCCATTTCCAAAACTGGACTTGCCTTCCATGATCAGGCCATTGGGAAATTCAAGCTCAAAATCCGTGTATTCATCACAATCGCTATAAATGTCTTCTCGAACAGACCACTGCTTTGCCCTCACCGCAACAGGTTCCATTCCTGTGGAATATCTCGCTGCGTTGATCGGATAAACACCCATATCAAATAAAGAACCTCCGCCCATTTTTTTAACGGCCCGCCAATTATCCGGCTCATGATTTGCCCTAAATCCCCCACCTGACCGAATGGCCGTTACTCTGCCATACGTTTCCTCTGCTCCATATTTGATGATGGTCTGTGTGTTCGGTTCGTGCTGCATCCTGTAACCGATAGCAAGTTGTACTCCATTTTTGTTTGCAGCATCAATCATAGCCTGGCACTCCGCTACGTCCATAGCCATTGGCTTCTCGCACCACACGTGTTTGCCCGCATTGGCCCCGATAATGGAATATTCAGCGTGCATGTTGTTTGGCAGTACGATGTACACAATGTCAATGTCATCGTTATTGGCAATTTCGTGCATCGTCTCGTAATTGTATACGTTGCCATCGGGGATGCCATATTTTTCCTGCCAAACGGGAATTTTTTCAGGAGAGCCTGTTACAATTCCCCGAAGTTCACAATGTTCGGTTTGTTGTAAGCCGGGAGCCAACAGGTTTGTGCTGTAATACCCCAAACCTACAAGAACTACCCCAAGTTTTTCTTTGCTTTGTGGGAGAATGATGGATGGAAAACCAATTGCAGAAACTGCAAGAGCAGAGCCTGTTCGCAGAATAAATTCTCTTCGTGAAATGTCGGACATAAGTACCTTGATTAAAAGTTCGCTTTTCTCAATATGCAAAATCCCAATCAGAAATTTAAGAGATGTTGACAGTGGTTAAAGGTCTCTGATTTTTGGGATGCAGATTCTGGTCAAAAGGATACTGAAATTACATGAAGCATACCGAAAAAACCTAAATATAAGAGGTTTTATTTAAAATATTCTTTGAACATTTAGGCAAAAACACATCCTTTCTTCAGTTGTATCGGAAAGATTTGTACGAAATTATTAAAGATCTATACAAAATTATTCGTTTTTCCTTGTGCTTTGGTTTTTCATACAACTGTAAATATACTCTGCTTTAGGATTAAATAAAGTCAGTCAAACTCACTTTTTTCCTTAAAATATATGTCAAAATTATTTTTTTAATAAAAAAAGTAATATTTGAAATGTTCTCACTTCAACTTTCCAAAATTAATTCAAAACAATCGGGTTGAATCCCGGTGCCATTCTAATATGACAGGTGATACTATGAAGCTTTATACAATTCCAGCTTTAAGCTTTTTGATCTCATTATGTTTTTCGGGAATATCTTTTGCTCAAACCGGAAACGTAACGGGTACAGTTACGGATACTTCGGGGGAACCACTTCCAGGAGTAAATATCGTTATACAACTTCAGGCAAGATCGATAGGTGCTTCGACAGATCTGGATGGAGTTTACACGATAGAAGATGTGCCTGCGCGCACATTAGATATTACTGCAAGGTTTGTAGGATTTAGTTCCCAAACCAAAGAAATTGAGGTATTAGCAGGAGAAACAATAACAGTAGATTTTGAACTCGGCTCATCTACACTAAACCTGAATGAGGTGGTTGTTACCGGTACAGCCGGCCCTGTTCAGCGGCAAGCTATCGGGCATTCCGTCTCATCTGTAAGTTTCGATGATGTTGAAAGTACCACGCAAACAACCTTACAGGGGGCTTTATCAGGAAAAGTTCCAAGCGTAAGTATTGCCGGCGGCGGTACCATTGATCAGGAGCCAAGAATTCGAATCCGGGGAACCTCCAGTATTTCTATGTCAAACCAACCATTGGTTTATGTCGATGGTATTCGGGTGAATAGTTCAGGCGGATTTGCTGCCGGAGTTGGCAGTGGAGGAATAGGAAGTCCATCAGCCTTGGCAGGGATCAATTTTGACGCTATTGAACGTATTGAAATTCTCAAAGGACCTGCCGCAGCAACCTTATATGGTTCACAGGCCAGTTCCGGGGTGATTCAGATTTTCACCAAGCAAGGTCTGCGCGATACACCTCCTCAATTTGATATCAAACTTTCGAACAATTTTATACAAATGCCTGATCGCTGGAATCACATGACAGGCATAGTGGAAAACCAGGAAGAGCAAGATCGGGTGTTCGAATATACCGGGGTGAGACATGAACTTTACGAACCGTTTAAAGGCCAATATCAAATGGCTGACCTCTATGATCTTGGAATGGGACAGGAAATATCAGCCACGGTTCGGGGAGGCGGGGAAACCGTTACCTATTCGTCCAGCGTTCGATATAGCTACACGGACGGACCCTTCAATCCACAACCAAGCGATTTTAACGGAGGGGCTGTTGGGGATGGAAATGACCTCAGCAAGCGTCTCTACTTCAATGGGGATCTGGAATTTATCCCTTCTGATGATTTTCGTATTCGGTTAAATACAGCCTATACCAATTCCAATTACAGCACTTATAATACGGGTATAGAAATTTATTCAGTTACAAATAGTTATGGCAAGCCGGAGAGAATAGGAACCCTTTCTCCTTATGATACATTTGGACATCCTTTTGCAGCCACTCCCCGTGAAGCCAGTTACTATGAAATTGGCGATGTAACGAACAGTGGATCTGTATCCCTCCAGGCCCATTACATTGCTTCCGATGAAATTACCCTGGATGCAACAATCGGTGTAGATTACAGAGATCAGCGAAGCCGCAGTTATTCCCCATTCGGCTATGCGGTGGATGGATTGGCTCCTTCAGCCAGTGGAGATTTAGGTTTGGGATCCAGTCAGAATCTCACATGGTCATTCGAAACCAAGGCAAGCTGGATCGCAGATTTTACGGAGGCTCTTCGTTCAAGTTTTGTAATGGGAGTTCAGGGATATGCCAGGGAAGTGAACTCTCAATGGGCTTCAGGAACGGCCTTTTCTGGTCCCGGCCTGGAAGTAATGGGAGCCACAGCCAGCCAAACTGCAAATTCTTCATTTCAGGAAGTCGTCGATCTCGGTGTATTTGCCCAGGAACAGATTGACTATGAGGACTGGGTTTATCTTACAGTAGGATTGAGACTGGATGCCAGTAGTGCTTTCGGATCGGATTTTGACTATGCAACCTATCCCAAAGTATCCCTTTCATTGCTGCCATTCGATGCACTGGATATTAGCATTCCAAAAGTCTCAACCTTCAGGTTAAGAGGTGCGTGGGGGCAATCGGGCCAACAGCCAAGTGCATTCGATCAGTTTACAACGTTTTCTCCGGTCAATTCTCCGGAAGGCTCGGGTGTAATCACTGGAAATTTGGGAGACCCTTCTTTAAAACCTGAAGTAGCAACGGAATGGGAGCTTGGTTTTGAGATGGGATTATTTAATGATCGTGTTGGCATTCAAACCACATATTGGGACCGAAAAGTGAAAGATGCATTGATTGCCCGAACATTCGCGCCTTCCGGTGGATTTGTTCAACCACAATTAACCAATGCAGCAGAACTTGAGGGAAAAGGTCTTGAGATAGAATTTGATACAGATCTTTACCAAGGACAAAACTTCTCTCTGAATGTGTTTGCGTCGGCTGCATATCTCTGGGAACAGGTGAAATCTCTGGGTGGTGCCCCGCCAATTAAAGTGGATGCTACCTATGTACGAGACCGAATGTATGTTCAAGAAGGATATGCTCCCGGAGTTTATTTCGGGGCAATGTCCGCTCCGGGAGTAACAAGCCCAATTGATATTAACCGTGATGGAATACCGGACAGCCAGGGCGAACTGGAAACTTATTTCAGTCAGCCTCGCGATCCATCTGAATTTGCGCCAAGTTATATTATGGTTGCCGGTCCGGATGGTGAACCAACCGTAGGAGGTACAGGTTATTTGGGTCATTATTTGGGCAAGCCAACTCCCGATTGGGAAGGATCATTTGGGTTTTCCGCCAATTTTCTGAAGAATTTCAATCTTTCTACCCGCTTCCAATACGCTACAGGCAACTATTACCATCATAACCTGACGATTGCTTTCCGTCGTTCAAATGCAGGAATTGGCCGAAATTATATGCCGGCTTCTACACTGGAAGGGATTCTGAAAAACCCCGCTTCATCGACAGCCGAGAGGGTAGATGCAGCTCGTACATGGGCTAGAGAAATGGTAGGACTTTCGCCGTTCGACGGGTTGAATGAAGTTTCCGAAGCCGATTACATCCGATGGAGTAATCTAAGCATATCTTATAATCTCCCGGCGACTTTGATAAGCAGAACCGGATTGAGAAGTGCATCTATAACGGCGTCTGGTAATAATCTTGCCCTTTGGACAAAATACAACGGTGTGGATCCCACAGCTACAGGCGAGGGTTCCGATGGAGGAGACGGAGGTCTCTATGAAAACTTTGGCCAGGGAATGGATACGTACGCAATCCCTCTCTTAAGAACGTACTCACTTTCTCTTAACGTAGGCTTTTAAGGAGAAACAGAATGGTTCTTAAAAAAAATCTGACAAATATAATCCGATCAACTATGAAACTCGTAAAAAGAAAAAAATCTCTCATACTTTTATCGGTCCTCTTTTTGTTTGCCGGGGCCGGTTGCGACAGCCTGCTGGATGTAGAGAATCCCAATAGCCTTACCGAAGATGATATCTATAATCCGTCTTCGGCTACAGGTTTAAAGAACGGGCTATTGCACCAGCTAATGGTTGGGATGAGCTGGACGTATGCCGCAACATCCACAACGAGTGACGAGCTCTATTGGACTGGCTCATATGAATCATACAGTGATTTTGATTCAGGAAATCTTGACGTGAACACGAATGAGATTGTCGTAGCCGGATTCCCGGAAATAAGCCAGGCCCGTTATATGGGGGATCTGGCTGTAGAAACGCTTACCGAAATAGACGGTGATGGCGAACTGGGAGATCCTACAGACCTGACGCGATCGTTGATTTATTCTGCCCTCGTAAAAATTATCATCGCTGAAAATTATGATAATTTTGTGATCTCTGACCGGCAGGATACCTCGCCTCCGGTAGGAGCGGATAATATGGATTCCTTTTTTACCGAGGCGATCACTTTGCTCGACCGCGCTGTAAGCCGGTCAGAAAACAGCACATTAGAGGCGCAGGCCCTTGGGCTTCGGGCCAGGGCTAAACACAGTTTGGGTATGTGGGCAAAGCTGAATCCGGCCGGCAGTGTTCCCGCGAACCCGTTGGTTTCCGGTTCAGGTGCATCAGCTGATGCCGAAGCGGCTATCGCATTGATGGATGGCGATTATAAAGCCACATTTAACTATCAATCGGCCTTGTTTACGAACTATATGGCAGGCCAAGTAAATAGTCGTGGAGAAATCACCCCGATTGATCCGATCTTCTCCGATCTTAAAACCGGTGAGCCAGATCCCCGCGCAACAGTGATTATTTCTGATTTCACAGATATCGCTACCTATACAGAGAATTATCCTCCTTATACTTGGGTGAGTGCCCGGGAAATGCACCTTATTGTTGCAGAGGAAGCTGTAGGTTCTGATAATTTAAGAGCCGTTGATCACATCAATTTTGTTCGCGGACTGGATGGACTTCCGGAAGTTACAGCCGGGGATGACCTTGTAGCATTCATCGAGCACGAACGGCGGGCAAATCTCTTCTTCCAGGGAAGGCGACTTTTGGATATGTACCGGTTTGGTACCTCTGCTCCTCAATGGGATGCGAGTCAGGATCCTGTAGGCACCTTATTACCCATTCCTCAGAATGAAGTTGAAGCAAATCCTGAAATCTGAATATTTCAGAATCAGAGTTTTTAATACACTCCGCACTTTGCATTAAGATTGAAGTGAAGTTTAAGGTTGAGTGCGGGGTGTATTTTTATCATCAGAAATCCTCTTACAAGAGCAGTCAACAAAACAATGTATTTAAGAAAATTTAAAGGTTATAGTTTTACAGCAGTAATCAGAAAGCTGACAAGCTTACTCGGAGTTCTTTCAGTCACGATTAGTTTGAGCATAGCGCAACCATCTGATCCCGCTCCGGACAGAGTTCGCGGAGATGGTCCCTACGAACGGTTGATTATCCGCGGAGCAAACGTAATAGACGGAACAGGAGCTCCGGCGGCAGGGCCTATTGATATCGTGATTGAGGGAAATCGCATCACACAGGTACGGGGAGTTGGCTATCCCGGTGTGCCGATTGACGAAGAACGCAGGCCCGACGGTGCAACCAAAGAAATTGATGCTTCGGGAATGTATGTAATGCCCGGGTTTGTGGATATACATGTTCACTCCGGCGGAAAACCCAAAGTACCGAATGCAGAGTACACGTATAAATTGTGGATGGGCCATGGAATTACAACGGTTCGCGGAGTTCCTTTTGATGATTTTGAATGGTCGTTGAGTGAAACCGAAAGGGCCAATAACAACGAGATTACAGCACCCCGAATGTTCAACTATCAACGGCCGGGTTCCGGTTGGGATCGACCCGTTCACACGCCCGAAGATGCCAGGGAATGGGTTCAATGGGCGGCTGATCAGGGAATTCATGGATTAAAACTCGGTGCGGAAGATCCCGAAATAATGGAGGCGTTGATTGATGAAGCCCATCAATTAAATCTTGGAACAGTGGCTCACCTCGATCAAATGGGAGTCGTTCGGATGGATGCAATTCAGGCGGCCGAAGTCGGTCTGGATGCCATCACACATTATTACGGCCTTTTTGAAGTACTTTACGATGATCATGATGTACAACCCTACCCGTTTGATCATAACTACAGAAATGAAACGCACCGGTTTGGCCAGGTAGCCCGCCAATGGGATAAAATTTATGAACCAGGCGGAGAAGAGTGGAAGGCATTGATTGATCGATTTTTGGAACTCGATTTTACACTGGACCCAACGATGACAGCATACCTTGCAAGCCGCGATGTGATGAGAGCCCGAAATGCCGATTGGCACGATGAATATACGATGCCGCAAATGTGGGATTTCTATAAGCCGAGCCGAACCAATCACGGATCTTATTACTGGGACTGGACAGTTGAAGATGAACTGGAATGGGATAAATTCTATAAAGTTTGGATGCAGTTTCTCGACGATTATAAGGATGCAGGAGGACGCGTAACGGTTAGCTCCGATGCCGGTTTTATCTACAATCTGTATGGGTTCTCAACCATCGAAGAGATGGAGCTTTTTCAGGAAGCCGGTTTTCATCCGCTGGAAGTTATTCGGTCATCCACTCTACATCCTGCAGAAGAGCTTTCCAAACAGATGGAGGAGCCGGTGGAGTTTGGAATCATCAGGCCCGGCAAACTGGCCGATCTTGTCATTATTGATGAGAATCCTATCGCCAACTTAAAAGTACTCTACGGTACAGGACATGTTCGGTATAATGACGAAACAGGCGTAGCTGAACGGGTTGGGGGAGTGAAATACACCATCAAAGACGGAATTGTATACGACGCCCAACAGCTCCTGGAAGATGTTCGAAACCTTGTTGATGAACAAGAGGAAATTGTAGGCGAAAAAGATTCATACTAAAGAAAGCTCCAATCGACGATCTGCTTATGAAGCGCCAAAACTTATTCTGCCACAACATAAAAACGAAGGATATGGAACGATCAAAAACCAAATCGCCCGCTCAATCTCAACGAATAAATATTCATCAGATACGAGAAGTCTACATTTTGTCATTTGCGATATGTGTTCTTTTAATGATGAATCCTGTTTCCATTCAGGCTCAGGATGCAGATGTAGTTCTGGATCCCGAGTGGGCACAAGATCCACCTGAACTTTCAACACTTGTGAATTTTGCCAGGGAAGAAAGTGATTTTCGGGTGGCGGTTGTCCGTTACCTGGAAGATCGTGCAGCAATCGGAAGACGTTATCCCGTTTACTATTCACCAGTCCGGCAGGAACGGTATCGCGACTTTTTTACGGGATGGCAGGAAAGTCTTGAGGAAGTGGACTTTGACGCACTCAATCATGAAGGACAAATCGATTACATCCTCCTGAAAAATCGGGTGACCTATGATCTGGAAATGCTGAATCTCGACGGAGAACGGTGGATCCAAATTTCCGACTTGGTTCCTTTTTCGGAAGATCTGAGGCTTCTCCAAGAAACGCGTTACAATCGTGAACGAGTTGTACCCCGTGAGTCAGCGCAAACCATGGATGATGCGGCCATTTTGCTTGAGGAGCTAACCTACGAATTGAAGAATAGTGAAGCCTCGGACTATCCCGATGTAAGTCCGGCGATAGCCAGCCGCGCGGCTAATTATGTGGCTCACCTGCGCGAAACAGTATCTGACTGGAATGATTTTTATGAGGGCTACGACCCCATGTACAATTTTTGGAACCGCGTTCCCTATGAACGCTTACAAACTGCTCTGCAGGACTACGAAAATGCACTCATCGAAAATTTAGTAGGAATTACTCCGGGTGATCCGGGGCCAATCATCGGTGATCCGGTGATGGCGGAAGGTCTGGAAGCCGATCTGGCTTTACACATGATTCCATACACAGCCGAAGAATTAATCGCTATCGGCGAGCGAGAATTTGAGTGGATTGTTGACCGGTTTGAAGAGGTTTCCAACGATATGGGTTTTGGCGATGACTGGAAAGCTGCTCTTGAACACGTGAAAGGCCTGGCCCCGCCACCGGGAGAAAAACCATGGGCTATTTTTGATATTGCTGATTACTCGGAAGAGTATGTCCACAATATGGATAATATCACCATTCCGCCATTGGCCGAAGAGGTATGGAGATTGGATATGCAAACCCCCGAACGCCAGCTGATTAATCCATTTTTCAGTGGTGGTGAAGTCACTCGCGTATCCTATCCAACTGACGATATGACCCATCAAAATAAATTAATGAGCATGCGGGGAAATACACCGCCATTCAATTTTGCGACGGTTCATCACGAGCTTATTCCCGGTCATCATTTGCAGGGATTCATGTCAGATCGTTTCAATGTACATCGCGGCGATTTGAATCGAACGCCATTTTGGGGCGAAGGTTGGGCACTTTACTGGGAACTGATTCTTTGGGATGACGGCTTCCCCCGCGATAATCCCGACAAGATCGGAATGCTTTTCTGGAGATTACACCGTGCCGCGAGAATTGTCTTTTCGCTGAATTTTCAACTTGGAAACTGGTCGGCCCAGGAGGCAGTGGATTTTCTTGTGGATGAAGTGGGCCATGAGCGAGCTAATGCCGAGGCAGAAGTGCGTCGTTCGGCAAGAGCAATGCCGCTCTATCAGATCGCTTACATGATTGGCGGCATGCAATTCAGGGCACTTCGGGAAGAAGTTGTGGATAGTGGCGATATGACGCTCACGGAATTTCATGATGCTGTTTTACAGGGCGGACGAATGCCGATTGAAATGGTTCGCGCCCGTTTAACCAAACATGAACTGAACGCGGATTATGAAAGCCAGTGGCGGTGGGAAGGAGATTCGCTGGCCGATTAATTTCAGCCATTGCTTCATAAAAATCAAAAGAATGAAATTTCCATCCATCACCCCAAAACCTATAGAATGAGCCTAAAAGCCGTCGTTTCTTATGCATTAAGTTTTTGCCTGTTTGTGACTCATATTTCGCTGCCAGTGGTGCATGTCGGGTCATCAATTCAGGATGCTGTACGGGTGGCTTTTGTAGGATTTCACTTTGAAGAAATCACTGTGGATAAGCAAAATGAAATGGATCAGAATCTCTTTCTTCTTTTGGACTCCGAACCAAGGCTCTATACAATCCCCATGGAGACCATACATGAACGGCTTGATGAACAACTTTTAACCAATTTACAGACAAATCCGCAGGCGGAGGATTTACAGCAAGCTGCCCGGTTGCTGGATGCAGATCACATTTTTACCGGGTCATTGCAGAATCCAAGCAATGATCCGCAATACACAGCTCTGGTCGGAGATGTAATACGGTATGATTCTGTGGATGGCCAACTTTACAACTTACGGATCCAGAGCTTTTACGAGAATTTTGATACGGAACTAACCAGGATTTATACACAGTTAATCCAGACCATTGTCCCGCCTGAGAAGAAAGGGTTTTTTAGAAGGTATTTACCTGGTGTGCTTATCGTTGCGGCAACTGCGGCAGCAGTCATTATTCTGGTTGGTGGCACCGATGGCCAGGGAACGGGGGAAGGTCCGGGGCCTATCGCACCTTAAAAAATCTGCAAAACATCTTAATAATTACAGCCTAACCGAAGAACTAAAATCAAATAAACCAAAATGAAACTCTCCAAACATACGCTTCAAAAGTTTGTTCCATCATTGATGGGAACAGGCCTGATTTTCCTATTAACAGTGGGACTCACTTTGTCTGCCATCGCTCAACCTTCTGAACCTGCGCCCGACAGAACAGAAGGCGACGGGCCTTATGAAAGGCTAATTATCCGTGGTGCAAATGTCATTGATGGAACCGGCGCTCCTATGTCCGGGCCGAAAGATATTGTCATCGAGGGAAATAAAATTGTGGAGGTTCGAAGTGTTGGTTATCCCGGTGTGCCTATTGATGAAGAGAGACGCCCTGATGGTGCAACTCACGAGATTGACGCTGAAGGGATGTATGTGATGCCCGGATTTATCGATATGCATGTTCATACAGGTGGCAAACCAAAGGTGCCGGAAGCGGAATATGTTTACAAACTATGGTTGGGCCACGGTGTAACAACGGTACGGGGAGTTCCATTTGGAGGGCATGATTGGTCGCTAAGTGAAAAAGCGCGAAGTGCTAATAATGAGATTACAGCTCCGAGAATGGTTAGTTATCATCGCCCTGGTTCCGGTTGGGATGAAGGATCCATTGATACTCCGGAAAAGGCTCGCGAATGGGTTCGGTGGGCAAAAGAAGAAGGTGTTGATGGATTAAAAGTGGGAGCCTATGATCCGGAAATTATGGAAGCGTTGTTAGATGAAGGCAAAACGCTGGGAATGGGAAGTACTGCTCACCTTGCTCAATCCGGTGTGGTACGAATGAATACGCTTGATGCCGCTCGTTTGGGATTGGGAGCTCAAACTCATTTTTACGGTTTGTTTGAATCCATGTATGATGACAGAGATGTACAGCCCGGCCCATACGATTATAATTATCAAAATGAGCAAGATCGATTCGGACAGGTAGCCCGCCAATGGGATATGATCGTGGAGCCCGGTGGAAAGGAATGGAATGCATTGATTGATGAATTCCTGGAATACGATTTTACGATGGATCCAACCATGACCATCTATGAAGCCAGCCGTGATGTAATGAGAGCCCGAAATAAAGACTGGCATCGGGAATATACCCTGCCAACCCTGTGGGATTTTTACAAACCCAGCCGAAGAGCTCACGGTTCCTATTGGTTTTACTGGACGACCGAAGATGAAGTGGCATGGAAAAATTACTACAACGTTTGGATGCAATTTCTGGATGACTATAAAGATGCCGGGGGGCGGGTTACAACCGGATCAGATTCAGGATTTATTTACCAGTTGTATGGATTCGGATACATTCGTGAGTTGGAACTCCTTCAGGAAGCCGGTTTCCATCCGCTTGAAGTGATTCGGTCGGCAACCCTTTCCGGTGCAGAGGAACTTGTAAAAGCCAGTGGTGAAGACATTGATCGTGGAATTATTCGTCCGGGCAAACTCGCCGATTTAGTGATTGTGGAGGAGAATCCCATTGCGAATTTGAAAGTGCTTTACGGAAACGGCGCAATACGGCTGAAAGGCGTGGATGAAGTAGAACGGGTTGGCGGTGTAAAATATACGATCAAAGATGGTATTGTATATGATGCCAAACAACTCCTGCAAGACGTGCGCGATATGGTGGATGCGCAGGAAAGTGAGCTCGGCGAAAAAGAGTGGTACTAACTAAGACCTCAAACACCTTCCCCGATCCGCCATACGGGGGAGGTGTTTTCCCTATTCCTTAATACAACCAGAAAAATGACACATTCTCCAAGACTTAGAAGTAAATATCTGCTTGTTCTTTTGTTGTTTCTGATGATTAGCACATCAGAACTTTATGCTCAAAATCAATTTGGTGAGCTTGCTGAAGGCCCATATGGCAAATTGGTCATCCAAAATGCGATGGTAATTCCAGGGCATGGTGGGCCGCCTGTGGGTCCCTACGATATTATCATCGAAGGAAATATGATTACGGATATGGTTCCGTTCGATCCGGTTACCGCTGAGCGTCGGGGTGATACAGATCGGCCAACCGGCGACCGGACCATCGATGCTACCGGCAAATATATCATGCCGGGAATGATCGATTTGCACATGCATTTGAGACAGGAACCCATGCCAATCGAATATGTTTATTACACAAAACTGGCCCACGGCGTGACTACGCTTGTGCCGGCGCCCGATCGCGGACTCGATACCGCAATGGACGAAGCAGAACGAAGTGCGAATAATGAGATTCTGGCTCCCCGAATGTTTCCAATCTGGGGCTGGGGAAGTAATACGGATTTCGACAGAGAATTTTTGGAGAATCCGGAAAATGCTCCGGAAATAGCCGAAGAGATGATGAGCCGGGGAGCACATGTCGTAAGCGTCGGAAGTTTGGGGTGGAATCAGGAATTACTGGGTGCCGTTTGCGAAGCGGTAACCGAAGCCGGCGGAATCACAACCTATCATATTCCCCCAAATACAACCTCTGTTACACAAGCTGTGGATGCCGCACGGCTTGGGGTGACAATGATTGAGCATCACTATGCTTATGCCGAATCTTCGCTCGACCGCCAGGTACAGGACTATCCGCGGGATTACAATTACAATGATGAAAATGCCCGTTTTCGTCATGCAGGAAAAGTCTGGACCGAGGCAAACAAAGAACGTTTATTGGGCGAAGTTGCAGACTCTCTTGTTGCATATGGAGTTCACATGCTTCCCACGCGGGTCGTTTACGAAGCCAATCGCGATATTCTTCGGGCAACCAGCCTTCCCTGGCATGAAAAATATACGCATCAGGCACTCATCAACTGGAATCTGCCGAATCCAGCTTTTCATGGTTCTTATCACTATGACTGGACTTCCGATGATGAATTCTACTGGAGTTACGCTTTTGATTTATGGGGAGATCTGATTTATGAATTCAATAAACGCGGCGGACACGTTTCCTACGGCACAGATGATAACTACATTTGGGCTACGCCCGGTTTCTCCAATATTCGGGAGTTACAACTGCTTCGCGAAACCGGTTTACATACCCTCGAAGTACTGAAAGCAGCTACGTACAACAGCGCAATAACATTGCGGCAGGAAAAACTTGGCCTGGTTCGCCCGGGTTATAAAGCGGATTTAATGATTGTGGATGGCAGCCCGCTTTACAATTTGCGTTTCATGTATTCATTCGGGGCGGTTACTCTTGATGAGAATGGTGAAATGATGCGGACGAATGGCATTGAACATACCATCAAGGATGGTGTTGTTATCAATAATGAACGGTTGATGGAAGAGGTAGAACGGATGGTGAAAGAATCCAAAGAAGGGATTGATGAATCCAATATTCAGAACTCTCCATTTTTGATTGAAGGCGAATAAACAGCAAACTCATTATTTTCTGTTATAATTTATAATCATATATCAATTTTCAACAGACAGAAGGTATTTAAAGTGGTTAAACTTATTTTTGGTCGATTTAGGCAACTATTCCTGATTTTTATTCTCATTTCTACCATAACAGCTTGCTCTCAATCAGAAACAGAAATCTATGTAGATGATACCAATGAGGCTTTGACGCTTCTTGAGCAACAGCGCTCGGAAGCTATCACTGCTTTGGAACAGGAGGTAACGGCCGAAAACGTAAATAAATTAATTGATCTTGGGAGCTGGATAGAGGCCGATCAGTTTTTAAAACAAAGCTCCGGATCAGGTATAGATCTGAGTTTGGCGGAGGCTCGTCTTCTGATGAAAAAGCATCAATATCAACAGGCAGAAGAAGTAGTTCAGAATGTGCTGCAGGAGAATCCATCACACATCGGCGCAAACGTTCTAAAAGCAAAGCTGGACGTACAAGCCTGGAATCTGTCTGAAGCAGCGCTAACCGCTCAGGAAATTTTAGAAGCCGAGCCGGAAAATAAAGATGCCGGTGTGATTATGGGCCAGGTAGCTCTTTTGAGTCGGGATTATGAATCGGCGTTAGAATGGGCGGAGGATGTACAATCTTGGTACCCGGATTTTGCCGACAGTTATCTTTTGGAAGCGGAAACCCAGTTTTGGGATCAAAATCCCGCCGAAGCTGAAGAAGCTCTCACCCGTGCAATTGAACTTGATCCATTTAACGCGGATGCCCGTTTTAGTTATGGTTATGCTATCTGGCGCCGTGTGGATGCCACTCAGCTTGACGATATGGCTAATCAGTGGAACCTGGCGATGGAGGTGAATCCGTTGCACTATCTCACGCATTGGCACTTCGGAAATGGCCACACCAATTTAACCTATGCCGATTATGCGGAACCGAGCGACAGCCTCGTACGTGCCCGGCTGGCGGAAGCGGATGCCTTAATCCCGGAAGGAAGAGTAGATGAAGCGATTGCAATGTCTTACGAAATTGAGTCGGAATATCCCGAGTCTGTATTGCCCGAAATGTTTCGCGGATCGGCATTTTACATGCATTACAATATGGATCATATTGCCAGGATTGATTCCGCGCAGGCTGCATTTGAATCGATTTTGGAACGCAAGCAGAACTATGGCCCGGCTCATAATGGGTTGGCGGCTGTCATCAAACAGCGTCAGTTTACCTACCTGAATGCCTATCCACAGCTCGAAGAAGTGATTGATCAGACCGAAATTCCCGAAGAAGGGTCGGTTTTTTACGATGTGTTTGAGGATGCGAATTACTATCCGGGAGATCGCGTGAAGAAAATGATCGCCCAGCAGATTGGTCCCAGCAAAGCCTACCTGCCAATGATCCAAATGTTTGATTCCGATTTTGCAATTCCACCCCTACATAAGGATTTGGCCGAGGCGATGGAGCAGAGTTATTTTCGATTCGGTACCACGTTTGATAATCGCCAGTGGATGGACATTCGCGGCGTGGGAAGTGGCGCAACCGGAATTGAATATCTCGAACGGGGCGCGCACCTGGAGCGAAATGTGCTGGCTCATGAGTATGCCCATCTCTATCACGGGCGAATCCTGACGGATAAAGAAAGCCGTCGAATTCGGGAGCTTTATTTTGCGGCCAAAGAGGGAGATTACACATTGGATTATTACGCCAGCAATAATGAAAGTGAATATTTTGCGCAGGGATATGCCGGGTTTTTGTCTGAGTCGAAAGTGCATCCGCTGAATCATAAATCGATGAATACAAAAGAATACATTCAGGAAAAAGATCCTGATTTGTATGCATTTCTGGATTCTCTTCTCCAAAAACAACAAGCCTATTTGGATGGCGAAACCGAGCTTTTTGATGATAACTGGGCGCAAACATATGTATCACTTGCGGGACGTTCGGGTTGGGGAGGCGGTCCTGACATTGAACAGGCGGCGGAGTATTTGGAAACGGCGCTGTCTTATAGTTCCGATTATCTTCCGGCGCTGTTAGAATACGCTGAGTTACACGCAGAGCAAGGCGATTTTGAAGCAGCAGCCGACAAAATCACCCAGGCCAAAGAGGTTGATGAAAATTATGCGCCGATTTACGTGACGGAAGCTAACCTGATGCACCAGGAGGCATTGCAGGGAAAAATAACCTTTCAGGAAAGTATTGAATCACAGCAAGCGCTATTCGAAAAAGTGGATTCGCTGGAAACGGATTTAGCAGAACGCGCGAGTGTGAATCGGTTATTCAGAAGTCGGCTGGAGGAGTACGGGCATGTCAAAGAAGCAATGGACGTGGCGAACGGATATGCAGAAAACGGGCCAACGGTTTCGACGTATCTGCGGGATCGCAAAGAGGAAGCCGAAGCATATGCAGATTTTCTTCAAAGCAAGTTGGGTTTCTCTGAAGAAGTCATAGAACCATTTCAGGAACTGGTTGGCCAAAATCCCCAGAATTTTGAATACCGGCGAATGTATGCGGATGTTCTTTACAATGCTGGCGACTATGAAGAAGCACTTCGGGTTCTTGAAGAAGGACAGCGAATTTTGGAATCCGCCAATAATGAACGAGCAGATTATACACTTCGCATCGCCCGATTAATATTTGATAATAGCCCAGAAGAAGCTCTTTCCATGTTGAGTGACCTGGACAAAGATGAGCTCAGCAGCGAAGATCAGGTGCTATTGGCGGAATTATATATCGAATCAGGTGAAACAGAGGAGGCTTCATCGGTCATCGAAGCAATGGACGAACCGGTCACACCGATTGAAAAGGCCAACAGGCAATACATCGAAGGGAAGCTGGCAATCTCATCGGGCGAAAACGAAAGTGCCATCGAACACTATCAGTCAGCATTATCAGAAAATCCCTATCACTTGAACGCTCGCCAGGAATTGACAGAGCTTTATGAAATTCAGGATAATGAGTCGGCCGCAGAAGAACTTTCAGAGGAAGCAGAACAACTGGGAATTAATCTTTGAACCGGAGCTTCCATCAAACCAAATCATCAAATTTAAAAACAACAATCATCATTCAAATCGGCATCTATCATGGATTCTGTAAATAAAACCAACTATATACGTTTACTATTTATACTTTTTTGTGGGTTGTACCTGAGCAATCCGTTGCTCATTCAGGCACAGGAATTAAACCGGGAATTGCCTGCGGATACCGTTTTGGTTTCCACAGATGAAGTGACCATCAAGGGCGAAAATATTCCTTATCAAGTCATGACCGGAACCCAGCCGGTGTACGGTGAAGACGGTGAACCCGATGCGGCGCTTTATTTTACTTATTACGAACGAACGGATGTGGACGATAAAGCCAATCGCCCGATTTTTATCTCGTTCAATGGCGGGCCGGGAGCCGGATCGCTCTGGATGCACCTGGGATACACCAGCCCGAAACGCCTGAAAATCAGTGACGAAGGATATCCCGTTCAGCCATATGGAATTGAAGACAATCCGCATTCAATTTTAGATGTGGCCGATATCGTATATGTGAATCCAGTAAATACCGGTTTTTCCAGGATTCTGAATGATGGAGAAGGCGAACAATTTTTTGGGGTGAATGAAGATCTGACGTACTTGGCAGATTGGATCGATAATTTTATTTCGCGTCGCGGACGATGGGAATCACCAAAATATTTGATTGGTGAAAGTTATGGAACGCCTCGTGTTTCCGGTCTTTCAGGTATGCTTCAAAGCCGGCACTGGATGTTTTTAAATGGTGTGATTTTAGTTTCCCCCACGGGATTGGGTCTCGAACCGGCCGGTCCGGCACCCCGGTCGTCAGTTCTTAAATTACCATATTATACGGCCGCGGCCTGGTATCACAATCAACTGCCCTCTGAATTACAGAGCAGGGATCTGACGGATCTGCTGCCGGAAGTAGAAGATTTTACGATTGATGAATACTTGCCGGCCGTATCGCGTGGAGGATTTATCGATGATGCTAAAAAGCAAGAGATCACCGGAAAAGTAGCTCAATATGCGGGTTTGTCCGAAGAGTTTGTAAGCAATTACAACAACGTTGTACCGGAATCGGCTTTCTGGAAAGAGTTACTGCGTGATGAGGGTTTTACCATTGGCCGTCTCGATTCGAGATATAAAGGAATTGATAAAGCAGCCGGTGGGGATCGATACGACTATCCGGCGGAATATTCTTCGTGGAAGCATTCCTTTACGCCTGCAATCAACCACTATTTGAGGGATGTTCTCGGCTTTGAAACCGATCTGCAATATTACGTATCGGGCCCGGTTCGTCCGTGGAACCGAGATGGAAATGAAACCGGAGAAATGCTGCGGCAGGCCATGGCAGAAAATCCCAATCTTAAAGTGATGGTTCAGTCCGGTTATTATGACGGAGCGACGGATTATTTCTCCGCCAAGTATGTAATGTGGAATCTGGATCCTAGTGGAAAAATGAAAGACCGCTTTCGGTTTGAAGGCTATCGTAGCGGACATATGATGTACCTGAGAACGGAAGACCTGGAAAGCTCCAATGAGCATATCCGGGAGTTTATCATGGATTCACTTCCCGAAGAAGGAGCTCCGGCGCAGTACTAATCAAACAGAAAATCTACATTTATAAAGAGGGTGCCTTTTTACAGACGGCTAACATCTTAAGATTCCTCAAACTATTTCAGGGCACCCTTTTTTAAACTCTAAAAACAGGTAATGAAACTCCCCTTTCTTTTTGCAAAACGTTTTGTAGCAGGTGAAACGTTAGGCCAAGCACTGCCTTCTGTACAAGAGATAAATAATAAAAACATTGCTGTAACTCTCGATTTATTGGGAGAAGATGTTACGGATCAACAAACTGCTGACGAAACGGTTACAGAATATATCCATCTGCTGAAGCAAATTCAGGAAGCGGGATTGAACGCTACCATTTCCGTTAAAGCTACGATGCTGGGCCTCAGTATCGATAAATATCATTGCAAAGAAAATTTGTTCTCTCTTCTTGAAGTGGCAAAAGATCTGGGCCAGTTTGTAAGGATTGATATGGAAGGTTCAAAACATACGCAGACAACAATCAACCTGTTTAAGGAAGCTCAAAGACAATTTGGCAATCACGTTGGAATTGTAATTCAGGCATATCTGCACCGATCAAGAAATGATATCGAGGAACTGGCCGATTTAGGAGGAGACATCAGAATTTGCAAAGGGGCATATAACGAGCCAGAAGACATTGCGCTCCAAAATATGAATGCCATTCGCGATGCTTACAAATCATATGTAAAAGTCTTATTGAAGAAGACGTACTATCCGCGTATCGCCACTCACGATGATGAGTTGATTCAGTGGGTAAAACAGTATGCAAAAAAGGAAAATATCGACAAGTGTGGCTTTGAATTTCAAATGCTCTACGGACTTCGGGAGCAGACCATAATCGATTTGGTAAATGAAGGGTACAATGCCCGGATTTACGTACCCTATGGAACCATGTGGTTTCCCTATTTCAGGCGCCGCCTTGCAGAACGAAAAGAGAATATCTGGTTTGTGCTGAGTACTCTTTTTAAGCAGTGATAGGGTGATAATAGATTGATCGCTTAACGCTCCGGAGGGATTTCAACGAGGAAATTTCAGAGGTGATTTTTTATAAAGTGTTTTCGACCCCGTTTCAAAAAGATGAAACTGCACTCAAACTGACGGGTTTTAGCTTTTTATATCTTAATGTTGGTGGCGTTCTTTGCCCGTAATTGCGGGATTAAAAAGAGAAGAGGTGTACCCTGATTTTAGAACTCAACTGAGAACACTTGCTAATTGATCACACTTCTTTGTGTAAGATTTTGGAGTTGTCCCGGTCAGTCTTTTAAACTGCCGATTGAAATTGGAAACGTTGTTAAATCCGCTTTCAAAGCATATTTGAGAAATACTTAAATCGCTGTTTCTAAGAAGTTTGCAAGCCTGGGAAATTCGTACCTCATTTAAAAATTCCGAGAATGTTTTTCGGGTGCGTTTTTTAAAAAATCTGCAAAAAGCCGCTTTACTGTAGTTCGCTACATGGGCAATTTTCTTTAAAGGGATATCTTCTTTGTAATTGGTGAGGATGTAATTAATCACACTGTTAATACGCTCACTTTCTTCATCTTTGGGAGGAGTTGAAGTAGTAACCGTTGTCAGGTATTCATAATTTTGCGATCTGGCTAAATGATTTAATATCGACAGAATTTTAAGGAATCGGTCAAATCCGGAGATGTTAAGGAGCTTTTTTATTTCATCACCCAAGGTATATGCAAGGTCAGGATAAAATTTAATACTTCGGTTTGCATGGCGGATAAGATTTCGGATTGTAAGAGTTTCAGAGATGTTGAAAAATCCATCTCCCAGCGAGTTAATATGGAAAAAGACATTTATCGAGCGGGAACTGAGGCCCGAATTACTTTGAAAATATTTCGGATCACTCTTAAAAAGGTGGCTTTGGTTCGGGCCGATCAAAAAAAGGTCGCCACGGGCAAAAGGCGTAATAGAATCGCCCACAAAAAGATCACCCGATCCTTCAATGATATATGTGAGTTGCAATTCCGGGTGATGGTGAAGTTGGTCGTAGAAATGATCTAAATCATCATATTCCAGGACAAACCCTTCTTTATCAATTTTTGGTATGCGAAAATGAATCGATTGTGCTTCATACATAGTACTATATTCTTAATTAACAGTACTTAATTAATCACGGAGGCCAATTTTATATAATTATTTGGCTTATACAAGCTGTAGAGATCAATCTGATAATATTTTCATAATTTTAGAAAATATTATATAGGTATTGGCTTTATTCTTTCTCGTTATTTTAGGCAAATAACACAAGTAACCTAAAAAAATAATTATAAAGCTTCATTGGAAAGGTGTTTACCCAGCAATCCATGCTTGAGCAACTTTTAAAGCTCGATAATATCCAGGCCATAAAAGAATCTACGCGCGATCTTACGAATGTAACAAGGATGATCAACCGGTTTGGTGATGAGATTAAAATTCTCTGTGGCGTGGATACATTGGCAATGGAAGCGATGATTATGGGGGCTCATGGATGGGTTGCCGGCTTGGTAGCCGCTTTTCCGCACGAAACCGTTGCTGTGTATCAATTGATACAAGAAGGTAAAATCAAGCAAGCACGAGAGCTTTTCAGATGGTTTTTGCCATTGCTTGAACTCGATATCAATTCCAAACTTGTTCAGAATATAAAACTGGCAGAAGTGGCAACGGGTTTGGGGACAGAATACGTTCGCCCACCGCGATTACCGTTGGCGGGAGAAGAAAGAGAATCCGTTCAGAATATTATCGATACGGCTTTGGCCAGCCGGCCTGATTTGTCGGCAACAACTTTTTAATAAGCAAAAATATATTTCTTCTTGCCAAACAATCCGGCAATGGGCGGAGGCGCTGTTGAATCACCCGATGATTAACCCAAATCGTTTTATGTGAGTTTGATTTTAATCGTCAGGATTGCCATTTACAGGAATTTTATTGTCGTATTCAACACGTGTGATCGGAACCTCATACGGCTCCCAAATACCAAATGACAGAAACGGAGCAATGCTCTTCCAAATCCTCATGATCTCGCTGTCTTCTTTGAATGTAGCTCTTAGAATGGCCATCAAATCTTCATTTATCTTTCGTTCCCACTCGGCTCCATATCGATTATAACCTTCTTCTTCGCTCATCAAGAAATCTTCGGGGGTGCGGTAGTTAAGCTGTCTGTAAAACCGGTGGGTGCTGCCATAATCATTCAATTGATAGCGATTCATGTCAGATTGCAGGATATCCATTTGGTAGGGAGCTGCGTTGGGATTCTGCGGTTGTTCTGCACTTTGCTCTTCCGGGAACTCTCTTGGGGTTTTGGTACTGTCTTCACTTTGTGCCAAAGCCACAGATGCAAAACTCAGTGTAATCAGAATAACTCCGGTAAACGTTCTTGGAAATGCCGGGCAAATTCCGGACTTCGTAAGTGTGAAATAAATCTGCCTCAAAAAAAGTATAAGCCAGGATCTCATTTTTGAGGAAATTCCAGTTCGATTAATTTTTTCAAAAGTGAATGTATTTGATGAAACCGGCTCCATCATAAAGCCATAATAATAAACTACTGAGTTCCGGTATTATTTTAGTTTGTTTCAATTTCGATTAAAACAGGCCGGTATGTTGATTTTTATACATTGAGAAGCCCCCCGCAAAAAAACGATGTTATGGAACAATTCCTATTCAAAGCTATCTAACTATCTGTAACTCATTAGAAATCTTATTGATAGACTTAATGAGTTACAATATATCAACACGAAGCCAGATTGTTTGTCGGTTCAAATTGGCAGTGGAGAACAAATTTAATGTGGTGCGCAGAAATTAAGGACCTTCCATCACTGCGATTAATGGACCGATATTCATTTAGGCCGTGTTTAAAACGAACAATGAACCCTAACAAAAACAGAAGATTCAAGATGAAAAAATCAGTGAGAATAATAGTTGCGCTTCTTTTTATGATGAGTACAGCCTTTTTTGTACAGTGTGGAGACTCAGGCGAAATGGAAGCCGACAATAATTTTGAACAAGAACGAGAGGAATTGCTGGCAGATCTTGAAGATCTCGAGCAAAACATAAATGAAGATCTGGATGAACTGGGAACCCGGATTGAAGATGCCGGCGAAGATCTTGATGAAGGTGTACAAGAGGCCTATAACGAACTTCAGGATCAACAAAATGAAGTTGAAGAAGCCATTACAGAAGTAGAAAATGCTACCGAAGATGGTTGGGAAAATGTTAAATCAAATACCCAAGAGGTATATGATGACATTTCTGACCAATTCGCACAATGGCAACAGGACCTTGAAAACCTGGAAATAGATATTGATGCGAATTCTTAAGAAGTAATTTCGCAGAAACTAAAAAAGGGCGGCCATTATTGGCGGCCCTTTTTTTATGGTTAAAATTTTTTTGAACAGTTTATACAAGGCTACTCTTTTATTATTTCTTGCTTGAAGACTTGTGTTAGTTTTAATCATCAGGCAAGACCTCTCCTCCAAAATTCTTTTTTACCGGTTAAAAATACATTTTAAAAGTTATGATGGATCGATTCTAAATAGCTCCGTCAAGATGAGAAGAAATCTATTTGGTTTATCCGTAACTTTTATTTTAGTAACATTTGTGAAATACGGGCTTTAAATAACGGTTGGCTTACATGATGAATTTAACTCAGGTTGTGTTTTCTGAGGAGAAAGGGTGGAATACAACATATAAAACCACAGATTTTTCACCTGGCAAAGCAAACCTTGTATTGGCTTTTTCGGCAAAAAAATTATTGTCAGATACAGAGCTGACGGATTCGATACAAGAAAGATATCCAAATGCAGAAGTTGTTTTTTGCAGTACCGCAGGTGAAATTGCCGGAGTTCATGTAGATGATGATACCATTGCGTGCACAGCCATTCAATTTGAGAAGACGAGCCTAAAGACTACAATACTCAATATCGGTGATTTTGAGTCAAGTTTTGAATTAGGTTCTAAAATTCCGGAGGCCCTGGGCGTGTCGGGTTTAAAGCATATCCTCCTTATTTCCGACGGACAATTGGTGAATGGTACAGAACTGACAAATGGCATTAGCGAAGCTACTCCGGAATCCGTCATCATTACGGGAGGAATGGCCGGGGATGCGGCTAATTTTTCAGAGACCATTGTAGGATTAAACAAAGAGATAGGAACCGGAAATGTAGTTGGTATCGGTTTCTATGGAGATCATTTGAACGTAAAATATGGAACCATGGGAGGTTGGGATGAATTTGGACCACACCGAACCGTTACCAAATCAAATGGTAATATTTTGTATGAATTGGATGGTAAAAGTGCACTTGATCTCTATAAAAAATACCTGGGGCCCAAAGCGAATGAGCTTCCGGGATCTGCGTTACTCTTTCCGCTAAGTATGCAGACAACCCCGGAACGTGAACCATTGGTACGAACCATTCTTTCTATTAACGAGGATGATAAGTCCATGATTTTTGCTGGAGACATCCCTCAGGGTTCCACGGTTCGGTTTATGAAATCCAACTTCGACCGGCTTATTGATGGCGCTTCAATTGCAGCTTCAAATAGCCTGGATAAAGAAAATGATCATCTAAAACCGCAACTGGTACTGTTGATAAGCTGCGTTGGGCGGAAACTGGTTTTAGATCAGCGGATTGAAGAAGAAGTGGAAGCTGTAGAGGAAGTTTTTGGGAAGAATGTATGCTACGGTGGATTCTACTCGTACGGAGAATTGGCGCCCAGTCAACGTAACACGAAATGTGATTTGCATAATCAAACAATGACATTGACAACTTATTTTGAAAGTTGACAAAGCCATAAAGCAAATAATGAAAGACAAGAAAATAGATAATTCGTTATTGCTTCGTCAGATACGCAAGTATCTGGGATCGGTGGATAATATCCAGGAAGAAATGGAGCCAATTTTTTTGGCAATTAATCAATCTTACAATCATTACGAAGGGGATCGGGAGTTGATTGAACGGGCGATGGATTTAAGTTCAGAAGAGCTCTCCGAATCCAATACAAAACTCAAACAGCAAGTTGATATACATGTAAAAACCCTTCAAAAAGTAAAAGAGTCTCTTGCCACTTTAGAGATAGAAGACTCAGAATTTGTTGATGGAACCGATCTTGTAAAATTGGCCGAATATTTACAATCAGAGATTAATCAACGCCGGAAGGCAGAGAAAGAGCTTAAAGCAAGCAGGAAACGTTACAAATTACTTATAGAGACTGCACAGGACATTATTTACAGGGTAAACAAAAAGGGTGTTTTTTTATACATGAATCCTGTGGCTTACCGGCTTTTGGGCTATTCGGCAAAAGAAATCAGGAAGATGAATTATGTTGATTTAATCCGTAGCGATCATCAAAAAAGAGTCGTGAATTTTTATAAAAAGCAGGTTAAAGATTTAAGAGAATCGACCTACCTGGAATTTCCCATTCAAACAAAAAATGAAAAGGAAATCTGGATTGGACAGAATGTTCAGTTGATTACGGAAGATGGAGAATTTCAGGGCATTCAGGCTGTAGCCCGGGATATTACTGAGATTCATCGGGTTAGTGAAGATTTAAAAGCTGCAAAGAAAGAAGCGGAAGAATCTTCAAAGGCAAAGGAGATTTTTCTGGCAAATATGAGCCATGAGATTCGCACCCCCATGAATGCTATTATCGGTATGGCTCGCCTTCTTCAAAAAACAGAATTGGATTCAGAACAAAAGAAATATCTTCAGGCTATATCAACAGCTTCCAATAATCTGATTGTATTGATTAATGATATTCTGAACTTGTCGAAGATTGAATCAGGCAAACTTGAAATTGAAGACCTTGGATTTCGAATTATTGATTTACTTGAATCGATTTATTATTCCCAGAAAATTATTGCCGATTCCAAAAAACTGGATTTCAGCTATTCTCTGGATCCGTCTGTTCCCTGGATTTTGCGGGGAGATCCCTATCGCTTTAACCAGGTTTTAACCAACCTTATAAACAATGCGATTAAGTTTACACAGCATGGTTACGTAGAATTAAATGTGAAACTTCTGGAAAAAGTTGGAGATGAACATCGCATCCTTTTTTCTATAAAAGATAGCGGAATTGGTATTCCGGAAGATAAGCTTGGGGAAATTTTCGACAGTTTCTCCCAGGCCGATAACAGCGTAACCCGAAAATTTGGCGGCACCGGCCTTGGGCTGTCCATATCAAAATCTCTTGTTCAGATGATGAATGGAGAACTGAGTGTTGAAAGTACATTGGGAGAGGGCACCGAGTTTTCCGTTATTATTCCGTTTAAAGAGGCGAAAGAAGTTGACGTGAATATTGAGCAGGATTTCGATTCCCGCTCTTTAGAGTTGAAAGGAATGAATGTGTTATTAGTGGAAGACAACCACATTAACAAATTGGTGGTAAGTACTCTTTTTGATAAATGGGGCATTCACTACGATTGGGGTGAAAATGGAGAAGAGGCTCTCGAATTTTTGAAAAAGAAGAAGTACGACATTATCCTCATGGACATACAAATGCCTATAATGAGTGGATTGGAAGCGACCGAAATTATTCGGAAAGATCTCAAACTGAATCTTCCCATTATTGCGCTAACTGCCCATGCATTTAAAGAAGATGAAGAGAGATGTATCGAAAGTGGAATGGACGATGTAATCGTGAAGCCGTTTGAGCCTTTTTTGTTATTCAATAAAATGTTGAACCAGCTTTATATAAAAGGCAAGACAACAATTAATTAAGCTGTATACAAACGCAGAGAAGAAGGAAGCTTTCTGCATTTATTATAAAAGTACGTTTTTTTAGAACGACCGTGCTTGCCAACATGTTCTTTCAAATCAATCGGCAGGAAAAAGCCCGATTTTCATTTGCATTTTTTGTATTTTAAAAGATTTGAAATGAACCCCACTAATGCCTGAAACCGACTCATCCACCAAGAAAAATATTTCGCAGAACGGGTCACCGTCTTCCGATCGTCCCATCATTGTAAAAGGTGCGCGCGTTCACAACCTGAAGAATATTGATGTGGAAATTCCGCGCAACAAAATGACGGTGATTACAGGCGTGTCGGGATCCGGAAAATCGAGCCTGGCTTTTGATACAATTTACGCAGAGGGCCAACGCCGGTACGTGGAAAGCCTCTCCAGCTATGCCCGGCAGTTTTTGGAGCGAATGGATAAACCCGATGTGGATTTTATGCAGGGTATTTCTCCCGCCATGGCCATTCAGCAAAAAACAACAAGCAGTAATCCACGGTCAACAGTGGGGACGTCCACCGAGATTTATGATTACGTTCGGTTGCTGTTTGCGCGGATCGGGAAAACCATATCACCGGTTTCGGGCAAAGAGGTTTTCAAGGATACCCCAAAAACCATTATCAATGAATTGTTTGAGGAACTTGAGGAAAAGACAAAGTTCTATGTGTTGTTTCCGTTTGAGCTCAGGGAAGGAAGAAAGATTGAAGAACAGCTTACAGTTCTGAAAGAGAAGGGGTTAACGCGGCTTATCCATATTGAAGACGAATTGCTGGTGGATTTAACCCGCGATGATTATGATCCCCAAAAAATCAATCCTGAGAAATACCGCGTTCTGGTAGATCGTCTTGCCATCAAAAAAGATGAAGAAACCCGAAGCCGGATTGCCGAATCTATCGAGACGGCATTTCGGGAAGGACACGATCGTTGTTCGATCAAAATCAGAAATGGTGAGGAGCGAAAATACAGCGAACGGTTTGAGCGGGATGGCATGGAATTCCTGGAGCCGTCTCCACAAATGTTTTCTTTCAACAACCCTTTTGGGGCTTGTGACGAATGCGAGGGATTCGGGCGGGTATCCGGAATTGACGAAGACCTGGTGATTCCTGATCCCGACAAAACCATTCGGGGCGGCGCGGTGGCGCCATTCGATTCGCAGAAATTCAGCAAGTATCTCCGTGATTTTATCAAGGTTGCGGCACGGGATAAAATCCCGATTGATACTCCTTACAAGGATCTGGATAAAGACGCCAAACGGATTTTGTGGTATGGAAAAGACGATTATGTTGGGATTTACGGATTTTTTGAAGATGTAAAAAGCCAGTTTTATAAAGTTCACATGCGGGTTCTTTATTCGCGCTATCGCGGGTACAGCCGGTGTCCTGAATGTGAAGGATATCGGGTTCGGAAAGATGCGCTCTATGTGAAAGTAAATGGTCAACACATCGGAGAAGTATCGGAAATGACCATCGGGGATGCACGTGAATTTTTTGAGAATCTTGAACTCACAGAGTTTGAAAAATCGGTTGCCGGACAAATTCTTTATGAGATCCGAAAACGCCTCAAATACCTGGATGAAGTTGGGCTGGATTATCTTACACTGGATCGGCTGACAAATACGCTGAGCGGTGGTGAGTCACAGAGAATCAGTCTTGCTAACTCATTGGGAAGTTCACTCATCGGGAGCCTGTATGTTCTGGATGAACCGACCATCGGCCTTCATCCGCGCGATAACAATCGACTCATCAACATTTTAAAATCTCTGCGGGATATTGGAAATACCGTTTTGGTTGTGGAACACGATCCCGAAATGATGCAGGCGGCTGACAACATTATTGATATCGGTCCATTTGCCGGAACCCATGGAGGAGAAGTGGTCTTCAGCGGGCCGTACGGAGAACTTCTGGAATCCAAAACCCTGACCGGGAAATACCTGAGCGGCAGAAAAGAGATACCGATTCCCAAAAAACGCCGGAAAGGAAATGGCAAATCACTGATGGTTGAGGGCGCTTCCGAACACAATTTAAAAAGCATAAATGTTGAGTTCCCTCTTGGAAAGTTGGTTTGCGTAACGGGTGTTTCAGGCTCGGGAAAATCAACCTTGGTTCATGATACGCTTTATGCGTCCGTTCAAAAGAAACTCGGAACCTGGAAAGAGAAGATCGGTAGAAACAGAGGCGTAAAAGGTATCCAGTATGTGGAAGCCGTTGAGATGGTAGACCAAAGCCCAATCGGTCGGTCTACGCGTTCCAACGCGGCAACATATACCAAAGCGTTCGACGGAATTCGCGATCTTTTTGCGAACACCAAGCAGTCCAAAATCATGGGTTATACGCCGGGCCATTTTTCATTTAACGTTCCCGGTGGACGTTGCGAAGCCTGCCAGGGCGAAGGGGTTCAAAAAATTGAGATGCAATTTATGGCCGACATTGAATTGCAGTGCGAAGAATGCGGCGGAACCCGTTTCAGGAAAGATATTCTTCATGTGAAATACCGAGGCAAGAATATTCACGATGTGCTGGAAATGAACATCAGCGATGCTATCGACTTTTTTGTGGATGAACAAACCATCGTAAACAAATTGCAGCCTATGGAGGATGTTGGGCTTGGTTATTTGAAGCTTGGGCAAAGCGCCACAACACTTTCCGGAGGGGAAGCACAGCGTGTAAAACTGGCGAAGTTTTTATCCAAAACGAACACAGATGAAACGCTCTACTTTTTTGATGAACCGACTACCGGTCTGCATTTTGAAGATATCTCGAAACTTCTGAAATCCTTTAATGAATTGGTGGATAACGGCCATTCGGTCATTATTATCGAACATAACCTTGATGTAATCAAAGCAGCCGACTGGATTATCGATGTTGGCCCGGAGGGTGGTTTTGGCGGAGGGCAGATTGTAGCTGCCGGAACACCTGAAGAGATTGCACAAAACGAAGAAAGCCATACAGGAAGATTTCTTAAAGATATTTTAAATGGCTTGGCATAATTCAGAAAAAGGGTTGAGTTTTACAGATTTTCTGTGTTCCATATATTCGATCATTTATCAGACATGAAAAACATACTCACTATCAAACGATCATTTTTTCTGGTTTTTATTTGTGCAGTGGCAAGTTTAGGTACGGCTGCCGCTCAATCTCAACTTAACAGAGTCTCTCTCACACAAAGAGGGGACGGCAACGGATATGTGATCCGCTATCATTTAACCGAAATGGTAGGCTCTTATGATGTGGTACAGCCCGATACCAATCGTATCCAGATGCAACTTTTTTCATCAAACCTTGATGTAGAGAATGTTGAAATGCCTGAGGTGAACGCCGAAGTTACAGGCATTGATTTGGTTCCGATTGAAGGGGGACTCGGAGTAGATGTCAGAACTGCTGGAGGCGTTTTTTTCCGGGCGGAAGCTTATCCGGATCAAAACCGGCGGGATTTGCTCTTAAACCTCGAATATGTGACCCGCGAAGAAGCAGTGGAGTTAGCTTCACAGATTGAAGTTTTTGCATGGTCTGTGCAGCAGCAGGAAGAGGCAACAGATCAAGAAACGGTGGAAATGGTTGACGAACCCGAGAGGGAAGAACAACCACCCCGAAGAGTGACCAGAAGACCGGCAAAAGTAAGTATTGGGTTCGCCGGGGGACTTGGAATTGCAAACAAGATAGGCGGAGGCTATACAAGTGAAGCACGCCAGGGAATGACGATGGGGCTTACCGCTTCAATTAATCTTCCATATCAATTACTAAATTCTTTCGATACAAGTTTTGAAACAGG
Source organism: Rhodohalobacter sp. 614A (assembly GCF_021462415.1). Taxonomy (NCBI): domain Bacteria; kingdom Pseudomonadati; phylum Balneolota; class Balneolia; order Balneolales; family Balneolaceae; genus Rhodohalobacter; species Rhodohalobacter sp. 614A. The sequence continues at coordinate 1,147,838 of NZ_JAKEDS010000001.1, forward strand.
GATTTTTTATACTCAGAAAGGTTTTAAAAATCCATCAGGCGAAAAAATTGATGCACAAACCGTTGTTCTCGATTACATTGAAATTCCCCTGATGGTTAAGTTGCGTTATGATTCAGATGAGACTGTAAAACCGTATGGAATTGGAGGACTTTATACCGCTTTCAGAACGGCTGCAGAGGTTATCCGTGAGGATGGCGACAGGGGGAATATCGGCGGCCAAACAAGTAATATGGACCTGGGCGTGGTGGCCGGTTTGGGGTCCGACTTCGTTTTTGATAAAGCGACCGTCAGTCTTCAGGTAAGAGGTGGGATTGGAATCCCCCGAATGTTTAACGAAGGATATAGCGGTGCAGAAAGGCCGGTCTATTTGTCTCTGCTGTTGGGTTTTCAGTTTTAGAAAGGAATTTATTTTAGATATCCAGAGTTAAGCAGTTGTACTTTTTTCTGCGTTTGCAGGTGAACCGAAAGTCATCCGGGTTTGGGATATTCGTGTGGGTAAATTCTAGTTGGTGCGAATGAATGCTTAAACTATTTTCCATTTTAAATGTGAAGTTGTGGTGGAGGTCGCTTCAGGGAGTAGAAGTGGCGGCCATCATCTTCTATTCTGTTTTTGTAATGCTGGCAACCGGCCAGTTTTTTGGGGTGATACTTGTCCTGCTATTTACATCAGACATCGAACAATTCAAATCTGTATATCCCTGGCTGACGGAGGAAGTTCACCTGTTTGCAAATCTTCTTTTTGTGAATGCCTTTTGGTTAACGCAGGTATTTTTTACAAAGATCAGCCGTCTTAGGATCAACGAAAACCGGAAGCTTCTTTCTTTTGGGATGCCGGCCAGAAACCTGTCTCATTATCTGAACCTGGCTGGTTTTATGCATCCGTTAAACCTTATTTTTCAGGTGATCTGGATTGTGTACTTGGGATTCCTGGCTGAATCCACCATGCAGCAAATCATTGTTGTTCTATTGGTTTTGGTGAATTATGGCCTTATAACATCCATTAAATGGAGATTTAGAATATTTGCGGCAGACCGGTTTAAAATTGTAAGTGGGGTTACATTACTCCTCGTAATTTTTTTGCTGTTGTTAGCTTCCACCGTCAATTTCAGGCCATACATCAGTTCCCCGCAAACAGCTGCACAATTTTTGGTTGACTGGCTCTACTACTCGCCGGGTTATGTGTTTTATTATATCGGCACTTCTCTTACCAAACCACTTGAACAGGTAATCGTGATTTCTGTTTTATTGGTTCTGACTTTACTCCTGAACTGGGACATTTTCCTTAAAACAAAAGATGCACTGCTCTCTCCGCCCAAAAGTAGTTCCAGCACTCAATCAACTAACCAGTTATCGAAGTTTATGAAATGGCTGGGCAAAGAAGGTGGCAAATATTTTTATACCGTCTGGAATCACAAATACAGTAAAATTCAGTTGCTCATTACATACGTTTTTGTGGTTCCTTATGTGGTACTCTTAGGAGACAGTATCTATATAATCGGTGTTCTGCTAACGCTTATTCCCATTATTTACCTCATGGTGATGTTAACCAACATGTTTGGGTTTGAGAATCGCGAACTGTTGTTATCCCTTCAGATGCCCATTAAACGAAAAACGATGGTGACGCAACGTATCATGGCAGCATTACTGGTAAGTCTTGCAGGTTCAAGCATTGTGTTTATTATGGTGCCGATATTTATTGAGTCCGTTCCGGTTATGATTCAGGTTCACCTCGGCATATTAACCATCTGTCTCGTTTTTCTTCATTACATCATGACCAGTTGTATCGAAAATTATAAGAAGATTGAAGAAGTGAGTGTGATGTCTATATCCAACCCGGTACTGCCAATCTCCATGTCGTTCAGTGCCATGTTTATCGTTATGATTTTAGGGTTGTTTACATTTTTTGTATTTGAGGAGTACATTTGGTACCACATTGCTACGCTGATTTGTCTCGATTTGATATTGGGAATCACGCTCATTCGGAAAATTTACTCCATGCCCGAACCATTTCAATTGAAAGTTATACCCCATTTATGGAACGAGCTTTAATTATAGAAAATCTTACAAAAGCGTACGAAAAGGACCCGGTTCTGAAATCGTTAAATTTGGACGTTCCGGCGGGTAATATTTTTGGTTTGATTGGCCCGAATGGCGCCGGCAAAAGTACACTTATCGGGATCCTTACCGGTATTCTGGCTTACGATGAAGGATCCATTAAAATTGATGGTGTGCCTTATACGCCCGCGAATGAAGTAGAGATCAAAAAGAAAGTGGCCTCCGTTTTACAGCCTCCTTTACTGTTCGAAAATTTTACTTCATATGAATTCATTACATATGTCTGCGAGATGTACAGCATCTCAACTCACGACCTGGATGAGAAAATCGATTCTTTGTTGGAGTATTTTGAGATTGAAGAATTTGCCCAGGTGAAGACCAAACAACTTTCTTCCGGAAGCAGGAAGAAATTGGCATTTTGTGCAGCTATTCTCACCAATCCCAAGCTCCTCTTTTTGGACGAACCGTTTGAAAGTGTGGATGTCATTTCTATCGGCAGAATGAAGAACGTTATCAGAAGGCTGCGGGATAAAGGCGCGACAATTTTTATCACCAGCCATATCCTGGAAGTTGTCGAAAATCTTTGTGATGATATCGCTATCCTTCACAAAGGGAAAATTCTTGCCTACCTGGATTCGGAAAGCCGGCGCGATCTCGAGAAAGATTCAAACCTGAATGAAATATTTGAGCAGTACGTAGAGAGTGATGCAAAAAGCGAAGACCGGCTTAGCTGGCTATAGAGGTTTCGGCATCGGCGGAAGGTATTTCACCGTGCAAGACTACGAGACTTGTTATCATAAATAAGAAACCCGTCAAAGCCGTAAAATAGAATGTGCCTTCCAGGCTGACGTAGAGATACACCAGTCCGAGTAAATACGGCCCAAGGGCTTGCCCGATTCTCATTACCATCCAGTTTACAGATAAGAAAGCAGCACGAAATTCTTTGGGTGCGTACCCGGTCAGGAGGTTCAAAATACTGGGGATATTCATTCCCTGTGCCACACCAAAAAGAGAAATCGGTATTGCAAAAAACCAGATATTATCGATGGAAGGGATAATGAGAAAGATGAGAAAATAGAGTGTAGCTGCCGTTTTGATCAACGTCTGTTCGTTAAAACGTGCCGTTAATTTCCCGAGTTGGGCAGAGGTGATGGCCGTTACAAGTGAAGAACTGGAGAGGATAGCCCCGATAGCAAACGAGGTTTTCGCAAATTTCTCATCAAGCAGAATGGTGAAAAATGTAATATACCCACCATACAAAATGATGAAGGTAAAAAACATGCACAGGAATAATCCCAAGACCGTTTTGGAAAGTAAGGCCGATTTGATCTCTTTCAAGTAGAACTTTATTTCCAACCCGTTTTTTTCCTTTTCATTCTGCAGGGAAAAGAGTGCGAAGAGTCCAACAGGCAGGGCAATGAGACTCAGGTAAAATGGGTAGGACCAACCAATAATAGCCAAGGCTCCGCCAATTGCGGGATAGAGTGCGGTGCCAATACTGAGCACGCTTCCGTTGTAACCCATAACGGTTGCACGGTCGTTGCCAAGGTAAAGATCGCCAATCAATGTCAGGTTTAATACTCCGAGCGCCGCGCTCCCGATTCCCTGGAATACGCGGAACATCAGGAGTTCCTGGAATGTATCGGCGAGGGCACAGGCGGTTCCTGCAATCCCAAAAAGAAAGAGAGAAGGAACCAGAATAATTTTTCGGTTGAAGCGGTCGGCAAGAATCCCAAAAATCGGCGTAAAAATAATTCCCGGAATCGTAAAAAATGTGATGAGAAGCCCAATTTGGTTGGTGTTTACATCAAGAGCCCGTCCAATGGAAGGAAACGCAGGAGCAATACTTGTGACGCCCATAACCGATGTGAGTGTAACGCCGAAAATAATGTACAAGTTAATGTCTCTAAAAAGACTGTTTTTTGAGATCTGCAGTTTCAAAAAATTAAGATTATGCCAATTTTTAGAATTTGTGCCTGTAGAAAGGCTGTAATATAAAGCCCTTTTTTATATTTTTTTTAAATCGATTTCTTTAAAACATTTTATCCAATGATCGTTCGAAATATCTTATTTTAAGATATCCAATTCTGCCGACTACAAATTTTTGGCTAAATAATTAATATGCTTTGGGTGCATAATCAATTAAAAAAGGATTTGAGCTTTGTTAATTAAGAATCATGTAATCTCTGATGTCGCAAGCCGCCGATATACAATCAAATTTGCAAAAACAGAAGAGGAGGTAGAAGCTGCTCAACGGCTCCGATATAACATTTTTAAAGAAGAGCTGGATCGCAAGTTTTTATTTGAAAACGGGGTAGACAGGGATAAATATGATGATCAGGCCCACCACCTGATTGTTGTTCACAATGAAACAGACAGCATTATCGGGACATATCGCCTGCAAAGTTACGAACAGGCAATGGCGGGAAATGGATTTACGACATCCGTACGGTTTACGTTAAATCAGCTGCCCGATCACGTGCTAAAAAATGCTGTGGAAGTAGGCCGTGCATGCATCAGTGAAAAACACCGGAGCGGAAGGGTATTGTTTCTTCTTTGGAAGGGACTTGCGGGTTACCTGGAACATTTTAAAAAGCGATACCTGTTTGGTTATGCCGCACTCGAAACAAAGAAACCGGAGGTTGCACTTCAAACGCTGGAGTACCTGAAAAAGAACAATCATCTGCATCCGGATTATCATATTGAGCCGAGGGAAAACTACCGGTTGAAGGAGATTGACGAGTTGCCGGAAACCGAAGAAATTGATATTCCGCCGCTCTTTCAAAACTACCTGGATGTCGGCTGTACTGTTTGTGGCGGCCCCTCTTACGACCAAGAGTTAAATCTCTATCATTTCGTTATTTTATTGGATGTTGAAGCTATAACCGATCAGACAAGAAAAATGTTTTTCGGATAGTACGGTTTCTTTTTTCACTTAAAATAAGATCCAATCAAATCTGAATGAGAAGTGTTCGGGCCTATATCAAGATATTCCTGCTGATTTCTTTCACGCTGGTTTCGTATGCGGTTTATCTTTCCGTCTATTTGATTTTACGTCTGTTGCGTCAGCCTTTCGAATCGTGGCGAAATCTCTATATGCGTACCTGGTCGAAAGTGACGGCACGAATTTTTAATATCAAATTTCATGTCCACGGAACGCCGCCGGAGCCGCCGTTTATTTTGGTTTCCAACCACCTGAGTTACATTGATATCCTGCCTATGTTCATCAACATGAAGTGTACATTTGTAGCCAAAAAGGAAGTGGAATCCTGGCCGGTTTTGGGATATATGGTAAAGAAAACGGGCGTTATTTTTGTGGACAGAACGGTGAAGAGGGACGTCACCCGCGTGAATGAATTACTGGAAAAAAGCCTGAATAAATATCAGGGAATTGTGCTTTTTCCCGAAGGAACTACAACGGGCGGTGATAAAGTACTTCCATTTCGCTCCTCACTTTTAAATTACCCGGCGTCGGAATCCATCCCGGTTTATTATTCAGCTGTACAATACCGCACATCCAAAAATGATCCTCCTGCTGATGAATCCGTATGTTTTTATGGTGCACGGGATCCATTTCACAAGCATGTTTTTAAACTCGCCGGTAATAAAAGAATAGAGTGCAGGCTCGTGTACAGCAAAGATTCTGTAGTGACAAAGGACCGAAAAGAGCTTGCGGATCAACTTCATGACAAGGTGGAGCAGCAAGTTCTTTCTCTTCGAACAGAGATGGCTTGAGTTATATCATCATCCTTCTGATTCTTTCAGCTTGAATGCTTCATTCACACTCTTCCTTCGTTTCTTGGAAATGGACACAACCACAGCCGGAATCACAAAAAGCGTTAAAATAGTTGAGAAGGCGAGTCCGCCAATAACCGATCGGGCCAGCGGGCTCCAGGTTTCAGAACCGGCTCCAAATTCGAGAGCAAGTGGAATCATGGAAAAGATCGTTGTAAGAGCTGTTAACAGAATCGGGCGCATCCTGCGTTTACATGCTTCTAAAAACAGTTCGAGGTAATCGATGTTGTCGTCTTTCCCGCGCGTATTTTGATGGATAAAGTCCACAAGCACAATCCCGTTGTTTACCACAATACCAATCAACAAAACAATACCGATATACGCCGGAACGCTAAGTGAAGTGGAGGTTATGGACAGAAATACAAGAGATCCAAAAAATGCAAGCGGCAGGGAAAACATAATAATGAAAGGATCACGAAGATTTTCAAAAATGGAAGCCATTACCATGTACGTGAGAAGAATGGCAAAGATCGCCGCGATCAAAATTTCCTGATTGCTTTGCTGTTGATCAAACAGCGAGCCGGTAAATGCATATCTGTAACCGTCTGGCATTACAATGTCATTGTCAAGAGTATTGATGATTTTTTGCCGATATTCTTCCATATCTCCGCGAACCATCACACTCACATCCAGAAGTGTTTCGCGATCTCGCCGGTTGATCCGGCTCAGGCCTTCTTCAACTTCAAAGGTGCCGAGAGCCAGAACGGGAATTCTTTGATCTTCGAACTGAGCAAGCTCCAGTGAGAAAAGGTCTTGGCGGCTTTCGAACTGATCCCGGTGCAGTTGTACCATAATGGGAATTTCCCGGCCTTCATCCCGATAATATCCGGCACGGTTTCCGCGGGTTTGAATACCCAGTTGAGTTGCTACATTGGTGGGTGAAAATCCTGCGCGATTGATCCGTTCTTTATTCAGGTCATAAACAAGCTTCGGCTCAGGCCTGGACCGGGGATTACTCACCGACATCACATTCGGATCATCACTGAGTTCTTCCTCTAATCGAAGGGTTAGTTTTTGAAGAACTTCCATATCCGGCCCAATCAGGCTTACGCGGATACCCATATCTCCCCAGCCGCGCCCCGGAACGCCACCGCCGAGGTTGTCAATCTCGACTTTAATTTCGGGATCTTCGAGGTCTCTTTGGAGGCGCGTGGCAATTTCGGTGGTTGTTTCTTCTCTTTGTGATTTATCGATAAGCGTGATGCTAAGGCTGCCAACATTGCTTGAGGTACTCCATCCTTGCCTGCCGATATTGTTGATGACAGTTCGAACATTTTGGTCATCAAGCAGGCGATTGGAAATATCGCGCAAGACCATAGCCGTGGTTGCCAGTTTTGTTCCTGCGGGAAGCTCTACGTCCAGGTCAAAGGTTCCTTGGTCACTTGCGGGAAAAAACTCTTTTTCAATATTGCTGAAAATGAAATATATGCCGCCAACAATTCCCACAACTACAATCGTGATGACATACTTGTGTTTCAAAATCCACTCCAGCAATGAGATATACCGGACTTCCAGCGATCTCATCCAGTTGAGGGTAAAATTTTGTTTCATGAATTGCTCCCGTTTCAGCATAAGAGAAGCGAGAACCGGAATCAAAACAATAGAAGCCAGAAATGAAAAACCGATCGCGATGGAGATTGTCAAGGCAAGGTCTTTGGCTACAGATCCGGCAAATCCTGAAACCCCCAGAATGGGCACAAATACAGCAATGGTTGTTAGGGTTGATCCCATGAGTGCTCCGCCCACCTCTTTGGTTCCCTGCAATGCAGCAGTAAAGCGTGATTCTCCTGCTTCGAGATAAGAGGCAATGCTTTCGGAAACTACAATGGAGTTGTCCACCAATAAACCAATGGCCAAAGCAAGGCCTGTTATGGAGATGATGTTTAAGGTGATATCCAGTCCATACATGGCGGCGAAAGTAGCCGTCAGAGAGACAGGGATACTCATGGCAACCACAAACGCAATTCTCCATCCTCCCATAAACAGCAATAAAATCAAGACAACCACGACGAGGGCAATCAATGCGGATTGAGCAAGATTGGATATGGAATCTTCAATAAACTGGCCTTCGTTATTGAGCACCTGCATGGTTACGCTGGAGGGGAGATCGGGAGCAAAGTCGCCCATCGTTTCAATCACGGATTGGGTTACATCCAGCGTATTGGCGTCCGATTGTTTTTGGACCTCAACGGTAACACTATTCCGTCCGTTAATTTCGACAATATTCTCAATTTTTTCGTAGCCATCTTCCACATTGGCAACATCACGTACCCGAATGGGAATGCCATTTTCAACTGTAATAATTGTCTGGGCTATCCCTTCGATATTCATATACATCGACTCTGCCCGGATGCTGTAACTGGTTCGATTCGCCACGAGATTCCCGATCGGCACCTGAACATTATTGTTCCGGATGGCATTAAAAACTTCCTGCGGCATCAGGTTATGGCGGGCAAGGGCTTCCTGGTTCAGGTCTACATAAACATTTCGGTCCAGTCCGCCACGTGTATCGGCAGAAGCTACACCGGGAATTCGTTCAAGCCGTGGTTCAATAAATTCGACAGAAAGCGTGCGCAGTTCATCAAGCCCTAAAACATCTGATTCTACACTAATTCGCATAACCGGCGACCGGTCGGGATCAAATTGGAAAATGACGGGTTCGCTTGCTTCGGTGGGCAATTCGGATCGGATACGTTCAACAGCCTCACGCACACGCTGTTCAGTAGTCATAATATCCGTGCCGGATTGAAGACGAAGTATCATGAAAGCATTTCCCTGGCTTACGTTCGATTCAAGTGTTTCCACGCCTTCCACGCCCGATATGGCCGCTTCAATCGGTTTTACAACGAGTTGAAGCATGTCTTCCGGTGCTACATTCGCATAGTTCACAGAAACACCCATTACCGGTACGTTGAATGACGGATAGAGAGTTACTTTCAGGTTTGATAACGAAAAGACTCCAAATCCAATGACCAGCAGCGACATCATAATTGCCGTGACGGGCCGCTTCAGAATGGTTTCGGTAATGGTAATTTTTTTCATGGATGTCGTGTTAAAGTTTCATGTCCGAGGTTCGGGGAAATACCCAGGTTTGTGAACGGTTGAGCGAACTCTTATTTATGTAATTCTATAGTTTTGGATTTCTTTTGATTAACTATTTAAAAACGGAGCTGCAGATCATCTAAAATGCTACTCCTGCAACGGATCTTCTTTGTGAACCGAATCAAAACCAGCTTTTTCCACCCATCCGTTGATGATGTAGTACATGCACGGTACGGCAAATAACATCAATACGGTGGACATTGCCAGCCCGCCAATAACGGATCGTGCCATTGGGCTCCACGTTTCAGCGCCGGAGCCAAGTTGCAGGGCAAGCGGAACCATCGCCAAAATAGTGGTGAAGGCTGTCATCAGAATCGGGCGTAATCTCCGGCTGGCTCCATCCACAATTGCCTTGTGCCGTGAATGTCCGCGAGATTGCAAGATTTTGATGTAATCAATCATCACAATTCCATTGTTTACCACAATTCCCGTTAAAAGAACCAGCCCCACCATAGCCGTTACACTCACGGCTGTTGATGTAATCCACAGCATTAAAAGAACGCCGGTAATAGCCAGCGGGATCGTCACCAGGATAATCAGTGGCTCAATAAGGCTCTCGAACATTGACGCCATAACCATGTATGTGAGAATTCCCGCAATCAGGAAAGCGTAGAGCAGAAACTGAAACGATTCCTGTTGCTCCTGGGCTGATCCCCCCAGTTCATAACGGTATCCCGTTGGCCATTCCATGGACTCCAGTTGCTGGCGTGCCTGTTGAGTAGCTGTTTGCAAATCAAGCTCTCCAAGGTTGGCTTCCACTTCAACCATGCGTTCCTGGTTAATCCGCAAAATGTTGGATGGCCCGGTATATCGTTGAATATTGGCCAGGTTTTTCAGCGGCATCCATCCGCCGTTGGGTGTCTGAATTTGCAACTCCTGCAGATCGGTTGACTGTGCTTTATTGATTGCTGCCGTTTCAACAAGTACCTCAAATTCAATTCCCTGGTCAACAAATGTGGTTGCCACATTTCCCTGGACGGCGTTACTGAGAGCAGTGGCTACCTGAGACGTCGTCATTCCAACGCGGGATATTCGTTCCCTGTCCATCTCAACGCGCAATTCCGGACGTCCCTGGTCAGCCGAACTAAAGACGCTGACAATTCCGTCTATTTCGGTCAGGTTGTTCATAACACCTTGGGCAAGTTGTTCTTTTATATCCTGATCATACCCAAAAATTTGGACGATCAAACCGGTTTCTCCATCCGGGCTGAGAGGATCCTCGCGAACTTCACGAATGTTGGCTCCGGGGATGATTCGAAGTTCATCTAAAACGGCATCGGTAATTTCCATTTGTGAACGGGATCGGTCTGAAATGGAAGAGAGTTCAATTCGGATCCGTCCGGTATTTCCTCCGGGATTATCTGCTCCTTCAATTCCGGTTTTATCTCCATAGTCAGAAACGATCAACCGCGCCTCGGGTACTTCATCCCGAATAATGCTTTCGGCTTGTTGGATAGTTCGCTCAAGTTCCAGAAGGCTTACCCCGGGCTCGCGCTGCACTTCAAGGATGAGAAAATTTTCATCCACCTGGGGAAAAAATTCACCGCCAAGAAGGTAATAAACCGGTAGTGAAAGGAAGAGGAGCGCAAAAGCACCGGCAACAACCAAACCGCTTTTTGAAAGAGCTCTGTCCAATTGATTCTTATAAGTATTCTCAAGCCGATCAAGATTTCTGCTTAAAAAGGGTTCCACCCGATTGCCAAAGAATCCTTTGGACGATTTGCCAATCCACTTCCAGAGTTTTAAAAACGGCCACGCAATGGCATACAGAAGGAAAAGGGGAATGGCCGCAATTCGGGTAAAAAGGTTCTTTCGTCTCCATACAAGAATTTTCTTGAGGAGATTATCGGCAGGATCTTTTTTGTCGGCCGTAAATTTGGCTGTATCAAAAATTCTGGAACTCAATACGGGAATGAGCGTGATGGCCACTAATACCGAAACGATCAGGGCAAATGAAATTGTCAACGCCATGTCGCGGAAGAGCAATCCCGCAATTCCGGGCACAAAAAGAATCGGCAGAAAGACCACAAGTGTGGTTAATGTAGAAACGATAACAGGAGTGGCCACTTCCTGCGCGCCCGATGTAGCCGATTGTTTGCCGTCTACTCCATCTTCCCTGAACCGAAAAATGTTTTCGAGAACGACTACCGCATTATCTACCACCAGCCCAACGGCCAATGTTAAACCGGACAGTGAAATGATGTTTAAGCTTACATCGGAGACATCCATTATGCTGAAGGTAGCGACGATGGAAATAGGAATCGAAACCGCTACAACCAGGGCAGACCGGCCGTTTCTCAGGAAAATCAAAAGAATAATTACAACCAGAATAATGGCTTGTAAACCGGTATAAAACAGATTTTGTATGGACATATTGATGAAGTCAGCACGGTTGGTCAGCACTTCGAGATCTACATCGGATGGGATGACGCTTCGGACTTCATCGAGCGATTCAACAACTCCGCCTGCCGCAGTTACAATGTTGCTGTCGCTCTGTTTGTAGATGTTGATGATTACTCCCTCATTGCCCTGTACGCGGACATTCCCGATGGGTTGTGCAATGCCGTCTTCCACATCGGCTACATCTTTCAGGTAAACAGGATTGCCACCTTCTGTGACAGTTACAATACTATTTCTGATCTGGTTGATATTTCGAAAATCCCCAATGGTTCGGAGAGAGAAGACCGTTTCGCCTTCAATGAGTTCACCAGCCGGTACCTGAACATTTTCTTGCTGGAGACGGCTGGAAATAGCTGCAATATCAATATTATACCGCCGCATTTGAGCATTGCTCAACCGTACATTTACCTGTCTGTCATACCCTCCGGCCGTTTCTGCTGAAGCAATTCCGTTAATCCGCTCCAGGCGTTGCTCAATCTGTCTTGTAGAAAGTGTTCGAAGCTCCCGCGGACTGCGTGTATTGGAGGTGAGCGCAAGAACAATCACCGGCTCATCATTCGGATCATAAGAAAAAACGATCGGTTGATCGACCTCATCCGGAAGAGTACGGCGAATCATATCTAATCGTTTTCGGACTTCTGTTTCTGCCACGAAAAGATCGGTTCCCCAATTAAAATTCAGTTTAACAACCGATGATCCCTGGCTGGAAAGTGATCGGACGCGCCGTACCCCGGAAATACTTCCAACCTGTTCCTCGACCGGGCGGGTAATCAGAGCTTCAATGTCTTCAGGAGCCACTCCCTCGTAGGTTGTATAAACGGTTATGGTAGGGAAAGATACATCCGGATAAAGATTGAGCCGCAGATTGTTCAAGCCATAAAGGCCAAATCCAACCAGTATGATACTGATCATCAAAAATGTGACAGGCCGTTCAACCGCTATTTTGGGAAGATTTCTCATATCAAACCAATGGATTAATTTTGTTCGGTTTGGCCGGATGTATCTTGTCTGGCTCCGCCTTGCCTGTTCGGAGGACCTGATCGCCGTATGGTACCCGTTGTATCTGCGCCGCTGGAAAATGCCGGTGTGCTGCCTGCAACCCGAATGGGCGAGCCATCCTCAAGACTTTCCTGGCCGGTAACCACAAGTTGATCGCCCGGTTGCAGGCCGCTGAGAATTTCTATGCGGTCGCCTTGTTCTATTCCTAACTCTAAATCTCTTCGTGTAGCTGCCGTATCACTGCTGGCAATAAATGCTGAGTAAGACCGCTCCAGTTCAATGGTTCCCGTTTCGGGAGCGATGTAGGTTTCAACTTTTTCAACAAGTGCCGAGCGGGGAATAACCACGACGTCTCGCTTGGTCTGCAGGTTGATTTTGGTTTGAACAAGCGCACCCTGATATACTTCTGAAGACGTATTTGTTAAAGCCACAACTACTTCGCCGAGCCCGGTAGTGGGGTCCAGACGCGGGCTTTTTCTTGCAACCACACCTTCTGCAACATTTTCACCATCCGTTGAGAGTGACATGTAAACCGCCTGACCAATTTCCACCCGTTCCCAATCATGAATGGGCAGAAAAACCCGTGTTTCAAAACCAGTCAGGTTGGCAATTTCAAAAATGGTTTGCCCTGTGGTGGCTAAATCGCCTTCGGAAGCGGACCGGCTTAGAACCACTCCATTTACAGGCGATTCAATCGTTGTATTTTCAAGATCTTCCTCACTTTGAGAAAGGGCAGCCTGGACTGATTCATACTGCGAAAGACTATTCAGGTACGTGGCTCTGGCATCGTCGAATTCCGACTGACTGATCAGGTCATTCTCCAGCAGTTGTTCCTGTCGGCTTAATTGGGTGCTGTCCCGTTCAAACGTGGCGCGGGCCTGTCTTACCTGGGCACGAGCCTGCTGGACAGACTCTTGAAATGGAACAGAATAAATTTCAGCCAGCAATTGTCCACGCCGAACATCATCACCAAGATCAACGTGAATTTGGGTGATTCTGTTTGAAACCTGCGGCACAATTTCAATGGTCTCCTTAGCCTGTATGTTGCCGAACGCACTTACCTGTTCAGAAATATCAGACGCCCGAACAGGAATTACTTCAACGCTTATGGCTTCCTGTCCCCTAAAACCCCCGGGACGTTGAAATTGAGTTTGCTGTGAGTCGCCTCCGCCACACGAGGCAAGAATAAGTAAAATGATAATAGCCGGGATACTTTTATAGATATGTTTCAAGAGATTCAAATTGTTAATGGTTATTCGAGTGGTCTGTTTTGCAGCGCAGAATAATACAGAGAATGATTGCCACTATGTATGGTTCTGCGAATATTTCACATCTTCCGAGCTGTTTTTTTAAAAATATTACAAATCCGACCGGTTTTTGTTGTTAGACGCAACAAAAGGAGAACCGTTTGATTTTTCAAAAAATCTCTGATCTGTTCTTTCTCAAGAGTATAAAACTGAAAACTGAAGAAAAGCTGAATTTGTTCAGACGGATTTTTCTGAATTCGGATCGTTTCCTCAAAAAATGGGGGTGATTATTTTACAGATTTCTTCACACAGATTTTTGAGCTCCGGAGTGATGGCATCTTTCGTGTGAGAATCGATATCAAGTTCACCCAGAAAAATACCATTCTTCATGATGGGAACGACAATCTCTGATTTCACATCGAGGCTGCAGGCCAGATAATTATCCGCCTGGCTTACATCCTGTACAACAAATGTATCCAGTGTTTCGGCAGCCTGGCCGCAAATTCCCTTTCCAAAAGGGATACGGATGTGGTCGGTCGGTTCGCCAACATAAGGTCCTAAAATCAGCATTTTATCTTCCTCCGGAGAAGTGAGGTAAAAGCCCGTCCAATCAAATACGTCAATTTGTTCGTCTAACAGTTCACAGATTGCGCGGAGTTTGTCATCGCGTTTTTGATCGGTACTTACAATGGATTCAACCTTGTTGAGAATGGCTTCTTTATTCATAACGTCTGTTTGGTAGTCTTGGGATTTTGAAGTGTAAAAGTAACAAATCCATAGATTGTATCATTTATTAAAATTCGGTATTCACAATTGATTTAATCATCTATATCTTTAAAGATATGTTTGAAGCAATAACAGAGACGATACCGGAACACACATCTACCATACTCGGAATTGCCGGTTTACTTTTCGCAAGTTTTACCTCGCTTTTTTCGGTTGTAAATCCTTTGGCTGCAATACCTGTTTTTTTATCACTTACAGGCCGGTTCAGCGATCAGGAAAGAGTTCAGACTGCAAAAAAAGCGAGCTTCTATATGTTCGGAGTACTCATTACATTTCTCTTAATAGGAACATTTATCCTCAGCTTTTTTGGCATATCGCTTGCCGGAATTCGAATAGCGGGGGGATTAATCATTATGAGGGCCGCATATTCAATGCTTAATCCGGAAAAAGGGGGAAGAAAACTGACAAAAGAGGATGAGGTTGCAGCTTTGGAAAAAGAGGATATCTCCTTTAGTCCACTTGCTCTGCCTTTGCTTTCGGGACCCGGTAGTATCGCTGTAGTAATCGGTTTTGCAACCCAGGCCGACGGGCTTACTGATTATTTGATAAACAGTGGGTCTATTGTACTGGTGGTATTGGTTACATACGGTATTCTACGCTTAGCACCCATTTCAGCCAAATATATCGGGCCAACAGGTCTCAATATCATGACACGACTGATGGGCTTTATTGCGCTTGCAATAGCCGTTCAATTTATTCTGAGCGGAATATCACGTTATTATGGAATCGTAATTTAAAATGAAGAGATAAAGCCATGGACTTAAGACAAGAAATGCAGCACCTTTTTCAATTCGATTTATGGTGCACACAAACTTTGGTTGATATAGTTACTGAAAATGCTCCTTTTAAAGAACAGGAAACCTGCATCTCCCTTCTTTCACATATTGTTAATGCCCAGAAAATTTGGTACCGCAGGGTTATAAAAAGTTCAACCGAAAATGAAGTTGGTATTTGGGATGCACATGATCTTGAAATTTTGAAAAGCAAAGCCAGGAAAGCCAATCAAAAATGGATGGATTTTATTGCCGACCATGAAGTTAACATGGATACAGAAATCCATTATCAAAACTCAAAGGGGATGGATTACAGCAATTCTATCTGGGAAATCTGTAATCATCTGATTATTCACGGACAACACCATCGGGCACAAATTTCACTTTTTCTGAGAAATTCAGATATTAAACCGCCAGCGATTGACTATATTCACTACGCAAGGATGGCTAAATCCGCTGAATTCTTAAACTAAAAAACCCGATCTCCTGGAAACCTTAGAGCAGATTATTGTAACCTTTGCTAACTATGCGTGGGGTACGCCCCTGTTGGTATTATTGGTTGGTGGAGGTGTATTCTTCTTGTTTTTCAGCCGCTTCATGCCGTATCGAAATTTCAAACATGGTATTGAGGTGCTGACCGGTAAATACGATGATCCCAATGCTCCGGGAGATATCAATCATTTCCAGGCCTTGTCGAGTACGATGGCGGCAACCATTGGTATGGGAAATATCAGTGGTGTTGCTATCGCACTCGGCGTGGGCGGCCCCGGCGCCATTTTTTGGATGTGGGTGACGGCCATCGTGGGCATGGCCACCAAGTTTTTTACATGTACTCTCGCCATTATGTACCGCGGGAAAGATTCCAGTGGAAAGATCCAGGGCGGGCCGATGTATTACATTACCGAAGGTCTCGGGAAAAAATGGAAACCTCTCGCCATGTTTTTCAGCCTTGCCGGTTTGATAGGATGCGCGCCCATGTTTCAGGCCAATCAGCTTACCCAGATTATTCGTGATGCACTTCTTGCCGAGAATTCGGTTTTAGGATATGATACAATGATTCTGGCAAATTCAGTTTTTACTGTGGAAGGATTTCGCCTCTCGGATATTATTGTCGGATTGATTCTGGTGACACTCGTTTCGCTTGTGATTTTTGGCGGAATCAAACGGATTGGCAGTGTGGCTTCGCGAGCTGTTCCGTTGATGGTTATCATTTATGTGTTTACGGTGGTCTATATCCTTATCGCAAATATCTCTGAGGTTCCCCAATATTTATGGTTAATTGTAACCGATGCTTTTTCCGGCGAGGCGGCCGCAGGTGGTGCGCTTTGGGTGGTGATTTCAAATGGAGTCCGCAGAGGTGCATTCTCAAATGAAGCCGGGATCGGAACCGAGGCAATGGCGCATGGCGCGGCTAAAACTGTTGAACCCGTACGGGAAGGTTTGGTCGGGATGCTGGAACCGGCTATTGACACACTTCTTGTTTGCTCAATGACTGCACTGGCCCTTTTAATGA
The DNA here is from genome assembly GCF_021462415.1 of Rhodohalobacter sp. 614A. Classification (NCBI taxonomy): domain Bacteria; kingdom Pseudomonadati; phylum Balneolota; class Balneolia; order Balneolales; family Balneolaceae; genus Rhodohalobacter; species Rhodohalobacter sp. 614A. The sequence continues at coordinate 1,164,508 of NZ_JAKEDS010000001.1, forward strand.
CGGGTGCCTGGGTAGATAATTCCGTGGATGGAATTACCATGACAGCCGTAGCATTTGAGACGGCCATTCCTTCCGTGGGTGTTTATTTGCTGATTTTTTGCGTCTTTATTTTCAGCATTACCACCATGTTTACCTACTCGTATTACGGAACGAAATGTCTCAATTTTCTGGCGGGGGCGCATGTACAGCATTATTACAATTATTTTTATGTGTTCACCATTTTCTTCGGATCCATTACTACTATCGATATTGTTGTAAACCTGATTGATGGAATGTTTGCCATGATGGCCATTCCTACCATGATCGGAACCTTGTTATTGGCGCCAAGAGTTGTGGATGCAAGCAAGGATTATTTCTTCAGAAAAAAACGCGGCGATTTCGAACTGTAAATTCACGTAAAGCTTTGGCTTGAATCTCCGCTGATTATTTAAAAATCCCGCGAAGATTCCTTACCTTACAGAGCTTACAAAACAATAGTAAAATTGAATTTGTTGCGGGACATTAATTCCGACGAATCAATTAATGAATTAACCCAAGAATTTGACTCATCATGGCAAAAGAATTTGATGTTTGTGTAATTGGAACCGGCCCTGGTGGCTATGTTGCCGCCATCCGTGCCGCACAGTTAGGATTTAAAACGGCAGTTGTAGAAAAACGATTTTTAGGAGGCGTTTGCCTCAATATTGGCTGTATTCCAACCAAAGCCCTGCTTCGTTCAGCAGAAATCTTTGAATCAATCGCTCACGCTTCTGATTATGGCGTGGATGTAAAAGGCTATTCTGCGAATTTTGAAGGAATGATTAAGCGCAGCCGGAATGTAGCCAACAAAATGAGCCGAGGGGTTCAGTTCTTGATGAAGGCTAACAAGATTGAAGTATTTGAAGGCACCGGCATTTTCAAATCCAGCAAAGAGCTTTCCGTTCAAAATGATGATGGCAAAGAGCAGGATACGATTAAAGCCAAACATTTTATTGTTGCAACCGGCGCTCGTGCGCGGGAGCTTCCAAATTTGAAGATCGATGGCGAGATGATCATCAGTTCCGAAAAAGCCATGCAGCTTGAGAAGCAGCCTAAGAAAATGGTGATTATCGGTGCAGGAGCGATCGGTGTTGAGTTTGCCTACTTCTATAATACAATCGGTACAGAAGTTACGTTGGTTGAACTGATGGACTCGCTGGTACCTGTTGAGGATGAAGAAGTCGGGAAAGAACTTGGCAAGATTTATAAGAAGAAAGGAATTAACGTCCTTACCAAAAGTTCTGTCGAAAAAGTAGAGAAAAAAGGCAAAGGCGTAAAAGTGACCATCAAAACCGATGATGGAAACAAAGAAGTAGAAGCCGATGTAGTTCTTTCTGCTGTGGGTGTGACCGGAAATATCGAAAATATCGGGCTTGAAAAAGCCGGTGTGGAAACCGAAAAAGGCGCGATCAAAGTGGATCGGTCTACGTACAAAACCTCTGTGGATGGAATTTATGCCATTGGCGATGTGATTGGCGCTCCATGGCTGGCTCACAAAGCCACTCACGAAGGTGTTGTACTCGCTGAAATGCTTGCAGGAGAAAATCCCACTCCGGTTAATTACGACAATATTCCGGGCTGTACGTATTGCGAACCTCAAATTGCATCCGTCGGCTATACCGAGAAGCAAGCCAAAGAAGAAGGTTACGATGTGATGGTTGGGAAATTTCCATTCTCAGCAAGTGGTAAGGCAACAGGGCTCGGCCACGAAGAAGGATTCGTAAAAGTTGTATTTGATGCGAAATACGGTGAATGGCTCGGCTGCCACATGATCGGTTCTCATGTAACAGAATTGATTGCTGAAGCCGTGGTTGCCCGAGATCTTGAAACAACCGGACACGAAATCATCAACGCCGTGCATCCACATCCAACCATGAGCGAAGCCGTGATGGAAGCTGTGGCAGAAGCCTATGGCGAAGGTGTTCACCTCGGGTCAAAGCCCAAAAAGAAGAAATAACTGAGAAGAAGTTTAATACTCAAAGCCGAAGCATTCATCGTGTTTCGGCTTTGTTTTTTTAAGCGTCCTGCAAAACGGATTCATAGTTATATTTCTCCATCACATCTTTCAGCTCCGCTTCAATCGTTCGGGCTTCGTCTGCACTTATGTAATCCGCCCAGTTTTTGGTCTTCTCTTGTATTTTTTTTGACAGGTTTGGATTTATTCCCTCAATCTTCAGCGAAGGCTCATCTTCCTTAATAGGTTCTTCCTCAAACGGTTCATGCAGGAATTCACATATTTTTCGAAATGAATCTTCCGGTGAGTTTACAAAATCTTCGTAGCGAAGCAAATAAGCCTGTGGTGAATCCCGTAGTTCTTCTGCGGCTTCTGCATAAGTTCGATATCGTTCTGTGAATTCGTCTACACGAAGTTTTAACCAGTCCATTTCAGGATGCTCCTGAAGACGTTTCCTGTAAGAAGAATATACATCAATGGGATGGCGGAAAATGATCAGAATTGATGCTTGTGGAAACGTATGAGTTATCCGGCGATGATTTAAAAGATGAATAGGAGTTTTTTCAACAATCCGTTCACAGCCTCTCGCTTGTCGGGCAAAAGCAAAATATTTTCTTATCATGGAAGGATTTCCGGACAGCTTCCAGGCACTGAATTCATCCAGGACTTTAAAAGGTATAGAAGCCGTTTTGAGAATCTTTTGCCAAATCTTTTCTCCCTTTATTGATTGTAAAAATTGGCTGAATATTTTTTCATCATTCAGCATGTATTTTTTTAAAGACTGCCATTCTGATTCTTCAGATAATGCAAGTAAAGGTTGACGAAAAATTTTTGTCTCCTCCAGGCAGAGTTCTTTTGGCGCAAAAGAAGAATGTTTTACAAGTGTACGATACAAAAGACTCGTTCCGCTTCGTGGATGTGCTGTTATAAAAACAGGATTCAGATGATTTTTTGAACTCATAAAATTGGTGATCAGACCGTTGGGTGACAAAGGTGAAAGATAACATTTCAATCACGTAGTTTGAACAAATTTAAATAGTGTATTATCTATAAAGTAGTTACATTTAGCGGACTTCATAAGAAGCTCTTAAAAAATGAAAATTACAGTCAGTCATATACCGGTCATTGTCTTTACGATTCCGCACATCTAAGCGGACAAGACTCCCGTATGCTGTAGCTCTTCTTTTCTGAAGACTGACTTTCCGGCCAATCTGGGCCAGCCATTTCTTTTGACTATCCTTTACCTGTTTAATTTTTGCGTGATTGTATGAAAAATCAATTAGACGAATCACTATCTGAAAATCTTGAACCATCCAAACAGCAGACTCTCTGGCAAGATATTGTTGGCTCTGTAAAGGGAATGGAATACGATTTTACCTCCGGAAGTACCGGCAGGGCAATTTTGCTGCTTTCCATCCCAATGGTTCTCGAGATGATGATGGAATCGGTGTTTGCCGTGGCGGATATCTTTTTTGTTTCTAAACTGGGACCGGAGGCTGTTGCCACAGTCGGTATCACGGAATCTATAATGACCATTTTGTATGCCGTAGCGATGGGTTTAAGTATGGGAACCACGGCCTTGGTCTCCCGAAGAATCGGCGAGAAAAATAACCGGTCGGCATCCATTGCTGCTGTGCAGTCCGTGTTGATTGGAATCGTTGTATCCATTCCTGTAGCTCTTTTGGGAATTTTTCTTTCGCATGAACTTCTCGGTTTGATGGGAGCCTCCGAAACCATCATCACCGAAATGTACACCTACACCATGATTATGATGGGAGGTAACATCGTAATTATGCTTCTTTTCATTGTAAACGCCGTATTTCGGGGTGCAGGAGATGCGGCAATCTCTATGCGCGTATTATGGTTTGCAAATTTGTTGAACATTATCCTGGATCCAATCCTGATATTTGGGCTGGGGCCTGTTCCAGCTTTTGGAATTGCAGGTGCAGCCATTGCAACAACTCTTGCCCGGGGCCTGGGAGTAATTTATCAATTCTGGGTTTTGGCCGGTAAAAACTCACGGATAAAAATCGATCGACATGATTTAAAACTGAACCTCGAAGTTATGAGCCGTCTTGTGAAAGTTTCCATGGGCGGAATTGGCCAGTTCCTGATTTCAACAGCCAGCTGGGTAGGCATGGTGAGAATTATTGCAGAGTTTGGCAGTACGGCACTGGCAGGTTATACAATCGCTATTCGAATCGTGATGTTTTCGTTATTGCCTTCCTGGGGAATGAGTAATGCTGCGGCTACTCTTGTCGGGCAAAATCTTGGGGCCGGAAAACCAGGTCGCGCCGAGCGTTCAGCCTGGGTTTGCGGATTTGTGAATACGGGATTTTTGGTTCTTCTTGGGATTTCGTTTTATCTGTTTTCCGATCAGTTGATCCGGTTGTTTACACCCGAAATAGATGTGATTGCAGTAGGAGCCAAAGCGCTGAAAATCATCGCTATCGGTTATCTTTTTTATGGGATGGGTATGGTGATGGTTCAGGCTTTTAACGGTGCCGGTGATACGGTTACGCCAACCTGGCTCAACTTCATATGTTTCTGGCTGATAGAGATTCCATTAGCCTGGTTTCTGTCAATGAATATCGGACTGAATGAAAATGGTGTGTTCTGGTCTATTGTTATAGCAGAATCAACATTTGGCATGATAGCGATGTGGATTTTTACCAAAGGAAAGTGGAAAGGGAAAGAGGTGTAATTTCAATGGGATCCGCGAAGTTTAAAACTTCGCGGATCTGTATCAACAATTAATAAGAGTAAGCCACTCGGTTAATTGTACTCAAAAGAGACTTTTCATTTTCAGCATCTCCCAAAAGTTGCCAGATCATAATTCCGGACGCTTCTTCTTTTGCTAAAACGGTTTTCCGGATGATCGTGGGAATTCCATTATAATAGATGGTATAATCGCCCGGCAAAGGCCATTCATCCACCCATTCCGAGCCGGGATAGGTGGTGGTTATCTCTTTATAATTCATGCTTCGCGGAGGATTGCCAGGGACGGTACTAAAAGCATATCCATAAAAAGGAACGCCAAGCACAATCTTTTCCTTCGGAATATTTCTCTCCGATTTGAAATAATCAAGATCGTCAACAGCATTTTGAAAAGTAGAATGTGGTCCGGGTTGATCCGGTCGCCATGGACCGGTTCGGTCGTAAACCATGATATTCATAAAATCGTATTGGGCAAGTGCCTTATCCGTAAGTTGATCTTTATAGTAAACGGCAATTGCAGCAGTCATAAGTTTGTTGTGAGATCGCAGTTTTGTCCCAAGTTCGGTAACGAAAGGTTCGTAATTTTTATCAATGGCACTCCCTTCAAGATCCACATCCACACCATCGAGATTATACTTCAGTACTTGATCTACAAGATTATCAATCAACCTTGATCGGTATTGGTCTGTCAACAGATGTTTGTAATGAGGATAATGCCCGCCTCCGCCGATAGAGAAAAGTACGTTTACATTTTGATCATGAGCTTCATCAACAAAATCAGATAAACCTGACAGATCCAGATTGTAATTACCAAGAGAATCGGGATTGAAAAACCAGAGATTGACATGGGTAAGTTGGTCAAAAGGCACACTTTGAGGATCTGCCTCAATCGCTGCCCGGATTGAGTAGTACCCTACAACTCTGAAGGAATTCTTGCTCCGGGATTCATCAAAATTTGACTCTTTTCCTGATTTATTTTGAACCGTTGAAGTGCCGGTACAACTCCAAAATAAAAATGGGAGTGAAAAAAGTATTAATACGGCACAGAAAAGGCGGTTTTTTGAAAATTTTTTCATAGACCAGTTTAAAATTAAAAGCGGTTTTTTTGGAAATAATTAGCGTTTCCACACATAAACTTAACAATGTTAATGTAGATTTATAATAGAGAGAATAAAGAATCTCCAACTACAAGTATTACCATAAACTACAGAGAGGTGAGAACTCATGGAAGACAGAAGATTAATACCTGACCATAACATTCGCACGAAACCTGAAAAAAACCTTCGCAACTACTACACCATTTTTCTTGAAGTAGGGCTTATCTTGGCATTGTTGATATTAACCGTTCTCGCAAGAGTCCAATTTACAGCTGAAGAGGTTGATATTCCGGTTTTGGAAGAACAAGAAGTGATAGAGATGGAAGAAATCGTTCAAACCAAACAAATTGAACGTGTTCCGGCTCCTCCTCGTCCCCCGGTTCCGGTAGCGGTTCCAAATGATGAAATCATAGAAGATGTAGACATTAATATTAATGCCGAACTGGATTTTAACGCTACACTGGAACTGCCGCCAGCTCCTCCCGCACAAGCTGAGGAAAAACAGGAAGAAGAAGAGGAAGATTTCTTCGTACTGGTAGAGCAAATGCCTGAATTGATCGGTGGATTGGGATCTCTTCAACAAGAGATTGTATATCCTGAAAGAGCCATTCGTGCTAATATTGAGGGACGTGTTTACGTACGTTTTATTGTCAACGAACAAGGCCAGGTTGAAAAACCGGAAGTTGTTCGGGGAATTGGCGGAGGCTGTGATGAAGAAGCACTCCGTGTTGTTAAATTGGCGAAATTCAAACCGGGTTTGCAACGGGGAATTCCGGTTAGGGTTCAATACAATTTGCCAGTGATATTTAGAATAAAGTCTTAGATGCCGAAACATTAATAAGTCATCTTAATGTAGTTGAAGGAGATAATCGTAAAGTGGGTTCAGGAATGAACCCACTTTTCCATTTTTTGGTTATCTTTTGTACATGATGAATTCAATTGATGTTTATGATTTGGGTAGCGCCCCATACCGGGCTGTATGGGACCTCCAAAAACGTGCTCAACAATCTTTGATTAAGCAGAAAAGAGGAGAAAATTCAGACCATAAAGTACTGAATGATATCCTCTTTTTTGTTGAACATCCCCATGTGTATACACTTGGCAAAAGCGGTGATTCGACTCATCTTCTAAAAGGCCTTTCCGAACTTTCCAGCATCAATGCAGAATATATTGAAATTGATCGCGGAGGAGACATAACCTACCACGGACCCGGCCAAATTGTGGGATATCCAATCCTGGATCTTGACCGTCATTTCACCGATATCCACAAATATCTTCGGTTCCTGGAAGAAGTGATGATTCGAACGTGTGCAGATTTTGGTGTGTCTGCCGGACGAATTAAGGGATTGACGGGTGTTTGGGTCGGCCAGGAAAAAATATGCGCTATGGGAATCCACTGTTCAAGATGGGTTACCATGCACGGTTTTGCGCTGAATGTAAATACCGATTTGAGTTATTTTCAACATATTATTCCATGCGGAATCAAAGACCGAGAAGTAACCAGTCTTTCAAAATGTGTTGGCCATCCTGTTGATGAAACCGAGGTGAAAGACATCATTATCAAACATTTTGCAGATGTATTTAATGTAAAGATGAATAAACCCGATTCTGTGCCTGACACCTATTCGCAATTTTCGTACCTTTAGTTCCTAATAAAGAAGTCGTGTACGGCTTAGGTTGATTTATGATTAAAGAACTTGATGTTATAGAGAAGTCCGGGCCCGGCCAACGTCGCCCCGATTGGTTGAGAGTAAAACTTCCCTCCGGGCAAAAATTTAAAGAGGTTTCACAAACCATTAGTGATCATAAGCTGAACACGGTTTGTTCGGAAGCCCGTTGCCCGAATATGGGTGAGTGCTGGGGAGCCGGCACGGCAACATTTATGATTTTAGGTGATGTTTGCACGCGGTCGTGTTCGTTTTGTGCGGTAAAAACCGGCCGCCCGCCTAAAGGTCTTGATTGGGATGAACCCAAACGTGTAGCCGATGCAGCCCATAAAATGCAACTAAAGCACGTGGTACTTACCTCCGTCAACCGTGATGAACGAAAAGACGGTGGAGCGCCTATATTTGCGGAATGCCACAAAGTACTTCGTGAAACGATTGATGGCGTAACCATAGAGTCACTTATTCCCGATTTTCGTGGAGTGTGGGATGCTTTGCAGATTGTTATTGATACGCCGCCGGATGTATTGAGCCATAATCTGGAGTCGGTTCCGCGGCTTTATCGAAATGTGCGGCCGCAGGCAAAATACGAGCGGTCGTTAGAGCTGCTGCAGCGGTGTAAGGATCAGGGACTTCGGACAAAAACAGGTATCATGGTTGGATTGGGAGAAACCCGTGAAGAGGTTATTCAACTCATGCAGGATTGTGTAGATCATAATGTGGATGTTCTGACAATCGGACAATATATGCAGCCAACAAAAATGCATCATCCGGTTGTGGAATGGGTTCACCCCAAACAATTTGCCGAGTACAAAGAAATCGGCGAAACATTGGGCATAGAGCATGTTGAAAGCGGGCCTCTTGTTCGCTCTTCGTATCACGCTGAGCGGCATGTCTGACAAATTTAGTTGATCAGTTCGGTTCTACTGATTCGTTTTCTTATTTTCGGAAAAAATGAATATTGAACGGAAACGCTTCCAATGCTTGCACTAATCGTTGTAATCATAATTAGTTATTTGATCGGTTCAATTCCCAGTTCTCTGTGGACAGGGAGGCTCTTCTTTAAGGTGGATATTCGCGACCATGGAAGTGGAAATGCCGGCGCCACAAATACTTTCAGAATTCTGGGATGGAAAGCCGGTGTAGCCGTTCTTCTGTTCGATTTTGGTAAAGGATTGCTGTGTACAACTCTTGTCAGCCGGCTGGCATGGATCATTGGCAGCGGACCGGTTCGTATTTATCCCGGTTGGGATGTAGAGCCGATGCTTCTCATTGTATGTGGTGTGGCGGCTGTAATAGGCCATATGTTTCCGGTATACGCCAACTTTTCCGGCGGTAAAGGTGCCGCCACAGCTTGTGGAATGTTGTATGGAATTGAGCCGATTTCTATCAGTATTTCGCTGGCCGTTTTCCTGATTTTAATGTTCTCTACGCGGTACGTTTCGGTTGGATCTATAGCAGGTGCCATCGCATACCCGATTACACAACTGATTTTACGGTATGGTTTCGGTTGGGATATTGACGGAAGCATTTTACTATTCAGCAGCGCACTCGCTATCGGAATCGTTATCAAGCACAAAGGCAATATTAAAAGATTGTTAAACGGTACTGAAAACCGAGTTCGTTCGTTTAAACCTGCAAAGGGAAAATTGAATAAAGAGCAGACAGCAGCGTGAAAAAAATAAGCATTTTAGGAGCGGGAAGTTTTGGAACCGCAATAGCCGTTGTATTAGGGCAGAGCGGGTATCCAATTACCATTTGGGCCCGGGAACCAGAAGTTGTAGACGGCATCAACGAAACAGGATATAACCCGGAGTACATTTCGGATGTTGAACTCCCAAAATCTGTAAAGGCAAGCCATTCTATTGAGGATACTTTGAAAGGCGCAGATATGATTGTGTTTGCAACGCCATCTCACGCTATTCGTGAGGTTGCCAACAAGGCAAAAGAGTTTGTAACGGGTGATGAAATCATTGTTTCTGTTGCAAAAGGTATCGAACAGGATACGTTAATGACACCCTCACAAATTTTAGTAGATGTGTTGGAAGGAGCTGTGTTGGAAGATCAGATTGGAATTCTAACCGGACCAACCCATGCCGAGGAGGTAAGCAAATTCAAACCAACGGCAATTACGGCCTCTGCATATTCCAAACGGGCAGCGAGAATTATCCAGGAAACGTTTATGACACCGATGTTCCGCGTATACCTGAATCATGATATCCTGGGAGCTGAAATTGGCGGTGCACTGAAAAATATTATGGCGATTGCCGCAGGAATTATTGACGGCGCTGAATTAGGCGATAATGCCAAGGCGGCACTTATGACGCGTGGCCTGCACGAGATGAAGCGGATGGGATGCGTGTTGGGAGGCTCACAGGACACGTTTTCCGGTTTGACAGGAATGGGAGATTTAATCGTTACCTGCACAAGTCAGCACAGCCGGAATCGTTATGTAGGATATAACATTGGCCGCGGTTTGTCGTTACAAGAAATTACTTCGGGCATGAACATGATTGCCGAAGGTGTAAAAACCACGAAGTCAGTTCATCAATGGTCCCGGCGAAACAATATTGAGATGCCCATAACCGAAGCTGTGTATAAAGTGTTATTTGAGAAAATGGATCCCAAGGATGCCGTGAATGAGTTGATGACGCGCAATGCCAAAGACGAAATTATGATTTAAATTGGTTTCAGACGGTCTGTAAATCTTATAACTTCATGAAGTTATACATACGGCTCTTCATGAAGACTTCAAATCGAACCCCGACCTTCAATAAAATTCAAAACTATGATGCTTCCCAACGGTGAAATCATCATTTCCAGTATGAGTCCGGCGGACCTTCGCAACCTCATTCAAACCGGCGAAGGAATGTATCTCGAGTTTAAGAAAACGACTCCTTCCGTGGAAAAAATTGCCCGCGAAATTAGTGCATTTGCAAACTCAAAGGGTGGCACGATTCTCATCGGGGTAGATGATCGCAAAAATATTACCGGCATCAGCGCTTATTTCGAAGAGGAGTATGTGCTACACAAAGCGGCTTATGAATGTTGTGTGCCTGAAGTGCCGATTCAGATTGAACTGGTACACAGCGGGAATCAGGATGTAATGGTTGTCCGTGTGCCCGAAGCCGAGAAAAAACCCGTTTACAATAAAAGCAAAAAGAAACGGCTTGTGTTTGTACGGCGAGATGACGAAAGTGTGTTGGCAAGTGATGAACAGGTGGAGATTCTCAAAAATACGTATGCAGATGAAGGAGTAACATTTGAATATGGCAAGAATGAACAGATGCTCTTTCGTTATTTGAATGAATATGGAGAAATCACCGTTTTAAAATATTCGCAACTTGTAAATGTAACGACCTATCGGGCTTCAAAAATTCTTATTAATTTAGTAAGTGCTGGTGTTCTGAAACTTTTTAACCGGTCCGATACCGATTATTATGGATTCTCTCATTCAATGAAGTAAACAAAATGGCTGCAAAAGAAGAAAATTTAGATGATGTAATTGCCTCGTTAATTGACGACGATGAAGAAGAAAGTATAACTGGAGAACCGGTTGCTACCTCTCCAAAAGGGAATATGAAGCCGGTAATGCTTACAGAAAGAGCTGCCAGGCAGGTTCGGGAGATTAAAAAGAGCGAAGATCTTGACGAAGAACTATATCTTCGGGTAGCGGTAGAAGGAGGGGGGTGCTCCGGTTTAAGTTATAAGCTGGGGTTTGATATCAGAACAGATGAAGATCAAATTGTAGAAAGCCAGGGCCTTGAAATTGTCATTGATCCGAAACACCTGATGTACCTGGAAGGAATCCAGATCGACTATCCCGATGGATTGGATGCCCGCGGGTTTACATTTGATAATCCGAACGCCAGCGAATCGTGTGGTTGCGGAACTTCTTTTGCTGTTTAGCCTAGTCTATCTCGTTCTGCTTTTAGAGTGAGAGTCGGCTAAATTAGTTTCAGAATCTTCCTCACTATTTTCTGCTATGGAAATGATCTTTTCTTGTGCCGATTTCTGGTGCTTTAAAGAAGCTTGAGACTGCCGGGTCACAATTGTTTGAAGCTGTTCGGTAAAGTCTTTTAAACTTTCCCGGGCTTTCTCTTTTTTATTCTCCGTCAGAGAGTGGAACAGTTTGGCAATTCCCCCAAAAATAATAACCCCAACAAGCATGGCGCCTTCGTCAGTACCTCCAGCAAAGAGTGCTCCCAGCATCATTGCGGCACTCAATAAGGCTGCATAGGCAGGGTAAAGGATTTTGTTGAAGGTTTTTACACTTTTCTTAATTCGTATTGTAGACCGGTTATTGGATGAAGCAACTTCAACAACAGGAGATTTTCGCGTATGCAGAAATTTGAAGAATCCGGTAGGCTGCGCCTTCCAAATGATACTGTGAGTACGCCGTTTTACCTTTCCTGCAGAACCAAAATGAGATTCAATAACCGCGCGGAGCTCTGTCCATGTTTTTTCATCCAGTTCACCACGCGCAAATCCTATCAGCTCAATTTCGTAGTTGTTTCCGGTATCAAGAAAAAGAGGTTCTTCAACAGGAATTCCTTCATATTCAAGAGCAGCTTCCCTCACAAATTCGGCCGAAACTCCCAGCTCTTCTGCAATTTTCTGTATCTCTTCAAAAGAAAGTGTATGATAAGATGAAGATAGCCCCGGGTAGCTTGCGTAGCGTTGTTGCAGTTCGGATGCCCGGTTTAGAATCGCCTTAATGTCTCTTTCGCTGTATGAGTCCATGGAGAGTAAAGAATTTGTTTTGGTTTGTGGAAATTGAGCCCTTCAGATAACATTCATCTACGGGATAAAACAAAAGAGGTTACTTTTTTGTCACTCTTCCGGTAATTAATCTCACACCTCTTTTAAAGGTTAAGTAATACCAGCTCCACTCCGCAAAAACCCGAAAACGATTTCGATAACCAATCAAGAAAAAAATGTGAATGAAACACCAAACGAGCCAGGCAACAAATCCACTGAAAGTAAACCCGCGGATTTTGGCAACAGCTTTTGCACGTCCGATCGTTGCCATGGTTCCTTTATCGGTATAGTGGAAGGGGTTAACTTTATCGATTGATTTCCCTTCTTTGATAAGATTTCCGACATATTTACCCATTTGCAAAGCTACGGGGGCAAGCCCGGGAAGTGGATTGCCGTCTTCATCCTTTGCATGAGCGGCATCACCAATTACAAAGATATTCCCGGTTCCGGGAATAGTGAGATTTTTGGTCACAATAGCCCTGCCCATTTTGTCTATTTCACAATCCAGCGCTTTGATTAACGGAGATGCTTTTACGCCTGCTGCCCAAACCATATTCGGCGTTTCGATGAATTTTCCATCAATCTCAATTCCATTTTCGCGAATATCGGTAACAGGGCTGTCCAGAAGTATTTGAACACCCATTTTTTCAAGATCTTTTTGGGCTTTTTTTGAGAGATGTTCAGGATAACCATTCAAAATGCCCGACATTGCCTCCACAAGATAGACTTCGGTTTCTTCGGGTGAGAGTGATTTGAAATCACGCATCATATTCCGTTTTGCAATTTCGGCAATAGCGCCGGCCATCTCAACGCCGGTGGGGCCGCCTCCAACAATTACATATCGCAAATACGGTTTGCGCTTTTCCTTATCCGGTATCTGATCCGCCTTTTCTAAAGACACCAATATCTTTTCCCGGACCTCAAGAGCATTAGCAATGGTTTTTAAACCGGGAGCGTGTTCAGACCAATTATCATTGCCAAAATAATTGTACTGTGCACCGGGGGCCAGGACGAGATAATCATAATTCAGCTTGTTACCCGATTTAAGTACAATTGTTTGTGAATTCTTGTCGATTTCAGTCACCTCATCCATCACCGTCCGTACATTGCTATACTTTCCGAAGATTCCACGAATCGGCATAGCAATGTCTCCCGGTGAAAGAGCGGCTGTTGCCACCTGGTACAACAGGGGCTGAAACAGGTGGTGATTCTTTTTGTCTACAAGAATAACATTAACATTCGCTTTCTTAAGCTGTTTGGCGACAGAAATTCCTCCGAATCCTCCTCCAACTACCACGACAGTCTTTTTGGATGAATCCATTTAATTAAGTTTAGCTTTAGCGGATTCAACAATGGAGTAAATTTCTTTTTCACTTACAATGTGTTTTGTACCGCAATAATGGCAGACCATCTCCTGATCTTCGCCCTTTAGCTCTTTGAGATCTTCATAGCTAAGCAAAGAAAGAGCGTTTTTAAATTTTTCAGTACTGCATCGGCAGAAGAAGTGAACCGGTTGCCTGTCCAGCTCTTTGACGTTATACGGCTTGGATGCTTTTTCCATAATGGCATCAATATAATTCCCGTCTTCCAGAAGTTTTGCAACCGGGGGAAGTTTTTCAACGGTTTTTTGCAGCTTTTCCATTACGGATTCATCCGCATCGGGCAATCGCTGAATCAGAATACCACCAGCCTGATTTACATCGCCATTGTCTTTCAAGCTGACATCCAGCAAGAAAGCAGATAGCACTTGTTCGGACTGGGCCATATAATGTGCCATGTCTGATAAAATATCTCCTTCCACAATTTCGATGGTGCTGGTTCGTGGTTCGGCTTCATTATAGAGTGTTTTTTGAACGGTGAGAAGGCCAAGTCCCAGGCCATCACTAATGGAAACATCAGGCTCGCTGTAATCCAGCTCTACAGAAGGATGTTGAGAATATCCACGAATTTCACCCACACGGTTCGCTTCGGCAACCAGCATTCCTACCGGTCCGTTACCTTCAAGGTGAACTTTGATTCGTTCCTCGCCTTTCAGTTCAGATGCGAGTAGCATCGCTGCGGTAAGAGTTCGGCCAAGCAGAACGGTGTTTAGCATAGACAGGCCATGATTTTCCCTGGCGGTTTGAACAACATCTGTCGTTTTTACAACACTGATTTTAAACCGCCCCCCGGCTTCTATTCCCTTAATAAGCCGGTCATTAAATTTGAATTTTTCTTTCTTAAGAGACATGAATTTGAATCTTTAATTTCTTTACAACTTTCGAAGGAGGTATAACAAAGATATCGCCCGAAATCGTTGCAAAGATACGGAGAAAATCAGCGATCAAATAGGGATGTTTCTAAACAGAATCCCGGACTTTTGAAATCCGGGGATCAGTGTAACTATTATAGAAGTTTGGATATATAAATTTTATCCATTCAAAAGAAACCGCAAAGCCATTGCAGCAGTTTGTATAGCTTCTGTTTCCATGGGTTGTTTTGAAGCGCCTTCAAATTCGTGTTGTAAAGCAGCTCGTATTAATTCACCCGCTTCTTCTTGTACAATTGCCGCTTGATGAATGGAGTCCTGTGGCCACGAAGGATGAATTTCTTTTGCTCTATGCAGTTCATCGGTGATCTTTTTTAGAATCTCCAATTCACGCAGCGGCAGTTCAGAAAAGAAATCCACCAAGACCTTTCTTTCGTCATTTTTCTCAGGAAGAGACATGCAAAAAATTTAATCGTTATTAATAAAAAATGGCATAGTAAATCACATAAAACCAGCTGAAAATCCCGTGAATAATTGCCCAAATAATGGATTTGTTAACCGACCAGGATATTGTAACTGCCAACGCAGATCCCAAGGTTATGCCGCCCCGTACTGATTCTTTTACCTTACCGCCTTTAGCCATAATCAAATGATTTATTAAAGTTTATGTATAAAAACTTTACGGTAATTTCAGTACAAAAGTTAACGGAATTTTGTTGGTGATTTAGTCCTCAGAAACTTCATTCATCAACGTTTCAATGGCACGTTCAAGTTGTTGATCGCGTCCGTCAGAAATAATCTCTGGTTGGTTCTTGATCAGGATATCCGGCTCAACCTGGTTGTTTTCCAGCCATTCGCCGGCTTTGTTTTTAGCGCTGACCGGCACCACGCCCCACACTACGCCATTTGCCAAGCGTTCCCATCCGGCAAAACTACAAGTTCCCGGAACCGGCATTCCGATAGTTGTACCAATGT
Organism: Rhodohalobacter sp. 614A; assembly: GCF_021462415.1. Classification (NCBI taxonomy): domain Bacteria; kingdom Pseudomonadati; phylum Balneolota; class Balneolia; order Balneolales; family Balneolaceae; genus Rhodohalobacter; species Rhodohalobacter sp. 614A. Next base: position 1,179,943 of record NZ_JAKEDS010000001.1, read on the forward strand.
CCAGATCCGTATATCCGCTTGCATAACAATGCCCGTCGGAATACATGCTTTCGTTGAAGAGAGAGACGGTTGGTTTTGTCCAGCGCGAAGTGGGTTCGCCGCCTACAACTTTGGCTTCTGTAGCATAGGTGAGAAATCGTTCGCCTGTAAAAAACATCGCGAGATCTGCAACCAGATCGCCTCCGCCATTGAAACGGGTATCCACAATGACTCCATCCGTTTCTAAATATTTTCCAAGCATTTCTTCAAAAACTACCCGATACGGTCCGTCGCTCATGCCCGGAATATGTACATATCCAAGCCGACCACCACTTTTTTCTTCCACCTCTTTTTCGTTGATTCGGACGAAGCGGTCATATAATAAATTATTTTCCTGGCCAAGAGTAATCGGTTTTACGGTGATTTGTTGAGGCTCATCCAAATCAGGAGTTTGAATTTCAAGAAGTACAAAATCTCCGGATTTGCGATTGAGATAACTGGCTACATCCTGATCACCAGAAAGCGTATCTCCGTCAATTGCAGTGATGATGCTACCGGGTTCAATCTCGAAATCTGCTTTATCGAGCGGGCCACCGGTGATAATCTCATCGATTTTGATTCCGTCTCCCTCATAATCCCAATCCATAAAAATTCCGAGTGAGGCGGTTTCATCTCCATTTTCCATGCTGCTGCTGAAACGTCCACCTGCATGTGACACATTCAACTCGCCCAGCAATTCCGAAACCATTTCCGCAAACTCATGCTCGTTGCTTATATGAGGGAGATATTTTTGATATTCGTTATAAAGCATGTCCCAATCCTTTCCATGAAAAGTAGGCTCATAAAAAATATTCTTGGTTCTCAGGTAGATGTGATCGAGTAAGTGTGCACGTTCTTTTTCTTCATCATATTTCATCTCTCCGGCGATAGCCACTCGTTCACTACTGTTTCCGGACAGATCGATCTTTGAAATATTTCCACGGCTGAGCAGATAGAGATTTTCCTGTTCCTTATCCCAGGTTAATTCTCCGGAACTGGTGTTCAACTGAATAGCCATTTTGGTTTCTTTGGTCCTGAGGTTGGTTTCCCACAAATTATATTCATCCTCAAACCGGGAAAGGTAATAGAGTTTTTCGCCATCTTTGGAAAGAACGGCATCACTTAAAAAACTGGAGTGAATGGTAAATTTGGCTGTTCGGTCTTTCATTCGATCGAAATCAAACTCAAGATCTTCAACCTCATTTTCTTCAGAACTTTCTTCATCATCAGACTCTTCGTCATTCTCATTCGCCTTTTTGATCTCTTCCATGAGTTCAAAATCCTCTTTGCTCATGTTGTATTTATCCCAGGATTCTTCGGTAAAAAACATAGAATAAACATCCATTTCTGATCGGCCGCTGGTGGCATAACTTCTCAGACCGTCCCGGTTACTGAACCAGATCATTTGCTCTCCGCCGTTTACCCATTTGGGAGACTCATCATAATACCCGCTTTCTGTAAGGTTGATACGCTGGCTGCCATCTGCGGCGAGCAGAAGGATTTCGCTATTGTTGAGCAGCTTATTCCAGCTGACCAGAAGCCAGTTACTGTCCGGACTCCAGCGAAAATATTTGTCGCCGTCGCTCATGTGGAAAAGGTCTTCCGGCGTCAGTAAATCCGTGGTTTCTTCCGATTCAAGATTCAGGATTCGAAGCGTCCGGCGCCCGGAGATATATGCCAGTTTTTCTCCGTCGGGTGAGTAATGCGGCATATAATTGTCGAGAGTATCACTAACTAATTCGTTCTCCTCTAACAATGTGGATGCATAGAAAAACGGCTCAGAATCTCGTGTTTTTTCCGTTTTGAAAATGCTCCATCGGCCATCTCTTTCTGCGGCATATGCTACACTTTTTCCATCAGGAGAGAACGTTACAAAGTGTTCCTGCTCAGGTGTATTGGTGATGCGTTTGGTCAGCGAACCATCGGCAGACGTCACGAACACTTCACCGCGTGCGATAAAAGCAATCTCTTTTCCATTGGGGGAAATAGACATTTCATCCACGCCGCCGTTAATACTGATGAACTGATCCGGATTGGATTTATCCTGCGTGCGAATGTTAACATCAACTTTTTGCGGTTCTTCGCCTTCATTCATTGTGTAGAGTTCGCCGTCATACCCAAATGCCAGAGTGCCATTTCCAACACTTAAAAACCGAATTGGGTGCGTATCAAATTCTGTAAGCTGTGTAGTTTGATCCGGGTTTGAAAGAGACAGTTTATGAATATTAAAATTCCCGCTTTCTTCACTCAGGTAGTACAAAGATTCCTCACTGTTATCGAATACGGGCTGACGATCTTCTCCTTCAAAATCAGTAAGCTTTGTGTGTGAGCTATCTGCCATATTGTAGATCCAAATATCTCGTGTAATTGCTGAGGTATGATGTTTTCGCCACGTATCTTCATACCCTTTTTTATCATGATAAATCAGGGTCTGACCGTTGCCGCTTACCTGAACATATTCAGCCGGAATGGTAAACACTTGATCCACCCGGCCGCCATTTGTGGGCACGGAATAAAGCTCTGGCTGTGCGGATGTAGGGTATTGCCGATGTTCTGCCCGATCCTGGCGAACGGCTCCAAAAACAACCGAACTGTCATTCTGCGCAAAAGAGTACGGATGTTCATCGTTCGAGTGAAACGTGAGACGTGTAGCAGGTCCGCCAAGAGCATCCATCACATAAATGTCGAAATTTCCATATCGGTCGGAGGCAAATGCAATCTGCTGGCTGTCGCTGCTCCAAACGGGCATAAAATCATGGGCATCATGAAAGGTTAATTGACGGGCTTCTCCGCCTTTTGTCGGCACGGTATAAAGATCTCCCATATAGGTAAAAGCAATGGATTCCCCGTCCGGAGAAATACTTTGATAGCGAATCCATTGAGGAGTTGTTTGTGCAAGTGTCAGGTGAGAGGCAAAGAAAAAAGCGATTGTAGTTAGCAGGAATTTCATGTTCATTTTTTATCAGGGATTAAAAAATTGACCAACAGAATATAAAGTGTAGAGTTCAAACAAATATGAAGAATAGCGAATGAAAAAGGTACTTCATCGAACAAAAAAAAAGCAACCCGTTTTACCGGGCTGCCTTGTATGGTGAGCTATGGGTAAAATCATAATCTTCAGCGGCGATATATTTCACCTTGTCTGTTAGAAAAATTACTTTCTGATGAGTAAATCGTTTTAATGCTGCCGACACTTTTGATTCGCTCTTCAGCCAGAATATTCGATGCTTCGACCGGGGTAAGATTGTGGTTTTCAGAATATTCGAAAACATTGAGAAGCGTATCATAAATCTGCGATGTTTTCTCCATTGCCAGCTTTTCATTATAGCCTTGCATTTCACTGGAAATATTGATGATTCCGCCGGCATTGATCACATAATCCGGCGCAAAGAGAATGCCGCGATTTTGAAGCTCAAGGCTGTGTTTTTTTTCATCATCTAAAATGTTGTTCGCTCCGCCGGCAATGATATCGCAGGAGATGTGACTGATCGTATCATCATTAATAACAGAGCCAAGTGCGCATGGACTGAAAATGTGGAGATCCAATGTATAGATTTCATCCGGGGATACAACTTCGGCACCGGTTTCTCTTGCCAAATGATTCGCTTTCTCTTCAAAAATATCCGTGATAAAAAGTTTGGCATTCTCTTTTGCCAGATATCTTGCAAGATAAGTGGCAACCGAACCAGCTCCCTGAATGGCAATTCTTTTGTTCGATAAAGAGTCACTGCCGTATGCCTTTTTTGCAGCTGCTTTCATACCCATGTAAACGCCATATGCCGTAACAGGGGATGGATCGCCACTACCACCCAACGATTTTGGAATGCCGGTTACATATTTGGTTTCGGAATAGATCCAGCTCATTTCGCGCTCTGTCATTCCAACATCTTCTGCTGTGAGATAACGGCCGGCCAGTCCTTCGATAAATTTCCCGAAGGCACGGAACATGGCTTCGGTTTTGTCGGTTCTGGAGTCACCGATAATCACGGCCTTTCCCCCGCCGAAATTGAGTCCGGAAATGGCTGCTTTATACGTCATTCCGCGGGACAATCGAAGTGCGTCTCTTATGGCCTGATTTTCGGAGGAATATTTCCACATCCGAACGCCGCCTAAAGCAGGGCCTAATGTGGTATCGTGGATAGCAACGATTGCTTTGAGTCCCACTTCAGGACGTGAACAAAAAACAAGCTGCTCATGGTTCATATTTACAAGTTGGCTAAAAAGCGAATAGTCGTTCTCTGACAATATTTTATTATCTGAAACAGCAACTGAATCATTCATTTTCAAAAACCTTCATCCTCAACATTAAAATATTTTTATGGTAGCGCTTCCAAATATATAAACTTTACAAGTTTATTGGTAATAAAGTCGGAATAAATGTTTCTTCATTAAGCTATTGTGTTTATTGAGGAAAAAGCGTTTAATATTGAACTAATTTGAGAAGATTATTGTGACAGTTGCAGGGTAGATTAGAAACATTCATACAGGAAGAAGATTTAAACGAGAAAATCTAAAATCATGAAACATAAAGGACTAAAAATATTTGGCGGCCTTTTGGTCGTTTTGATAGCAGCCTTCATCATTCTGAATTTTTCGTTGGATGGCATCGTCAAGTCGGCGATAGAGGAAAATGGAACGGAGCTTCTGCAAACAGAAGTAAATATTGGAAATGTGAACGTTTCTCTTTTTGACGGCTCGGGAGTGATTTATGGATTCACCGTCGCAAACCCTGAAGGATTCAGTGATGAAAAAGCTATTGTTATCGATGAAATGAGTTTAAAAATAGATCTGGCCACCATTTTCTCGGATACGATTGTGGTTGAAAACATCCATATTCAAAATCCCGAGCTCTTTTTTGAACAGATAGGATTGGGAATCAATCTCAGAAAGCTGAACGAGAATATGGATGTGGCAGAAGATACGGAGGGGCCGTCTATGGTCATCAATCATCTTCTTATGGAGGATGGAACCGTTCGCGTTAGCAGTACCATTGAAAGAGAGCGAACGGCTGAAGCCAGCATTGAGGAGTTTGAGCTTACCAATATAGGCCAGTCGGGAAGCAATACAATGAAGCAAAGCATTCGGGAAATAATGGATCCGTTAATAGAACGTGCCATCCAGGAAGCAGTATCAAGAGGATTGCTGGAACAGCTTGAAAACAAAGTTCAGGATTTGCTTGGAGTGGACGATGATGAAGAGTGATTATGTTTCAATAAGTAGCTGAAATATAATCATAGCGATAGCTGTGACGGCGGTTAAGGCATAGACATTTTTCCTGCTGAGCTCTTTTAAAGCATCCGGAATCAGTTCACGGAAAACCATCCAAAACATAGCGCCTGCTGCCACTCCCAAACCGACGGGCAGATACGTTTTAAAAGCGAGGACAAAAAGGAATGCGGGAACAGCCATAATTGGTTGTGGAAGACTGCTGAAAATACTCCAGAGTGTAGAATTACGGACCGATGTTCCCCGGGGAATAAGCACAAGGCTGATTGCCAATCCTTCAGGAATGTTATGAATGGCAATCGCGATGGAAATGAAGGATCCGAATGAGGCACTGTCTCCAAAGGAAACGCCGACTCCAATTCCTTCCGCAAATGAGTGAACGGTCATAATTCCTACGATCATCAGCATTTTAACGGCGTTTGCACCTGTCACTTGTCCGATGGAATAGTCCTTATCCGTTCTTTCCAAGAAATAGTGAGATAAAAGGACCAGAATTCCTCCCAAAAGCAAACCGGCAATCACTTTCATGATTCTCATTTCAACATTTTCCAGATAAACGCCTTCGTACACCAACCCGATACTTGCACCAAGCATGAGTCCTGCAGCGATAGAATTTCCAATTCCCAGCCATTTGTTATCAAAGTTTTTGACGAACAAGAAAGGGATTGCACCAAAACCGGTTGCAATAGCTGTAATAAGAGCAGCAATAAAAACATGAAAGATGGTGATGCCATCAGCCATGTCATTTACAACCCAAAAAGAAATGATTACGACAAGAATCAACAGGATCGCTGCAAAGATTCCATTCAGGAAATTGCTCTCCTTAGACTTCTTAAAGGTCCGTTCCTTACTCATGAATTTGTTTCAAACACGAAATGAAATGAATACCAAAAAAGCAGGATACGGATTAGGAAGAGTGGATAAAATATAAATTACCCCTGCGAATCAAATAAAAATTCAGTCTTTATTCTTCAGTTTCTGTTGATCTTTTTTCGGAAGGTTGGCAACTACCAGATTGTAGGAATCAGTAACCCATTCCTCAATCAATTTGTTTGAAAGATGGTTATCCATCATCACGGTATTCCAGTGTTTTTTGTTCATATGATAACCAGGAAGTACAGTGCCTGGATGTTCTTCACGAAGCTGAATGGCATGAACAGGTTCACACTTCAGGTTGATACTTTCAAATTCATCCACATCGCAAAGAGCAAACATTTTGCCCATCACTTTGAAAACCAGCGTATTATTATCAAACGGAAATTCTTCGGTAACGCCGTTAAACGAGAGACAGAAATCCCGAAACTCTTCAATATTCATAAATCGAGAAAATTAATAATCGTAATTGGCACGCTGATAATCCTCAATAAATTCGGCGACAAGGCTATTTGCCGCTTCGTTAATTAACGGTAGCCGGTCCAGCGAAACGATACCGACCATTCCAGAATCCCACGTGCTCGCCGAGGTTTGTAAATCCCGGTTCAGCGAAAGCTTAACCGGTTGAAAAAGTTTGAGTTGAATGGAAAAGGGGATTAGCCCGTTATCCAATTGCATGGTATTAATGTGCATGTATAAAAAAGGGATATCGGCGGAAGATTCCACTTCTTCATCCGATACAAACCGAAGGCCGGCCTCAACAATTTGATTGATCGCTTGCTGACGTATCACCGATGGAGTCAGCGTATCGCTGGAGGTGACGGTTTGGCTGCCTTCAATGTTAGCCGTAAACCCAAATTCCTGTAAACCCTGGAGAGAAATTCTGGCTCGTTCAATTTCGTTTTGGGCAAAGATTGAGGACGGGAGAAGGCTGAGAACAAATAATGATGTAAGCAGTATAATCTTCAGGTGTGATGAGAGTCTTGAAAGTACCATAGCTGACAAGTAAGAGATTAAAAAAAGTCTGTAATCAACAATATAATATGAGTAAAGAACTTTCAAATCTCGAAGATTTAATTGTAAAAATTAAAAATGCAGACGGGGATGGAAACAAGGTTTCTTTTGATGACATTTTAGACAAAATCGGACGCCGATCGTTTGCGCCACTTTTACTTCTGGCGGGAATCATAACACTCGCTCCACTCATTGGAGATATTCCCGGCGTTCCGACCATTATGGGTATTTTTGTGATCTTGACAACCGGACAGCTTCTGTTCGGACGAGAACAGTTTTGGCTGCCAAACTGGATCTTGAAACGCTCTGCTGAAAAGAAAAAGATCAACAAGGGGATGGAGTGGCTGAAGAAACCGGCGACGTTCATCGACAAATGGTCAAAACCCAGATTAACAGTTTTTACAAAAGGTGCCGGCCATTATGTAATCGCAGCCGTCTGTTTTCTGATTGCGTTAGCGATGCCTGTGATGGAAGTCATCCCTTTTAGCGCGAATGTGGCGGGAATCGCATTTGCGCTATTCGGGTTATCACTCATTACCCACGATGGAATTCTTGCCATTCTTGCTTTGCTATTTGCGCTCGGTACATTTGGTATCGTGATTTACGGGATTTTATAAATATCTGAGGTAAGAGTGCCAAAGGAGGAACTTTAAAAAGATCCGACTGTTACAATTAGGAAGAGAGTATGTACGAATAAAGTGTAATCAATTTGATAAATCTATGAGTCAGGATATCAAGAAGGACTTTCCAAAACAACAGCAGACATTACCCGGTAAAGAATCTGAAATGATTCCCGAGCCTGAAATTATCAGGGACAGCTATAAAGGCAGCGCCAAGCTTAAAGGTAAAATTGCTCTGATTACGGGCGGAGACTCCGGAATTGGCCGGGCGGTTGCCGTGCATTATGCAAGAGAAGGAGCAAGAGTTGCCGTCATTTATTTAGAAGAAGATGAAGATGCTCAAAAAACCCAAAAAATGGTTGAAGCCGAAGGCGGCGAATGTCTCGTTATAAAGGGAGATATCAAGAAAAGACAATTTTGTTTTGATGCGGTTCAAAAAGTGATCGAAACTTTTGGTGATTTAAATATTCTGGTAAATAACGCCGGAGAACAGCACGTCCGCCAGGGAATGGAAGAACTGGATCTGGACCTGACAGAGAAGACGTTTCAAACAAATATAATTTCGATGTTTTACCTAACGAAGGCTGCTGTAAAACACTTGAAAGCAGGTGATTGCGTGATTAATACAACGAGCGTTGTCGCCTTCCAGGGGAGAGAATATTTGATTGATTATGGCGCTACAAAAGGAGCTATTCTCAGTTTTACACGATCGTTGAATGATGATTTGGCACCGAAGGGAATTCGGGTAAATGCCGTGGCGCCCGGCCCCATCTGGACGCCGCTCATTCCCGCTTCTTTTGATCCCGAGCATGTGAAGAATTTTGGAAAATCAACGCACCTTGGCAGGCCTGGTCAGCCTTCGGAAGTTGCTCCGGCGTATGTGTTTCTTGCATCAGAAGACGCGTCATACATTTCAGGGCAAACCATTCATGTGAATGGTGGTGAGCCAGTTGGCGGGTGATTGATTAGCTCGGTGTCTTTAGGAGATTGCTTCGTTTCACTCGTAATGACGACATTCAAGTCATTGCGAACGTAGTGAAGCAATCTCATTATTTGTAAATCTCAAACAGCTTCATTTTTTAAAGCTTTAAAGATCTTTTAAGGATTACTCTCTAAAAAGTAATCTTCATATCCTTTGTAATCTCCTTGAGGCTTTGGATCGTAAATACCGGGAGCAGGCTGGTAATCCCTATTAAAATCCATACTTTCAAATCAAGAGATTGATAGGAGAGGATATTGTTTATCTGCGGGATGAAATAAGAGGCAATGATGACGACCACGCAAAAGATTACAGCTCCCCAAACATACTTATTCCTTGTTACCTGGTTGTTGAATATAGGTTCTTCCGCTTCCCGCATATCAAACACATGCCATAACTGTGCAAAAGCCAGGCTGAAAAATGCGACGTTATTACAGACCTCTTCAGAAAGCCCCCAATAAAGAAAAGCGAAGAAATAAGAGCCGGTTACAAATATTGTCAGAATGAGTCCATGCATTCCAATCATCATCCAATTTTGCTTGTTGATTATCGGTTCTTCCGGATCTTTGGGATCATGCTTCATCACTTCCGGGCTTCCCTGGCCAATCCCTAAAGCAAGGGCGGGGAACACATCCGACAGTAAATTCAGAAACAATAACTGCAACGGAAGCAGTGGGAGTGCAAAAACCGTAAAGCTGATCAGCGCAATAATCAAAATTTCAGACAGGTGATAGGAGAGCTGGTACATAATAAACTTCCGGATATTGCCGAAGATAATTCGCCCTTCCCGAACCGCTTCAACAATCGATGAAAACGCATCATTTTTCAGAACCATGTCGGAAACTTCCTGTGCAACCTGTGTGCCGCGTTCTCCCATAGCAATGCCAATATCTGCTTTTTTTAGTGCGGGCGCGTCATTCACACCATCACCGGTCATCGCTACGATATCCCCGTTATTCTGGTAATATTCGATAAGTTTCAGCTTTTGTTCGGGATCTACGCGGGCAAAGATCCGGGTGTTCACAACCTCTTCCTGGTCATGTTCTTCCACATCTTCCCGTAGATCACTCCCGTGCAGGGCTTTGTCATTCTCTTCATCAGCAACATTTACTTCGCGTGCGATATTTCTGGCTGTTCCGGGGTGGTCTCCCGTGACCATCTCAACTTTAATTCCCGCCTTCTTGCACGTTGCTACCGACTCTTTCACCTCTTCACGGGGAGGATCGATAAAACCTGTCAGGCAGAGAAACGTCAGGTCGTGCATGAGATCTCCTTCAACATCGGCATCATCAGATGGTTTTTGATCCAGTTCCTTAAATGCGAATGCAATCACCCTCAGGCCATCTTCAGAGAGTTCCTCATTTCGTTCAATCCATTTATTCTTACCATCTTCATTCAAATCAGACGATCCATCTGCTGTAAACGTATTGGAACACCTTTCTACAATGGCTTCGGCTGCGCCTTTGCAGAGCAACATGATTTGGCCGTCAATTTCATAAACGGTTCCCATTACCATATCATCTGAGTCGAAAGGCTCTTCATTGAGGCGGTTGGATTCCCGCAACTTCTCGTATCTCTCCGAGTCGAAAACATTGCCAAATTCCAGAAGTGAAACATCCAGCGGATCTCCGGCTCCGTTCTCCTCACCATTTTTTTTCTTCTTCAACTCCGCATCATTACAGAGAACGGCAATTTCGAAGAATCTTTTGAGACGTTCGTCCTCTTTATCAAAACCATGACCAGATTCATCATTACTTACAATCTCAGCGTTACTATTGTTATCGCTCCATTTGATATCAGCTCTCCGTTCTTCAAATTCCATCATTTGAAGAGTCAGGCGATTTTCCGTGAGGGTTCCCGTTTTATCGGTAAAGATGACGGTGGTTTCGCCAAGAGTCTCCACGGCTGCGAGCTGTTTCACAATCACATTATGGTCTGCCAGCCGCAGCATTCCTTTGGCGAGGGCGATGCTGGCTACAATCGGCAGGCCTTCCGGAATGGCGGCAATAGTCCAGGCAATCGAAGTTTGTACGAGTTGATAGATCTCTTTTCCAGTAGCCCACCCAACCACAAAAAAAGCGGCGGCAAGAGCAAGAGTTACCCAGATCAGTTTTTTCGTAAGGTCTTCAAGCTTCCTGTTGAGAGGGATCTGTTCTTTGTCAGCCTCGCTAACCATTTCGGAGATCGAACCAATTTCAGTCTCCATTCCTGTTGTAACGACGACCGCTTTTCCCCGGCCGTTTGTTACTGCGGTTCCTTTGAAAATCATATTTTTTTGATCGGCTACCTGAGTGTCTTCTTCAATCGGTTCCACTTCTTTCGAAACCGGAACGGATTCACCTGTTAAGGGAGCCTCGTCAATGGATAGTTCTGCTAATTCAATGAGGCGTGCATCGGCGGGGACCAAATCACCGGCTGCCAGGTTGATGACATCTCCCGGCACTAATTGCTCGGCATCAACCTCTTTTTCTTCTCCATTGCGAATCACATGCGCCATTACTTTGTCCATTTCCTGCAAGGCATTCATGCTTTTTCGTGCCTGAAATTCCATCCAAAAACCGATGATGGTATTCAATACCAAAACAACGATGATGGCAATTCCCTCGGGGACATCACCAAATACAAATGCGAGAACAGCCGCAGCTGTCAACAGGTAAACAATGGGGTTGTTGATTTGGTCGATGAGAATTTGAAGAAGACTTTTCTCATCATGTTCTTCGAGCTGATTCGGTCCGTAGGATTCAAGCCGTTTTTTAGCTTCTTCTTCCGAAAGGCCACTCTCCTGATTGGTTTCAAGTTGTTTAACAATTTCCTCAGCAGATTTCGAATGAGGATGATCAATTTCCGGCTCTTTATTCGATGAATTCATTAGAGGTGTAAAAATTAAAAATTTTGATGAATCGCACGACTCGTTACCTGACGCCAATAAAACGAAGCTAATGAGAACATGATTCCGATTGTTCAACACCATTCGATGATCAAGAATGTAGATTCATCCCTTGGTTTTCTCTCTATAGATTTAGAGCTGAATTGAGATGAGAAGTTCCTTCAGAATCTGCAAGAGGTTAAGACACGTTATTTTGGTTGAAATTGGATGAGCTGTCGACCCAATTGGCGTACATTCTTAATGTATCACGAGCAGAAAGGGAATATATTATTCAACTAAAACCTCATCCATAAACATCCAGGAATGGGTTCCGGTAAACAGGTATCCGTCAGGAATTTCGCCAAATGTAGAAACAGTGAATTTTATAAATCGTGCTTTTGCAGGCTCAAGTTCTACCTCAAATGGAACCAGATAAGGTTCACCCCGTTTTGAAATGGCATTGTTTTTTCTTTCACCGGATAATGTATAACTGTCTCCATCAAGAGAAGTATAAACTTTAACTTCATCGGGGATGAATATGCCGCTGTTCGGATCACAGAGAAAATTCAACATAACAGAGTTTACATCGGCTATTTCTTGCATATCTACGGTAAAAGTAACTTCATCGTCCAGGTAGCCCAGCCAGTTTCCATCCCGGAAAGAGGTGGATCCCATTACCCCATTGGTAAGGCTTGAATCACCCTGTGCGGTATACTTGGAATTGTAAGGCGTCTCAAAATGAACCGGCTTTCCTAAAGCTGAATTTACAGGAATGAATTTTTTACTCTCGATAATTTTTTGTCCGTCTTCAAACAACATAGCGTTAATAGTGGCGGCTCTTTTAATAACAAATGGTTGGTTATAATCCAGTGCCTTTCCTTCAGACGAACTGTTCATTGATGAATACCTGACATCTGCAGTCGGTGTGGATGTTGAAATCGTGACGGTGGCGGTTTGATCGTCATTAATGACGTAATCAATAACAGGGTCAGGAGAAATCTGGAACAGGTCGAACCAAGCCGTTCCCTGGTTTGGCATATCAAGTTCCACGATAGCATTTGTACTGGTTGAATCGGCAGTAAATGCAAATGAATACAGTTTCCATTCAGAAGTTAGTTGAAAGGTTTCTTCTTGGTTGGCGGCATTGATGACGATCCGAAAGTTCGGCATATTCGCTTGTTGTTTTGCCTTCGCCCAAATAGATACATTGTATGAATTTCCTTTGATGAGGATGTTCGGGATAAAACGGACTTTCTTGCCGGCCTGATCTGTCGGTGTAATCATCCGCATACTGAACAAGCCGTCCACACTTTGGCGGGAATCTGCAAAAACGGTGCCTCCGTGATCGGCATCTTCATACGAAGTAAAGGTAAGATTGTGTCCCGCTGACAACCCGGGGCTTGCAACAATTTCAAAACTTGGATTGTAGACAATATTTCCGGAATTCATTTTAGTGGAATTCTGATCTTCTTTCCGGATTCTGTACACTCGTGTACCAAACCCATCAATGATATCTTCGAGCACATTTCCTTCAAATTCTAATCTGCGATTTTCAAACCAGGCATCAATCCTGTAGCCGGGAGGAATGGGTTCTCTTAACTGAATCGAGTAATTTTTTGGGGTATTGGATTTATTCACTGCAACCAGCAGTTTCTCTCCGTTGTGAGAAAATGATCGAACGAAGATATCCGGATCGCCGGTCTCCAGCCAATACGAAGGCTCGGCTGAAAGAAGAAAGGGAGTCATTTGTGTGACTTCAACAGCCATGTTACTGGTTTCCGACCACGCAGATACGGCTTGCGGATTAAGGTTGTTGAACGAGCGAATAAAGTATTGAATGCCTTTCACGTTATTGATAATCCCTAAATAAGTCATTACCCGAATTTCACTGGCAGTGGGTTCCCTATTCCACATCTCTTGTCCGCCAAAAGCCTGTGGGACCAGCCAAACTGATTTTTCATACTTCAGAACATCTCCAATCTCTTTCACATAGCTTTGAATATCTACACTGCTGTTGGGGATGGGATATGGATCAGTCATGGCGATATCCATCGTATTTCGAAATTCACCAATTTTGGATGGCAGCATAAATACAATAGAGATGGGATGATACGGATCCAGTTCATGGATGAAATCATAAGCCTTTTCAAGCAGTTCCGGCGGACGCCCCTGGCCATCAGGTTCGTCATTAATATACCATGATAAAAGCGCGGGATGATTTCTAAATGCCAGAACTTCGCTTTTCAGCAATTCCCAAACTTCTTCTTCGGACATTCCCGGGCCTTCCGTGCTGTTGTGCCGGGTTCCGATGAGGGAGTTAAGCCCATATTGCACTTTGATTCCCAATTCAGCTGCACGATCCATATAGGCTTTGCGTTCCTCAAGTCCTTCCGGGAGGTTCCCCTGGTAAGGACCGATTGTATTGAATCCATTGACAACCTCACGCTCAGGAATTTCACCGACCCTGCCGAGGTAAAATCCAAATGGGAAGAATGGCAATCCATCCACAATCAGTCCGCCTGTTTCTTGATCAATTTTTACTTCATTGGAGACGGGTTCCAGGTATTCAAATTCGATAATTCGTTCGTCAATCAATTCTTCACCAGAGAAAATATTGGCCTGTATTTGATTCCGGCCGATCTCAAAATTTTCAATTGGAATAGAAACAAGTGTGCGTGAGGAATCCAGTTGAATAGTCGTTATAGGTTGAGAAGTTTTATCATTTAAAACCACTTTATATGCATCATGATTTTTCTCTTCAGAAAGAATAGAAACAATGATTACGTTCGATTCAGAAGTGTAATAATTAAGTTTGCTGAAAAGATGAATGCCATGTTGGGATTGAGCAAAAAGAGATGATGCACCGGAAAACAGGATTGCTCCAGAAAACAGGAGCCAGCTACACTTTTTCATAGAATAGTTCAGTACGATTAGTCAAAGATTTCATACTGAATATTACCTATATCTGAAATGAAGAGAAAGGAATACTGCCAACGTCAGGTGCAGGTCTTAATTACGAATGTATTTTGTATTTATCAGCCAACGATCACATATTTTCCACTTATCGTCAGGAAAACCAGGTTTGCACAAAGCAGGATCAGGTCATAATGCCACCCGAACCCTTCATCGCTGTAAAACCCGATGTTCCAGGAGAAAATCTTTTTTGAGATGGCGCCGAGCATCACTCCAATTAGAAGTAGAGCTCCAATTTGGATATAAATCCCCAAAGCTATGGAAACCGCTCCGACCATTTCAACAATACCCAAAACAAGTGTTGAGGTTTTGGACATTCCAATCGATTTGCTTCTTTCCTCCGGCTGCATGAAATGACTTTTTCCGCTGGAGAAAAAAATGATGGCAACTACAATTCTCAGGGCAAGGAGCGCGAAATCAAAAACAGGTTCGGTATTAAAAATCATTGAGTATCCTCCACAACTTTTCTGAGTTTTTCGATACTGTTTTCAAGTTTTGTGGCCTTCTCATTAAACGAATTCCAGGGATCGTCTTTATGGCTTAATCGTCTAAATATATTCTTAATTGTATATGTTTGTGAGTGGAGGCCGTCTTTGTCTAGCTCATCCCATCCAAGCGGAGTGGCAACCGGGGCACCCTCTCTTGCCCGGACAGAATATGGAGGAATGGATGTCTGAGCGTAGGCGTTTCGCAAGTAATCAATAAAAAGCCTTCCTTTTCTTTGATCTTTCCTGGTTTCCACAGTAAAAGTGTCCGGATCTTTTTCTGCCAGAAAATTAGCTACTTGTTTGGCGAAATCCCGGACGTATTCAAACTTATTTTCCGGTTTGATGGGACACGCCACATGCAACCCTTTTGAACCTGTGGTCATCAAAAAAGCGTTTAAACCCAATTTTTCATCCAGGAGTGTGCGAAGATTTTTCGCTCCTTTTATTACAATTTCAAAATTACCCTGGGGTGGATCGAGGTCAAACACAAGTTTGTCGGGCTTCTGAAGATCGTGAGTTGTGGACAGCCATGGATGAAAACTTACGGTTCCCTGGTTTGCCAGGTAAATCAGTGTTGCTGTATTATTACAAACGATTTGTGTGTTCGTGTCTCCTTCCTTCTTTTCTATTTCAACCGTATCCATCCAGTCCGGGAAATAATCCGGTACCTGTTTTTGATAAAAACCTTCGGCAGTAATTCCATCCGGAAACCGGTTCAGGGAAAGTGGCCTGTTTTTCAAAAAGGGAAGAAATAAATCGGCAATTTTCTCATAATAGTCGATTAAATCTCCTTTAGTAATTTTTTCCACAGGAAAGAAAACTTTGCCTCTGTTCTTAACTTTCACACTGGGGGATTCAATTTTCATAGTTTTTAAACTTTTCCTGGTGAATATTATTCGGTTTTATATTTCGGAGTCTGTATCCAATCTCTCTTCTTTTTTAAACGAAGAATTAAAAAAGCCCCGGCTCGTAATCAGATATCACAATGCCGGGGCTCTATGTTTATCTTCTCCATCAGCTACATCAGGAAATGGGATCGCGAAGATAAAACCTCTTGATTTGTTAAAAAATCAGGCTTTGCGGATCAGTTCCTGAACTTCTTCTTTGGATTTACCGAGGCGTTTTTGGATACGTCCTACCAGTTCCTCCTCTTTACCTTCAATAAAAAGAAGGTCGTCATCAGTAAGTTTTGAGAACTGCTGTTTCAATTTTCCTTTCTTTTCATTCCAGTTACCTTTGATGCTTAGCTTATTCATAAGTCTCCTTTTTTAAGTCATGATAGAATTCAGGAAATCAATGTACATCAACTGTTTGGTTTCCTGTTATTTTAGACCACCGCAGGAGAGAAAAGTTTCCGGGCTGAAAAAAATATGTGAACAGCGTAAAATTATTTATGCCTGATGATATGGATGATGTAGGAGAGGATTATGAAACCAAATACAGCATAACTTACAGGGTCGAGATATTCGCTGACTTTGTCATAGTTTTGTCCAAGTATGCTCCCGAGATACGTTAATAATCCAACCCAGATTAATGTGCCGCTGACAGAGAGAATCAGAAAATATCCAAGATTCATTTTCTTGATTCCTGCAGGAACCGATATGAGTGTACGAATTCCGGGTATCAAACGGCAGAAGAAAACGGCGGCAGCATCATGGCGATCAAACCAGCCTTGAGCCCGTTCTATATCACTTGAGGAAAGCATGAGCCACTTGCCGTGTTTGTCAGCCCATCGCTTGAGCCGGTCTTCGCCGATTTTATGCCCCAGATAATAGAAGGGAAGTGTGCCCACTACGGAACCGAAGGTGCCGGCAGCCACAACGCCATAAAAATTGAGTTCGCCCTGTTCTGTAACAAAACCTGCAAACGGCATAATAATTTCAGATGGAATTGGCGGAAAAATATTCTCGACAATCATCAAAAAAGCAATGCCGGGATACCCGATACTTTGAATGACGGTTTTAATCCAGTCTAACATAGAAGTTTAACGAATAAAAAAGAATGAATAGATGGTATGTGATGAATGAACGGCTAAAATATTAGGATTGTTCCCTCAACAGTACTCGAACATCGAAACTTTCTTAAAAGAGAGAGTAAAGCGAAAGATTCACTAAAAAAATAAAAAGAGATGGGACTTTTAATTCTTCTTGCCCGAATTTTGTTCTCAATAATTTTCATTAATTCAGGGATTGGCCACATTACCAATACGGCCCAGATGGCTCAATATGCCGGCAGTAAAAATGTGCCTATGCCGAAAGCAGCTGTATTTATCAGCGGAGTGATGATACTACTCGGCGGACTGAGTATTCTTTTGGGTTTTTGGGTGAATATCGGTGCCTGGCTTCTCATTATTTTCTTAATACCCTCCGCAATTATGATGCATGATTTCTGGAATGCCGAGGATCCGATGGACCGCCAGAACGAAATGATTCACTTCCTGAAAGATCTCAGTCTTGCAGGTGCAGCATTTATGATCTGGTATCTGTATGCATCTGTTGGGAATGTGCCGTGGAGCCTTGGGTAATTAAGTGTTCATGGCCGCTTGCCTGACATTGTCGAGATATATTTTGCAGATTTCTTCGCAGTTTCGGCAGGCTTCAGCACATTTTTGGCAGTGATCGTGATCATGTTTTTCACATTCTTCGGCACACTTTGCGCAAATATCTGCGCAAAGCCCGATGATGGATTGCGAAATATCCGAATCGCGTGAGAGAAACTGAACGGCAAGCCTGCACATTTCAGCACAGTCTCTGTCTAGCTTTATACACTCGGTCATTTCTTCAACATGATCTTCTTCCAGGCAAGCTGCGAAACATGTTTCACAGGCAGTTATACATTCACTTAATGCGCTTATAATCTCTTCATAATTATTCATGGGAGGTAGAGTTAAGGCTTGATGATTTTTATTACT
Source organism: Rhodohalobacter sp. 614A (assembly GCF_021462415.1). Classification (NCBI taxonomy): domain Bacteria; kingdom Pseudomonadati; phylum Balneolota; class Balneolia; order Balneolales; family Balneolaceae; genus Rhodohalobacter; species Rhodohalobacter sp. 614A. The sequence continues at coordinate 1,197,911 of NZ_JAKEDS010000001.1, forward strand.
CATTTCAACACGCTGAAATTTAGATTGTTCCTTTTTCAGGAAGACAAAGACGAAACAGATTTAATCAAATTGGATTAGAATAATTCGAGAACGTTACCTGTTAATCAAATCAAAAATCAATGGATTCATCCTGGATTGTTACCACATTTAGTTCTGTCATCATGGTTGTTATATCAACTTTCGGAATTTACTTTGCACTCATTCTATTCACGAGAATTGCCGGTGTCAGAACGTTTTCAAAAATGTCGAGCTTCGATTTTGCTGTAACGGTGGCTATCGGTTCGTTAATTGCTTCTACCGTGCTCACAAAAAATCCGCCTCTCTTTCAGTCGATTGCAGCTATGGGCACCCTTTTTATCATTCAAATTACCATTGCCGGTTTTCGGGAAACATCACTGGTAAGAAATGTAGTTGATAATAAACCCATTTTGCTGATGAAGGGCACACGGATGCTTGAAGGGAATATGAGAAAAGCAAAGGTTACACGAAATGATCTGCTCGGAAAACTGCGTGAGGCAAATGTCACCCAATTCAACCAGATAAAAGCAGTTGTGATGGAGACTACGGGCGATATTTCAGTTTTACATCACAATGATGAAGCACATGAATTAGAAATGGGACTTCTGGATGATGTGCGAAAATAAAAAGACTGGTTTCTGAAGATCAGAAAGAAGGAAACATTTTAGGCAAGAATTGCCTTTATAAAGTAAGAGATGAAAGAGAAACAAGGAGAAAAAGATATGCCAGATAATCGAATCAAGAACGAAGAACAGTACGAAGAATTGAGAGACCAGGGAATGAGCAAAGAGAAAGCTGCCCGAATTGCCAACTCTGAAAACGCATCAAAAAAAGGTGGTAAACAAAAAAAATATGAAAAGTGGACCAAAGAGGAACTCTACAAAAAGGCGCAGGAAGTAGGGATTGAAGGGAGATCAGATATGAATAAGGAAGAACTGATCGAGGCCCTCCGAAATCATTAAAAATAACGTTTAAATATTTTGTTAAATGGTCGATAAGACCAACCCGGAATCAGATTCCGAAGAAAATTCAACATACTCATTTATAAAGAAAGTACTGATTTCCGTAGTGGTGGCAGCTACGATTACCCTTCTGGTACTTTTTGTAGGGTACGCCGTAAATATTTTACTTCTTGTTTTTTTAGGGGTTTTGCTGGGCATTGTTTTTAGAAGCCTCCGGGATATAATTAGTGATTATACCGGGATGCCAACAACGCTTTCGCTGGCAGTGGTTGTCGTGTTTTTGTTTGGCTTGTTTATTGGATCGGGATATTTGCTTGTACCAAAAATCTATCAACAGGCGGAGATGATGTATGATCAGGCTCCCGAAGAGTGGAATAAAATCAAGCAAAAGCTTTGGCAATACGAATGGGGAAAGGAGATCGCACGGGAGAATCCCAATCCCAAAGACTTTCTTGAAAATGAACAGGGTACTGCCGGAGAAGATAACGACATGACTCAGGGAGTATTGGATCTGTTTACCGTAACTGCGGGAGCCATTGCAAGTACCGTGTTGGTTATTGTAATTGCTATCTATATTGCTGCGGAGCCCGAAGTATATACAAGCGGGTTTTTGAGACTTTTCCCCACCGATAAGCGCTTGCTGGTTACAAACATTATGGACGAAACGGCATTGACTATCCAGTGGTGGCTGGTGGGTCAATTGGTGTCTATGTTGATTTTGGGAATCATAACCACCCTGGGTTTGTGGTTGTTGGGAATGCCCTATTCCCTGGTTCTTGGAATTTTTACAGCACTCATGACTTTTATCCCCAATCTCGGACCAATTTTAGCGGGCATACCCACACTTTTAGTAGCGTTAACACAAAGCCCAACAATGGTTCTTTATGTGGGCATATTTTACATCTTTATTCAAAGTGTTGAGGGATATTTTATAACTCCCATGATTCACAGAGAAGCGATAAATGTACCGCCTGTTCTCATTATTACAATTCAATTCCTGTTGTATTATCTGATTGGTTTTATAGGTGTATTTGTAGCGATGCCGTTGGTTGCCTGCCTGATGATACTCATACAAAGAGTGTACATAGAAGAGATTTTGGGAGATTCTATGGATCGGGAAGTAGATATCGAATATAAAGGGAAAACCATCGTCTAAATGTAAGAATGGAACATTTTTGTGTTTAGAAACTATATATAAATAGTATTTGACGAGACAATAGAATTACCAATAAAGCGACTATCATTATGAATGATTTAGAATTAAAAGGGAACTGGAACGAAATAAAAGGCAAGCTAAAAGAGCAATATGCTGTATTAACTGATAATGATCTGGCGTATGAAGAAGGCCAGGAAGATCAGTTAATTGGTCATCTCCAGCAAAAGCTTGGAAAGACCAAAAAAGAAGTGAAAGATATCCTGCGAGATATTTAAGAGAGCAGCAGCAGTTAAAGCTGAGTGAGGATAGCCCCGGTTGATAAAACAATCGGGGCTTTTTTATTTGTCGCTACTTGACTGGAAAAAGTTAAAATGGATAGTATGCCGTTCTGTACCACGCGTTCCCAGCAGATATCCAATGGGTTTAAGGCTTTCAATATTTTCGCAGACAATTTTCATCATGGCGAGGTAGGGAATTACCATAAACATGCCCGGTAACCCCCAGATCATTCCTCCGGCAATTAAAGAGAATATTGTAACGAGTGGATTGATTTTCACATAAGAACCCGTAATGTTAGGGGTAAGAATATTGTTTTCGATAAACTGAACAATAAAGAATTGTATAAGTACAGCCACAGCAGTACTTGGGGATTGAGTGGCCAGCACAAAAATAAACGCCAGTCCGTAGCCAAGTACAGTTCCCAGGTATGGAATCAAATTGAAAATGGCGGCAAGAATTCCAAAAAGAATGGCATATTTCACCCCGATCAAATAAAACCCAAGAGAGTTAAGAGCCATCAATATGAAACAAACCACAAAAAGCCCCTTCATATATTTTGGAACAACTTCCGATGCCTGGGTAATAATATTTTCTGCAATGCTCTCTTCATCAGCCGGTACCAAAAGCCGTAGAAATTTTTTGAACTTATCTCTGTAGAAAAGCAGTAGAAATGTGTAAACCGGGATGAGGCCGATTGCTAAAATTGAGTTTGCCGTAGCCGTAAAAAGGGTTTTGAAAAATTGCCCGGTATTCCCCAGGGCACTGTTGATCATGCTATCCTGCTGACTCTCCGGCACTCCAATCCAACTGCTTATTGTTCCTTGAACCCGGTCTATATTTCGTCGGAATTGTTCATGTATTTCAGGAAGATCACCCGTGAAGGTGGTTATTAAAACAGCCATTCCATATACCGTTCCGGCCACAAAAGCTGCCGTGCCGAGTATGATGATAAAATTCGTTGCTATCCGTGGCACTCCTTTATCTTCAAGCTTGTCTGCTGCAGGATACAGGAGATAAGCTAAAAGCACGGCGAATCCCAGTGGAACGAGCAGGGTTTTGGTGAAAATGAGGGCAGCTATAATCAGAAAAGTGAGCATTAACCGAATTAAAACTCTTACTACAAGAGGATAATCATCTGTGGTGTGTGGCGTCGTGATAGTGTTCTCCTTTTTAGAATGTATTGGCAACTATATTTATATGATTTTTATAGAGTTATGTTCCTGTATAATTCCTGTTTCGCGGACCTGTAATATGCAAAACAAGCTGTTTTACAGGCTGTCGATTACTCTCGTTAGATCCCCACACTCTCTTTTAATCCGGTTGAAAGGGATTTCCACCAATAACTGAATATGGATTTTTGTTCATCTCGTTCAAAAGAAACTTCCCCTCTGCGGTAGGGCACTTCGTTATTACTTCCTTTGATTTTTAAAATGTTGGCGAGAAAGGTTTTTAGCCGGTTTCTTCCTCCGTCATCTACATCGTCAGAATTAAGAACCTGTATTCTCAAATCACTGTAAATAAGTTGCACCCAACCTGTGGCTTCGTCATCCCCCAAATCCATCAGGAATTGAAGAGAATGGAGGGTTCCCCTGCTTGCACGGACTAATCCAACCGGTTCAAGGATAGGATTGAGATCCTCTGCCTGCATACTTTGTAATGTTCCCCGAGTCATGTGGCTTCCATCAAGGTGCATGGGAAATTCAAAATGGGCATCCAGCGTTGCTTCGCCCATCACTTCGGATGTTACATCCAGAACAATGGTGTGCTCCCGGCTGATGACGGTTGAATCGTTGGTTACATCGGTAAAGGTTGCATTGGTATTTAAAAATGAAACGGTGCCCGGTCGGGATACTTCTGCGAGGTGTTCTGTATAACGAATATCCGCCTGATGAATGGCAAGTGTATCTATCGTTATGGGAAACGGCAGATTTTTGAAAGCTATATGAGGGTATGTCTTGTTACTTTTCGGCCCCGGAGGCATCATTTTTGCGTGAAATACTTCAAGATCAGCATTTTGAATCGTAAATTTTTTAGCGTCAATTTCCCCGAAATTGAGTTTCTCAATATCAGTATTCTCAAGCAGAAGTCGTTCAACCGTTAAAGTGATTCGGTCTAATTGATGGCCTTTGTGTTGGGCAAACTCATACTTTGGATACTGTGGAAGCAACTTTAGCGAGTCGACGGAGAAGGCCCCTTCGGATGTTGAAAAATCAATTCCGTTGCTTTCCATGGCATAAAAATCACTCATTTCATATCGAATCTTACCAGATCGGGTTTGGATCGCACTAAAGTTGAAAAAGGGTGGTTTGGCCAGGGTGGTGGAATCCACACGAATGTTCAGGATTTCAAGATTAAAATCGTGAAGTTCGCCGAGGCTGTCGCTTTGTTCCTGATTCAGAAGAGCAAAAACCCCTTCATTGATTTCAAACCGATCCACTTCAATATCCGGCGGATTTTTATTGGATGAGGATGACGATCTGTCTGAGGATTGAAGAAAATTCAGGGAATCCGGACTATTTTTTGTGAGGGTAACCACAGGTTTGGAAAACCGAACCTGGCCTGTATAAATATTTCCCCCAAAGAGGTATGGCAGAAACTGTATGCCGGAAATGGAAAGTTGATCCATCTGGATACGCGGAGCTGTAGATGCTGTGTCTGTCGGACTCAGCCGAAGGCTGTCAATCTGAAACTCTTTTCCCCAAACTCTCAGATCAAGAGCGCTCATCTCAAGTTGGTATTGTCCAAGGGTTTGCTCAGAAACGGCAGTTTTGAGTCGTTTCTCAACATAACTGTCCAGGTAGAAGCTCAAGAAAAGCTGGATCCCTGTAAGCACCACAAAAATGATTACAAGGACAATCAGGCCGATCCTTAAAATTTTTCGTTTTGAATTCTCTTTGTTCATCAATGCTTATTCACTAATTGAATATCATTCTTTGCAACAGGTCTGAAAAATCGGTTCTTAAAATGCCGCAAAGACAAACCGGGATCGGTTGATTGTAACTTCCATAGTAATAAAAAATTTGGAAGAAGTGCTTTATTTCTTCTGATGATTTTTCTGAGTCTTGATTTTCGTTCTATTCATTTATATACACATGGAAAGGCGGGAAAACGTTCCAATCTTATCTATCTGTAATAGCAAGTCTCCCAAAAATCTGCCGTAGTTTTACGGGGAAAAATCTGGACACCGGCTCCTGACTGATGCCCGATTTTAAGGCGTCAGGATGCGAACAATTTCAGAAGTAGAAATCAGATCACATATCGAAACTCACACACGTTAACCGTATCTCTCTAATTTTTTGTCACACCAACAAAAAGAAAAATCCAACCAAGAATAAAAGCCACACCGCCAATCGGAGTAATAGCGCCCAGCCATCCAATATCCAATAGGGTTAGCAGATAAAGGCTGCCGGAAAAAATGAGCGTACCTGCGATGAGCGAGTAGCCGCTCCATTTCATCCATTTGTTCTGGATATGAAAACCGGCTGCTCCAATAATCAATAGTCCAAGAGCGTGATAAAAATGGTATTGAACGGCAGTTCGGTAAACGTCAAAACGGTCCGGAGTGAGAAAGCCCTCGACAATGTGAGCGCCAAATGCGCCGAAAGCTACAGCGAGAGCCATTAATAATGCACCGATTTTCAGGAAGTTTTTTGGGGAAAACATGGTAGTTCTAATTGTGTCGGAAGTATGAATTGTCAAACGAGGTTAAGATCATCATAATTTATGAAAGACAGGAAAAGAAAACACAGCAAAGCCTGGCAAGGTTCTATAAATCAGAGTTTTGGAATAAATTTAGTCAGCAGTAAAACCGATGTTCTTATGTGTTCCATCACAAAAGGGTTTATTCGATGAACCTCCGCATCTGCAAAGTGCAATTCCTTTTGAAGATGTTATCTCTCCAATTTTGGAGGATTCCAACGTATAGGTTCCTTCCAATAGAACCGGACCATTTTTCATTAGTTTGATTAAAAGTTTGTCTTGGTTCTCTTCAAGTGCTTCATCCATATCTGAAGTGTCGGCATCAACATTTGCCTTCCATTCCAGCTTTTTATGAGAGTTATCGCAGGCCGGTTTATTATCTGATCCTCCACAACGGCACATTGCGAAACGGGTATCCTGAAGAACCGTATTTCCCTCAGCATCCTGAACTTCCAGATCTCCAAAGAAATAAACCGGACCATTTTCCTGGAGTTTAATTCGATTTTTTGATGAAGCGGATTCCGACCGATCTCCTTTTTTAATTTCATAATGCAGGGCACCGGTCGGGCATCGTTCAATTACATCGGCAATTTCGTTAGCCGTTCTCTTTTCAGGTTGAATCCATGGCTTCTGATTGGGATTAAACACATCACTCAAACCGTGAACACACTCCTCTGCATGGATGCATCTTTTGAGGTTCCAGGTAATTTTAATGTCGTCATTTTCATAGGAATAAATTCGATCCTTCATAACAGAAGAGATTTAAGTTTTATAGTTGTGATTCTTTTGAAGGTCAATCAGAACTTTCCAGTAAACATTCCTGAATTAGTTTTTCTGGTTGCAACTACATTTTACAAATCAACGCAAAATAAATCATGTAAATATCTGTGTACATGATTGATGAGGCTATGGAGCAGGTAAAAAACCATAATCCGGGAGAAAAGAAGGTTAAAAACATCGATTATGTGAAAGGAGCGAACATAGCCGGTTCAAAAAAGTAGCGGATGCAATGCTGGCATTTGGTCCGGTTTAGAAAAGGTTTGTCACTCAGAGGGAGCGAAGCGACCGAGGAATCTCATTGTTAAAGAGAATCTCTGAGAATGAGATTCTTCACAATAAACAGGTATAAAAATCCATTCATAATGTGCGGAGTAGCATCCGTTCAACCAACATTTGCATCCCGCATTCCTGAATGCTTACCTTATAAATCTTGATTCGAAAGAAAAATATATCAACATTTCTGATGAAACCGATCGCATACCTTTTGCTGATCGTGCTCAATCTGCATGCACTCAGTATTCATACTTTTGCAGAAAATTTGGTGTATTGTTTTGAAGAAAATGGAGATGTGAATGTGGAGTCAACCGTTGATTTAGGAATCGGGATGAGCTCTGCTAATGAGGTTCATGAACAAGAGAGTCATGAACACAAAGATTCCGTTTTTCATCAGGAGGAAGATTCACACAAAGATGTGCCCGTTACGCTTTTATGCTCCAAAGATGACCTGTGAATCGGTTTAATCAGAAAAGAGTTGTTACAGATCTTCACCAAGCTATTTATCTGAGAAGTGAAATCACTGCAACCTCACGGTTTATACAAAAACACACCTTTATTCCACCTGATATAGAAGATCAGGAGACTGCTAATCGGCAAACCGTTGTACTTCTGAATTAGGTCGTTCCAGCCACTCTTTTCCTAATTCACTCTGAGTAAAAACGTGCGATCTCTGCGGAAAGAATGTGCAGATCGTGTATTGCTCAGCCAATCAAAACCGCCTAAAACGGCTGAAATACCTATATGTCAACATCTATAAAACTGATGCTGGCTGCCGGTTTACTTTTTTTAGCGTCCGGATGTGCCAGCGAACAGAGGGTGATTGAACCGCCATCTGCAAGCAACGAACGTATTGAAACTGTCGGGAAGAATCCGGCGATATTGAATCTAAACTCTGTACCTCAGATCGAAACCATTCAGGTTGGAGATACACTGAGTTATGAAGAAGCCCTTGCCAAGGCTCTTCTTGAAAATCCACAATTGGAAAGTTTTGCCTGGCAAATTCGGGTGAAAGAAGCGGAGCGAATTCAGTCTTCACTGTTACCCAATCCGGAAGTTGAAGCCGAAATGGAAAATTTTGGCGGAACGGGTCCTTTTGAAGGAATGAAGTCGAGGGAAACCACCATCCGTCTGAGCCAGAAAATACTGTTGGGTGCCGACCGGATGAAACGTAAGCGCGTGGCCGGACTCAATCAGAAATTGGCTGGATGGGACTATGAAATCCAACGCCTGAATGTGCTTTTTGAAGTGACCAAAGCGTACATCACAGCACTGGAAGCGATGCAGCAATTTCAACAACAGCAGGATTTGCTGGAAGTTTCGCAGCAGTTTGCAGAGACGGTTTCGTCGCAAGTAGAAGCTGGAAAAGTCTCAGGCTTGGAGCAAACGAAGGCAGAAGTTGAATTGTCTCAGGCTCGTATCCAAACTGAAAAAATGCGAACCAGGATGGAAGCTGCATTTGGCAATTTGGCATCCTTCTGGAATAGTCAGTCGCCGGCATTTAAAACTCTGGACGGGATTTTAAACGAACCGGATCAGGAGATTCCGGGGTATGAATTTCTGCTCGGGTTGATCAACCAGAACCCGGACGTTGCAAGATGGGCAACGGAAATTCAGCAACGGGAAGCATCTCTTTCTTTGGAGCGGGCAAAAGGTTTACCTGACCTGAAGATTAGTGGAGGTTACAAACGGGTTGAAGATGTAAATGCCGGAGCCGCGATTGTAGGTATATCGATTCCGCTTCCATTTTTTGATCGCAACCAAGGGAATGTAAAAGCAGCCCGATATAATCTGAACAAGGCGGAAGCTCAGCGCGAATCGAAAGAAACGGAAGTGGTCCGGGCGCTTCAGGAAAGTTACCAGACATTAGAGGCCGCGTGGTACGAAGTAAATCAATTGAAAAAGAATGTCCTCCCCGGCGCGGAAAAAGCTTATGAAGCCGCGCAAACAGGCTATCGCGAGGGGAAATTTGATTTGTTGGATGTATTGGATGCCCAACGAACTCTCTTTTCAAGCCGCACCAGTTATATCGAAGCTCTTGCGGATTACCACCGGGCTGTAGCGGATGTCGAACGGCTAATCGGCCAACCTCTCAATGAAATTTCTCCCACCGAATGATTTTTATGAAACGAATAATCAACACTATGAAAACGATAAAATTACTCACAATCTGGATCGCTCTTTGCACCGGGATTTTCCTTGGCGGATGCGGCTCAGAAAGTGAGCCAAATCAGATAGAGAATCAGGATGGAAGGGCAATTCATGAATTGCCCCAACAAGATATCGAAGAACATTCTGAAGCAGATGAAGAACACACTCAGGAAGTGCATCTCACAAATCAGCAACTTGCAGGATTAAATATAGTGGTTGATACACTTCGTTCAGGAAGTACCCGATCTGTGATTGAACGACCCGCGACTGTAACGTATGATCTCGACCGAATTGCCAAAGTAGGTCCGCGAATTGAGGCAAAAGTGGTCTGCGTTCTGAAAGATCTGGGCGAGTATGTTGAGGAAGGCGAGCCCATTGTGCAAATGAGTAGCGTAGAGCTGGGGAAAATCAAAGCCGATTATATTCGGCTGAAAGCGGCTTTGAAAAAAGAAGAAGCTCATTACGGCCGGGAACAAAATCTGTATAATCAGGAGATTTCGAGTCAGGCCGAGTTGCTTCAGGCTGAGCTGGAATATGAACAGGCCCAGGCCGACCTCAATGCCATTTCTGAAGCGTTGCGATTGTATGGTCTCTCTGAACAATCGATCGAAAATATTAAAGCCGGAAACGAAACACCGCTTTCTTATTTCTATCTGAGCAGCCCTTTAAGCGGGACCATTCAACATCGTGAACTCTCTCCCGGCCAAACCGTTACGCCAGATGAAACGCCCATTCATGTAGCTGATCTGTCAGAAGTGTGGGTGATGATTGACGCGTATGAGCAAGACATTTCATTCCTGGAAACCGATCAGTCCATCGAACTGACGGTACGAAGTATTCCCAAAAAATCATTTGAAGGAACTCTTAACTGGATCTCCTATGGTCTCGAAGAAGAAACCCGAACCATGCCGGCGAGAGCAAAAGTCAACAATTCGAATGGAGAGTTAAGAGCAGGCATGTTTGGCACAGTACGAATTCATACGAATCGTGAACAAAAAACCACCATCATTCCGGTGGATGCCATTCAGCAGATGAATGGCGAGAATCACGTCTTTGTGCCCGGAGATGAAGAGGGAAGTTTTCGTTCGGTACAGGTAACGCTTGGCAATGAAAATGCAGGGTATGTGGAAGTTCTGGCCGGCCTCGCACCGGGAAGTGAAGTTGTGGTAGCCGGTGCATTCGATCTTAAATCAGCTTTAACGGCGGGTAGCCGAAGTGCTTCACATAGCCATTGATATAAAAACGTCATTGCAGATGGGGCTTTAGTAAACCAAGCAATCTCTTCTTTTGGAATATCAGATTGCTTCGCTCTGCTCGCAATGATCCATTTTTAATTGATAAAAATTTTAAACGATGCTTGAACAAATTATTGAACGGGTTTTAAAAAACCGTATTACGATTTTGGTTTTGGTCGCAGCCATTGCGCTGTATGGATATTTTTCGTTTCGGGATGTTCCTGTTGATTCATTTCCGGACGTATCACCCCCAATGGTACAGGTTTTTACATCCAGTCCGGGACTTTCTCCGGTTGATGTAGAGACACAAATTAGTTATCCCATTGAGATTTCGATGTACGGATTACCACAACTCGACCGGGTTCAAAGTACGTCGATTTTCGGCCTGTCGAGAGTAAATATTTATTTTGAGGAGGGGACGGATATTTACTTCGCCCGCCGATTAGTAAATGAGCGATTATCACAGGTGAGAAGTGAAATTCCCGACGGATTGGGAGATCCGCAACTTGGCCCTATTACCACCGGATTGGGAACAGTCATGATGTACGAACTGAAAAACCGTGAAGGATTCAATCATTCGTTAATGGACCTTCGAACCGCCCAGGACTGGATCGTAAAACCTCAACTGCGAACCGTTCCGGGTGTAACCGGAGTGCTTTCCATCGGGGGAGATGTACGCCAGTTCCAGGTCAATGCAGACGTGAATGCACTAGTGTCTCGCGGATTAACGCTCGGTGATCTTCAACGAGCCCTGAATCAAAACAACCGGAATGTTGGAGCTTCATTTCTCGAACGTGGCGGGGAAGAGTATTTGGTTCGCGGCTATGGCTGGATTCAGCCGGATGAACAAGGGATTGCTGACATCGGAAATATCATCGTTGCAAACCGTGAGGGCACACCCGTTTATGTGAAGGATGTGGCTGATATAGAGTTTGGGTCCGAAATTAAACGGGGAACGTTAGTTGCAAATCAACAGGAGGGAGTCGGGGGATTTGTACTCAAACTGATTGGCGAAAATACGCAGGATCTGTTGGCAGAGGTGGATCAAAAAGTTGACGCCATCAATAAGTCACTGCCGGAGGGAATGATCATGGAAACATTCTACTCGCAGGCAGAATTGGTTGAAAAAGCGGTCGGAACGGTGACAAATGCTTTGATCATCGGAGCTATACTGGTTCTGGTTGTGCTTTACTTTTTTATGGGTGATATCCGGTCCACATTGATCATCATTTCTACTGTTCCCATTGCATTTTTGATCGCATTCATCGGAATGAAATTTCTCGGAATTTCGGCAAACCTGATGAGCCTCGGAGGATTGGCCATCAGCATCGGGATGATTGGCGATAGTGCCACTGTCATTGTAGAGAATACCTACAGATTATTGGAAAAACGAAAAGAAAGAAATGTACCTCTGACCAGAATTGTAAGTGAAGCAGCACGCGAGGTGATTCGTCCGGTTTTTTTCGCTACAAGTATTATCATCATCGTATTTCTGCCGTTGTTTTCTTTGGAGGGAGTGGAGGGCAAAATGTTCAAACCGCTGGCCTACACTATTACGTTTGCGTTGATCGGTGCGATCTTTCTGGCAGTCACATATATCCCAATTATTTCCAGTTATATTTTGCCGCAACAAGAGATGGATAAAGAGCCTTGGTTGGTACGAAATATAAAAGCCCACACCGAGCCATGGATCGAGAAACTGTCTCATTATCCCAAAATGGTTTTTGGTGCTGCATTGTTTTTGTTCGCTGTAAGTATGGCTGTTTTTCCTTTTTTGGGAACCGAATTTCAGCCGACACTTCGTGAAGGGACGTTTGCTGTTCGGTCGGTGCTTCCGCCCGGTGCCAATTTGCCCACGACAACGGAATATGCCAATCGCATACAGAAGGCGATGCGAACTTTTCCTGAGGTTGAAGGTGTTTATTCGCGAGTAGGGCGGGCAGAAGTTGGCGGTGATCCCGAGCCGGTAAATGTCGTTTTTAATGTAGTCAATTTAAAACCGCTCGATGAATGGAAGTGGGGCCGTGATTATGAAGAACTTCAAACCGCAATGGCGGAAAAACTGTCAGAAGATCTGCCCGGCGTTTCATCGAACTTTTCCCAGCCTATTCAGTTGCGGACCGATGAATTGCTGAGTGGCGTTCGGGCCCAGGTGGTGGTCAGTTTATATGGTGATGACCTGGACGTCTTATCTGAAAAAGCTAGAGAAATTCAGGAGATAGCCCAGAAAGTGGAAGGAGCGGTAGATGTCAGAGCTCAACAACAGGGAGGAAAGCCGCAGATTTTGGTCCGACCCGATCGAGGGCAATTAGCGCGTCTTGGGATCAGCATGGATGATTTTCTAAGCACCGTAGAAACAGGAATTGGCGGTTCTGAAGAAGGACAAGTATTCGAGGGAATCCGTCGGTTTGATATTTTTCTTCGCCTGCATCAAGATCAGCGGAAGCAGATTAATCAGATCGAAGAGTTGCCGATTCGTACGGCTGACGGAGCGTTGGTTCCGTTGTCTCAAATTGCAGATGTGGACGTGTTTATCGGGCCAAAACAAATTTCCCGGAATAAAGCCCATCGCAGAACCTATGTTCAGCTGAATGTTCGGGGACGAGATATGGGAAGTGTCGTTAATGAAATTCAGCAAAAAGTGGCTGATCAGGTGGAGCTGCCACCGGGTTATTTTACCGAATATGGCGGGCAGTTTGAAAATCAACAGCGGGCGATGAGTCGTCTTTATCTCGTGGTTCCGATTACACTCGGACTCATTTTCTTTATGCTTTTTTCCACTTTTGGAAGCTGGAGATATGCGGTTCTCATCTTTCTGAATATTCCCTTCGCAACGATCGGAGGCATTTTTGCTCTTTGGATATCCGGTCTGTATTTGTCCGTACCGGCAGCCGTTGGGTTTATCGCCATTTTTGGGATTGCCGTTTTAAACGGGGTTGTCTTGGTGTCGTACATCAATCAGCTCAGAGAAGAAGGTTTTGAAACGCATAAAGCGGTGGTTCAGGCCGCTCTGCTACGTCTGCGTCCCGTGTTAATGACGGCCCTGACGACCGGCCTCGGACTCATTCCCCTGCTCCTTGCAAATGATATCGGCTCAAACGTACAGCGACCACTTGCGGCTGTTGTTGTGGGAGGATTGGTGACATCAACGCTGTTAACGCTGGTAGTTTTGCCAACTATTTATACATGGTTTGCTGAGCCGGTTGAGCATGTCGAGACAATCAAATAATCATTGAAATCTGTCAGATCATTCAAAAAGACATATATTTAAATGATACATAAAATCATGAGGTGCTATGGCACATAATCATTCCCATTCACACGATCATTCTCATGCGCAAACGTACGGAAAAGCATTTGCGATTGGGATTGGCCTGAATGTAGCCTATGTAATTGTTGAGGTTGCGTACGGATTGATGATCGATTCGTCAGCACTTTTAGCTGATGCCGGTCACAATATAAGTGATGTATTCAGCCTGATTTTTGCCTGGTTTGCGATGGCGGTTGCACAAAAACGTCCTGCAAAGAAGTTTACCTATGGGCTGAGAAGAAGTACCATTTTAGTGTCTATCCTAAATGCGCTGCTTCTGTTTGGAGCTGCCGGAGTGATTGGCTGGGAAGCGTATCAAAAACTATTGGAACCGGTTGAAGTGGCCGGAACCAAGATGATGATCGTAGCCGGAATCGGAATTGTGATTAACACCGCAACGGCTCTTCTCTTTATGAAAGGCCAAAAAGAGGATCTGAATATCAAAGGAGCGTTTCTGCATATGGCAGCAGACGCCGGAGTTTCTTTAGGTGTGGTCGTTTCCGGTTTACTGATTAATATGACCGGCGCCATGTGGATTGATCCCGCAGCCAGTTTTTTGATTTTGATTGTCATTGTTTACGGTACATGGGGATTATTTATCGATTCTATTAATCTTGCGTTGGATGCCGTTCCAAAAGATATTGATTACGAAGAAGTGGAACAGTTTTTCCAAAATCATGAAAAGATCGAATCCATCCATGATCTGCATATCTGGGCGATGAGTACGACCGAGAATGCCCTATCCGTTCACATTATTTTAAATTGTGATAGTTCGGATGATTTCCTGAAAGAACTAAAAGAAGAGCTGAAAGATCATTTCAAGATCCATCATTCTACGATTCAAATAGAGGTTTCGGATTTGAAGGATAGTTTGATGGATGAATGATTTTTATCAAGAGTAAGGGCAATTCATGAATTGCCCTTACAGATCGCAATGAATATTTCGGCAACGGGGTTGAGTCATCGGATGAGTATTCTGTTTTGAACGTAAACACAAGGCGGTTCACTCAGCCGATGACTTTTCGGTCAAATTGCTTGAATAACCTTCTCCAATTTAGACTTCACCTCACCGGCAATGTTTCCCAGGTTTGAGTTCTCTACCGCCTGCATAGACGCAATCGGATTTACTGCAGAAATCTCCACGGTACCATCATCATGCTCTTCCACAATGACGTTGCAGGGTAACATGGTCCCGATTTTATCCTCTGCCTGAAGAGCTTTGTGTGCAAAACCAGGATTGCAGGCACCCAGTATTTTGTACTTTTTGAAATCAACATCCAGCTTCTTCTTGAGTGTTTCTTTCACATCAATTTCTGTCAGCACGCCAAAGCCTTCTTTCTTGAGTTCTTCAGTCGTTTTAGCGATCGCTTCATCAAATGATCCTTTAAATGTTGTGGATACGTAGTAACTCATATATCTCCTGTTTTAATTGAAATAACTTTTTATAAAATAATAACATTTATGATCAGAATATGATTTTAGTAAATCGTTATTTCCAATCTATAGTATTGTTTACGATTATAAATCATCAAGAAATCATTTTACTCAAACCCGTTTTAAATGATTGATATATGCTGAAGAAGATCAAAGCTATTTTGAAAAAAGCCACCCGGAACTCGCCTTCTTTTGATCCGGCAAAATTTAATGACGATGTAGCGATGAAAACGGAATGGAGTCCGTTAAAGGGCGGCGGATCCAATTTTCAAACTCATAAACTTGTCCCTGTTGATTACACACGAATGGAATTCAAAGCAACATGGGGTGCCAAGATTTTTAGCCTGATCTTTTTTATGGCTGGTCTTGCCGTTCCGGTGATATTCCGGATCAATAATAGTCAGGTATTCGGCGGGATTTTCGGATCGGGATTTTTATTCATCGTACTGTTCGGAGCGATTTTTATGGTAGCCGGTGGCTGGATGTTTTACAGTTTTGCAAAACCGGTTGTTTTCGATAAAACGAAAGGCATGTACTGGAAAGATTGGAAAGCGCCAACCCGATACCTAGCTGAAGGTGATGAAGATGACAGCAGCAGAATAAGCAATATCTATGCCCTTCAAATTATACCCGAATTGGTACGGAGTGATAATAAAAGCTACGTGAGTTATGAACTCAACCTGATTCTGCGAGATGGCTCCCGGATGAATGTAGTGGATCACGGAAATCCAGTTCAAATGCAGGAGGACGCCCAAAAACTTTCAGAATTTCTGGGCGTCCCCGTTTGGGATGTAGTCTGAAGCGGGGGCAATTCATGAATTGCCCTTACGAGATGTAGATGAATATTTTCTATACTTATTCCGGTGTTGGAGCAAATTTCGGTACCGGTCTTGACTCTGCTTCTGCCTGCGTCTCAGCAATTCCGTTTTCTCTGATATCCTTAATCAGCCATTCCATCTCTTTGATCTCTTTTCGCTGAGCATCCATAATTTGTTTGGCCAGTTTTTGAACTCTTAGATCTTCAATACCGGCTCGTTCACTGGTCAGAATTGCAATGGAATGATGCGGAATCATGCCCTCCATATAATCCGTGTCATCAATGGTGGCCTGGCTTCGTGATAACCAGATGGAGCCCATCAGAAGCAGTGCTCCGCCAACAAATATGGCGATATTCATTTTACTGCTTTTATACATTTGAAGCATAAATGCCAGCATGATGATCATCATGGATCCGCCCATTACCATCGTCATAAACAGGCGTTCTTCACTGAACCATGCATGGTCTAAGATTTGATAAGAGTTGGTATACATTAAGAGGTACATTGCAATCATCGCCGTAACAATCATTGCAAAAAATTTACCGTAACTGTTTCCCTTGTTATTCTCCATTTTTGATAGTCTTTTTGATTACTGAATTGAAATTATCAGAATTCAATTCTTTAAAGGAGAACAAGACCGCAATGTTCCGATATCAGGTTATAACAGCTAATTATGCGTGTTATAAACCGTTACAGTTTCGCCGTCAAAAAGAACAGATTGATAGGTTTCGTCGGATGGCATATCCATTCCCGGAGAGTTTTGCGGCATGCCGGGAACGGCAATTCCGGTCACATCTGGCCGCTCTGCTAAAAGTCGTTGAATGTCTTCCACAGGCACATGGCCTTCCACAACGTAACCGTCCACCACGGCTGTGTGGCACGAGCTGAGTTGATTGGGTACGCCATGCTCTTCTTTTACGCTGTAAACATTCATGGTTTCCTCTGTGATGACTTCAACTCCATGATCTTCCAGGTATTTTGCCCAGTTTACGCAACAACCGCAGGTGGGACTATGATACATGGTTAGCGTAACGCCTTCCATATCTACATCTGCAGTTTGGCTATTTGGGAATGGAGCGGATGATGAATTATCCTGGAACATGTAGATCCAAAACACGGTACTTGCGATGATAAATACTGCTACCAGGGAATAAAATACTTTATTGCTCATTGATAAAGATGGTTTGATTTATTCAAAATGTAACCAGAAGGTAATGGATAAATAGCTTAAATGGTTACTCCATTATTTTTTCAGTTTAAGGAAACGTGCATTGATCGCAACGATAACGGTACTTAACGACATCAGAACGGCACCAACGGCCGGGCTTAAAATAATCCCCCAGCTGTATAAAACACCTGCTGCAAGCGGAATGGTAATCACATTATAACCCGTGGCCCAGATCAGGTTTTGAATCATCTTGCTGTAGGTAGCTTCCGAAAGTTTGATGAGATTAACGACATCCTCCGGATTATTCTTCACCAACACAATATCACCCGTTTCAACGGCTACGTCAGAACCGGCGCCAATGGCAATTCCAACATCAGCTTGTGCAAGGGCGGGGGCATCATTCACACCGTCACCCGTCATAGCCACTCGTTTTCCCTGACCCTGAACCTCTTTCACTTTATCGGCTTTTTCATCGGGCAAAACTTCTGCGAAAACCTGATCGATATCCAACTCCTTCGCCACATATTCCGCGGTTTGTTTGTTATCGCCGGTCAGCATTACACATTCAAGCCCCATTTCATGCAGTGTTTTGATGGCATTTCGTGAAGATTCCCGGATTTTATCACCCAAAGCGATGGCTCCGCAGAGTTCATCATCCATCAAAATAAATACAACCGTTTTTCCTTGTGATGAAATCTCTTCCACTTCACCTTTTGGGTAATCGATTTCTTGTTCACGAATATATCCGGGACTAACCACCTTCACATTCTTCCCGTCTACAACGCCTTCAATTCCCTTTCCGGTGATGGAATTAAATTTCTCCACATCCAACGTTTTTTCAGCTTTTTCCAGAATGCCTTTGGCGATGGGATGTTCTGAATTGGTTTCAAGGGAAGCGGCGTAGGTTAAAAGTTCATCATCAGAAAATTGATCGTTGAAATTCAGAATATCTGTGACGGAAAAAGTTCCTTCCGTAAGGGTTCCCGTTTTATCAAAAATGACAGCCTGGAGATTTCGTGCTTGTTCAAATGCGGCACGATTTCGAATCAAAAATCCATTGGTTGCGGCCAAACTCGTGGAGACAGAAACAACCAGCGGAATAGCCAGTCCAAGGGCGTGCGGACACGTGATTACCATCACCGTAACCGTTCGGTTCATGATGAAACTGATATCCTGACCGGTAAAAAATGCCCATCCGGAAAAGGTTAATACTCCGGCGGAAATGGCAGTAATGGTTAGCCAAAAAGCGGCTTGATTCGCAAGATCCTGAGTTTTGGATTTACTTTCCTGTGCCTGCCTTACAAGATCTACAACTTGCGAGAGAAACGATTCATCGCCCGTTTTCTTGATCTCGATGGTCAGCGATCCTTTTCCATTCACGGCTCCCCCGATCACCTCATCATCTTTGGATTTATTGACCGGTTTCGATTCGCCGGTTAACATCGCTTCATTCACACTGGATTCGCCTTTCACTACAATGCCATCTGCCGGAACTTTCTCGCCCGGTTTGATGAGAACTTTGTCACCTTTTTGAATCTCTTCCAGCGGCACATCTTCGGTAGATCCGTCCTGATTAACACGGTGTGCTTCTCCCGGTAAAAGTTCTGCCAGTTCTTCAAGGGCAGCTGAGGCGCTCAAAACAGATCGCATCTCCACCCAATGGCCCAGCAGCATAATTCCAACCAAGGTGGAAAGTTCCCAGTAGAGTAAGTGACCATCAAACCCAAAAACCACGGCCGTACTGTATACATAGGCAACGGTGATCGCCAGGCCAATGAGTGTCATCATTCCGGGTTGTTTGTCTTTGATTTCATCCATCAAGCCTTTTAAAAATGGCCAGCCGCCAAAGAAATAGACCACCGTTGAGAAAGCGGCAAGAATCCAGGAATCACCGGTAAACTGCCAGTCCACGCCCAGAAATTCCTGGATCATGGGGGAGAGAGCAAGAATAGGAACGGTAAGTGCCAAAACCCACCAAAACCGGAATTTAAAATCCTCTACCATCATTTTATGGTGCGCCCGGTGGTCATGATGTTTATGCCCCTCGTGTTCTTTATGCTGATGACCGTCATGATTATTATGATTATGCTGATGTTTATCGTGATGATGATCTTCGTGATTCATGGTGTTTATTTATTTGGTATTCGTGATATGGTTTTTAAAATGCTTCGACGGTCTCTCCACAGTTATGCATTTGATTTCCGTAATAGGGGTTTTGAATTCCCTCACTGTCGCTGATCCACAGACTTCCACCTCCATACATCGGGCAGAATTGTTTGTAGAGAGTTCCTTCATATCCAAATTCTTCTACGGCAGCAACCAGTTCTTCAGACACCTGTTTAAATGCGGCCCGAAGCTCCTCGATGTTGTTCGTCCGAATATCTGTAAATGATCGAAGTTGAGTGTTTGCCTCATCGTAATCGTCATTTGCAAGAGCTTCTTTTGTTTCGAGATAAGCCGGCATTACAGATTCGAGGTCCTGTTGTGAATGAATATTTAAACTCTGTTGCTTCTCAGGTTGCTGGTTTGATTGCATATCCATTTGTTGATGTTGGGAATGATCCTCATTGCTGTTCTGATCCATCTGTATACTGCCATGATCATGAGCCGATCGATTTGCACCTGTGCCGGGCTCGCGGTTCATCATGCTCAGTTTATCAGAGAGTTGAGCTGCACTGTCGATTTTAAAGGTTCCGTTTGTTACAACCTGTTCACCTTCCGACAAACCCGATTCAACTACATAGTAGTTTCCAGCCCGGTTTCCGAGCATTACTTCTTTTGCTTGAAAGGAAGGTGTTGAAGTATTTGGAATTTGTACATACACAATTGAACGTTTCCCCGTCCACATGATAGCCGATCGTGGGACCATTAAATGAAATTCACCAGACACATCTGATTCAACCTCCGCCGTGGCCAACATTCCCGGTTTTAACTGGTTATTTGGATTTTGAACGCGTGCACGGATCGTGGCTGTTCGGGATTGATTATCCAGAAATGGATCTACATATATCACCGTGGATTCAAATGAATGGCCGGGCAAGGCTTCAACTGCAAATTGTATTTGATCTCCTTCCTGAATGGAAGAAATATTCGATTCAAATGCCTGGAAATCGACCCAAACCGTAGAGAGATCAACAATTCGATAAAGCATTCCTCCTTCCATGACATGATCTTCCCGGGAAATTGCTAATTCGGAAACGTATCCGCTGACCGGAGAGTAGAAGTCAAGCTCGTTCATGATTTCACCACTCTGCTCTATTTGATTAATCGTGCTTTCCGGAAATTCCCAAAGCATGAGTTTTCGTCGCGCAGCTTCATACAGGCGGGGATTTTGATTTTTATACTTTGCCGTTTCGAGCAATTCCTGTTGTGCCGCAATCAGTTCAGGCGAATAAATCGAGGCCAGACGCTGTCCCTCTCTTACGTATGTGCCGGCATAATCCACATATAGATTCCGGATTCTTCCGGGGAAATGTGCCGTTACATTAGAAACATTATTCTGGTTTTCTGTGACTTTTCCCGGAAGTGTAAATGTACTGACAGGCTGATCTCTTATGACGGGTGTGGTCTGGATTTCTGCCAGTTTCATTGAGGCTTGCGTCATTGTCAGTGTATTAGGATCCGCTGCCGATTGTTCGGATTCATCCTCAGCGGGAATCAGCTCCATTCCGCAAATCGGACAGTTTCCGGGCTCATTTTGGCGAACCTGCGGATGCATACTACATGTATATACAACATTTCCTTGCTCATCTGTATGAGCCTCTTCAATATGTTCATCCATTGGCTGTTCTGTGTCAGTACCTCCAAAAAAGAGGTATCCGAGAAACAAACCGAGAACCAGTAATCCGGCGTAAAGAAGTATGTTTTTTGTATTCATGATTTTTGGTTTTAGTACTAAGTATCAAGTAATAAGTATTGAGAAGTTTCAGACAATCTCGATACTTGCTACTCAATACTGTTTGTCTATTTAAATTTCTTTTGAATTGATATTGTGTTTTCCGGTCAAATAATCGATGTAGGCTACTGACTTATGCATATCTGCGAGGGCCTGAATGCGGTTCAGTTGATAGTCGAGCAGTTTTCGTTGCATGCGCAATATTTCTTCAAAATCAGAGCTATCGGTGGAGTAAGCCTGCATCATAATGGTCAAAGCCTGGTTGACCCGCTGAATTTGTGTTTGATCATACAACTCAAACCGTCGATCTGCATCGTAATAATCTCTTAACGAGGCGTCCAAATCAGTTTCAAGAGAATTTGTTTTCGCTGAGATCTGCATTTGCGCTGACTGAATATTTTGTTCTGCCTGTTGAACCTGCGCGTTATATTTATTTCTGAACAGGGGAATTCTAAAACTTGCACGTGCAATTAATGCGTCTTTTCCATTATCAGTCAGTCCGGCCATATCCGTTCGTTCACCTGTAAAGATGTAATCAGCTCCAATCCCGAAGGAGGGTTTTCCACTTTTGACTGCTAATTCCCTCATCTCTTTGGAGGATTCCTCTTGATATCGAAGTCTGGATAGTGCTGGATTTTCTCGTACTAATTGATTTCTCAAAGATTGAGAATCATCGAATAGAAGGTCGGCCTGTAACGTATCCGGTGCATGGATTTGAGTATTCTCCGGATGATTGAGCAGTTCTCTGATTTTCTGTTCCAGAACAGATCGGTTATCCCGAAGAAGAGCCAGTTGTGTTTTCAGATCCTCCTGCTCAATCTGGGCTCGCAACACATCTACCTGTGTAGCCTGATTGGTTTCATATCGCCGAAGGCTAATTTCAACCAGCGAATTCAGGATTTCAAGATTTTCTTCCGCGATTTCGATACTTCTATCCAACTCATAAAGATCCAGGAATGCTTTCTCAGTCTGATAAAAAATTCGATTCCTGTTTTCCCGGAATGTCTCGAAATAAGCTTTCGATTGGATGGAAGCTATTTCCCGTTTATCCCTCAAAGTTCCAAACCAGGGAAACATTTGGGTGAGAGAGATACGAGCCTGCTGTGGTCCGAGACGAGTTTCAATCGGACTAACGAAATACGCAAAGGCAATTTCCGGATCAGGCAAAGCCCCCATTTGACTCGGTTCTTCCAAACTGGCAAGATATTGATGAAAGGCCGAGCGTACCTCAGGATTATTCTCCGCAGCGATTTGTTGATAATCTTCGATGGATTGGCCAATTAGCGAGACAGGTATTGCCATGAAGAGAGTTAAAAGAACAAACCGCAAAGAATACGGTAAGTTTATTGATAAAAGAACCTTCAAGCGTCCGTGAGGTCCTTGAAGCGTTCTCTTGTGACGCTTGAAGGACTTGCACTCTGCTTCAGACGCTTCAAGGTCACTTTTAATTATTTGATATTCTTTCGTGTTCATTTCACACTCCGTTTTAGTTGAAATTCTTTCCAGATGAAGTAGAGTACAGGCACCACAAACAGGGTAATGATCTGCAGTAACATGCCGCCTACACTTGGTATCGCCATGGGCACCATGATATCGGAACCACGTCCGGTGGATGTTAAAACCGGCAGCAGGGCGAGGATGGTTGTGGCGGTGGTCATAAGCGTCGGGCGGATTCTTCTTGAGCTCGCTTCAACAACTACTTTCCGTAACTCTTTTGTATTTGAAGGACGCTGTCTGTCATACAGTTGATCGAGATAAGTGGCCATTACCACACCGCCGTCTGCCGCAATTCCAAAGAGGGCGATGAATCCGACCCACACAGCCACACTTAGATTTACGGTTCCCATCTGAAAGACATCTCTCAGGTTTTGTCCGAATAATTCGAAGTTTAAAAACCATCCCTGGCTGTAAAGCCAAATCATCAAAAAACCGCCGGCCCAGGCTACAAAAATGCTGGTAAAAATCATGCCTGTTGTAGCAACAGACCGGAATTGGAAGTACATAATCAAGAATATAACGACCAGGGCAATCGGTAAAATAATGCCGAGACGTTTCGCAGCCCGAACCTGATTTTCGTAATTCCCGGCAAACTCAAAACTGATTCCGGCCGGAACAGTGAGATCACCTGAATCGATTCGATCCTGGATAACAGTCCGCGCATTTTCTACAACTTCTACTTCAGCGAAGGAGTCCTGTTTATCAAAAATCACATAGCCAACCAGGAAGGTGTCTTCACTTTTGATGGCCTGAGGTCCCTGGCGGTAATCGATCTTAGCAAGTTGTCCCAATGGGATTTGCGTGCCGGTTTTTGTTGGAACGAGAAGTTCAGAAATCGATTCTGGATCGCCTCTCAACTCGCGGGCAAACCGTACACGGATGGGATATCGCTCGCGTCCTTCAACAGAAGTGGAGACGGGCATTCCACCAATTCCGGCTGTTACAAAATGCTGTACATCCTGCATGGAGAGTCCGTACCGTGCCAGTTCATTTCGGTTCCAGTTTATTTCGAGATAAGGTTTTCCGACAATGCGCTCTGCAAACACAGAAGAAGCATTCACTCCCGGAACCTGCCGAAGGACTTCTTCCAGTTGAAGTCCGAAGGATTCAATCGTTTGTAGATTATCACCTTTCACTTTTACACCCATAGGTGCGCGCATTCCGGATTGAAGCATCACCAGCCGCGTTTGAATGGGTTGAAGTTTTGGCGCAGAAGTAGTCCCCGGAATTCGGGAGGCTTCAACAATTTCATTCCAGATATCGTCGGGTGACTGAATATCATCACGCCATTGGCGATAGTATTCTCCGCCGGAATCCGGAATTAATTCTCCATTTTCATCGCGGACAAATTCATCATTGTCATCCACCCGATAGCGAATTCGCCGGCCGTTTTCGTTTGTTTTATATTCTGATGTATACAAGATTACATTTTCAAACATCGAGATGGGAGCGGGGTCGAGAGCAGAGTTCGTGCGTCCCATTTTGCCCACCACAGTTTCCACTTCTGGAATGGAAGCGACTGACATATCAATTTTTTGCATGACATCCATGGCTTCTTCAACCCCGGCATGAGGCATGGTTGTGGGCATCAGCAGGAAAGCTCCTTCATCCAAAGCGGGCATAAATTCTTCGCCCAAACCCGGGAATGTATTTGTTGCAGAGGACCAGAGGGAGGTCGTTCGAATGTTCACGCCAACCGTATCAAATCCGGTTGCTACAAATCCAAACACGGAGGCAAATCCCAGCCAGATCATCATCCCCAAAACAACAAACGTTGTTGGGATGGCAAGAAAAGCTTTTTTATGATCCAGGCACCAGATAATCAGTTTTTGATAATAGGTGATGATGAGCCAGAAACTGAAGAGAATGGTACCAATTAAGAATATGATAAAAATCATATTTCCGGCAAAAGAAACAGATGGGCCAAATGGAAGCCAGTATTCAGTTAAAAGCCAGGTGACGACCACTACTGCAAGAATGTTATTCAACAGTGGAACTCTATTCTGATAATTCTCATCTAAAAAGAGAGAAGCTCCGTTGATCAAACCAAAACCTAAAATCAGAAATCCAGCCCAGCCCGAAAGGGTAAGCATCAAAAGAAATCCACCCGCTACAAGCAATCCATTCCAGCCTATTTTGATTTTTCGGCTGTTAATTTTAAACCCAAAAAACCAGTGGGCAAAAGGAGGAATGAGGGTAATTGCAATGATGATGGATGAGATCAGGGCAAATGTTTTGGTATAGGCCAGCGGTTTGAAAAGTTTTCCCTCGGCGGCGATCATGGTAAAGACCGGCAGAAAACTGACAATCGTAGTGGTTACGGCTGTAATCACAGCAGACGCAACTTCAACTGTGGCGTTGTAAATCACTTCGAGGAGTGATTCATCCTCATTCATATCCTCCATATGGCGGAGCATATTTTCAGACAGAATTACACCCATATCCACAATGGTACCGATGGCAATCGCAATTCCGGAAAGTGCCACAATATTGGCATCCACTCCGAAATATTTCATGCCGATAAAGCACATCAAAACCGCGAGTGGAAGCATGGTGGAGATCAAAATGGAAGTCCGAAGATTCAGAACCATGATGACAATCACGATAATAGTAATCAAGATTTCGAGAGTGAGGGCTTCCTCCAGGGTTCCGAGCGTTTCGCCAATCAGTTCAGACCGGTCGTAAAAAGGAACAATGGTTACTTTTGAGGTGGTTCCGTCGGACAACGTCTTGGATGGAAGGCCGGATGAAATTTCATCAATTTTGTTTTTTACATTGTCAATTACCTGCTGGGGATTGGCATTTTGGCGTGCAACTACCACGCCACCAACAGCTTCAGCTCCCGCTTTATCCAGAGCACCACGTCGTTGTGCGGGGCCCATCGTGACGAAAGCCACATCCTGGATTCGAATGGGCGTGTTATCCACCACTTTTACAACGGCCGATTCCAGGTCGTCGATATTTTTGATATAACCCAGTCCGCGGACGAGGTATTCGGCGTTGTTCAACTCAAGCGTTCGGGCACCTGTTTCCACATTACTTTTGCGAACGGCTTCAAAAACGTCTGCAAGAGTGACGTTATAAACCTTCATTTTATTGGGATCCACATCCACCTGGTATTCGCGAACGAAACCGCCAATGGATGAGACCTCTGCCACTCCCTGTGCACCAGAAAGTCCATATCCCACATAAAAATCCTGGATGGATCGGAGTTCCTGAGGATCCCAGCCGCCGGTTGGATTTCCGTTTTCGTCACGGCCTTCAAGCGTGTACCAATACACCTGACCGAGAGCAGTAGCATCAGGTCCCAATGCCGGTTGAACATTGCCAGGAAGTGTGCCTGCGGGAAGTGCATTTATTTTTTCGAGGATGCGTGAGCGGCTCCAGTAAAATTCCACATCCTCTTCAAAAATCACATAGATGCTGGAGAGCCCTGTCATAGATGTACTTCGAACCGTTCGAACGCCGGGCACGGTTAAAAGTTGAGTTGTAAGCGGATACGTAATTTGATCTTCCACATCCTGCGGTGATTGTCCCGGCCATTCGGTATAAACAATTTGTTGGTTTTCGCCGAGGTTTGGAATGGCATCCACCGGAACCGGATCGCGCGGGATGGAATTGAGATTCCAGTCAAATGGAGCTGTGGCAATTCCCCATCCGGTTAGTACCAGCAAAAGCAGTACAGCCACAAGTTTATTTTCAAGAAAAAAACGAATGATTGAATTCGTCATGAGAGTTTAAACCCATTCTTTGCCTTCCTTTTCTGCCTGATCACAGACCGAAAAAGAAAGAGTTCATAAAAAATTTGAATTCGGTTTTAAAAATGAGATCGGGAGAGGTTTTGATAAACTCACCGTGAGAAGGAAACAGAACCAATCAATAAAAGAATGTGATAAATATGCCTGGAATGGCTTAACGAGGCTTGTTACACCGTCACACGCATAAAACGCGTATCATTTGGTATCAAAGTCTCAGAGTGTTCTGCAATCAGTCTCTACTCAAAAGAAATAGAAAGGCTATTTCAAAAAAGTATCGTAGAGAAGGTAAAGAGGAGGATCATCCGGATTTGAATGGGCAAAGTAAGCTTTGTGGAGAAATTCATCCGGGGAGATGAGCCTGAAATTGAATCCGGTTGGAGATAAAATAATTCCGGAAGTACTGGACTTGGGTATTCTGAATTGATTATCAGAAGGTGCTTCATTTACCGGACAGGCACAAATTGTACCGTTGTCGCAGTCGTGACTTGTTGAGGCATCGGAATGTGGAATTGTATCAAGCGTGCAGCAGTCATGAGAATCGCCCATCATTTCGTGATGGTGCATATCCGTCATGCAGAAATCCACGAGATGTTTGGCCTGCAATGCAGAAGGAAGCAGTATTGCTACAAGCAGGGCAGCAGTAAGGACTCTTGTTAAAAATCGATATTTGGCAGATTTTATTTCCACAGATTAAAAAACTACGAAAAAAATCAGAACTAAGTTCAAAAGTATGTCAAAACTTTTTTAAAAAGAGGGTGTGGTTTTATGACAAAAGACCCATCCCAAAATAGAAATGATCAAACCCAATGTTGTAGAAATTCCCGCAATTAGTTGACTCCGGCCGGTTTCTGTAAAAAAAGCCATTACAATTCCGACAATTACAAGTATGATACCCAAATATAAAAGCAAGTTTGTATTTTTCATGAATGGTTTATTGAATAAAAAGTTATTTAAAAGAATATATTTTTTTCTAAAAAACAATTTGCCGGATGAAGAGGCTTCTCAATTGCCATCGACCACTTAGTAGACAGCAATAAAATTCTGATCAATTTTTTAGGCGGAGTAACGGTACAATTACTCTGAAAATCATTAGTGATTTTTTCGTAAATCAATGACTCATCGTCTCTTCTTCAAGAAGTTCTTCTAATGTTGGTTGCATGGCGTCTGCCCAAAGCCGGTATCCATATTCGTTGGGATGAAGGAGGTCGGGCATGATTTCTTCTGACAAAACCCCATTCTCATCCAAAAAAGTATCGTTTATATTGAGAAAATGAATATGGTCGCCGTCTGCATAATTTTCAATTTTTTGATTGATTTCATTGTTTAGCTGACGGAGTTCACCATCGGGAGAAGCTTCACGCGGGAAGATGGCCAACAGCAAAATTTTTGTCTCCGGAAGCCGATCCGTTATCTCATCCAAAATCATTTCGATACCTTTAGCCGTACATGCAGCCGGGTCCTGCCGATGGCCGGTGTTGTTCGTTCCAATCATCAAAATTGCCAGCTCGGGATTGATCCCCTCAAGTTCACCGTGTTCAAACCGCCACAACACATTCTCCGTTCGATCGCCACTAAAGCCAATATTATATCCACCATAATCCGCATAATATTCTTCCCAGACTTCTTTGCCGGTGTTCTCCCAACCGTGTGTGATCGAGTTTCCAATAAACAGCAACCGGGCATTTTCCCGTCCTTCTTCGGTCAGTTTGGCTTCGTGCCGGGGCATCCACCACTCCACGGCCCATTCTTCCTGAAGGGTTGCAGGAGTGAGGGCGAGGGCATCATCAGAACAGGTTTGGGCGTCTGATTCCCCGCAAGCAATAAATAGAATTGGTAAAAGAAAAATCGTTAATGATTTCGAAAAAAAGTTCTTCATTTTAAAACCCGCTTATCAACAGAAGTGTAGTTGTTTTAGTGATTATTTGAATCACAAAAGATTCATTTCATTCTATAAATGTATCTAAATAAAGTTGTAAAGTGTAGCGGGATTTTGGGATTGGAAGAGGAGCTTTACAATCACCATCAAATAAAAAAACCGGCAATGAATACCCGAAAGTGAGCATCATTGCCGGTTGCTGGGGTAACAGCGATATATCGACCTGTTCTTACTGTGCTTCTTCGAGTTCTTCGATATAATCGTCACTTGCATAAACAGCTACTTCAATACGCCGGTTTTCCTGGCGCCCGGCTTCCGTGTCGTTATCAGCAATAGGCTCTGTTTCGCCCATTCCTTCAACTTGTATTCTTGATCTGGCGATTCCTTGTGTGCCCATAAACGTAGCAGCCACTGCGGCACGCCGTTCACTTAAATTTTGATTGTAATTTTCATCTCCAACAGAGTCGGTATGCCCAACAATCAGGAGTTCGGTGTTGTCATCTTCTCCCATAATTTCTGCCAGTTGCTTGAGATTTTCCATGGCTTCGGGACGAAGTTTGGCTGAATCAAAATCGAATAAAAGTCCGGAATCGAAACTTACAGCAATACCCTCTTCAACACGTTGAATTTCAGCACCTTCAAGATTCCTCTCAAGCTCGGCAGCTTTCTTGTCCATTTGCCGGCCAATGATGGCACCAACCGTACCACCCACGGCAGCTCCTGCAAGGGCACCGGCGGCTGTATTACCAAGAGTTTTACCAATTACCGCCCCTGCTGCTGCTCCGGCTCCACCGCCAATAACACCGCCTTTAGCAGTTTTACTCCATTCTGTACATCCGGAAAATAAAAGTGATACAGACAGAATGAGCGAAATAATTACCGATGTTTTTGATATTCGATACATAGTTTTCTTTTCATTTTTTGATTGTCTTTCAACCTATAAACTGAAGATTACCAGATTTGTTTCTATTTCTGACAGGGCTGGGCATCACATAAACATGTGATTTTTAAAATTTTGAAAAACAAGTGGCAGCGAAGAGGGTTTTCAATGGTAACTGTATTTGAATCGAAAACTAAAATGAATGGCAGCCATGAGAAAATTTCTACTAAAATTCGCAGTTTTAATCGTATTCGGGTGCAGCTGGACCGGATGCATGGTTTCCGGCGGACTTGTCATTCACCCCGAGCCTGTCGTTATCGGGGATGCCCCACGAAAAGGGAAGTATGAAAAAAAGCGGGGCAGAGAATATAGAAGAGGACATTACAAGATACCTCCAGGCCATATGCCTCCTCCCGGTAAATGCAGAATTTGGTATTATGACAGGCCTCCGGGTCACCAGCCACCGCCGGTTTCCTGCCACCGATTGGGGCGACGAATTCCCCATGGAGCAGTTGTAATTCGCGGATAGTTTAGGAGAAGTTTAACTAAAGAACCCATTTGCTAAAACTGATTCCCGCCCAGACCGCACCCATTCCGGTGATAACCTGGAATCCCAAATAGATCATGCTTTTTTGAATGGAAAGGGTTGCAACCTCGAAACCTTCCAGGCTAAAAGAAGAAAATGTCGTAAATCCCCCAAGAAGGCCTACAATTAAAAAAAGCTTGATTGTATTATCCATCAAACCTTTTTCCTGGAGAATGGTTGCAGTGGCTCCAATCAAAAAGCATCCAATAATATTGGCAGCAGTAGTACCGGTAAAAAACCAGTTTTGGCTGATAAGCTTAAGTGTTAATAGTGAAGTGAGATATCGAAGAACGGATCCAATAGCTCCGCCCAAAGCTATAAAAAGGAGATTGCGAATCATGTTTCTGAATTAATTACCTACGTAATATAGGCTCAATCACAACATAAAAAAAGCTGCCCGGTTTGGGGCATCATATTTATTAAAAACTAAAAAGATTGGTCTGGATTTCTTCTCCAGGCAGTTCTGAAATTCCAGGCAACAGTCTGCCAGTTCCTTTACTAAGTCAGTAATATTAGTGTTGCCAAGGTTTTACGATTTTTGTGCCAAATCTTTTTCGTGTTGTTTTTTTTGTATCAAATGCTTTACGTGTTGTCAGACCTGTCATAACCAATGAGAAATAGATGTGATTCAAACTTTTTGAGAGTGAATATGGTTGGGTATTCATGTACCCGGTGTAATCAAAATGTTATCACTTCTTTATTCAATGACTGTTATAGACGATTTTAATAATCAGGTTCAGGAGATTGCAGATTTCCGCCAAGTTGCAGATTATGAGTTATATACACCGGCGCCTGAGGATTGGTGGATTATAGTCGGAGATATTCGAGGGTCAACAGAAGCGATCAAAAGAGGCAAGTATAAAGAGGTAAATATGGCTGGTGCCACTATCATAGCAGCTATTTCAAATCTGTTTAAAGAAGACGGACATCTTCCATATACGTTTGGAGGTGATGGAGCTTTTTTGGTTGTACCGAATAAAAACCTGTCTGAGGTGAGAAAAGCACTTGGATTTTGCAAAACAGCCATCCGGGAAAGCTTTGGATTAGATATGAGAGCCGGCCTGGTTTCCATAAAAGAAGTGCGCAATGCCGGATTTGATTTAAAAATTGCAAGGCTGAAACTGTCAGATTCGATGAGCCAGGCCCTTTTTTGGGGAGAGGGTCTTTCTTACGCCGAGTCTTTGATTAAAGAAAGGAATTTATCGGGTGATGAAACCGATCCTGTTGATGATGAATATAGAGCCAATCTTGAGGGACTTGAGTGCAGATGGCATGAAATACCTCCAACCAGTGAAGAAATTACTTCATATATCATTAAAGCAGAGGGCGGTACGGATGATGAAAAATCGGAAATATATGCAGATTGTTTAGAGCGAATAGAAGAGGTGTATGGTGCTATAAACGATCGGAATCCGGTGACGATGGGGAAGCTAAACCTTACAAAAAGCTGGAATAAACTTAGTACGGAATGGAAGATCAGGACATGGAAGCCAACAATAAGACGCCAAATGATCTATGCGCTAAAATTAGTGTTTGAAGCATTTGCGGGCACATTTCTTATGGAGAAAAAAATATCAACAAAACATGTACATTGGGGAGAATATAAAGCAGACGCCATCACCCATGTCGATTTTCGGAAGTTTGACGATGGCCTCCGGTTTGTTGCTTCTGGAACAAAAGCCGAAAGAGATGAAGTGGAAACCTATTTAAACCAAATGTTTACGGACGGGAAGTTGAATTTTGGAGTACATAGTTCAAAAAGCCTGATCATTACTTGTTACGTTTCAAATCATGAGAAGGAACATATACACTTTGTTGATGGTATTGATGGGGGTTACGCGATGGCATCAAAAAAAATGAAGCAACAAAAAAAAATTTCTGTATAATTTAATTAAATATACAACGGTGTCTTTTTCACTTACTTTTTTTAAGTGATTATTGCTTTAATCATGACTGCTGAAATCAATGGATCACAATTTACTAAATGATCAGCAATACAGAGAAAAAGTTGATCTGCTTTTAGAATTGATTGGGAATATTAACTCGAACCTCGAGTTAAAAAGTGTGCTGTTACATATCATTGAAGCCGCAATGAAAATAACAGACAGTGAAGCCAGTTCTGTGTATTTATTAGACGAAACCAAGAATGAGTTAATTTTAACTGTGCCCACGGGGCCCATCAGCGAGAAAATACATGGAAGACGATTTCCGGTAACGAATGGAATTGCCGGGTGGGTGGCCAGAAACTCAGAATCCCAGATTGTAAATGATGTCTCGAAAGATGATCGTTTTTATGGAGATTTCGAGCCCGAAATTTTTACTACACGAAATATACTTTGCGTGCCTTTAAAGAATCAGTCGGAGGAGGTAATTGGAGTATTACAGGCATTAAATAAAAAAGAAGACGCCCAGTTTGATGAGAGTGAAATTTCCCTTTTCCAGGTATTGGCCCACCAGGCAGCAATTGCTATTACCAACGCCCGGTTACTTGAAGAACGAAAAACGCTTCTGAGTGAAATTCATCATCGGGTAAAAAACAATATGGCCATTATTTCCGGGATGATTCATATCCAGGCTTATAATGAAAAGGACGAGGCTATACAAAATAAACTCCTCAATAGCGTTACAAGGATTTCAAGTATGGCAACGGTTCATGAGCAATTGTATGAGGCGCATAGTTTTTCCAGCCTGGATTTTGCCGAAAACCTGGAAAAATTGATTGCCAATATTATTGATACGGTAGATTTTCATCGGGATATTTCCACGGTATTTCAGTGTGATAAAGTGATGCTTAACGTCAACCAATCTATTCCCTGTTCATTGATTGTGAGTGAAATCATTTTTCATTTGTTAAAATTTGGTTTTCAGGATACAGAACATCCGGAGATTCAAATTCGCTTATCAGAAAATGCGGATAATGAAACCATCATCCTGGATATTGAAGATAACGGCAGGCAAACCGACCGATACTTTTCTGATGTACATAAAGATGGACACGATTCAGGATTTCAGCTTATCGAGGTTCTGTGCAAACAATTAGAAGCAAAATGTGATTATAGAACCAAATCCGACAAAAATATTCGTACACTGAGGTTTCGGCGATCAGATAAAGCCGGATCGGCAAATAAGTTCCTGTAATAACAACCGGGGCCTACAGTGTGAGCAAAATTCCTGCATTAAACCCCGGATATAGAATCTGCTCATCAAACGCTCATCTGTTATAATTTTCAATGCCAAGAATGCGGTCAGCAATAAATAGGCAGAAAGAGTCCGTTCTTATTTTCATAAATGACGGAAAAATTTCTTTTCTTTGATTTGATCAATCAACCCAGAAAGATTTTAATCTAATTGAATTCTCCGGTTGTATATATGATTCTTGCTGACAACCCGTTTTTTATTTGTAAAAATATTCTATAAGCAGGTTTAACCATGTTATGTTGAAAAAGTTATTCGCAGCCTTCTTGTTCCTCTTGCCGGTTTTTGGACCGGGCTTTCTCATGGCTCAAAATGAAGACGGATTTGCCATTGCCCGTGTGCAATACCGGGGTGGCGGTGATTGGTACAACGTGCCATCTTCACTCACTAATCTTATTGGATATACAAAGCAGCAGGTGCCGATTAATATCCGGTCTACCTACGATGATGTTCAACTCGGCAGCCGCGATATTTTTGATTATCCTTTTTTGTTTATGACGGGCCACGGAAACATCGCTGTGAATGATGCCGAAATGGAAAACCTACGGGAATATCTTGAGAACGGCGGATTTCTTTATGTGGATGACGATTACGGGATGGACCAATACGTTCGCGAAATTCTGCAAAATATTTTCCCCGATGAGCGATTTTTTGAACTTCCGGCGGATCACCCGATCTACAGCAACGTCTTTAATTTTCCAGACGGTCGACCACCCAAAGTTCACGAACACGATGGGAAAACTCCCCAGGCGTTTGCTGTCTACCGAAACGGGCGAATGGTTCTGCTGTATACATACGAATCCAATCCATCGGACGGCTGGGCGTACGACGAATTCGACAATCCCCAGGAAGTAACCGACGCCGCACTTCAGTTTGGTGTGAATTTACTGGTGTATGCGT
This sequence comes from Rhodohalobacter sp. 614A, assembly GCF_021462415.1. Classification (NCBI taxonomy): domain Bacteria; kingdom Pseudomonadati; phylum Balneolota; class Balneolia; order Balneolales; family Balneolaceae; genus Rhodohalobacter; species Rhodohalobacter sp. 614A. Next base: position 1,231,781 of record NZ_JAKEDS010000001.1, read on the forward strand.
TTACAAATCCGTGAGGAGAAGCCGGTGAATGATTTCTCACGCTCAAACAAGCTATTGATAAATCGACAGTATAGATCTAGATCTGCCAATCGTATAGAAAATATGGTCTGTCGAGATCAAACAAATAGAATTACCATCAACGCGTAGCTAATGACAGCCAGGATTCCTGCCACAAGCGCGAGCGGGAATTGTGTGGTGACGTGGTCCATCAAATCACATCCGGTGGATAATGAGCTTAGAATGGTCGTATCGGAAATGGGAGAACACTGATCGCCAAATACGGCTCCGCCAATAACGGCAGAAAAGCAGAGAGTGAGAAAAAACGGATCAGGTACAACTGCCCAGGCAAGCGGAACGGCCACCGGAAAAACCACCGCATAAGTTCCCCAGGATGTTCCCGTTGAGAATGCAATGATCATACAGAGCACCATTAAAACCCCGGGCAGGAAAGCGGGCATCACAAGATCACCCAAGATAGAAACCACATAGGGTGCGGTGCCAACGGCGTCTGCCACGGATTTAAGAGTGACTGCCAACGCTAAAATAATAGCCCCGATAGTAACTCCTTTACAGCCGTCGATAAATCCGTCAATGGCTTCTTGCAGTTTCATTCCTTTGGCCATGGCAATGCCCAACCCCACAAGCACGGCCAGTACAAATGCCTCGGCAATGAGAAGGGTCGGGTCTTCTCTGTGGCCCAAGAAAAAGTAGGTAACCGCAAACGGAATAATGGCTACGCCAAGTAAAGCGCCGATTGGGCCAAAAAAATCAATCAAGCCGGGATTATAATCCTCCGGAATTTTCTTTTGGGTGAGCTCTGCAGCGGCCATCGGAGTTGCATTGGAATGATCGAGAGGGCCGCCTTCCCGTGCTCTTTTGATCGCCGCACGCATTTTTTTGCCAGGCACCCATGGGAGCTTGTCCCAGGCAAAAAGGAGAGTGATGAAGATGGCAAATATTGCATAGAAGTTGTATTTAATGGCATCAAAAAAGAAGATGACGCCATCCATGGGGTCAGAAAATATGGGCAAAGTTCCGACTACCAGTCCGCTTACATAAAAAGGCCACACATTAAAGGGAATCAGTGTTGCAGCGGGTGACGCCGTAGAGTCGACCATATAGGCCAGCTCTTCGTGTGAAACTTTGTGTTTGTCTGATACCGGCCGTACGGTAGCTCCCGTCAGAACCGTACTAATCGTTCCGCCCTGGTGGAAAATGAGCCCCATAAACCAGGTAAAAAACTTTGCTGATTTTGGTCCGCGAACCATTTTCTTACTGGCCCAGGTTGCAAATACTTCGGCTCCACCGGTTCGGGTCCAGATACCAATCAATCCTCCAAGCGCCCAAAGATAAACCAGCAAAATCAGGGCGAAACTTTCGGTGCCAATGGACGGAATCAAAAAACCTTGAACAATATTCACTTCCCCCGAAATCACTCCACCCAAACAAATCCCGATAAAAAGAGCACTCACTACTTCGCGTGTCCAGAAAGCCAGAACGATGGCAACAAGTGGAGGCATGATAGACCATAAACCATAATGGCCGTCCTGTTCAGGGAATTTATCATAATAGCCGAGGTAAAATCCGGCAATAATCAGGGCAATGAAAAATCCGGTATAGATCCGGCGCCTGTTCTTGGCGTCTCCAAATCGGCTTTGAATGTAATTTTCGGTTTGAGTCATTGAACGGTCTGTGAGAATTCAGTGAGCGGGAGAATGTACAGGTAGATAGCAAATGTAACGACCTGTTATAAAAGCTGGCAGCTTCATTGATCTCCGCCACAAGAGAAGGGATTCGTTGGACATTGTCAATAGTTTTAAAAGGATTTTCAATATTTGGTCTCACCCCCAATATTTTAATCGTCATTCAAAGCGAAATGATTATTTTGATAGATATGTTAGGTCAACCAATAAATCGGATACAACAGGTAAATTGAGTTTATGAGTGATCTTCGGCGGGAATTGGGATTTTGGGATGCATTGACGATTGGTGCCGGTACCATGATTGGCGCTGGAATATTTCTTTTAGCGGGAATTGCACTGGAGATTTCAGGGCCGGCTGCTGTGTTTGCTTACCTTGTATCCGGCATTGTTTGTATGATTACGGCTTCCAGCGCTGCTGAATTGGCAACCGGAATGCCAACATCCGGCGGCGACTACTTTTTTGTGTCACGGTCTTTAGGCCCGGCTTTTGGAGCAATTTCAGGTGTGGGAATTTGGCTGAGCCTGACATTTGCCATTGCATTTTACCTGTATGGGTTGGGGGAATATCTATCCCAATTTCTGCCTCTCACGGCATTTTGGGGAGCGGCTATCGGCGGCGTGTTGCTGGTGATACTAAACATTGTAGGTGCGAAAGAATCCGGACGCACGCAGGTAGTTGTGGTTTTGCTTTTATTTGTGATTCTTGGCGCCTTCAGCTTTCTCGGCATTTTTTACATCAACCCAAATAACTTTACGCCTTTTATGCCATTTGGCATAGAGTCCATTTCTGCAACTACAGCCCTGGTTTTTGTCTCTTTCCTGGGATTTGTAAAAATTGCGGCCGTTGCCGAAGAGATCAAAGAACCCTCAAAAAATTTACCACGTGCCCTGATTGGGTCCGTAGCGGTGGTCACGGTTCTCTACATGATAATTTTGATCGTAATTGCAGGAATGTTCACGCAGGAAACCATCATCAATGTCCGTGATCCGTTGACCACAGCGGCGAGAACGATTCTGGGTAGTCCCGGTGCTATTGCCATTATTTTTGCAGGACTCCTTGCAACACTTTCATCCGCAAATGCCAGTATTCTAGCATCATCCAGGATTAATCTTGCTATGGCGCGCGACCGTATGATTCCCAACTGGCTGAGCGCCATCCACGAAAAACTTCTCACTCCCTACCGGGCCATTCTTCTCACCGGTGTGTTAGCCCTGGCTTTTCTATTTCTGGAAAGCCTGGAGGATCTTGCTAAAATTGCCAGTGTTCTGCAATTGTATAGTTATGCCGCTTTAAATATAGGCTGCATTGTTTTACGGGCGGCCAACCCGGACTGGTACAAACCGACATATCGAACGCCGGGCACTCCGTGGCTGCAGGTTTTTGCATCGCTGGGCTGTTTAGTGATTATTATTTATTCGGGAACCTTTGCGCAGATTGCCGTTGTCGTGCTGATTGTTGCAAGCCTTGCCTGGTATGTGGTTTGGGGAAGAAACAAAGTTGAATTTGATCATGCCCTGCCGCTATTCAGGGAAAAGTGGAATGAACACGGGATGAAAGTCTTTTCATTGCCTACAGAACGCCATATTAGTGAAGAGGAAGAATGGGCGCCGGCTGTTCGGTCACTTAACTCCACAAAACCACGGCATGTTGTAGCCGCCCTTGCAAATCCCGCTACTGAAGGCGACCTGCTCCGGCTTAGCCAGTTGATCGCCACCGGTACAAAAGAGGGTGGGAAAGTAACCGGGCTTGGTATGATTCGCGTTCCGTTGCAAACACCTATCGCTACGATTCGAAGAAAACTGAATGAAAAGACTACTGTGCGGGAGAGTATCGCTGAAATTGCCGAGCAATCCCGTCAGGAGAAAGAAGTGGGAGACAAAGAATCCGCTACACAATTGGCAAGAACAACGTTTGAATCTGTTTCCGAGGCCGCTCACGATATTTTCCAGGGGCTTGTAAATGAAACCGAACAGCGAAAGGCCGATATGCTTTTGATGGGCTGGCAGGGTGGTTTTAGTGTCGGGAGAATTTATAATACTCCCGTTCAGAAAATCATCAAAACGGCAAGAACAGATGTTGGTGTGTTGAAAGACCGGGGATTAAAAGATATCAAATCGATTGTTCTGCCTTGGGGAGGTGGCTTGCACGCGTGGCTGGGGCTTGAAGTGGGAATCAGAATTGCACGGTTTTTGGATGCAGAATTAAAGGTACTGCGGTTGGTGAAGCCGGGTGTGGATTTAGAAACCGAACGGGAAGAATTGGCCAAGTCTATTGAAGAATTAACAGAAGGATTTGACAGGTTCAGGATTGATGTTCGCGAATCAGAAGAGGTATCGAATGGTATTATTCGTGAATTTGAAGAGAATGAGCATGACCTTGTGATTATCGGTGCATCTCATGAATGGAGAATCAAAAATGTGTTATTTGGAACCATTCCTGATGTTATCGCCGACCGTGCTCCATGCTCTGTTCTGATGGTCCGTCGTTATGTTACCGAAGACTGGAAACTGAAAGCCAGCGAAGGCCTGAAACGAATGAAAGAACAGCTGGGCCTGAGTACCTCGCCCGATACCACCGGAGAGTAGTGAACATTCTTCCTTCAAAGTTGGATGAATCCTCAAAGTTGATGGATGGGGTTGTTCCAAACTGGTGAATGAGTTTTTTTCTTTGCTATCATTATCCATCTTCATCAACACACCTCAAAAAATTCTGGACAGACACATGAATAGGGGTCCGGTCTGATTTGTAATTGCCTTTCTGAAACAGCCTCCTGTAAACGTCGTACCAAACTTTATGGATAACCTATCTCAAAAAGATGTAGACTGGCTGCTGGATCTCCATAAAAAAGACCGGCATAGAAGACGTTCTCAAAAAGGCCATCCCGAACTCAGAAAATTGTTCATTTGGTCGCTCGTCATTTTTTTTGGCATTATCGGGCTGATGATTCTTCCATTCTACCTGCTGGTACGCACCTCCATTTTCCTGAATTTAGAATACGGTTACGGCGGCTGGATTTCATTGGGTGGTGGAATTGTCGTATCTGTTTTGCTTCTGTTAACGTATCTGCTTTTCCTGTTTCAAAAAATTAAAAACCGGAAAAAGAGGTTTCAGTTTAGCCTGGGTGGGGCCGGCGCAATGGTGTTTGGTTTCTGTCTGTTTTCTCTATTCTATCTTTCAAGCGTTAATGCCAAAAGTGACGAAATCAGAAATGTATACCGGTCCATGCATCCCATCTTACGCGTCGCGATATCAATAGTAACACTTGCAGACAGCGATCTTGTAATTACAGATATTGAACGGGTATTGAGCGATTACGGGGCGATGGGGCTTCCTGTAAATCCCCATTCGTTACATTATCGCCAGGACGAAACCGGCTATGTGCATGCGATTGATCTTCGGACCCGCGGACGCACCGAAATACGGAATTTATTGTTGCAAGCTTCTCTTGAAATGATGGGATTTCAAACTCTGCGGCATGTCGGTACGGCGGATCATTTGCATGTGGAGTTAATGGTTCGGTGAGATGTGAAAAATGGAGCAGAAGATTATTATTAGATTTCCATAATCCTTCTCATCTCACTTACAAAATCAGATTTCAAAAACTATCTTTTCAACCCATAAAGGTTGTGTGGTATCCCTGCCTTTCTCATTTGAGTTGAGATGATTCAAGGGCAACCTGTACATCAAACTGATAATTATTGAACCGGAATCTTTTAGCCTGGTTTGGTAAGAGAGCACTATTACATGCGTTTTAGTCGATTATTTCACCCAATAAGGCCGGATAATGTTGTCGCCTTTCGCATTTTGTTTGGCAGTATTATGCTGTGGGAAGTCTATCGTTATTTTTCCTATGGTTGGATTCATGATTACTGGATAGAGCCACTCGTGAATTTTAAATATGGCGGATTCTTCTGGATACAACCACTCGCGGGCGATGGCATGTATTATCTTTTTTTCGTGCTTGGCGCTCTCAGTTTATTCATTATTGCAGGGTTTTTGTACCGAGCAAGTACCGTACTTTTCTTCGTTCTGTTTACCTACACATTTTTACTGGAGCAGGGCCGGTATCTCAATCATTTTTACCTGGTTATACTTCTCAGCTTCCTGATGATGTTTATTCCCGCCCATCGCACGTTTTCGGTGGATGTTTGGCTTTTTCCAAAACTTCGCCGGAAATGGATTCCGGCCTGGACTCTGATGCTGCTTCAGTTCCAGATAGGTGCGGTCTATTTTTTTGGTGGAATTGCAAAGATAAATGCCGATTGGCTTTCCGGTTCTCCGATGGATTTATGGCTTCCGGGGACGGATTTTCCACTGGTTGGGCAATATTTCGATATACCTGCAGTCACTTTATTTATCAGCTATGCGGGCCTTTTACTTGATTTGCTGGCACTGCCATTGTTGATGTTTCGCAAAACTCGTCCGTGGATGGCGCTTGCACTCCTGTTCTTTCATTTGAGTAATGACCGACTTTTTTCAATCGGAATATTTCCCTGGTTTATGATTGGGGTGTTGGTCATCTATTTACCGTCCTCCTGGCCACGGCAATTTTGGGCGTATCTCAAAGAAATGAATTCAGTCCGATTGAAATTAGCGGTCGTTATTACTTCACTTACAGGTGGTTTTTTGGCTCTGTTTTTTCATCAGGCATTTCACTTGGTTCCTTTGCTTTATGGTTTATTAATCACTCCTATCTTGTTTTGGGATTTTCATAAGAATCCTGCTGATGAGAATATGGTTCAACATGAGAACCAGCCTGCCCATTCAAACCTTGTACTTGCGGGTTTAGGGGTTTGGGTTTTCTTACAAATTGTTATTCCTCTCAGGCATTATGTAATTCCCGGAAACCCCAGTTGGACTGAAGAAGGCCATCGGTTTGCCTGGCACATGAAGCTGCGGTCAAAATCATGCGAACAGGATTTTTTTATAGCAGATTCAAAATCGTTTAAAAAAAAGCCATTGGATATTGATGAAGGGCCGCTGCAATCCTGGCAGTATAATGATATGATAGGGAGGCCGCAGCTTATTGCACAATACGCCAAGATGCTAAGCACAGCTTTTGATGGCAAGCCGATATATGCTGAGGTAAGATGTTCTCTTAACGGAGGCCCTTGGCGGCCGTTGATAGATCCTGATGTAGATTTGTCGAATGTCAGCTTTCATGACTGGAAACGCAATGATTGGATTATTGCGTATTAATCGAAGGGTTTCCCATCATACACTTTGTGATAATAAGAGAGGACTAAAAGATAAAGCCCGTAAATAATGAGTCCGCCTGCGGTAATCCCTAAAATCCAGATGCCAAAAGGTTGATCACGCAGGGCATTGAGAGCTTCAGCGAGTCCGCCAGCTTCCTCGGCATCAAAAGTGGAAGCCGCGCGATATAACAGGTAAGCCACCATACAATAAACGATTCCCCAGGAAAAAATGCCGATTCTACCCAGCCAGCGCAAAAGAATTTTCTCGGGATTGCTCATGTTTTTGGAATCGAAGCTGTAGTCAAAACTGGCAACAACTGCGGAATAGAACTGGTAAAAACCTCCAACTAAAACGGACACGGCAATCAAAATAACCAGCCATTTTCCAAAAGGGAGTTCCAAAATGCGGCCAATCCATACTTCCGTGCTTTCATCACTGCTTTGCGCCTGAAGGCCGCGGAGAATTTGCCAGGCTGCATACGAAAGGGATATGTAGAGACATCCAATCGAAAAATCAACGACTCGAAACAACTTGACAAAAAGTGTGTCGTCCCGGTTTTCGGGATCAAAAATAGCCTGAACGATCCGCCAGATTGCATGTGCCAGCAGTCCGATTATGATTGCTATCAGAAGAACCGATCCAAAGGGCCGGTAAATAATTTCCTGAAGGGCCTGGGTTGTTCCGGGCGCTTCTCCTCCCATTCCAATTGCGGTCTGCATGGTTAGAAGGCCGACCAGAAAGTAGACCACTCCCTTGGCTACATAACCGGTGCGGGCAATTGCGGCAATAACCGTTGTTTTTTCTGGCATCATACACGCTATTAATTAGAAGAAATGGGTGAGCGTCAATCCATTCGGAAGGTACAGTAAATAATGGAACAGACAAGAGAATTATTAGAGAAAAGGGAAGAAAAACTCTAACACGGTATACACCTCACGAAGAAGAAATTCCACCACCGATAACCCCACGTTTCTTTTTCAAGGATATTGAAATCATTTTCTTGTAATAAGATCTTCATTTCATCCAGCGAGCGGCTGTTAATATTTTCAGGTGAGAGCCAACTAATGAGCGTGCTGGCAATTTTGAAAGATCCGGTACGGTTCCAGTCCAGTATCCAAAGGTTACCGCCGGGCTTTAACATTCGCCGAAAATGACGGAGTACATCTCCCTGATGAGTATAATAGTGAAAAGAATTCAGGCAGATGATTTGAGAAAATGTGTTGTCATCAAAAGGCAGTTGCTCACAAAACCGCCCATAGAATTCAATATCATCATTATACCGAAGCCGGTACTTTGCCCGCTCCAGCATTTTTGAAGAGGGGTCGTTCAAAACAAGTCTCTTAAATGATGTATGTTTTTTGAGGATTTCCTGAGCCAGTAAGCCGGTTCCGGCGCTGGAATCAAGAATCTCATCTTTTTGCGTAAGCTGAAGCCTGGACAGTAATTTCTCGTGGGTATGCTTCAGGTACGATTGATATTGCTTATCGTACCTTTCGGCCAGCTTGTCGTAGTAATTTACGGTATTTGATGCGGCAGAATTGATGGGTTTTTAAGCTTTAATTCCTGATGATTTAAACCTAAACGAATACAACCCACATTTCTTTTGAAGAATTTCAATCAGCCATTAAACAATTCCAGCAATTCTGTAGCTGCCTTGAACGAACTGATTTTTCCCTCTTCGACCTCTTTCTCTTTTGTGGGTAGTTCTTTTTTAACCGCCGGATGATGAAAAAGTTTCTCTTTTAATTGATATTGGATGGATTCGTACATCCAGTAAACAGCCTGCTCTTTCCGGTTGGCTTCAAAATAACCATTCTCTTTTGTGAGGGTTAGATAGTCCTGAATTTTTTCCCACAGTTCTTTCAGCCCAATTTCTTCAAGAGCTGAACAGGTCAATACGGGCGGTTCCCAGCCGGACTCGGGCGCCGGGAATAGCGAGAGCGCATTTTTATATTCCTGACGCGCCTGATTGGCTTTATTGATATTTTTTTGATCGGCCTTGTTGATGGCAATTAAATCCGCCATTTCCATAATTCCCCGTTTAATACCTTGTAACTCATCTCCGGCGCCGGCCAGCATCAACAGAAGAAAGAAGTCCACCATGGATTGAACCGTTGTTTCAGACTGACCCACGCCGACCGTTTCCACAAAAATGGTGTCAAATCCGGCGGCTTCGCAGAGAAGAATGGTTTCGCGGGTTTTCCTGGCTACACCGCCCAAAGTCCCTCCCGATGGTGAAGGACGAATATAAGCCCGCTCGTGAGCAGAGAGCCAAGGCATCCGGGTTTTGTCTCCCAAAATACTTCCCCTGGAACGGCTGCTGCTGGGATCAATGGTAAGAACTGCAAGCTTTCGTCCATTGTTCAAAAGAAGCTTTCCGAGCGATTCTATAAACGTGCTTTTCCCTACGCCAGGAACACCCGTAATGCCAATACGAACAGAATTTCCGGTATCTGCGAGGCACTCTTCCAGGACTTCTTCGCCCAGTTCCCGATACTCCGCGCGAGTGCTTTCAATCAAGGTAATGGCTTGAGATAAGACCGTACGATTTCCCGCCCTGATCCCATCTATATATTCTTGTTTGCCTCTTATCGAAGAGCTTTTTGATTTAAAATTCGGGTTGATGGAATCGGTAAATACTGGTTTAGATTTTTTGTCAGTTTTTGGCATGAAAAAACAAGTAATTTGGAATCGTCAGATATCTTCAATAATTAAAAATAGTAATACAGCGGGTTGATATGAACTCCCTTTCAGATATGAAAGTTAAAACAATTATGAGAGTTATACTTATAATAACCATCGCTAAAAAATGAAAAGCATTGAAAAATCAGTTGTAGTTTCATCCATAAAATCTGCTGCATTCAATCGATTTGTAAATGAGCTAAACGAGTGGTGGCCGAGGGAGTACACCTGGTCTCAGGATACTCTTAAGGAAATTCGAATGGATGCAAAAAAAGGAGGTCTGTGTACGGAAATAGGTCCATACGGCTTTCGGTGTGATTGGGGACGGATAACCAAATTTAAAGAGAATGAAAGGATTGATTTTAAATGGCAAATTAGTTCAAAGCGCGAACCCGTCCCAAATCCAAATCGTGCAAGTCAGGTAGTTGTTGAATTTGATGAAGTGGAGAATGATTCAACAACAGTAAGACTGGAGCATAAAAATTTTGAAAACCATGGGGATGGGGCAGAAGAGTACATGGCAATGATGGATTCCCCATCCGGATGGGATTATATTTTGAATTGTTATAGAGAATATTGTGAAAGACAGGATAGAAAATGATTTTTAAAAGCTCCGAAATACGATGGTTTACACCACAAAAGGATTTAATCTGGGATTTTTATAAACGTTTGCCCGAATCCGGAGAAGGGACAAGAGAATCGGACCGAACCGATTATTACCTGATGTCCGGCACGATCAATACCGGTATAAAAATCCGGGAAGGAAATCACGAACTGAAAGTGAAATGTGCGGAAGATGAGGAGATGGAGTTCGGAATGATGGAACATTGGATAAAGTGGAGCACATCAGAAGAGAAGAACATCCTCAATACCATTGATAAAAAAATGATGGGAGATTGGATCGCCGTCAAAAAGAAACGGTTTAAAAAAAGTTATGAAATCGCAGATCAGAGTACATTGAGGTCAGTTCAGGGAGAATTTGTAGATGAAGGCTGCGGCGCAGAATTTACGGAAATTCACCTGGAAGAACTGGATCAGACACTCTACACCTTTGGATTTGAGGCATTTAGCTCCGGTAACAAGCAAAAGGAGAATCTGCTGGCTGCACTGAATATTTTGGAAGTTGACTTTCTTGAACTGAAAGAACTGGATTCGTACGGATATCCCCAGTTGCTGCACAAGCTGAACGGAGAACAGGTATAGAAATCCCAAAGTAAGAATATGCTGAAAGATCTGATTATTAAAGCAGAGCTGGGATACGACAAGCTGAAGTACCGGGTAAAAAACAAACTGGATCTTTATAACGATGTTATCATTTTTCCATACCGGGGATTTGGAAATGAAAAGGAGGCGTTTCTGAGAGGCCGCATTCTTGAAAAAGAAGAGATTATTCATGGGGGGAAAGTGGTTCCGAATACGCTTTACTACAACCTGAAAAAAACCTGGAAACGGTATGCCAGTGATGAAATTCCGGGCGTAGGTGTTAAGGGAACTCTAAACGGGGTGGAAGCGAATTCTATCAGTGACGACGAGGGATATTTTGATCTGCATTTCAAGAACCTGCATGCGGCAAATTTGGAAGATGGCTGGTATAATGTGGATCTCGAAATCACACAAATGCCGGTTGATCTAAGCTTTGAATCCAAAACTACCGGCGAGGTACTTATCTCCAAACAATCCCATTCGTTTGGCATTATTTCAGACATTGACGATACGATCATTCATACCGATATCATCAATAAAATCCAGATGGTTTTGAATACCATTCGCTACGATTCAGAAAACCGGGTGGCTTTTGAAGGTGTTCCTGAATTGTATCGCGAGTTGACTCAAACTCATAAAAACCCGCTCCTGTTTGTATCGGGAAGTTCATACAATCTGTATGAAATGCTGGATACGTTTTGCAGGTTGAATAACATTCCGAAAGCGCCGTTTGTGCTGAGGGATTTGGGAATCGGCCCAAGCCAGTGGATCAAAGAGAGTTCGCATTCGTTCAAAACACGAAATATTGAGATGATTTTGGATGTGTACGACAAACTTCCATTCATTTTAATTGGCGACAGTGGAGAGGAAGACCCCGAAATCTATCTCGATATTCACAAAAAATACCCCGGCCGGGTAATGGCCATTTACATACGTCATGTCCATTCTGATGCCCGAAAAAAAGAAATCAGAGAAATGACGAAAGACTTGGATATTCCTTTTCTGTTGATGAAAGACTCTCACGAAGCGCTGGAACACGCGAAGAGTATGGGGTGGATACAGGAATGATAGAAAGTGTAAATTCAGGTCATTGCGAGGGAGCTTGCGACCGTGGCAATCCCCGAGCATGATTACAAGCGACACCCCCTATAAAGGTTTGGAGATCGCCGCGTCCTGAAAAATCAGGACACGCGATGACATTATTTAGTCCGTCGCCCCATCCTCAAATCGTTTCCTCAACTTCACAGGTTCGGTTGCATCTTTTTTCTTGCGGATTTTCATGTTGACAATTTCCACCATCAGCGAGAAGAACACGGCAAAGTAGATGTAGCCTTTGGGTACGTGGATTTCAAACGCTTCAATCATCAACATAAATCCAATCAAAATGAGGAAGGAGAGGGCCAGAACTTCCAGTGTGGGATGTTTTTTGATGAAGCTGCTGATTTTTCCGGCAAATGCAATCATGACCCCGATTGCAATCGTTACGGCAATAATCATCAGCATCAATTCTTCAGTTAAACCGATGGCGGTTAAAATACTGTCGAACGAGAAAATCACATCTAAAGCTACAATCTGGAAAATGACCTGGCCAAATGTAGCGAGTTCTTTTTTGCCTTTTTCGTCATGTTCTCCCTCCATTTTATGGTGAATTTCAACCGTACTTTTAAAAATCAGGAAGACTCCACCAACGAAAAGAATTAAATCGCGAATACTGATTTCTTGTCCAAATACGGAAAAGAGCGGTTCGGTAAATCCAATAATCCAGCTAATGCTAAGCAGCATCAAAATCCGGAATACAAGAGCCAGAACCAATCCTGTCGTTCGTGCTTTTTTCTGCTGATGAACCGGCAATTTGTTCGATACGATAGAGATAAAAATGATGTTGTCGACCCCAAGAACTATCTCAAGAAAGGTGAGGGTGAGAAGGGCAATCCAGCTTTCGGCGCTTAAAAATATTTCCATGTGGGATCTCTATCTTAAATTCTTGTGTCTCTTCAAGTTTGGGCAAGATAGTGATTGAGATCGATTTTTACAGCAAAGTGTTCCCCACCCTTAAAATACTTTTTGAAGTATGCCGGGATTGATGCAGAGTACACGGTGAGAAATAACCAGCAAAGATCGCCAAGAAAATTTAGTGGATCCTGGCGGTCTTTGCGGTTTTACTAAGCGACAATTTCTCTGTTCAACATCAGCTTTAAGATTTTTTTCGCCGCTTCGGGAATGACGGTTCCCGGCCCAAATACTGCAGCTACTCCATTATCATAAAGATATTGGTAATCTTGGTTTGGAATCACACCACCAACTATGACCATGATATCATCACGACCATATTTTTTAAGTTCTGCAAGAACATTTGGTACAAGTGTTTTATGGCCGGCTGCCAGGCTGGATACTCCCAGGATATGCACGTCATTTTCTACAGCTTGTTTGGCGGCTTCCTCTGGAGTTTGGAACAGCGGACCAATGTCCACATCAAAACCCAGATCGGCGAAGCTGGTGGATATGACTTTAGCACCGCGGTCGTGGCCGTCTTGTCCCATTTTGGCAACCATGATTCGCGGTCGCCGTCCTTCTTGTTCTTCAAACTGGTCGGCCAGTTTTCGGGCTTCATCAAATGCTTTATCTTTTTTCATTTCAGATGAATATACTCCGGAGATTGATTTAATGGTTGCCTGGTACCGTCCGAATTCTTTTTCCATCGCCATAGAGATTTCTCCGAGCGAGGCACGTTTTCGGGCAGCATCAACAGCAAGTTCAAGAAGATTGCCATTACCGGTTTTAGAAGATTCAGCAATAGCTTCTAACGCTTGTTGAACGTCATCCTCGTTTCTTTCAGCCCGTAATTTTCGGAGCCGTTCGATCTGAGAATTCCGAACTTTTTCGTTATCCACTTCCAGAATATCAATCGGTTCTTCTTTTTGCAACCGATATTTATTCACGCCAACAATCGTCTCTTTACCACTGTCGATTCGGGCCTGTTTTCTGGCGGATGCTTCTTCAATCCGCATCTTCGGAATTCCGGTTTGAATTGCTTTTGCCATTCCGCCAAGCTTTTCAACCTCTTCAATTAACTCAAGAGCGCGCCGTGCAAGCTGATCGGTTAAATACTCCACATAATAGGAGCCGGCCCAGGGATCAATGGATTTGGTGATTCCGGTTTCTTCCTGTAAAACAAGCTGTGTATTTCTGGCGATTCGGGCTGAGAAATCCGTTGGCAGCGCAATTGCTTCATCCAACGCATTGGTATGGAGGGATTGGGTGTGCCCGAGTGCGGCCGCCATCGCCTCGATGGCGGTTCTGGCCACATTGTTAAACGGATCCTGCTCGGTTAAACTATAACCGGAAGTTTGGCTGTGCGTTCGCAGTGAAAGCGACTTCGGATTTTTCGGGTTGAACTGTTTCATCAGTTTTGCCCAAAGCAATCGGCCGGCGCGCATTTTTGCGATTTCCATAAAATGGTTCATTCCAATAGCCCAGAAGAACGAAATACGCGGTGCAAAGTCATCAATGCTTAAACCGGCTTTGATGCCGCGCCGCACGTATTCCAGGCCATCCGCCAGTGTATAAGCCAATTCAATATCGGCCGTGGCTCCGGCCTCCTGCATGTGATAACCGCTCACACTAATGGAGTTGAAGCGAGGCATTTTTTGGGATGTATATTCAAAAATATCTCCAATAATTCGCATAGACGGTTCCGGCGGATAGATGTACGTATTCCGCACCATGAACTCTTTCAGGATATCATTCTGAATGGTACCACTCAGTTTTTCGGTCGGCACACCCTGTTCTTCGGCCGCAACGATATAAAATGCCATGATTGGAATCACGGCTCCATTCATCGTCATGGAAACCGACATCTCATCCAGCGGAATCTGGTCAAACAGGATTTTCATATCCAGAATAGAATCGATGGCCACACCGGCTTTACCTACATCGCCGGTTACACGCGGGTGATCGGAATCATATCCACGATGAGTGGCCAAATCAAACGCAACGGAAAGGCCTTTTTGGCCGGCAGCCAAATTTCTTCGATAAAAAGCGTTGGACTCCTCAGCCGTTGAAAATCCGGCGTACTGACGAATCGTCCACGGACGCATGGTGTACATCGTGGAGTATGGTCCGCGCAAATAAGGCGGAATGCCGGCGGCGAAATCCAAATGCTGAATCGATTCAATATCATCTGCAGTGAACCGATGTTTTACCGGGATGTGTTCCGGTGTTTCCCAAGCCTTCTGTTTCGTAGTTGAAGTACTCTCCTGTGTTCCGTTCGGTTTATACGGGATTTTTGAAAAATCAGGTCGTCTCATGTTTTTCCTCCATTTCAAACAGGTTGTTTTGGATATCCAGCAGCATGGCTGGGATGTTCATGCCTTTATAAATAAAGATATCCATACCTGCTTTGCGGTATTTCTCTTCGTTGTCGCCCGGATGCCCGGCCAGGATACAAATTCCTTTTTTGGAAAATGCATTGCAGAATGGTTCAATCAGCTCTTCATACTCTTTGTCTGAACTACAGAGTACAAAGATGTCTGCATTTCCGGTTTCAATTTTTTCAGCGGCTTCATCAACCGAATCATAACCATTGGGGTGGTCCATTTTAAAACCGCCACAGCCCAGGGTGTTGTGCGAGAAGGTGGCACGGGCGTTTCGCCATCTTACATCGCCAACAGGAACCAGGTGAACCACAGGCTCAATTCCGGTTTCTTTAGTGAGTGATTTTGTTCGGAGCCGGATTTCACCAAAGACAGACCCAAGGTTTGTCTCCTCAACCGTTTGATAAAGAACTTTTTTCGGTTTCAGCATCGTTTGGATTACATCGCCAACTGTGGCTCCTTTTTTGAAGGATTTTTGCAATGCCTTGATGAGGCTTCCGTTTGTTTGTTTAAACTCAAAATCGGTCAGTTCAAGCGAGTCTGCAAATGACGGCGGATTCAACGTCACCGGCAGATCTTCTTCTGCATTCGCATAGTAATTGGTTCCAACCAGAACTTTTTTTCCTCGATTTACAGCATCTTCGCGTTCTTTTTTAGATCGGTTGATCACTTCCTGGATGGATCCGTTTTTAAGACTCTGTATCAAGCCGCCTTCTTTCTCAATGGTTTGAAAATACTCCCACGCTTCTTTGGCGATGGAGGAAGTCAGGTTTTCGATGTAGTACGAACCGGCAGATGGATCAGCCACTTTACCAAGATGAGATTCATCCCTCAAAATGTATTGCACATTTCGGGCAATGCGTCTGGAGAAATCGCCGGGGGTAGATTCGAGAACATCATAAGGATGAACCATCAGTTGATCCACACCTCCCAAAACAGCCGACATCGATTCGGTAATGGTTCGAATCAGATTATTATGCCGATCGGTAAGGGTCTTGTTTATTTTTGATGTTTCTGCAATCACCGTTAGTTGCGGCAGATTCTCAAATCCATATGCCTTTATCAATTGATCCCAAAGTATTCGAACAGCCCGGAATTTGGCAATTTCGGGGAAATAAAGCGGTCCGGCAGCGAGGCGTACAAAAATAGCATTCGCCGCGTTTTGCCTGTTTTCCTTGTCAATCAATGACAAGAATTCGCTGACCGTTGCAAGAGCCAGTCCCAACTCCTGTACAATGGTTGCGCCAGAGCGGTGATAAAAAAGTCCGTCGGCACAAAGTGTTTTATAATTTTTCTGAGCAGCGAGTTC
This sequence comes from Rhodohalobacter sp. 614A, assembly GCF_021462415.1. Taxonomy (NCBI): domain Bacteria; kingdom Pseudomonadati; phylum Balneolota; class Balneolia; order Balneolales; family Balneolaceae; genus Rhodohalobacter; species Rhodohalobacter sp. 614A. The sequence goes on from NZ_JAKEDS010000001.1 coordinate 1,248,251, forward strand.
GTTTACAATCCCTTTCAGTTTCTTTTTGCCAAGTGGCATACGTCCGCGTTCGGCGACATATGTAAATGGATCGAAAATAAACTTGGGATTTGTAAACTCATTCGGATGATTTTTCAACATTGCTACAAGTGCGGGAGTAGTCATTCCCGAGTCAAATGTAAATTCAACGCTGTCCACATCAAATCCATCTACAAGCTGATCAAGATCAACCTCTTTTTGGATTTGTGTTCCGTGCATATCTCCACCGAGATTTCCCGATTTCCAGGACGATTTCGATTGAATAAAGAAAGCCCCACAACCCTTGTGGATTGCTTTTTTAATAAATTTGTTTGCCTCTTCAGGAGATGTTTCATAAATGGGAGCACAGCATGTCCATCCGGTTTTGCTGAGGATGGTGTCTTTAGCATTATGCTCCAGGTTTTGCAGGTCTTCTCTCATGTAGAAAGGAGCAGTAGTGAAACCTTCGCGGGAGTCCCAAAATAATCTGGCCTTATAGTCGGCCCCTTTCAGATCTTTTGTGATCTGTTCTTCCCACTCGATTTTACGTACAGGCTCAAAATCCCACAACCTCTTTTTTTGTCCGTTTTTATTGGTTGTCATGGTATTTCTGTCTTAAATGAACCTTATTATTAAAAATAATCAGACCCGGCTTTATTCCCTAACAAATTGAGTGATTCATTTGGGTAAAAGCGCTTTCAAATACATATATTTTAGAGATAATTCTCAATTAAAGTTGACGTGCCAATCATTCCCAAAACAATTCTGCATAAGATGCCTTTTTGAAGAATTCTTATGTTGAAGGGATTGTTAAAAAATGGTTCAGATATTAAATAACGCAAGTTCGATAGAAATTCATTGAGCATTGTCGATGCGAAGGATTTCATTACTTTATTCTTTTTTAAATCGAACTTATGTTAAATAGAAAGGCAGGATTTCGGATTTAAAATGTAAAGAGATTATGACGGAGAATAGAACAACTTCAAATCCATTGACACAACTAACCGAAGACGAGCAGATGCTGAAAGATGCGGCTGCGGAATTTGCGGATACGGTGATTCATCCAAAAGTTCAGGAGATGGATGAGAAAGCAAAGCTCGATCCCGAACTTATCCGGCTCTTTTTTGAAATGGGATTTATGGGAATAGAAATTCCTGAGAAGTACGAAGGTGGTGGCGGTACATTTTTTATGAGTATTGTAGCCATCGAGCAAATTTCCAGGGTAGACGCCTCCGTTGGCGTTTTTATGGATGTACAAAATACACTGGTAAACAATGCCATTCTGAGATGGGGCTCGGATGAAATCAAAGAACGTTTTTTGCCACAATTAGCCACCGAAAAAGTAGGGGCGTACTGCCTTTCGGAAGCGGGTTCGGGCAGTGATGCTTTCGCGCTGAAATGCTCTGCAAAAGAAGACGGCGATTCATACATCCTGAACGGCACCAAGCTTTGGATTACCAATGCCAATGAAGCCGATATTTTCCTGGTATTCGCGAATATCAATCCGGAGGTGGGATACAAAGGAATTACCTGTTTTATTGTTGAAAGGGGAATGGCCGGATTTTCCATATCAAAAAAAGAGGATAAACTTGGAATTCGGGCCAGCTCAACTTGCGGACTGACATTTGAAGACGTGAGAGTTCCGAAAGAAAATATTCTCGGGGAAGTTGGAAAAGGATACAAAGTGGCTATCGAAACCCTGAATGAGGGACGAATTGGAATTGGGGCACAAATGATTGGAATTGCCCAGGCTGCATACGATGCGGCGATCAGTTATACCAAAGAACGTCAACAGTTTGGGCAATCCATTTCTGAATTCCAGGGCGTTCAGTTTCAGCTTGCAAAGATGGCAACCGAATTGGAGATGGCCCGCCTGCTGGTATATAACGCTGCAAGGCTCAAAGAAGCAGGAAAACCTTTTCTGAAAGAGGCGGCCATGGCAAAATATTACAGTTCCGAAGTGGCAGAGAAAGTCAGTTCTATGGCTATAGATCTTTATGGCGGCTATGGATATGTGAGGGAATATCCCGTGGAAAAATATTACAGAGATTCGAAAATCGGGAAGATCTACGAAGGTACGTCGAATATGCAACTTCAGACGATATCCAAAATTATTTTGAAGGAATGAATTTTTTTGGAATGATTTGCAATCATATCGATGTTCGTAACATGTTTACGTTTCAATATGCCTTATTAAGATGGGAAAACGGGCTTTTACGATACGTTTCAAGGCATTTTTAAGTATAAAAACCACAACCAAGACAATGAGAAATTTTCAGGAATTTTTGAAATCAAACAGTAAAGACGAAGAATCGTACAAAAAACTCATCGAATTTGTACAGGGCCTCGTTGAGGAGAGAGATAACGCAAAAGAACAACTGGATTTATTAGAGAGTGCGGTTCGCAGTGATTACGATTCGGTTTTGATTACCACTCTCGAACTTGATAAACCCGGTCCTAAAATTGTATATGTGAATGACGGTTTTACCCGAATGACCGGTTACACAAAAGAAGAAGTGATTGGCAAAACCCCGCGAATTCTTCAGGGGCCAAAAACCGATCGTAAAGTTTTAGATACGCTTAAGAAGCGTCTCAGGGAAGGGCAATCATTTTTTGGCCACACCGTGAATTACCGAAAAGACGGGACAGAATTTATTATTCAATGGGACATCCATCCGCTTACGAACGAAGAGGGAGAAGTTACACATTGGGTGTCGTATCAGCATGATATTACCGAGCGTAAACGGTCGGAAAGAAAAGTGATGGACTCTCAGATAGAGTTCGACAGCCTTGACGAGGAGTCGAAGAAGACACTGATTGATATTGATGAGCAGGGCAATATTATCACATCCAACAAAGCCTTCCGGGATCTGATTGGGTATGACGACGAAGAACTTAAAAAGAGTAAAATCTGGGATCTTTTGGCGGATGAGCAGGTCGAAACTTTCAAGCATAAATTTGACCAATTTAAGCCGAGTGATTTTGAAGGGGCTGTGTATGAACTGAATATCGTAAATAAGAAAGGCAATTCTGTGGAGGTTCAGGTAAGAACACGCCTTCTCGAAATTGATGACCAGAAAGTGGTACGGACTTCATTCGAGAATAAATCACTCCAGAAGCGAATTATGGCCATGTTGAATAAACGGAATGAATCGTATCGAAAAATGTATGATTCAACAAAAGATTTCCGATACAAACTGGTACAGACCAGTGGTGGCGATTTTGTTTTTGATTATGTATCGGACTCTTTTATAAAGATTACCGGCGTTTCTGCCAAGCAGGCCGAAGGTACACCGATTGGTGATTTTGTTCACAAAGATGATATTGAAAAAGTGGAAGCACATCTTAAAAACATTCTGCAGGGAAAGCCGAATACAGAGCAATACCGCATCAAGAGAAAAGATGGCAGCTATTCAGAAGTGATTGATTATGCCAAACCGGTTTGGGACGTTGAGAATGCGAATGTTGAAGCCGTGAAGGGATCAATCTCTACTCAGATTTCTTCGGCAAAAAAAACGACTAAAAACTGATCTTTTTCGTTAACGGTTCGAAACCTGTCGAAAGAATTCTTACTTTAAGGCATGACTATACAAGAAAAACAGGATCGGATTGTAAGACAATTTGAATTATTGGGTGATTGGCCCGAGCGATACAAGTACATCATCAAGCTTGGGCAAAAGCTCGACCCACTGGATGACAAGCATAAAGTGGAGGAAAATCTTGTGCGGGGATGTCAGTCCCAGGTATGGCTTGTTACCGAGCTGGATCATGATAAGATAATTTTTAAAGCCGACAGCGATGCAGCCATTACCAAAGGCTTGGTGGCGATGCTTGTGAATTTCTATTCCGGCGAAACTCCGGATGCGATTCTTCAAACGGACCCTGAATTTATCGAAAAGATCGGTATGCAGCAGCATCTTTCGCCAACTCGTTCAAACGGTTTGGCTTCGATGGTAAAGCAGATGAAGATCTATGCGATGGCTTATAAAAGCAAGATTAGTCAATCTGTACAGTAATTCACTTTGAATTTGTGTAAACTCTACACGTTTCAATTTGTTAATATTAAGGTGAAAGGGGCTTCCCAAACAAAAATCAGATAAGTTCCATTATGAATAAAAAAGTTATACAAACAGTAGCATTCGTTGCCTTTATCGGGGTGGCTATCACGGCACTTTATTATGGTGGCGTTTTCGGTAATTCCAATGGCCAGTCTGAGGCGAGTAATGCTCAGCGCGTAGCTCAAAAAGTAGAAATTCTGAAGTATAGTGATTACCAGTGTCCGGCATGCAAGGCGTATGTTCCTATTGAGAATCAACTGAAAGCCGAGTATGGTGATATGGTTGAATTGGAGTATCGTTATTTCCCACTTCAGGGACATCAGTTTTCCGATCTTGCAGCACGTTCAGCTGAAGCAGCTAATCAACAAGGTAAGTTCCAGGAGATGCACAATCTGATTTTTCAATACCAAGAGCAATGGTCGCAAGGCGGGGCAGAGGAATACTTTTTTGATTTTGCCGAGCAGATTGGCCTCGATATGGAACAATTTGAAGAAGATCTCGAATCGGATGAAGTGGCTGAGACAGTGAATAGGCAGCGCCAGGAAGGAATACGGCGAACGGTCAACTCTACGCCTACATATTTCCTGAACGGACAGAAATTGCGGCAGAATCCACGTTCGTACGACCAGTTCAAAGCAATTGTAGAACTGTATATGTACCGGTCGGAAGGCTAATATTTATTGAATATCGAACAAGGAATGTTGAATTCAGAAATGGTTCATCATTCATAATTCTTTATACTCAATCCGAAGCTCTGCTTCGGATTGTCTTTTTTAGAGACATAATCTCCTCTATATGATTTACGAATTTCTAAAAAAATCTCCCCAATTTGATGATTCTGTTTTTGTGGCTCCAAGTGCCGATATCATCGGGGATGTGACTATTGGCCGCGAAAGTTCCATCTGGTTTAATGTTACCATTCGGGGGGATGTTAACTGGATTGAGATTGGAGAAAAAAGCAATGTTCAGGATAACACCTGCATTCACGTCACAAATCAAACCGGCCCTACAAAATTGGGCGATTTGGTTACCATTGGCCATAATGCGATGATTCACGCCTGTACCATTCATGATCGGGTTTTGGTTGGAATTCAGTCTACTATTCTGGATGATGTGATTGTGGAATCGGATGTGATGATTGCGGCCGGAAGCCTTGTGCCGCCCGGCAAGCGGTTAGAATCCGGCTTTTTATATATGGGAACGCCGGCAAGGAAAGCAAGAGAACTTACGGATGAGGAACTCAGGCACATCGTTAAAAATGCTGAGAATTACGTGAAGTACCAGCGAACCTATCGGCAGGTGGACAAGTACGACGAAAATCCTTTCTATAAAGCCAAAGGCTAATTTTAATTATAGATTTTGAATGTTGAATTAGGAATCGTCATTGCGATAATATTGCAGAAACTTGTAAAGTAAATTGTGCTTTGCATTAGTCGTACAGACACTTCATTGCACATTCAATATTCAACACTCAACATTCTTCATTCAAAATTCCAAAGTGTCCGGAATTTACATTCACATACCGTTTTGCAAACAAGCTTGTAGCTATTGTGATTTTTATTTTTTGACCCGCGGCGAACTCCGACAGCCTTTTGTTGATGCGCTTGTCTCGGAAATTCAGTCTTACAAGGACTCCAAATTTGCCAAAGAATCCGTTCAAACGATTTATTTGGGCGGCGGCACTCCATCACTCCTGAATGAAAAACAACTGGAGAGTATTTTTGAATCGCTTCACGAAGTATTTCTGGTTGATCCTGTTGAAGTAACAATGGAACTCAATCCGGATGATGTGACTCCGGAGTATCTCTCCATGATCCGGGATTTGGGAGTGAACCGTGCCAGTATGGGGGTTCAGTCTTTTGATAAAAAAATACTGGAATTTATGCACCGGGCACACAATCCCGGGGAAGCCATTCATGCCCTGGAAGCTCTTCAGAAAACAGGTTTCCCGTCATTTACGGCTGATTTGATTTACGGAAATCCGGGACAATCGGCGGCAAAACTGAAGCGTGATATTGATCAACTGCTATCTTTTGATCCCCCGCATATTTCTGCTTATTCATTAACCATTGAACCAAAAACTCGGCTGGGCAAACAAGTTGAACTTGGACGGATCAACCCGCCGGATGATGATCGTGTTTCGGAGCATTTCGACCTGGTGCGAAGTGAACTCCAAAAAGCGGGACTTGAGCAATATGAAGTCAGTAACTTTGCAAAGCCGGGGAAGGAAGCGGTTCATAACAGTAATTACTGGAATCATGAAAATTATATAGGACTGGGCCCATCCGCTCATTCTTTTTGGCGGGATAAAGAAGGCGCAAAACGATGGCTGAATCAGGCGAATCTGAAAAACTATTTGAATAATCCGTCGGGAAGTTATCGTGAAGAGGAAGAAAATTTATCCCCAAAAACACTTGGTGAAGAAAGAATTATGCTGGGACTGCGAACCAAATGGGGAGTATCAGAGAAGAATTTAGAAGAAATGTATGACTATCGCTTTTCTGATAAGCAACGAAAATGGATCGAAAAGCAGATCAAAAAAAGTTTTTTTGAACGAGAAAATGATGTCTTCAGAATGACGGCCGAAGGGTTAAAAATTTCCGATCATTTGGTTGTTGATTTACTTGCTTTGGGTGAATAAAAGTTGATTTCAATCGAATCAATTTATTGCCGGACTTGAATACTATTAAAATTTTTTAAATATATAAGGGATTCCGCTGCACCAAAGAATCAAAAGAGAAGTGAGAGAATCCCAACCCCAAACAAGTTTCCTTAGCCATGACTCCACCCAACGACCAAGCCATTTCGCAACCGCAAAAAGAATTCTTTGACGATGCATCTTTTAGAACGCTGTACGGAGGAGTGGTGGTAACCTGGGTAGCAACCAGTGCCATTTCCGATGTCTGGGGCGATATAGATCTGAAAGTCCTGGGGTTTACAATTGCCATCCTTGTAGCACTAATCGGTTTTTTTCTGAGTGATCAAAGAACTTTAAAAAAACTGGTGATAGCACCTTTTAACGGGCTCCTGATTTATTTGACCATTATGGGCGGTACTTCTTTTCTTCCCGCTGATATTGATGATCGTGATCCCGCAACGGCAACCGATACAACCCAAACGGCAATCGTTGAGGATGTCGAAACGGAATCTGGAAGCAGATCCGCATTTCTTAAAGCGTGGAATCCGAATGCGAACCTTGTACAGGAAGCGACCCAGTTAAAACAAGAAAATACAAAGCTCCAGGTTGAGACGAGAGAGCTGGCCGAAGTAAATCAGGTTTATGAACAGAAACTGGATTCCACTCGTCAGGTCATTCAAACCATTCAACTATCACCGGCGGTCAGAGAAAGTTTACTGAGAAATCTGGACGTAAACAGAAACGCCACACTGATGAGGCCTGCCTTCAATCAGTAACTATTTAATAAGAACCATTTTTTTGGTTGAGACGGTTTGATCTGTAATAATCCTGTAAAAATACACGCCGGATGCAAGATCAGACGCGTCGAACTGAATGGTGTGGAATCCGCGATTTAAACGGTCGTCGATCAGCGTAGAAATTTGTCTGCCGATCCGGTCATACACTTCTACTTTCACTCGTTTGGCTTCACTCAAAGAAAACCGGATGTTTGTAACCGGGTTAAATGGATTTGGATAATTTTGGGTAATAGTATCCTCATCCGGAATAGTCGATGTAACCGTAAGATTATACGTTCCGCTACTGTCTCTGTGGGTATTTACAACTGCAATTCGAATATCCGTGAGATTGTCCCAGCTCCACGTCGTTTGAAGGGCCTGGGATTTTGAATTGGGATTTGCGATAAACTGGGTATCAATTTCCCCATTCCTGAAAAACCCAATCACACCTAAACCAACACCGTTTACGGTAGCATCGAGGAGAAAAGTGGGTTGTCCGGGAATAATGTTGGACGGTATCACGTGAATGTAGTTTGCCGCTTTTGCAAGAATCAGTTGATTGGTGAGACTGTCTGGCGGCTGAAAAAGTGTTTCTATAAATCTTGAGGAGGGATAATTTTCTTTTTCCTGGAAACCAAATTTGGGGATCATGAAATCAGGTCCGGCCGTCATATGCCAGAGGTGATTATTAATATGTTCCTGAGGGAATGTTTGATTATTTGCAATTAAAACCCGCTCTATGGCATCTAAATAGGAGATGAAATCTTCGTTGTCCTGTTTATTCAAATAATCGGCCCGAATCTCTTTCCAAACATCAACCCAAAACTGCATGCCATACGATTCGGCAAAATAAAGTGCCCAGGTTATATGATTATAAGAACCGGGAATGGGGCTATTGGGACTGCCAAATATGGATGAGCTGTGGGGAGAGTTTTGATCCCAGTCATCATCCGCGCTATTAAAGTTCATGATGTAATTGTAGTAGTCATTTACATCGTCAAAAACCACTTCCTCCATTAATGTAGCATCCATCTCAATCCATACAGCGTTTCCGGAATCTCCCTTCCAACGGTTGTTTGTGTATTGAATAGCGTGTTTCACTTCATGAGCAATCGTTGCATAAAGAGCCCCGGTTTGATCTCCTTCGGGATGTGTATTTCCCGGGAAACCTCCGAAATCATTATGGATGTTAATAGTTGTGGTTGAACCGGAAGCCCGTGTGGTGCCATAAAATTGAAAATTTTGGAAGTAAATCACATACGGTTCGTCCTTAAGAAAATCCATAAAACCGAGTTCGAGCACTTCATAACGGTAGGAAGAATCAGCCGCAAATGCAGCTTTTTCAATATAATCGGGGACGCCGCTGTTATCCAGATCCTCAAGCGGCACTGCATCCAGTCCGGTGGTTTCGTAATAAAGAATAAAATTTCCTGAAGGAGAAGTATGACTACGGGTTTCGGCGGAGGTTTCAACAGAAAGAAGAGTTTCAATTTCTGAAACCGTGGCCGGATTCATTTGATCTTTCATTTGCTCGTACTCTGCAAGAACAGGCGTCAAACATTTAATAAGTTGATCGGAAGATGTACGAAAGCGCGTATCCAGCCGTTCGGGTTTAAAACCGGCATAAATGGATTGAAGCAGTGCCTCTTCTTTTGAAATATTACCGATGGCAACTTCTTTTTGTATAGCTGAAAGTACCGGGTGGTGAGCGGTGGGAAGTATGGGATCGATATGATTTTGTGCAAATAAATTTGGTCCTCCAAGCGCAAAAGCCAAACATAAAAAAGTCAATAAAATCTGCCGGATGCGGTTGATCATGAATCCCGTTCAGAGAGGGTTTAAAAATTATTTGAAATCGTCGTAAATTATGAATTCGTGACAGGTTTAACGAATTCTATTTATAAATCGTCTGAATATACAATATGAAATACGAAGTAATACTTTACTATAATTTTAGTCCGATTGCTGATCCCGAAATATTTTGTGGAGATCATAAAAAAGAATTAAAGAGACTTGGTCTGAAAGGGCGCGTATATATCGGCAAAGAGGGAATTAACGGAACTCTTGGCGGAACTCCCGAGCAAATTGAAAATTACCGGCAATATTTGCGGAAGATCGAGGGATTCGAGAATACCGAATTTAAAACCGACCAACATGATGAGATTCCTTTCGCAAAACTGATTTGTAAAGTTCGCGATGAATTGGTGGCCATTCACATGGATGGTCTGAATCCTCAGAATGGAGGAAATTACCTTGAGCCGGAAGAGTGGCGAAACGTAATGGAAAACGAAGACGATTTTGTAATAATTGACGTTCGGAATAATTACGAATCAAAAGTAGGTCATTTTGAAGGGGCTATGACCCCGGATGTGGACAATTTTTATGATTTCCCGCAATGGCTGGATGAAGCCGAAAAAAAGATCCCCAAAGACAAGAAAGTATTGATGTACTGCACGGGCGGAATTCGTTGCGAAAAATTCTCTGTTTTGATGAAGCAGAAAGGCTGGGATGATGTCAATCAGCTTCACGGCGGAATTCTGCGGTATGCCAAAGAAGAGGGTGGCGAACATTTTAAAGGCAAATGTTTTGTGTTTGATGACCGGTTAGTCGTTCCGGTGAACAAAGGAGATTTGCAACCCATTGCCCGTTGCGAAATTACCGGCAAGCCTGCTGACAGCTATATCAACTGCGCCAATATGGAATGCAATAAGTTGTTTGTATGCTCGGAAGAGGGCGCCAAAATCATGGATGGCTGTTGTAGCGAAGAGTGCAAACAAAGTGAATACAAACGTCCCTTTGATGCAGAAAATGCCTTCCGTCCATTCCGCAAATGGTATAATTATTTTGATGATGAGTTTAAAGAGCGGGAATTGCAGAAGGAGTAGTTTTTAATTGAATAAAAGTGGATGAATGACAAAAAAGAGTATAGTTTTCCAGAGTTATCTCAAATAAAGAAAGAGTTAAGTTCGAATGTTTATGATTTGTTTTTTAGATGTTTTTTGACGGCTAAATTCGATTTTATCTACGATCAGTTTGAGATTGACTTGTTCTCCAAAAATCCTTTTAAGGATATTAGATTTAACTTTCCCTATAAAATTTCTATTGAAACTTTTAAAGAAGTCTTAGATGATTATTTAAGAATTAAAAAAAGATTCCTCTTTCTAAAAATTTCAGATACTTATCCTATTCATTTAGTTCCACTTGAGAAACTCTCACCGCCACAAAAAACCTTTAAAAACAAAATAAGATCTATCTATATTTATAATTCATTAGGTGGAGACGATTTTTACTATTGGTTAAGAGGAGCGAAGCCAGATTTTTATGAGAATAAAAAAGAAATATCTCAGTCAATTTTAAATGGTTTTAGGAATGCCAAACAAATATATAATAATTTGCTTGCTCAGAATTTTGAGTTCACTTACACAGGAGTTCTGACAAACCCTGTAAGTGATTTTTCAAAAAAGAATCACAATAAGAATTTTCATCTGAATGACATTTTAGAATTAAAGAATTATTCTCTTGAGCCAGTAATCTTTTTTGGAGGGGGGTTTGGGCGATCATTTTAGCTTTGAAATGTATATACCTGAATAATCTTTAAATCGTTCAATCAATCTTTTCCATAATAAAAAAAGCCTCAACCCGGAAACCGGATTGAGGCATAAGTGCAAGTAGTGAAGAGCCTTATGTCTTCGTTTATTTGCGGTTTATTTATCTTCCATCAGTTTTTTGAATTCGTCCAAAGTGGAACGAACTGCTTTTTCTGATGAAGTTAAAAGATCCTGTTCTTCATCGTTTAAATCAACCTCAATGATTTCCTTGATTCCGCCATGTCCCAACTTCACAGGCACGCCAAGAAAGAGATCGTTGATTCCATACTCACCATTTAAACGCACAGCGCACGGAAATATTCGATTTTGATCGAGCATAATGGCTTCAACCATTTGTGCGGCTGCAGCTCCGGGAGCATACCAGGCTGATGTTCCCATCAGGCCGACAATTTCACCGCCGCCTTTTTTGGTGCGATCTACAATAGCATCGAGTTTCTCTTTATCAATGAGTTGGGTAACGGGAATTCCGGCTACTGTGGTGTATCGGGGTAGCGGAACCATTGTATCACCATGGCCGCCCATGAGCAATGCCTGAATATCTTTCGGGGAGATGTCTAACTCCTGGGCAATGAATGCACGATATCGCGCCGTATCAAGAATACCTGCCATTCCCATCACTTTGGTAGAAGGCAGTCCGCTGGTTTCGTGTGCAACATAAGCCATCACATCAAGCGGATTGGATACCACAATGATAATGGTATCTGGTGAGTATTTAACCAACTCTTTGGTTACGCTTTCAACAATATTGCTATTGATTTCCAACAGGTCGTCCCGGCTCATGCCGGGTTTTCTTGGAATACCGGCGGTAATCACACAGACGTCAGAATCTTTCGTGTCTTCATAATCAACGGTTCCGGTTAACCGGGTATCAAAACCGGAAATGGGAGCAGTTTCCCACTGGTCGAGCGCTCGTCCCTTGGATGGATAGAAGGTTTTTTCTCCATCTTTTCTTTCGATATCAACCATTACAACTTCTTTCGCAAAATCGCGTTCGGCAATAGCAAATGCCACCGTTGAGCCTACATTTCCTCCGGCTCCTACAACAGTTACTTTCATGATTTTATTTCTGATTTAATGAGTGTTTCTATTAAAAATAGTTGGAATCCAAAAATTACAGAATCTCTGTGTTTGTTGAATGAATTCCGGATTTATGGGTTAGTCTTTTCGTTTGTCGTATCCCCACATCAATTTATTTCGCAGTGTTTCAAAATAGTTTTGATCGGGCAATTGTATAAGGTCTACTGAAAAATCGCTCTGAATAATTTCGATGTCAAGTTTGCTGTTGTGCGGCTGAACAATTCCATCATAAGAAAAAAGAATGTGGTCGAAAGGACCCAAACTTCGCACGGTCAGCGGACGGATGCTTGGCAGCACAAGCGGGCGTGTAGTTAACGTATGCGGGTTGATGGGGGTCACCACCATTACCGGTGTGTTTGGCTGAATAATGGGCCCGCCGGCAGAAAGATTATACGCCGTTGATCCGGTAGGAGAAGAGATGATCAATCCATCTGCCCAATACCGGTTGATGAGTGAGCCATCATATTCAACTTCAAGCGTAATCATGGAAGATGTATCCTTTCTCGAAAAGAGAAATTCATTCAGCGCATAATACCGGCTTTCATCTTCTGTGGTGGCCATGAGCATCTGGCGTTTGTCGAGGAGATATTTTCCATCCACCACGCTTTGCAGCGCATCTTCAATTTGTGAAGGTTGAATATTGGCCATAAAGCCAAGTTTGCCGGTGTTGATTCCCAACAGCGGTTTATCAATTTCTTTTACCAAATGAGCGGTATGCAACATCGTGCCATCGCCACCCATAGCAATAATGATGTCGGCGTCTTTTACCGCTTCCGCTTCATCGGGGGTGATGGAGATAGTTTTACCAACTACAATTTCCGGGAAATGTTGTTTTAGCTTTTGGCTGGCAAAGACTTGAATGTCATTGGCACGGCACCATTTGATCACTCTTTCGAGCGGATCCTGGATGGAATACTTTTCAGGATTTGCTATGATGCAAAAAGTCATTGCACGGTTGATTGAGAATTTTGAACCTCGATTTCATCAATATGCAGAAGCCAGGGCACGGTGGTAGATTCAATTCCGGTAACATAATCCTGGTAGAGGCCAAGGATTTTTGTGTCCACCCGTAAGAAATAAGAGTCGTCTAACGGCTCCAGCATTTCATTCCACGAACTGCTGTTTTCAGAATAAATAGACGTTTGGTTGGTTGGAACACGAATATCAAAAAGAACAAGGGATGATTGTGGAATAAAGATAATGTTGTGAAGCTCCGTGAGTAGTTGCCGGGCGTACGAATCTTCCGTAAATGTTGTGTAATACTGTTCCTGCGGTTCAGCTTCTTCGATAATTTCAAAATCATCTACATTCAGTGTCACCGCACCGCGTATTCCAAAATCTTCATCTGTTAAATAGGCCAGCCTGTTGATGAGCCAATCCTGGTTGACCGTAGCCCGTTCGTTAAGATAAAATGCAACAACTCGATTTGCATTATTTTCTGCAAGGCTAAAGTAACTTTCCTGGTTTCCTTCGTAAGCTGCTTGCAGTTCGCCATCGTCATCTAAAACCTGTTCAGAAATTGCCGGACCGATTTCAGGAATCCAGTCAATTTGACCGGCGGTAAACTGTTCAAAAAGTTGTGTCTCATCCGCAAAATGAACCAGGTTAATTCTGTTTATGAGAGTAAGCTCAGGCTCTCCATTGGTTCTCCGTTCATCCCTTGAAAGGACAATCTGGCCATTATTTTGCACACGATTTAGAAAATACGGTCCGGTGCCGACGGGATTATTTACCAACGGCCGATTGCTGTTATTGATGGCTTCCTGCGGATAAACAAAGAGATAAGGTGATGCGAGCTTTTTCAGAAAATCCGGATCTTTTTCTGTAAGGATGATCGCGACGGTCTGCCGGTTCAGAACCTGAATGCCACCGACGCCATCCAACACGCGTTTACCTGCATCATAAACAGACCGTTGTTCCAGGAAGAAATTCTCATATCCGTTGATACCCATTAACAACTGTGCGGCATTTCCCGGGACGTTATTTTTTGCCGTTCGTTCAAAAGCCTGTTTTACATCAGACGCCAACACTCTTCTCCCAACACCAGCGGTAAAAACAGAACTGTTGTGAAAGTATTTATTCTCATCCAGGGTAAAAACATACTGCAGGCTGTCGTCAGAAATTTCTACTTCACTGGCAATTGCCGGAACTGGATTTCCCTGCCGGTCCAGCGTATATAATCCCTCATAAATCAAAGACAAGGTTCGCTGAGTGCTGAGATTTTCTGCAAAAAGCGGATCAAAATTAGAAACAGAGTCGATCAGGCCAATTGTAATTTCTGTGAATTGTTCATCGACTGAATCCGGTTGAGGGGTTTGCTCGGTAGCAGGCGTTTCTTCAACTACAACGACGGTACTTTTGGAACTGCTGCAAGCATAGACTACTGTCATCAACGACAGCAAAAGGGCGAGGTTTCTTACATGTTTGATGTTCATCTATTTTTTGCTTTTTAGTCCTTTGATACCTTTAACAGCTTTCTGGCTTAATAAGTTTGTATCGTAACTTTGAATACGTCTTGCCTTTTGGTTCTGATCTTCCACGGCAATGTCGATAAGTTCTAACAACAAATCCGTAAATGAAATACCAGATTCTTTCCATAAATAAAACGAAAATGAGCCGGGTATGGTGTTGATTTCATTGAAGTAAAATTGGTGTGTCTCTTCATTCACAAGAAAATCAAGCCGGGCCAGTCCGCTGCAAGAAAGCAGTTTAAAAACTTTGACAGAGGTTTCTTGTATCGCCTTTGTGAGTTCATCCGGAATTTTGGCGGGAATTTCCCGGTCGGCCGAAGCCATGCCCTTTGCTTCAGCGTCATTCAAATATTTATCCTGGAAAGAGAGAAGTTCTTCTTTGCCAATCGGACGCTCACAAACGCTGGTTCTTTGAGCCCGGGAGGACCCTAATACCGAGCAATTAATTTCCATTAGGGGTGTGATCACCGTTTCAACAAGCAAGTGGTCATCATATTTAAAAGCGGCTTCTACAGCACGAATCAATGATTCCTGATTCATCACAACCTCAACCCCGATACTGCTTCCCAGGTGAACAGGTTTTACAATGACCGGGTATTCAAGCGATTCAATTTTGGTTATCAGGGTTGATTGATGATCTACCCAGTCTGGTTCAAAGAAGTCCACACTTTCAGCAACCGGGATTTCATTGGCACGGCAGATGGTTTTTGCCATCACTTTGTCCATACCGATAGCAGAACCCATAACGCCGCTTCCGGTACATGGGATGTTAAACATTTCACAAGCGCCCTGGAATGCGCCATTTTCTCCTTTGGATCCGTGGAATCCATCAATCACGGCGAAAATAGGGGTGGTTTTAGGTTTTGAGAAAAATCCGGTTTTTTGCTCAAGAAGAACCGGCTGACCAAATTCATTTTGGCCGAATGTACAGGGAGTACAACTGTCTTCGAGTTTTTTTAAATCTTCAAAATTTTTCAGATCGAGTAATGTTTCGCCCGTCAGCCACCGGCCGTTTTTTGTAAGGTAAAGAGGGGTGATGGAATAGTTCGATTCCTGCAATGCTGCAATGGCTTGATGTGATGTAATGACAGAAACCTCATGCTCTGGAGACGCACCTCCAAATGCCACTAAAATTGTTTTTTGATCCATAAAGAAAAAAGCTTGTATAACTATTTATGATACGAAGTTAGCCCGTCAATTGACAACGGCAGTAGATAGTTTTAGGTAGATGGTTATAAGTGGTTTGTAGTTAGTTGCCGGTTGTTTGTTGCAGTTGAAGAAGCCGTGAGAAGACTAAATCTTAGTTTAATTCTATCTACTTAAAACCATCGACTATTTACTGCTTCTCCACAGCGTTATACTTTTTCAGAATTTCCATCACTTCGTCAACCGGAAGAGCTTCTTGTGTGTGGCCATTCCAGCCGGTTATTGTTTCGGCTGCAAAGAGAGAGTTCAGAATGGCTTCTTCTGTTGCTTCTACTGCGGCGAGAAAAAGGGGAGTCATGGCATCATTTTTTAATTCGGTAATAGAATTTGTGGATTCTCCATTCTGATGAATTCGAACATCTTCGCTGGTTGAAAACGCAATCACATAATCGCCGCTGCCGTTGGAAGCAAATCCGCCGACTCTCGCTACTCCAAGAAATGCGCGTTTCGCCAGACGCTCAAGATTGCGGGATGTGATGGGCGCATCCGTCGCAACGATGATCATAATGGAGCCATCCACATCATAAGGCACTTCATTTGCCATGTAATGATTGTTCAGCTCTTTACCGACCGGCGCTCCGTTGATTGTAAGAATTCCGCCAAAATTGGATTGCACCAAAACGCCAACCGTATATCCGCCTTTATCGCGGGGCAGAACTCTTGATGATGTGCCAATTCCTCCCTTAAATCCCAGAGCTCTTGTTCCGGTTCCCGCACCAACATTTCCTTCATTCACAGAGCCACTTTTGGCGTTTTCAATGGCGGCATACGCATCATCAATACCCACATTTCTTTCGCGGATGTTATTCAGCCAGCCGTCATTGGTTTCTCCCACAACCGGATTTACGGATCGCACATTTTCATTTTCAGGTTGATTGAGAACGTAGTCGGCCACACCGTTTGCCACCGTATGAATACTAAGAGTGTTGGTGAGAGCGATTGGCGTTTCAATTTCACCAAGTTCCCGAACTTGTGTAAATCCAAGTGCCTTTCCGAATCCGTTTCCTACAAATACTGCTGCCGGAACCCGTTCCCGAAAAATATTTCCATCATGTGGAAGAATGGCTGTCACACCTGTTCGTATATCATCACCTTCAATAATGGTTTGATGGCCAACTTTCACACCGGCTACATCTGTGATGGCATTCCACTTACCCGGGGTCAGAATTCCGGTTTCAATACCGAGTTCGCGTGCTCTCTGTTGATTTTGTGTTTGGGCTGAAGCTGAAATTGTTAGAAAGATCAGAATCAGAAATGTGGAAAAATGTTGATGCTTCATTCTTTAAGTAGATGGTTTTAGGTAGATAGAAAGGAACTGTAATTGTGTATAATATTCAACAACGCACTCCACACTCCCCCATCCTCAATCCCAAATCATGCAAGTTTCTCGTTCGTACTTTTATGGACGAAAAACTCTCTACTTAAAACCATCTACCGCTCATAATCACAACTCTCTCCCCGGCAGCACTCATCTACATTAATTCCACAAGATGAACACTGGCCATGACCATGAACCCAAACAATCGGCGCATTACTTCCGCAATAGATACATCTTCGCTGATCGGAAGAACTCATTTTGCTGACTGAAGAAGCCGTGTTTTTATTCTGCTTCTGTAAGTTCACGATAGGCAACATCTACATTTGCTGAGAGGGAGAGAAAGTCACTCGGACTTACAAAATCAGGAAATTCTTCAAAAGACTGAATATTTGTGATTTCATCTTTGCTCTTTCCAGCAGTAATTCCTTTTCGGGTGTACTCCATCAGGTGAGAGAAGAAATCGCGTAAATGCAGAAGGTCTTCACTGCTTCCGGTGACACCGAATTCAGGATTGCCATGTCCAAATATGAAAAGGGTATCTGAATCTGCTTCATCGGCAACTTGTTCAAGAAGTGGAATCCAGTTGGCAATCATTGCGCCGCCGCCACGGTCGATGTAGGGATAAAGCCGGTTGAACACCAAGTCTCCCATATGGGCGATATTGGCATGTTCAAACCAGATTACGGAATCTCCTTTTGTATGGCCAGGACCGTAATATTTGGCGTGAATGGTTTCATTTCCTACAGAAAGGTCAAAATCTTCCTCAAAAGTTGTGTCGGGAACGGTGGGTTGATTCTCTTGACCTTCGGCCGCGATTCGTTGCAAATCCGGTACATTTGCATGGCCGATAATTCGGTATCCATTTTCTGCAAAGACCGGATTCCCACCGGTATGATCCCCATGATGATGCGTGTTAAACAACACTTTTTCAGGTCCGCCCCCATAACTTGAAATGCCGGAAACAAATTTTTCCGCAGGATCGGGATATTGGGAATCGATGGCAACAATGGCATCGTCCGTTGTGAGCCAGCCAATGGTCCCGCCCTGCATCGTGAAGATTCCAACGCCGTTTCTCAGTTCAGTAAACGGAGAATCCTTCGGAAATTTAAGTTTTGGCAGCAATGCCGATCCAGCCGATAGAAATGCAAGTTGTTTGAGAAAATCAGCGCGTTTCATAAGATGTAGGTTTTTATTCGAGGTGGTGTTCGTCGCGAATCAACAAAAGGATGGCAGCATGCGGAACAATGAGAAACTTTTCATTCTCAAATTCAATTTCGTGTGAACGGCTTTTCAGAAAAATGGCCAAATCGCCTTCTTTTGCCTGCATGCCGATATATTTTGGATCGGATGTCTGATCTTTCCACGGTTCATCAATTTCCTGCGATGGAATCGGGTAACCGGGGCCGGTTTTAATAATGTACCCGCTCTGGATTTCTTCCTTTTCTTTTACCGTGGCTGGGAGAACAAGTCCGCTTTTGGTTCGGGTTTCCATATCTCGCGGTTTGATGAGTACCCGATCGCCAATAATGATAAATTTATCAACCGAATTTAAATATTCCTGGATCATTCAATTGTTGATTGATTTCATGTTAAAACAATTTTCTAAACAGAAAGTTCGCAAAAAGTGCAGTGAATACAAATTTTATGAAATCCATAACCGTATTGAAAACACGCGAATCCGGTTGTATACTGTATAGATCCTAACCAAACCAGACTTTCTTATGATTTTTCGAAAACAGCTTCTCTCATTCCTCTTTATTGTCTCAAGTTTTTCCCTTTTCAATCTCACAGCATTTGCTCAAATCGATCGTGAAGCCGGTCCCCTGAATGTGACGCGTTCGGAAGTAATTGCTGCAAATGGAATGGTGGCGACAAGCCATCCTCTGGCAACACAAATTGGCCTCGACATCTTGAAGCAGGGAGGCAACGCTATTGACGCCGCCATTGCCGCAAATGCCGCAACGGGTTTAATGGAACCAACTGGCAACGGAATTGGAGGAGATCTTTTTGCCATTATCTGGCATGAAGAAAGCGGTCAGTTATATGCTTTAAACGCCAGCGGGCGCTCTCCCATGGGGCTTTCGTATGATGAACTTATGGCTGAGCTGGATGAGGTGGGGGCAGAATCGATCCCGTCATACAGTTTACTGTCAGTTTCTGTGCCCGGCGCTGTAGATGGCTGGTTTGAGCTTCATGAGCGGTTTGGTTCCATTCCGATGAGCGATATTCTGGCGGGAGCCACTCATTACGCTGAAGAGGGTTTTCCCGTAACGGAAGCCATTTCTGCCGGCTGGCGCAGAAGTGCTCCGTTTTTAAAAGAGCAGCCGGGTGCATTCGAAGAAACATTTACGATTGATGGGGAAGGGCCGGGAAAAGGTGAAATTTTCAAAAATCCGGATTTGGGAAATACCTTTCGGTTGTTGGCTGAACAGGGCCGCGATGCTTTTTACCGTGGAGAAATTGCCGAAAAAATTGATGCTTATATGCGCGAGCATGGAGGATACCTGCGGTATGAAGATTTTGATAAACACCATTCGGACTGGGTAGAACCTGTGACCACAAATTATCGCGGGTATGATGTGTACCAGGTTGGCGGCAATGTTCAGGGCACGGCTGTTTTGCAGATGCTTAATATCCTGGAAGGATTCGATTTGGCTTCCAAAGGATTTGCCAGTGCCGAAACTTTGCACCTTCTGATTGAAGCGAAAAAGCTCGCGTTTGAAGACCGGGCAAAACTCTATGCCGATGCCGATTTTCATGAGGTTCCGTATGATGTACTTCTTTCCAAAGAATATGCAGCGGAACGCCGGAAATTAATTGGCGAGAGAGCTTTGGCAGATCTTAGTTCCGGCGTAGAGGCACTTGAGGATGGAGATACCATTTTCTTAACCACAGCCGATAAAGACGGAAATATGGTTTCCCTGATCCAGAGTAATTTTCGGGGAATGGGGACAGGATTTGTAGTTCCTGGAACGGGTTTTAGTTTTCAGAATCGGGGAGAGTTATTTTCGCTGGACCCAAATCATCCCAATGTTTATGAGCCGGGCAAACGACCGTTTCACACCATTATTCCAGGGTTTGTGATGAAAGATGGGAAACCGTTTTTTGCCTACGGAAACATGGGAGGGGCGTATCAGCCAATCGGGCATGTAAGTCTTCTGACCAACATCATCGACTTTGGGATGAACATTCAACAGGCTGGAGACGCTCTTCGTTGGGATCATTCTGGTTCAACCGAACCTACCGATAACGTTACTGATAACCTGACTGGTCCGGGACAAGTCAGTATTGAATCTTCGATAGATTATCAGGTAGTAAAGGATCTCAGGGCCCGGGGACACAGAGTGCAAATTGGCGACAGCTTTTTCGGGCGTTACCAGGGTATCATGAGAGATCATGAAAAAGGAGTCTATTTTGGTGCGTCAGAATCGCGGGTTGATGGCCAGGCAGCAGGTTATTGAGTCATTGCGAGGAGGAATGGAGTGACGACGCGGCAATCCCCAGCTACTTTGGGGATTGTGTCTAAGGTATGCCTATTCGAGGCTTCTTTACGACATCCGTCGAGATCGCAATGACACTGTTCATGTAATCCCGAAATTGCAGTGAAATTTTTACCGCATGGCCTCAACATGTTCGCCATGATGTCCGTGGCCTTCACTGCTTTTTTCTATTGGGCTGAAGAACGGAGTCAGCAACAAAAAAAGAACAAACAGAATAACCAAAACCGCGATAATACTTCGCGTCTTTGAAATGTGACCACTTCTCGACCTTCCTTTTACTTTTGTTGTTATCCAGGTCCAGTGCAAAATGAAGTGAATGGCCATCAAAACAAGAAAAGTGAGTGCAATCCAAAAATGAATTTCTCCCCATCCGTGGCGGTCCATTCCCCAAACTGCAAGTCCTGATGCCGGCGGCATAATCAAATAAATTAAAAATCCTGTAGAAATGAGGCATAAAAACAGGAAAAAGGCGACTGTATCAACAACAAAGTTGAGTTCAGGTTTTTTCATATCTCTTCATATAAAATTGGTGAACAAGAAAATGATCTCTCTATTTACAGGGTATAAAACGCCCGTTAATTTTATATGAAGCTTTTTTACAAAGGAAAGATTGGAGCTATAAAGAAGATTTCACTTCATCGTAATAGTCTTCATAAACCGAAACAATTTTATCCATTTCAAACATCTCGGCACGCTGCCGTGCAGCTTTCGACATTCTTTCCTGCAGCTTTTCATCCGTCAGGATCTCGGTAGCGTGGTTGGCCATGCACTCAATATCAGCCAGTTCGCAAAGGTAACCGGTTTCGCCATGAATGTTTACTTCCGGCAAACCACCGATATTTGAGCTGATTACCGGTACACTGCAACTCATGGCTTCGAGAGCGGCCAGACCAAATGTTTCGCTTCCGGAGGGAATCATAAATAAATCAGAGATGGACAACACTTCCTCAACCTGGTCCTGTTTTCCAAGAAACCGAACATGATCGCACATGCCAAGTTCGCGGCATTTATTTTCGGCTTTGGGGCGTTCAGGTCCATCACCTACCATAAGCAGTTTTGCTCTTACCCCGTTTTCCAGCATTTTTCCAAATGCTGCTACCACATCCGTTACTCTTTTCACTTCCCGGAAATTGGATACATGGGTCACAATTTTCTCACCATCCGGGCAAATAGCTTTCTTGAAATGTTCTTTTTTTGATTTTTGAAAGCGTTCCAGGTCAATAAAGTTTGGAATGACCTTGATGTCTTTCGTGATATCAAAAAGACGATAGGTTTCTTCTTTCAGATATTGTGAAACGGCCGTTACCCCATCACTCTGATTGATGGAGAAATCAACAACCTGTTTATAAGTAGGGTCGCTGCCGATCAACGTGATATCGGTTCCGTGAAGAGTTGTTATAACCGGTACGTCTTTCGCTTTGCTGTTTAAAATCTGTTTGGCCAAATAGGCGCTTGTTGCATGAGGAATGGCGTAATGGACGTGAAGTACATCCAGATTTTCATACTGAATAAGGTGTACCATCATGTTGGCGAGTGCCAGATCATATGGTGGATATTCAAAAAGCGGATACGAACTCAAATCCACTTCGTGGTAAGCAATATCGGTTCGAAAGGAATCCAGCCGGGCCGGTTTGGCATAGCTGAGAATGTGAAGTTTATGTCCGCGATTAGCCAAACCTTTGGCAAGCTCTGTGGCTACAACACCGCTACCGCCAAATGTAGGATAACAAACAATTCCAATGTTCATGCGAGAAAAAATTAATGGATCATTTCATCTGTGATTTCAGATGCCTCATGGTTCGAATCAAAGCAGGTAAAATCAAATAATAGAATCTTTCAAAAATAAGGTATAAACAATTGTAGTGATATACAGGCGATTAAACATATTTTTAAATTTATATGATAAATTGCCGGTAGTTTCGTTAGTAACCCCGATATAGGATATTACGTTTCTCTGTTTGTAACATTAGGTGAAAATTCTCAATTCCTTTATATTTAGAACCGTTTTCAATTAACACGTTATTGCTTTAAAAAATTATGGCTGGACATTCTAAATGGGCGAATATTAAACACCGGAAGGCTCGCGAAGATGCCAAACGCGCCAAGGCATTCACTAAACACATTCGCGAAATAACGGTTGCTGCACGCGAAGGCGGCGGCGACCCGGATATGAATCCGCGTCTTTCCCTGGCAATTGAAAATGCCAAGACAGTGAATCTTCCGAAAGACAATATCGAACGTGCCATTAAGAAAGGTACGGGCGAACTGGACGACGGTACCGGAAATTACGAGGAAGTTACGTACGAAGGTTATGGTCCGGGCGGAATTGCCTACTTTGTGGAAGCCACCAGCAATAACCTGAATCGAACCGTAGGCGAGATTCGCCATCTTTTTACAAAGCACGGCGGTAACCTGGGGACAGATGGCTCCGTTGGTTATATGTTTGATCAGAAAGGCTGCATAAAAGTAAAAAGTGAAGGTTTGGATGAAGAAGAGTTTATGCTGATAGCAATTGACGCCGGCGCCGATGAAATGGAACTTGAAGATGAATTTTTTGAGCTCATCACATCCAGAGAAACTCTTTTTGATGTTCGGCAAAAGCTGGAAGATGAAGGGTTTGAAATTGAATCGGCCGAACTGATTCGAATTCCTGCAACCGAAGTAAAAGCTGATCCGGATACTGCCCGGAAAAATTTGAAGTTGATGGAGAAATTTGAAGAGAATGACGACGTTTCCAATATTTTCACCAATTTGAAATTGGACGAAGAAACATTGGCACTTGCTGAAGAAGAATGATAAGTACAATATAATACTCGGATCATTTCCGAGTCGTTATAGTATCTGACAAAAAACTGTATGATGAGATATCTAAGTTTATTGGTACTGGCACTTTTTCTGACGGGCGCTTCCGTTAATGATGCGCGAAAGGCGAATGAAGCATTCGAGAACGGCAATTACGAGCAGGCCGCAGAACTGTATCAACGGGCCATAGAAGAAGACCCGGACAATGCCAGGCTGCATTTTAACCTGGCCTCGACATTGCACAAACTAGGCCGAACCGAAGAAGCCATGCAGGCTTATGATCGGTTTGAGAATCTTACGGAATCGTCCGAAGAACAATCGTACGCCAGCTATAACCAGGGAAATATTCTAACCGAAGAGGATAAGTACAAAGAGGCTGCCGAATATTACAGGGAAGCACTCAAGAAAAATCCCAATGATCCGGATGCACGCCATAATTATGAATTGGCCCTGCAGCGTCAGCAACAGCAAGAACAACAGCAGCAAAACCAGGATTCGAATCAGGACCAGGATCAGGAAAACCAGGATCAACAGGAACAACAGCAGGGAAATGACGATCAGAATCAAGACCAGAACCAGGATCAACAACCTCCAAATAATGGACAGCAGCAAGATCAGCAGGAGCAGGAAGAACAGCGTCAGCCTCAGCCACAACCAACGGAAATGACCCCCGAAGAAGCGCAAAATATCCTGGACGCTTTAGAACAGCTGGAACGTGAACTGCTCGAAAACATGAAAAAGGAATCGAGTGAAACGCAATCTACAAATGACAAAGATTGGTAATTCGGCTCTGGGCAAGTTCGGCTTTCTCAGCTTTATTTTACTGTTGATACCGCTCGCAAATACTGCAATTGCACAGCAGGATTTTCAGCTTCAGGCCACCGTTTCAGAAAACAAGATTTTTATTGGCGAGCAATTTAATCTTCATGTGGAAGTTATTGGCA
The DNA here is from genome assembly GCF_021462415.1 of Rhodohalobacter sp. 614A. Classification (NCBI taxonomy): domain Bacteria; kingdom Pseudomonadati; phylum Balneolota; class Balneolia; order Balneolales; family Balneolaceae; genus Rhodohalobacter; species Rhodohalobacter sp. 614A. The sequence goes on from NZ_JAKEDS010000001.1 coordinate 1,272,646, forward strand.
CTTCCATGCGGGATGTTTCTCTTCCTCAACTTCAGGAAATCGATGGAATTGGAATCCTTTCAAGTACACCTTCGAGAAGTTCCAGTATTTCGATTGTAAACGGCCACACCACCACTTCTACAACCTACACCTTCGGGTTAATCGCAAGGACTACCGGTTTTTTTACCATTCCTCCCGTGACTATTCAAATTGACGGAGAAGAGTATCGAACGGAGTCTATTGATGTGGAAGTGATTGAGAAGGGCCAGCTTTCTGAAGATGGCCGTCGCCAACTGCCTGATATCTTTCTGGAAGTGGAAATTGATCAGCAGAATCCGGTTCCAGGTCAACAGATTATTGCCAGTATAGAGCTTTATTTCAAACAGGGAATTGAAGTGACTTCCTTTCAGCCAAATGCCGGCTGGCGAACGGACGGATTCTGGAAAGAGGAACTTCAGAACATCCGGCAACCACAGGCCGAATCTGTTATTCTGGAAGGAGTTCGATATCGTACGGCAACCCTGATGCGCTACGCTCTTTTTCCAACCCGAAGCGGCGAACTGACTCTTTCCGAGTTTCCGTTGAATGTAGGCATTCGTACACAATCATCCCGAAATGATCCGTTTGGAAGTTTCTTTGGATCTGCAGGCAGCCAGAGGCGGGTTACGCTCGAATCCGAACCTTTGGCAGTAAATGTTCGAAATTTACCGAATGCGCCTTCCGGGCTCCCCATTAATGCCGTGGGTAATATGTCGGTAGAAAGAATATTGACGGATGATCATGCAGCTGTTGGAGAAACCCTTGAACTTACAACCCGAATCAGTGGCGAAGGAAATATTCCATTGGTGAGAAAACCCGAGTACAATTTTCCGGATAATCTGGAACAATATACTCCCCAGGAAAGCAGCAATATTGAGCGGCGCGGTTTAACCATCAGCGGAGAAAAAACATTTACAGAGTTACTTTCACCCAGGGCACCGGGAACCTATGAAATTCCGGCCGAGCGTGTGGCCATTTACGATCCTGAAAACAGAAACTATCAATATGTGGACCTTCCGGCGTTAAAATTTACTGTAGATCCGGGAAATATGGCACAGAATCAATCATCATTTGCCAATGGAATGCGCTTGCAACCTGTTACAGGATTGGCAGTTTGGCATCAGCCAGCCTCTTCAGCCATCTTCACTAAGGTTTGGTTTTGGCTTTTATTGGTGATTCCATTTGCAGCATTGATCGCAGCGGCACGCAAGAAACGCCTGTTAATGAAACTCACGACCGATAAGAAGTTTGCAAGGGCACACCGGGCTGAAGAAGTTGCCCGTGAACGGCTCGATTATGCACGCTCGATCGTAGATAACGGAGATGCCAAGGAAATTTACAATACGTTACACAAAGCATTGTTTGGATATCTGACCGATAAGTTCGGGCTGCCTGAAGCGGGATTGTCCGATGCGGAATTGATGAACCACGTGAAGGAAAGTAAAATTCATGAATCGCAGCAAACACAGATCAAGAAAATTCTTGAGAAATGCGCAACTATCAGTTTTGCACCTTCCGGCGACCGAACCGATTTTAGAAGTGATATCCTCAAAACAGAAAAACTGATTACCGAATTAAATAACCAGCTTTGAAGAAGTACATTTATTTTACTGTTATTATCGGTTTTTCGCTTTTTGGTAGTCAGGTATATGCTCAGCAGTCTTCTTTTGATCAGGCCAATTCTTTTCTTGAAGAAGGGGAATACCAAAGCGCAATTGAGATTTACCAGTCCATTGAAGAAGGTGGATATCAATCCGGATCTTTGTGGCAAAATATGGGAGTGGCTTATACCCGTCTCGATTCACTTGGGAAAGCCAAATATTATTTTCTGCGGGCAGCCGAGTACAGCGAAACCGAAGACCAGGCAGAGCAAGCTCTTGCATATGTAAACAATCGGTTTCCGCGACAATCTGCGGTTTTACCAACGTTGCCGTGGATTCGTTTTTTCAATTTCCTGTCTGCCAATATTGGCCTCAGGAATCTTGTGTATATCTCGCTTTTCTTTCTTTATTTGGGAGTTGCGCTAAAAATCGGTTCATGGTTCAGGCTTGATTTGAAAAAAGCGCTCAACTACTCCGGGTATGGAGCAATTGCTATTTCTGCCGTTCTCTTTGTTTTTTCGGTCATCATTCAGTACCAGGAAAATCGCTACTCAACCGGTGTGATGGTAGACAATGAAAGTTCCGTTTATGAGCAACCCGATGAAAATGCCAGCATCATCAGTACGGCTTACGAAGGATATACAATGCAGATTGATGAAGACGAAAGTGAAGGAGAGTCTGGCTGGAAATACATCCGGCTTGAAAATGGAATGTATGGCTGGATTCAGGACAACCACATCATGATTTTTTAAGAGAATAGATCTATTACTATTCAAACGTAAGAAAAAGTTTTTGTCCCGATCTCAAATTATTCCACTACTTCAAACCGTATTTTTCTCTCCCTGGTTTGATCAGATTCCGTGTCTAAAATAGATACCACCAATTCGTATAGGCCGGGATTTAAATCTGTGGTCTCAATTTCAAGATCTTCATCCACGACCGACTCTTCATTTGTAAAATTCAGAGTGAGAATAAATTCGGTTTGATCGGTATTAACATTTCCCTGTTCATCAACCGGCAGTATCCTGTAAGTCATTTCGAAGCGGCTGAAACCATCGGCCTGTATGGCTAAATTATACACTTCAAAGTGCAGAAGAAGGGTTTCGCCGAATGGAATGAGCCTGTTGTTGGCCACTTTAAAATCAAATGGTTCGGTGATTTCGTTGGTGTGATTGTACCCCAAAATCAGATCCGAAACCTCCATCGAGTCAGGATGACTGACGAGCGGCTCCGGCTGGCGATATTGTTCTTTATTCCACCCCCGCAATGCTGGTGGAAAGGGTGTGTGATAAATGGATTTGGAATCGGGATCATAATTCATCAATTCAACCGAAACCGCCTGGAATGTTTTTCCTGTATGAGGCTGACGGAATAACGTCGTAGACATTCTTTTCGCTGAGGGGCGTGTAATGTAGAGAGGCGGCTGATCGCTTCGGCTTAAGGTTTTTTCCCAGGATTCGTCATAGGAGAGGAGAGTGTGAGTCAGTTCATAAAAGGTGTACTCATCAAGCACATCATATTCTTCATCAATCTCTTCTTTTAGCAGCAGGTTGGTGCCTTGGTTCCGATTGTAATCAATTAAAAAAGCTTCGTGAGCAGAACTTTCTACATAGGTTAAAATTTCCGGCTGCAAAGAATCGCCCAGAAGACGGTAATGATAAACCTCCAGTGGAATTTTTGGAATTAGTTCGGCGTAAGTAGATTCCTGTTGCGGTGCCTGCATGACCTGTTCGTGGATGATCTCTTTGCTTTCGGACTGAAATGCAAGATCCATTCCTTGGAAAGCCTGGATGCCCTGGTCCAGAATTCTTGTCTGGAGTTCATTCAGCCGGCTGCCAAAAAACGGGTCTACCTGGGCAAGTTGTTCGTAATAAAGAAGTTGCAGAATCAGTGCCGGAGTAATACCCACTCTTGTGAACTCAAGTGATTCATCATCTTGATTTTCTTCAGCATAAAAGGCCCTTTCGGGAATAAAATCTTCGAGACTGGTTTGAAGGGTAAACTGATCATTTCGAACATCCGTACCGAAAACAAAAATAATGGGCGCTTCCTGAGGCTCTACAATCTGATCGTAAAACCAAATTTCATACTCGGGATACCGGTGATATTCATAAATAGCATTCTCCAGGCGATTCATAAACTCACGCTCGTTGGAGCGGACAGTTTCCGGCATGGGGTCGTCGCCTTCATTGAATTCCGGCAATAATTGGTTTTCCAGCCACTGGCGGATATTAAAACTTTGAAGGGTTAAAATGCCGCTTTTTACCCGGTCGGCTTCGCCATAGCGAACATAAATGAGCGAGCGTGCATCCGTTCCATAGACCGTGCTTTCATTCTTGGTAAATTGCTCTTTTGCGGTAGCAATTCGCTGCCAGTGTTCAATTAGGCGTTCGTTCGTGGCATTGGCGGGAGTAGGATCATTTTGAACCCAAAATCCTTTCATGTCGCTGGGCAGAGACGAATCTCTTTCATCCCACCAGTTCATCCATTGCCGAAAAATTCCGTCTCCGATAATTGGTTTTAATCGCTCAATTTCCTGGCGAATGGCTATGCGGCTGTTCATGCCAACACCATTTGTCAATGCCTGGTAATAAAGATTGGTGGCAGGATCGTAATAACTGCGCATCTGGTTTTCGGCAACAACACGGATAAATTCAAACCCGATCCGGGAATCAACTCTATCAGATTGCTTATAAGAGTTGTACCAAATATCGAGCGCCTGGCTAATATTGCCACGGGATATTTCTTCCATACCACGTTCGTACGCCTGCTGAGCCTGCCCGAATACGGTGAGCGTATTCAGAAGAAAACAGAATAGAAAAAACTGAGCTGCTATAAAATTTTTGTATCTCGACATCTGGTTATACAAATTAACGGTTTCCCGAAAAAATACAACGGACTAATTTGAGTTATCTTTCCCTTTTTGCAAACCAAAAAATCGAGGAAATGTTCAAAAAGAAATCTCGTTTTTTGTACCTTACTTCTGCATATTCCAAACGCGATTCTTTTTAGCAGTCTAACGTCACATGGCAGATAATTACAGGGTTTTAACACGGACATACCGGCCACAGTCTTTTGATGATATCGTATCACAGGAGCATGTGAGCAGTACCCTGAAAAACGCTATCAAACAAAATCGAATCTCTCATGCGTATATGTTTTGCGGACCGCGTGGAGTTGGAAAGACCACAATGGCGCGCGTGCTTGCGCGAACTCTAAATGAAATTGATTCTTCTGTTGATGGAGAATCCCTCAGCCAAACCCTGAATGTGGTTGAGATTGACGCCGCTTCCAATAACAAGGTAGAAGATGTGCATCACCTGCGCGAAGTTGTTCGGGTTCCTCCCCAAAGCGGCAAATACAAGGTTTTTATTATTGATGAGGTTCACATGCTCAGTAAGTCGGCGTTTAATGCCCTGCTGAAAACGCTTGAAGAACCGCCGCCACACGCTATTTTTATTTTTGCTACCACGGAACCCCACAAAGTTCTGCCAACGATTTTGTCCCGTGTTCAACGGTTTGATTTCAAGCGAATCAGCGTAGATGAAATTGTTAGGCAGTTGAGTAAGGTCTGCGAGAGAGAAGGAATTTCTATTGATGACGAATCTCTGCACGTAATCGCCAAAAAAGCAGATGGTGCACTTCGCGATGCTCTTGGGTTAATGGATCAGGCCATAGCATTTTGCGGAAATACAATCACCTATTCTCAGATCACACAGGCCCTGAATATTGTTGGGAATGATGAGTTGTTTGAGTTTACGGATGCAATCAGCGATCAAAATGCAGAACAGGGATTGTTACTCATCGACCGATTGCTAAAAGACGGTGTGGATATTGTTGAGTTTCTGGTTTCTTTGACATCACATTTCAGAAACTTATATGTGGCTCACCAGGATAAACAGATGCATCTTGTGGAAGCTACGCCGGAAACCAAGCAGAGATATCAAAAAACGGCACAACTTTTTTCTGAGGATGATTTGTTACGGATGCTTCACATCGCGAGTGATGCTCAAACAAAAATCCGGGACGTTCAACAACCGCGTGTTCATTTCGAGATCCTGATGCTGAAACTGGTTCACATGAGCCGGGTCAAAAATATTCAAACCCTTCTGAATGAAGCGGCTCAGTTAAAAAAAAAGAGCAGTAACCGGGTAGAGTCTCAAAAATCTTCATCCCCGCAAAACCCGGAGGAGAAATCTGCACGAAACGGACAATCAGTACAGAAAAATGGAGTTGAAGAGACATCTCAAACGAATCAACCCGAAGAACGTTCAGGGCTAGCCCTGGATACGCCCGAAGAGAACAACGAGCTAAAAAAATCACCAGAAATACCTCAAACCAAAGCTGCCGAGACTGAAGTAACCGAGGAAGAAGATGAGGGTATCAATGAACTTCTGATGGGTAAACCCAGCCTTGGGTATGCCAAAGGGATCAGCACGGCCAATGGTGTTAAAAAGAAGGAAAGGGTTGAACCGAAACAGGTTGAGAAGCGAACGCTCAAGGGAATTGAGGATATCGAAAATTGCTGGCAGGAATATCTTGATCATCTGAGCAGGGAAGTGCCTTTATTACTGTATGAACAGGTAAATCGTGTTCAACTCAAGAATCTGAAAGGTTCGGAAGTAACAGTTTCGGCAAGTGATGAATTTGCTCGAAATTTAATTGAAGAGAATCAAAAGACGCTTTCTTCGTTGTTTAAAGAAAAAAATGGCGTTCATGTACGATTTCGGTGTGTGGTTGAACGCACGAAAAAGAAAGAATCTGCACAGTTAAATCCCTATGAGCGTTTTCGCGAATTGCAGAAAAAAGACTCTCAACTTCGCTCCATTGTCGAAATTTTCGGAGCTGAATTTGAATATTAATCGTCATGAAAACGAATCATCTGTTTAGAGATTCCGTTTTATTCATTCCAACAGAAAATTAAAAAAAGGATAGTACTATGAGTCAACCGAATATGGCCGATATGTTTGGCAAAATTTCCAACATGCAGGCAAAAATGAAAGAAGTTCAGGACAAACTTGGAGAACTTACCGTTGAAGCTGAAGCCGGCGGAGGAATGGTAAAAGTAACCGCCAATGGAAATCGCAAAGTCGTAAGTATTGCGCTCGACAAGGATGTTATTGATCCGGAAGACCAGGAAATGTTAGAGGATCTTATTGTTGCAGGCGTAAATAAAGCGTTGGATAAGGCCGAAGATGCTGCAAAAGAAAAAATGCAGGAAGTGTACAAAGACATTCTTCCGGGCGGCGGTATTCCGGGCATGGATATGAGTAAGCTCGGACTGTAATTTTCGCAAGATCAACCAAAATCAATTCTCCTTCTTATAGAATTTTAAATGCAAATCACCTCTGAAGCTCTTGAACGGGCGATTGAAGAACTGGCAAAACTTCCCGGAACGGGACGTAAATCAGCACAGCGAATTGCCATACATCTTTTAAAACAATCGGACGAGCACGTATCCAAACTGGCTGATGCTCTTATTCAACTCAAAAAATCCGTAACCCGTTGTTCGGTTTGCGGAACCATTACGGATACTGATCCCTGCTCAATCTGCAGCAACCCGAAGCGAAAAACCGGGGTGGTTTGCGTGGTAGAGGAATTTCAGGATGTGTACATCATTGAGAAGACGAATGAATTTCGTGGCCGCTATCACGTGTTGGGCGGAACGATTTCTCCGCTGGAAAATATTGGTCCCGATAATATTCGCATCAAAGAATTGCTGGACCGTATTGCCAATGAAGAGGAACCGGTTGATGAAGTAATTCTGGCCTTAAACCCCGATGCCGAGGGAGAGGCTACATCGTACTACATCAATAAACTTCTCAAAAATTATGATATTCAGGTCACGCGCATTGCATATGGAATTCCGATGGGCACTGAACTCGAATTTATTGACGAGGCCACGTTAAGCCGTGCTTTCGCCAGCCGAACATCTTTTTGATCTATTCTCAAATTTAAAAAATCATGCATCTTTCTTTCAATCATTTACTTGTAGCCCTGATCTCAGCTCTGTTTACACTGGGATTTTCTATTTCTGAATCCGTGGCCCAAAGAGCCGGTTATTGGCAACAGGAAGTCCATTACGAAATGGACGTTGATATGCATGTTGAGGCTAATCAGTTTGATGGGAAACAGAAACTTGTCTACACAAATAATTCTCCCGACACACTGAACCGTGTTTTCTATCATCTCTTTTTCAATGCGTTTCAGCCCAACAGTATGATGGACAAACGGTCCAGAACCATTGCGGATCCCAGCAGTAAGATTGCCGATAAAATTACCGGGTATGACAGCACAGAAATCGGGTATCAAAAAATCTCCTCATTAAAACAAAATGGGGAAGAGGTAGAATTTTTGGTGGAAGGAACCATTCTGGAAGTACAACTGAAGGAGCCGATTCTTCCGGGCGGGGAAACTGTATTTGAGATGGAATTCAATGCACAGGTTCCGCTTCAAACCCGAAGGTCGGGCCGGGATAACGAAGAAGGCGTTCGATTCTCGATGTCGCAATGGTATCCAAAAATTGCTGCTTATGATGAAGACGGCTGGCATCCCAATCCATATATCGGAAGAGAGTTTTACGCGCCTTTTGGGGTGTTTGATGTTACCATTCATATCGACAGCAGTTATGTTGTGGCGGCAGGATCTGTTCTTCAAAATCCTGAGGAAGTGGGTTTTGGATATGAAACTGAAGGGATGGAAGTAAATCGACCGGATGGAGAGAAGTTAACCTGGCATTTTCGGTCCGAAAATGTGCATGATTTTATGTGGGCTGCTGATCCTGATTTTACCCAAATCACAAACCAGGTTCAGGACGGTCCGCTTCTGCGATTTTTCCATCAAACCGGGCCGGTGGCTGAAAATGCATCCGAAGAAAGAGCGAAAGAATTGCCCGAAAGCTGGGCAAATCTTCCCGCCTTTACTGCAAAAGCAGTTGAGTATATGAACAAAAATGTTGGGAAATATCCCTACAAGGAGTATTCCGTAATTCAGGGCGGTGACGGAGGTATGGAATACATCATGGGAACGCTGATTACCGGCAACAGGAGTTTCAGAAGTTTGGTTGGGGTAACGGTTCATGAGTTAATTCATTCCTGGTTTCACGGAGTGTTGGCCAATAATGAAGTTTATGAGGCATGGATTGACGAAGGATTTACGAGCTATTTTTCCAGTCTTACAATGAACGAGATTTTTGATGAAGACGAAGAATTTCCCATGGCGTCACAGTATAGAGGATACAAGCAAATTGCTGTTTCACCCGGACTGGAAGAGCCGATGAGTATTCATTCTGATCACTACAACACAAATGTGGCTTATTCCCGGGCTTCATACACCAAAGGAGCACTTTTTTTGCACCAGCTTGGCTATATAATCGGTGAAGATGTTTTGGTTCAAAGTCTCAAAGATTTTTATGAGATATGGAGGTTTAAACATCCCACGGGTAAAGATTTTATCAGAATTGCAGAAGAAGAAAGCGGGATGGTTCTGGATTGGTACTACGAATATTGGATTAACACCACAAAAACGATTGATTATTCCATAGAATTAGTGGAAGCTGCCGGCGACGGTACAAATATTTCATTGAAGCGAATGGGCCTCATGCCAATGCCGATTGAGGTAGAAGTTACGCGGACAGATAGTTCCTCAACGGTTTACTATATGCCGTTGCAAATTATGTGGGGTGAAAAACAAGATGAATATTCCGGAAAAGAGTGGATTCAAAAAGAGGATTGGCAATGGGTATCTCCAGAGTATACTCTCATGATTGATGAACCCATGGAATTCATTCAAAAGATTGAAATCGATCCGACCCAGCGCATGATGGACATAAACAGAGAAAATAATATCTGGGAACCTTCTGAAGAGGAATTCGAAGAGATAGAATCAGATTAATTTCCAGTCTGGTTTACTCCTTTTTCAGAAGTGTGCCGTTCATCGGAGTGTTCAGAATTCAAAATGTGGAAATAAACTTACTTCTTGAACATTGTTTTTAGAACAAAAAAGATATTCTCTTTTCTTTCCATTAAGCGCCGTTTAAAATAAGGAAACCACATCGTACCGTAGGGTACATAGATTCTGGCATTGTACCCATCTTTTACAAGCTGTTCCATCGTCTCTTCTCTTAAACCGTAGAGCATTTGGAACTCAAATCGGTCTTTGGAGATATTTTCCGTTTTGGTATAGTTTTTAACAAAATTGATGAGTTCATCATCGTGTGTGGCTATTCGGGGATAATCAGTTTTTTCGAGCAGAATTTTGGCATACTGCTTGAATGCTTTTCGAATATCTTCCATATCCTGCAAAGCAACGGATTCAGGTTCTTTATATGCCCCTTTACACAGCCGGATATCTGCGCCAAGTTCAGCAAGTTCAGGAATATCTTTTTTTGTTCTGTGAAGATAGGCCTGAATAACAATTCCCACATGTTTGCCATATTTTTCAAAAGCCTCTTTGAAAATGTCGATGGTTTGCTGGGTGTAATCAGATGCTTCCATATCAATCCGAACGAACGAATTCAGCTTTTCAGCAAGTTCCAGCAGATCAAAGAGATTCTTTTTACAATATTCCTGGTCAATGTCCATTCCCAGCATGGTTAGCTTTATGGAGATGGTGCTTTTAAGTCCCGCTTCATGAATCTTGTTAAGAAGTTGTTTATAGATCTGTACGGTGTCGTCGGCTGTGGTTTTTTCTTTAACGTTTTCACCGAGCAAGTCCAGGGTTACTTTTATTCCGCTCTCATTAATAGTTTTGATTTTTGGTATCGTCTCTTCAAAAGTTTCAGCGGCAACAAATCGTCTCGCAAGAGCAAATGGTAATTTCATAAATCAATAAATCAAAGGTAATGTTAACTCCGAAAACTAAAGTATAGCAATTTCTTTAGAATGAACCGTCATCTTTAAAACAGAAAAAAATTGCTCTTTCATTCAAAAAGCCGAAACCCTGATTTTTATCTTCCGTAAGATTTTTTGTACACGGGATGAATCACTTTTTTACTCCCCTAATCGGATCAACAAAAATATTAAATCTATAAAATTATGATCGAGAAAACCTACAAGGCAGTCATAGCATTTTTGGTTTTGGTCCTAACCTTTATTTGCTCTGCCGATGCACAGGACAGCGATCGGGCTTATCGAATTGAAACGTTTAATACGTCGTCATCACCTTCGGTGAATGTATCTACATCCGGGGGATCTATTAATGTGATAGGACAAAATTCGAGCGAAGTACGCGTGGAAATGTATGTTCGAAGAAATGGCCGCTACCTGGATCCCTCCGATACAGATCTTTCTGATTATGATATCGAGATCGATTCCAACGGAAGCACGGTATATGCAGAAGCAAAAAGAAAAGGCTCTGGCTGGAATTTGTTTGGGTCTAACCGGAATTTGTCGATTTCGTTTGTGGTTTATGCTCCGGAAAATTCAACCGTATCCGGGAATACCAGTGGAGGCAGTGTTTCTGCTGAACATATTGTGAACAACCTGAGTTTGCGTACCAGTGGCGGTAGTGTAAACGTGCATGATGTGGCCGGTGAAATCGATTTGCGGACATCTGGTGGAAGTATCAATATTGAAAATGCTGACGGTAGAATTGACGGGCGAACCAGCGGCGGATCGGTTTCGGCCAGGAACGTGAGTGGTTCAGCTGATTTGAGAACATCCGGAGGCAGTATTCGCCTGGAAAATATTTCAGCAAAAATGTCAGCCAGAACCAGCGGTGGCAGTATTCGTGGCGAATTTCTGACCTTTGACAATGACATTGACCTTCAAACCAGCGGCGGAAATATTGAAATTAACCTTCCAGAAGTATCCGATTTTAACATTGATCTTAAAGGCCAGCGGGTAAATACACAACTCCGCAATTTTACCGGCGAGTTTGAACGAGATCATGTTGAGGGAAGAATTGGAAGAGGCGGGCCGATGTTAACAGCCCGAACCTCAGGCGGTTCGGTGAGTTTACGTTACTAATCTTCTCTGCATTATCATCATTACACTGTCTAAAAAGTGCATGCCTCCCCGGTAATGCACTTTTTTTGTGAGGGCCACACGGTTTTGCTTTTATAATTTCCTTAAGTTTAATCAGATGAAGCTTTTTAAGCTATTTCAGAGATTTCAATGATCATCTCACACAAAAACTTCAAACCGTTTATTATTACAATTATCTTAATCATGTTTTCATATATACCTTTTATATATGATGGATTTCCGACTACATAAGAGGATTCTCTGGCTGTATGAATAAGATGGTTTGGTGCCTTTACCCGAACATGGATTGGAATACTCCAATTTTGCACATGATCACACACCGATTTATTTTGTAAATCTTAAGCAGGTTTTCCCTGATTGATAATGAAGGGTAAATCAGGCGATCTTTTTGGGCAGTGAACTTATTTCTGAAAACGTGATAGAAGAAATTCAAAGTTTGTTAAACGAAACATAAAAATACCATTCTCACTTTGAATGTTATAATTTTGCAAGATGTTCAAAGAATAGAGAAATCAAATCAAAAACATAGACAAAACAATGAATAAACTACTCTTTAATTCTTTAATCGTAGCACTGTTTTTTGCATTTTCGGCTTGCGGGGGCGGTGGTGATACTGCTCAGGAAACTACAGAAGCTACAGGCAGTCAGGAGACCGAATCCGCCGAAAGTATGGACGATGGTGTACGAACCATTCATATAATCGGAACGGATAATATGAAATTTGCTGTGGAAGAAGCAGGTGAAGGAATTGTAACCGGTGATGCATCCGGAGAATACATTCTTCTCGAATCTATTGAAGTAGCTCCTGGAGAAGAAATCAGAATTACTTTAACAACAGTAAGTAATCTTCCTGCTACGGCAATGTCTCATAACTGGACTTTAATTGATATGGGAACGGACTTAGAAGCATTCTGGCGAGCCGCAATCTCAGCCCGGGATAATGACTATATCTCTCCTGACTTTGAAGATCAGGTAATTGTCCATACAAGAATGCTCGGTAATGGAGAAACAGATTCAGTAACATTTACAGCTCCTGAGGAAACCGGAGAATATGATTACTTGTGTACATTCCCCGGCCACTTTAGCGGCGGTATGTATGGCAAACTGATTGTTCAGGAATAAAAATTCCGATTTACAGAACGTAAAAGAAAAGGCCATGTATTTAGCATGGCCTTTTTTGTTTATCGAAAGTTTAGGCTATTTAATATTTATATAAACCGGCTGATGGGTTTTGGCTGAAATTTCCACAGCCTGGGAATAAGTATTTTGTTTGATCTCGTCAGATGAGTTGGCTGCCAGATCCAATGATTTTTCACCTACAGAAATACCGGCACTTGAAGTGGCACAGGTTACGGTAATTTCCATCGGGGAAAAGATGCTGAAGGTAACAGCCTGAGCCACAAGATTGAGAAAGCTGTGCCGGGTCTCAACTTTGGCCACGCCATTGCTGCAATGTTCCGTTGCATCTATCATATCCGGAGGTATCAGCCCGGCTATAAAACTTGTTGCCCAGGCTTTCTTGTAAACTTCATTTGAAGCCTCAAGTCCCGTTGTGATTTGTGCATGATAACAGCCGGTCATCATCAAAACGAGTGCAATTAACAAAATAGACTTTCTTAACATAGTAATTGGTTTAAATGGTTATTTAATGAAAGGTTCAGTGTAGAATTGACATATTGTTCTAATCAGAAATAATATCCTGAGGTATGATCATAGAAATCTTCGGAAGTTGATTTGGTCATCTTTCTCAGTTTTTTTGCTTTCTGATTGAAGAGTGTATCTTCATTATTAAATGCGTGATACAGATCAAAAAAGTCTCAAATAAATTCTTACCTGTAAAAGATGAAGGAACTTGAAATAATAGAAGCAGATTTTTCGATAAAGAAACATGCTGACGCGGTGCTGTTTGTAACAGATCAGTATGCCCGCGATCCAATGGGGTTGGGAGGGGCGTTACCGGATAATATTCGTGATAAATTGATTGACGAGCTCGAAAAATTTCCGGGAACTTTCAGTTATATTGCTTTTTTTGACGGAGAGCCAGCGGGCATTGCTAATTGTGTGTACAGTTTTTCGACGTTTAATGCCGCAAAAGTTATTAATATTCACGATTTGGCTGTGATTAAAAGTTTCAGAAGTAAAGGCATTGGAGAAGCACTCATAAGCGCCGTTGAAAAAAAGGCCGCTGAAACGAATTGCTGTAAAGTAACCCTGGAAGTAAGGGAAGATAACAGGGCACGAAATCTGTACGAAAGAATGGGATTTTCTTACGGTGAGCCGCTTATGTATTTTATGAGCAAATATTTATAGCAGCACGGGTTGCTTGATACATTTTTCCTGGATAAAATGAATGGCTGCGTGAATAGAAATAAAGCTTTTAATGTAACCATAGCTATTCCCATCCGTACCAATAACATCGGGCAAAAATCGAACGCAGAACACGATGAAACAGAAAGACAGAAATTTAAAAAATAATTTAAGAGATACGGGAAGAACGGATTCCCTTGCAGACTTTTTAGCTAAGACGGACAGCTCATCGTCAATGGATTCTTCTTCGGGAGGTAACTTTACTCGTAATTTTCTGCTGATATCCATATTCGTGGTATTAGGGCTTTATGTGATCCAGGATATCAGCAAAATATCTTTGAATCCGGTCACCTCCATTGTTAATTCCATTAATTTCGACGGCTATAGTGAAGATCTTCTAAACAGCATGAATGAACTAATGGTTGAAATGGGATATGCCGATCTTACCCATGAAGAACTGACCGAATTGAGAAATGAAGGAGTAACGGCTACTTATATATCAAACATCCGTTCTTTAGGGTTTACAGATTTAACCCTGGATGATGCTGTACGTTTGGCAAATGCCGGTGTTTCTTCCACTTTTATGGCCATGATGATTGAACTGGGCTACGATCTCACCATCGACGAATTTATTGAACTGGAGCGAGCGGATGTAACGGCTTATTATACCAGCAATATTCACGATTTGGGTTATACCGATGTTACAACAGATCAGCTTATCCGGATGCAAAGAATTGGAGTTACTACCGGCCTCATTCAATCTCTGCAGGAAGAGAGGGGCGAAGATATCCCCCTGGAAGAAATTATTCGTTATAGGATAAGTAACCAGTAAGTCACCCTGGAAATTTCAGGATGACTTACCAGTTTTAATGAGTCGAGTCACTCTCACTTAACAAATCTATCGTGTTGAATTCAACGCAGCTTGTGCAGCGGCCAATCTTGCAACCGGTACACGGAATGGCGAACAAGATACATAGTTCAACCCCTGCTGATAACAGAACGTAACACTATGCGGTTCGCCGCCATGTTCTCCGCAGATTCCAACTTTTAAGCCCGCTTTCTGTTCGCGTCCTTTTCGGGTTGCCATTTCTACCAATTGGCCAACTCCTTCAATATCCAAAACCTGGAATGGATCTTCCTGCAGGATGCCTTCTTTCAGATATTCACCCAGGAATTTACCGGCATCATCGCGGCTGTAACCGAAGGTCATTTGAGTTAAATCATTGGTTCCGAAGGAGAAGAACTCGGCATCTTTGGCAATTTGCCCTGCTACAAGTGCAGCTCTCGGAATTTCAATCATTGTTCCAACGCGATACTCTATAGTATCCTCCAGGTCATCAAAAACAGATTTGGCTGTATTATCAATAACCAGTTTCTGGCTTCTGAATTCCTGCGGTGTTCCTACGAGCGGAATCATGATTTCCGGTGTCACATTATGGCCTTCCTGTTTTAATTCAACAGCAGCTTCAAGGATGGCGCGTGTTTGCATTTCGGTAATTTCCGGGTAGGTAATTCCAAGGCGGCATCCCCTGTGACCAAGCATTGGGTTGAATTCCCGAAGCGAACGAACTTTATGAGCAAACTCTGAAGCTTTGATGCCAAGATCTTTAGCGACAGCTTCAATATCGTTTTTGTCTTCAGGAAGGAATTCATGAAGCGGTGGATCCAGCAGCCGAACCGTTACCGGCAGATTGTCCATGGCTTTAAAAATTTCCTTGAAATCATCTTTTTGATAAGGCAGGAGTGCGGCAAGCGCATCTTTCCGTTCTTCAAAACTGTCAGAAATAATCATTCTTCGGATGGCCCGAATTCTCTCTTCACCAAAGAACATGTGTTCCGTTCGGCATAGGCCAATTCCCTCGGCGCCAAAATCCCGGGCACGTGTGGCATCTTCTTTATTGTCGGCGTTGGTTCGAACATTCATGTCTCTGAACTGATCCACCCAGGTCATAAATGTTTTGTAATTGTCATCCAATTCGGGTTCGATAACCTCTTTTTTGCCTTCAATTACAGTTCCGCGAGCCCCGTCAATTGAAATCCAGTCGCCTTCATGAACGGTTATTTTTCCGTTGGTGAAGGACTTATCTTCATAATCGATGATGATATCGCTGCAACCGGCAACGCAGGGTTTGCCCCATCCACGGGCAACTACGGCAGCGTGGCTCGTCATTCCTCCTCTTGAAGTCAGAATTCCCTCTGCGGCAGACATTCCTCCAACGTCTTCCGGACTGGTTTCAATTCGAACCAGGATAACGGAATCGCCATTTTCTGCGGCTTCTTCAGCGGTTTCGGAATTAAACACAACTTTCCCCACTGCGGCTCCGGGAGATGCAGCCAGACCAACACCAATAATCGATTTTTCATCGACAGAATCAGAATCGATTTGCGGGTGGAGCAATTGGTCGAGATGGTTGGGTTCAACAAGATTTTTTACAGCGTGTTTTTCGTCAATTAAGCCTTCGTGAACCATGTCGGTTGCAATCTTGATAGCCGAATGCCCGGTGCGTTTGCCATTTCGGGTTTGAAGTATGTAGAGAGTTCCTTTCTGAATGGTAAACTCAATATCCTGCATGTTACCGTAATGGCTTTCCAGTTTTTTACCCCAGTTCAAAAGTTCCTCATAAACTTCCGGCATAACATTTTTCAGTTCATTGATGTCATTTGGAGTACGAATGCCGGCTACAACGTCTTCACCCTGAGCATTTACTAAAAATTCTCCGTAAAGTTCATTTTCTCCGGTTGATGGATTTCGCGTAAAACATACGCCGGTAGCACAGTCATCACCCATATTTCCGTAAACCATCGCCTGCACGTTTACGCCAGTTCCAAGAAGGCCAGTGATGTGATTGATGCGTCTGTATTTGATAGCACGCTCACTGTTCCAGGATTCGAAAACGGCGTTAATGGCCCATTCCAACTGTTCAAACGGATCAGAAGGAAACATATAACCGGTGGCTTTTCTGTAAACCGCTTTGTACCGGTTTACGAGTTCTTTCAGGTCTTTTGTGTCCAGCTCGGTATCCAGTTCTACTCCTTTTGAATCCTTAAGTGATTCAATGGCATTTTCGAACTCTTCGTGGGGAATCCCCATTACCACATTTCCGAACATATCGATAAAGCGGCGGTAGCTGTCGTAAGCAAATCGTTCGTTATTGGTGTGATTGGCCAGCGCTTCAACCGTTTTGTCATTCAAACCAAGATTTAATACTGTATCCATCATTCCGGGCATGGATACGGCTGCACCGGATCGAACGGAAAGAAGGAGGGGGTGTTCGGAATCGCCGAAGATGGTCCCCATAATTTCTTCGATGAAATGAACCCCGTTTTTCATCTGTTCTTTCAGTCCTTTCGGCCATTCTGAACGGTTTGTAGTATAGTAATCGCAGGCTTCGGTTGTGATGGTGAATCCGGCGGGAACAGGCAAACCGATTGAAGACATTTCAGCAAGATTGGCGCCTTTTCCGCCAAGCAACTGTTTCATGCTTTTATCGCCATCTGCCGAGCCAACACCAAATGTAAAGACATGCTTTCCTTGTTTTACTTTCTCCATGATTATCACCTTAATATTATTGTAGTTGATGGTCTCTGATTTTTTTTCTCTCAATAAGTAACATAACTCCGAATTGTTATGATTGTATGAAGAGATGTATTAGAAAAGCGGTTTTTTCAGGCTGATCAACTTTTAAAAGAGGAGAGGCGGAATCTCTATTTTATTAAAGAATATACCTTGAAAAGTTAATTCTGAGGTGTGACAGGAGAACAATTTCCTTCGGGGATAAAAATATCCGGGTCTAAAAATCAGGTATTTTTTAAACTAATATTTCAGAATGCATCAAATTAAAAGGATATCCGTATTTTAAACAGACTACTATTTTTAGCTTAGAATTAACGTCCGAAGTTTTACATCATGGAAATTGTCTGGATTATCATTGGTTCAATTCTCATCGTAGCGGGCATCGTTGGCGCATTTTTGCCCGTCCTTCCCGGAACACCACTTAGTTTTGCAGCCTTGCTTCTTATGCAGTTTACATTAGGCGCTCCATTTTCCTGGACATTTTTGTTGTTATGGGGATTGGTTGTGGCTGTAGTTGCCACCATCGACGGCCTGATTCCCGCAGAAGGCGCACGAAGAATGGGAGGCAGTAAATACGGGATTTGGGGATGCCTGATTGGCGGATTGCTTGGTGTCCTAATGTTTCCGCCTTTTGGGCTTCTTTTCGGACCCATTGCAGGAGCGTTTATCGGGGAACTGATGTACGGCAGGAAAACCGATTCTGCATTTAAGGCCGCTATGGGATCGTTTGTAGGATTCCTCGTGGCAATGTTTCTGAAAATAAGTGTGTCGTTAATTCTGGCATACTACTTCTTTTCGAATATTTGAGGGAATACCTCAAAAAGAAAAAGCCGGCAGGAACCAAATCCTGACCGGCTTTTTTTAGATTCATGAAGTTCAACCTATCATTTAGCAAGCTGGCTTGCCATGATAAAAAGCGGCTGATCTTCAAAAATATTGTAGTAAGGTCTGTAGCGTTCTGTGTTGTAATACTTCTCAACATCTACAGTTTTACTTCCGCTTTCAATAACATCGATGGATCTGTTTCCATACTTACCGTTGTTAAGAACAACCAAACGGCCGAACTCTTTCCTGAGAACAAGATCAAGCGCAATGTTACCAAATGCCATTGGAGCAATACTGTCAATCGCATCTGGATTTCCACAACGTGTGGTGTATCCAAGTTTTTGATTGATGACGCCAATAGAACGGCCATTGTTATATTTTTTGGAGAGAGTTTTGAGTCTGTCTGAAACAATATCTCCGATTCCTCCAAGTTTTTTATGACCGAAAGCATCTGCTTCACTTCCTTCAAAAACCATGTCTTCACCTTCAATCATGGCTCCTTCGGAGATCATAACCATCGAGTAGTTGCTTGGGTTTTTCTTGCGGTCTTCAACCAATAGCTCTGTAAGCTGTTCTACATTGAATTTGTGTTCTGGTATGATACATCGGTGTGAGGCGCCTGCAAGTGTAGGAAGCATGGCGGTGAATCCTGCATATCGTCCAAAAACTTCCATCACACAGAATCGCTCATGAGAACCGGTAGGCGTTCTCAGTTCATTTGCGAGCTGAATGGTTCGGGAAATACAGGTACTAAACCCGATGCAGTAGTCGGTTCCGGGAACGTCGTTATCCATTGTTTTTGGAATAGCTACAACGTTAAACCCTTCTTGATGGAGACGTAGTCCATAACTCAGAGTGTCGTCTCCACCGATTGGGATCATGGTATCAATACCGAGCCAGTCGAGGTTTTTCAGAGCCTCTTCTGTGATGTCATTAATGTCATCCGTGTACTTGTCTTTATACTGCGGAGGCATATCTTCCTTACTAACTTTACTTGGATTGGTTCTGGAAGAGTGTAGAAATGTACCGCCGGTTCTGGCAGCTTTGGTTACAACTTCTTCAGTAAGCTCGAAGAAATTTTTACTGTTGTCTGCATTTTCATCTCGAACGATATCAATCAATCCGCCCCAGCCACGACGAATACCAATCACTTTATAGCCTTCTCGAATAGCCCGAATTGCTACACCCCTGATTGCAGGGTTCAGGCCTGGGACATCGCCCCCTCCGGTTAGAATTCCAATAACACCTTTTATTTTATTTATGTTGGCCATAGTGTGGGTTAAATCTGTTTGATTACGATTATATTTCACTGTATAAGTTTATAATATAAAACTATATGATGAATGATTAGTAGTAACAAAACCGAAATTTACAATGAGATAACGAAAGCGGTTTCATACCAGTTCTCTACCAAGCATATTTTTTAAATCATAAACTCTATTCAATTAAATAACATGAGTCTTCCTCAGGTACGTGTAAAAATATCATCACTTTACGAAGATTTAAAGAAAAGCCGGCAAGAATTTGAAAAAGATTCATCAGCGGTGCTCAATTCCCGTAAAATTGTTGAAAATGCCCTGCAAGATGGAAATACTTACTACGGGATAAATACGGGTTTTGGAGCACTGGCCAATCAGCGGATTTTGGGAGAACAGTTAACACAATTACAACGGAATCTAATCTTATCACACTCCGTTGGAGTCGGCAATCTTGTTCCCAAAGATATTTCCAGATTAATACTTCAACTCAAGATTCATGCTCTGTGTATTGGCTGCTCAGGTATTTCGATGGAAACCCTGCAGCGATTACTCTATTTCCTGGATCATGATTTGATTCCGGTCATTCCTGAAAAAGGATCGGTAGGAGCTTCCGGAGATTTGGCTCCGCTCGCGCACATGTCATTACCATTGCTTGGTTTCGGCCAGTTCTGGAATGAGGAGGGAACCGATACAATTGAGGCTTCCACGATTTTGAGCGCTCACAACTTGGAACCGGTTGAGCTTCAGGCAAAAGACGGATTATCTCTTATAAACGGAACCCAGCTCATGAGTGCGTATGGAGCGTATATTTTGGAAAAGGCTTTATACCTTCTTAAAGTTTCTGATGTCGCCTCAGCAATGAGTCTGGAAGCTTTGCAGGGAAGTATCAAACCGTTTGATGAGCGGATTCATCAAGTCAGACCGCACAAGGGTCAGTTGGAAGTCGCTGAAAATATCCGGTTTTTACTCCGCAATAGTGAAATTTTGGAATCGCACCGGCATTGTGGAAAAGTTCAGGATCCGTACTGTCTCCGTTGTGTTCCACAAGTACACGGTGCCAGCCGCGATGCTCTTCGCCATTCCATTGAGACCCTTCAAACGGAAATTAACTCGGTAACGGATAATCCCCTGGTCTTCGAAAATGGAGATATTATAAGCGGCGGCAATTTTCACGGTCAGCCGCTGGCTTTAGCCCTCGATTATGCAAAAATTGCACTCGCGGAATTGGCAAGTATTTCTGAGCGGCGAACGTATCTGCTGCTTGAAGGGCACGACGGTTTACCCAAATTGTTGATGCAGAAAACGGGGATTAACTCCGGGTTCATGATTCCTCAGTACACTTCGGCCGCACTGGTTTCCGAGAATAAAGTGCTTTGCCATCCATCCTCGGTCGATTCAATTCCCACAAGTCTCGGACAGGAAGATCATGTGAGTATGGGAAGTATCAGTGCGCTTCATCTGTTGAAAGTGTATGAAAATGTAGAAACGGTTTTGGCTATTGAACTGTTTACTGCCGCACAAGCCCTGGATTTCAGAAAACCCTTGAAACCGGGTGAAGGCGTAGAGAAAGCCCATAAGGCAATTCGGGAAGCCATACCCCATGCAACCGAAGACCATTATTTTAAAGATGATATTAACATTGCACAGAGATTAATCCGCGAGCGAAAATTGATTCAGAATCTGGACGGAGAAGAGTATCATTTACATTAGCAACTAAAATCTGCGAAGCTTAACCTGTTATCTTTATTAGTTATTACCGAATTTTCAAATCAATTTTTTTTGCAAAATAAAGAACAACATCAGCCAAGAATAATTATAGCGGGCCCAACGGCGTCTGGCAAAAGTTCACTGGCTGTCGAACTGGCCCAAAAAACAGATGGCGAAATCATTTCTGTTGATTCCCGCCAATGTTTTAAACAAATAGACATCGGCACAGCCAAGCCAACAAGAGACCAATTAGCGCTCGTGCCTCATCACAATATTTCTGTTCTCGAACTGACTGAAGAGGATTCGGTAGCTGATTTTAAAAAAAGGAGTGATCAGTATACAGCCGATATAGAAGAGAGAGGGAAGGCCGTGATTTATTGTGGCGGCAGTACTCTGCATTTGCAATCGCTCATTCAGCCGCTGGATGATATTCCCGAAGCCGATCCAGCTAATATTGAAATGCTCAATCAAACCGCAGAAGAAAAAGGCCTTGATTTTTTGTTTGATCAGCTCAAGAACGTGGACGCGGAATATGCTCAAAAAATGGATGGACTGAATCGCCAGCGCATTATTCGCGCTCTTGACGTGTGGCATCAAACCGGGAACCCATTCAGCAGTTTTCACAGTGATGATCCCATAACTCTGCCAGAAGGATATCGTTTTTTTGCGCTTCACCATCCCAGGAAAGTTCTTCATGAACGAATAGCCCAACGCACTGAAAAAATGATTGAAGAGGGATTAGTGGACGAAACCAAGAAGCTGTTAGAAGAAGGATATAGGCGGGATTTGCAGGCATTTAATACGGTTGGTTACAAACAAGCCATTCAATTCTTAGATGGAGAACTGGCCAAAGAACAGATGATTAAAGACATAAAAACCGCAACGCGCCGCTATGCAAAAAGGCAAATTACGTGGCTTCGAAGATGGCCGTTTGTGGAATGGATTGATATGAATGAGATATCGGAAAAAGAAGCAATCAAAAAAATTCTTGTTGCTTGAAATCGGCTTTTTGTTAAATATTGAGGAGATCTTTTGGGAACTATCTGTTAAGTATTTTATTCAATAAAACAGTGATTCACTAAAACCAAATTCAAAACTAGTTATGAAAGCACTGTTAAAGATTTCAGTATTATTAATCGCAATCATCGTACTGAGTTCACAACAATCACAAGCACAGGTAAAAGCAGGTTTGGGGGCGGCCTTCGCCAGTGAGGTTGAACAGGTGGGGATACAGGGAGATCTGCATTACCGGCTGCCAAACACTCCGGCGATTCAGTTTGGCGGCGGATTGGCTTATTATTTTCCGAAAGAAGACCGGGAATTCATGGAGGCAAACCTTAACGGAGCGTATATTTTTTACGATAAATATATGTTCAAATCATACCTTTACACCGGGTTGCATCTCGCAAGGTTAGAACAAAACCATTCGAATGGTTCATCGATAGACAGAACCATTGGTTTAAATATAGGTTTGGGAGCGGAATACGATTTCGGTTCACTTCTAGCTTTTGGCGACCTGAAATATGTTGTCAGTGAGATTGATCAGCCGGTCTTTTCAATTGGATTAAGGGTGCCTTTTGGCGGAAATTAAGGTTCTTGCTTTTTACATATCACTGGTAGCGGCTAAGCTCCATAACCGTTAACTTATGGTTTTTCAATAACCCGAACATTCGTATGTATAAAGCCAAAGTCAACATTACACTCAGAAAATCAATTCTCGATCCGAAGGGAAAAGCTGCCCATCATGCACTTCAGAACTTGGGATTAAAAAATGTACAAGACGTTAGGATTGGAAAATTTATTGAGATGAATATTGATGCCGAATCACAAAATGAAGCACAAAAGCTGGCTGAAACCGCCTGCCAGCAACTGCTAGCAAACGAAGTGATGGAGGATTTCCATATAGAAATTGAGGAGTGAAATCGGTCCATATATGGGTATAGACCTCATTCGTAAATATCAGTATGTACTAAACCAGGTGAAGCCGGAGAAGCAGGAGCCGGATACCGAAGTCCTCGAGAAAGAAGTAGAGGAAGAGGATGAAGCACTGGACAAACCCTGGAGATTGATTTTATACGATGATGATATTCACACATTTGATGAGGTGATTCATCAATTGATTAAGGCATTGGGTTGCAGTATGAGCAAAGCAGAAGAGCTTACATACAAAGTTCATAACGAAGGCAAGGCAACAGTCTTTGAGGGCAGTTTTGAGGAGTGTTTAAAACGAAACTCCGTGTTGCAGGAAATACAACTGGTTACAGAAATCAAAGGATAAAAATTGTGTCGAAAAAAATAGGAGTAATCATTTTCCCGGGGTCCAATTGCGATCATGATGCTTATCATGCCATGAAGCACGTGATGAATGCAGAAACCACTTTTTTGTGGCATAAAGACAAAGAAATAGGAGAGCAGGATTTGGTAATTGTACCCGGTGGATTTTCCTATGGCGATTATCTGCGATCCGGCGCTATTGCGAGATTTTCACCCATCATGGAAGCTGTTCAGGATTATGTGAAGAAAGGGAATCCGGTTCTTGGTATCTGTAACGGATTCCAAATTTTGCTCGAAGCAGGCTTACTTCCCGGGGCAATGCTTCACAATGAAAAACTCAGATTTGTATGCAAGAGCATAAACATCCGGGTCGAAAACAGCCAGACGCTCTTTACATCAGGAATGGAGAAGGGAGACGTTTTAAATGTACCGGTTTCTCATGGGGAGGGAAATTATTTTATTGATGGTGAAGGTTTGCAAAAACTCCAGGAAAATGAACAAATTGTATTCCGCTATTGTGATGCAGAGGGAAAAGTGACGAAAGAATCCAATTTCAACGGCTCGGTAGATTCGATAGCGGGCATCGTTAACCAACAGGGAAATGTACTTGGAATGATGCCGCACCCTGAGCGAGCAATGGAGCCATTGTTAGGATCGGCGGATGGAATTACTTTTTTTGAATCTGTTTTTAATGCCCTGGAACTTGCGTAGTACTTAAGGTAAACGAAGACAATCCATAGTGGAAACTCATCCCAATCATTTCTTAAAACTGCACAGCAAGAACTTAGTAAAGAAGTATCGGAAACGGTTGGTGGTGGATCAGGTTTCAATTGATGTAAACCAGGGACAAATCGTGGGTCTTTTAGGACCGAACGGAGCCGGAAAAACGACTACTTTTTACATGTTTACCGGTGTTATCAGGCCAACTGCAGGGCGGGTATACCTCAATGATGAAGATATTACTACCATGCCAATGTACAAACGTGCGCGTTTGGGGATTGGTTATCTTTCGCAAGAGGCCAGTGTTTTTCGAAATTTGACAGTGCGCCAAAACCTTGAATCGATCCTTGAGTTTTTGTCTATTCCCAAAAAGGAGAAAAAAAGAAGAACCGATCAGTTAATTGAGGAGTTTGGCCTTGAAAGAGTGGTGAACAGTAAAGGATATAGTTTGTCAGGCGGTGAGCGAAGACGTACTGAAATTGCAAGAGCTCTTGTTACCAATCCAAAGTTTATACTTCTTGATGAGCCTTTTGCCGGAATTGATCCAATTGCCGTGGAAGATATCCAGGAAATTGTTGCAGGACTGAAAAAAAGGAATATCGGAATATTTATTACCGATCATAACGTCCATGAAACACTTGCCATTACAGACAGGGCTTACCTCATGTTTGAGGGGAAAATTATACGAGAGGGTACAGCCCAAGCTCTTGCGACCGATGAGGAAGCCAGGAAGGTATACCTTGGGCGACAGTTTAAGCTCGACCGCTATCAGTAGCAGTTAGATTTCCTATGTTGTTGCAGCTATCTGGGCAAAAAGTTCTTCATTGCTGTCGGTTCTGCGAATAACCTGAAGAAGCATTGATAAAGATTCTTTTGGATTTTTCTTGAGCAGAAATCGCCGAACCATATTCCTTTCTTCGAGAGAATCGGTAATAAATTTATCTTCGTTTCGTGTTCCGGAAGCTGCAATATTAATTGCCGGATAGATACGGTCATTGGCAATATCCCGATCCAGAACCAACTCCATGTTCCCGGTTCCTTTGAACTCCTCAAAAATCAAATCGTCCATTCGGGAGTTGGTTTCAATCAGACATGTAGCAATGATGGTGAGCGAACCGCCGCCTTCAATTTTCCGGGCTGATCCAAAAATTTTCTTGGGAATTTCTAGTGCCCGAATATCCAAACCTCCAGATAATGTTCGGCCGCTATTCGCTTGTGCTGCGTTGTAGGCCCTCCCCAAACGGGTGAGGGAGTCAATCAGCAGAACAGCATGTTCGCCATATTCGGCCTTTCGTTTCACATAGCCCAGCGCCATTTCAGAGATACGAATGTGGCTTTCTGTTGGTTTATCATTCGAAGAGGCAAACACTTCGGCATTGGTTGATCGGAGAAAATCAGTTACTTCCTCAGGGCGCTCATCAACTAGGAGAATACCAGTACTAATATCCGGATAGTTTTCTGTTAAACTTTTTGCAATTTTCTTCAGTAAAACGGTTTTGCCGGTTCTTGGAGGAGCTACAATGAGCGCACGTTGGCCTCTACCAATTGGAGAAATGAGATCAATGACACGAAGCTCGGTATCATCAGGATTGTGGCCCAGTTTGATGTACTCATTCGGCATGATAGGAGTTTGAAGCTCAAACCGATTGATTTTTTGCCATTCTTCAGATGGTTTTCCGTTTATCTGTTCAATGGAATAAACATGCCGGTTACCGCTTTGATCCTGTTCAAATTCACCTTCAATCAAAAGCCCGCTTCTTAAATCGTGTAGTTTTACTTCGTCCGGTTTAAGAAATGGATCTTTGGGATGATAACTGAATTCGAAATCGATGCGGCGGACAAATCCATATCCTTTCTCATTAATTTCAAGAATACCGTTATACCGGCCTCCAATTTTAGTCTCTTGGTTATTATGAAACTGGGGTACAAATATGTTTTTCCCCTTTTTTTTGCCAGACGATTTATTACGCCCTTTGTTTTTGCGTGAACGAGCCATGCATTCGTAATTAGTTTGAATTTATAAAAGTTTTAGTGCTCCAATCGAGTGTATCGGAAGGAAGAGAATTCTTTGATTCCAAAGATGAGTAGAGTTGAATGAAAGACTGAGTGATGCTTTATTGGATGCATCACTCAATCAGGTAAAAAGATAAGGAAGGAATTTGTAGATCAAAAATTATCGGACTGTTGTTGATTCACCAATCCAGCTGTAGCATTCGCCAATGTCGGAACCAACCTGGAATGAATCTCCGGTTTCCCAGCCGCGGAAGAACTTCATTTCGGCGGTAGGCATAACGGGTTCGTAGGTTCTGTAAAGGCGGTTTACAGTTGAAGATGTTGAAGAATCGACAGATCTTGCCCGGTCCAGATAATCTAATACCAACCAGTATACGGTTCTATCATCTCGTTCAATTTGTCTTCCCGATGTACAATTTGAAACAGCAGTTGCATAGATTTGTGCAATTCTGATGAAGGGTTGTCCCCAGCTATTATCCAGGCTGCTTGCCTGCCGTGCATATCTTCTTGCAGACTGCAGATTTCCTTCGTTTTGATAGATTTCTGCTATTTCAAGTGTAATATTCTTTTTCTCTGTTGTATTGTCAGTCAGTTCAAGAGACTCGGTCAAGTATTTAATTGCTTGCTGGTTTTGACCGTCGGCCTTGGCGAAATCGGCCAGGCGTCTTGCATTTTCAAAGCTTTTCTGCATTCCGTAAAGCTCTTCGGCCAGAGAAATTGCTTCCTGTCGTTTCCCTGTTTCTTCGTAGAGGGATACGAGTTCGGCCATAATTTCGGCATCTTCAGGGTTCGCTTCCAATCGTGATTCGAGGAAACCAACTCGTTCTTCCGGATCGGAAAAGAGTTCATCCCGAACATTATTAATACTTTCTATTAAAGCGGGGCTGGCCGAAGGTTCTACAGCATCAATCATGGCAAGAGCTTTATCTCTTTCATCATTATTCACATAATTACTCAACAATATCTGCACGTAATATCCATCAGCTGCTTGCGCCAGTTTTTCAGCATTCAGTTCATAAGCTTGCTCATAATCTTCATACGCTTTTTGTAAACCACCGGTAATATTATCCTGGTTTTCCTGGTAAAAGCGGCCACGTTCCAAATGCCACTCATAGAAGTCAATTTCTTCTTCATCAAACGTTTCAAACGCATCCGCATAAATAGTCAGAGCCGTATCAAGATATGCAGCACTTATGGATGGGTCGGTTGCCTGGTTGGCAAGTTCCTTGTATACAGTAATCATTCGATCATATTGAGTTGGGAGGCTAAATCGATTTGCTCCTTCAATAGTTCGGGGCTTGTTTTCCAGCATCCATCTACCAAATTGCCTCGCCATATCGTAATTACCGGTGCGGTAATTTTCATAAAAAATGGAGTAAGCCTGAATTTCACTCATTCCATATGGAGGTTCACTTTGCGCGAACGCCTGCGATGAGAGTGTAAATAAGAGCGCTATTACAAGAATGTACTTTTTCATGATTCTGCTTTGGTTTCTATAGTATAATAACTGAAATGGTTACTGACTTATTATTGAAATTTTTGTTGAACGAACATAAACTCGGCTAAATTCAAAGATAATTTAAAACCCCATATAGTTTCTTTAACTAAATTTGAGGAATCTGTTCCCCGTATTCCATAGTGAAAGCTTAAGTCTATGGAAGATGCCGATCTTCTGGACACTAACCCGATTCCACCATGTAACAAAAGTGTTTCAATATCATGATCATTTATGGAAAGATGGCCATTATCGTAAGTAGTGCCGAGGCTGTACTTGAAGTTAGAGAAAAAACCATCTCTCTGATCTGCCCTATAGGGGTGATATTGATAACCAAAACCTACCTTCATCCGGTCTTTAAAGTATGCTTGTTGAGTCTGGTTGAAAGTAAATTTCGCATCGTCCCATTTTTGTAGTTGAAGCTCAGCTACAAAATTTGAAAGACGATTTAGATTATACGTAAGTCCAGTATTAAATTCCAATGGCAACTTTACAGTTCCGTCGCGATCCGGATCATTTTCGTTCAGTTCTACAAGCTGTCTCTGATTATTTACGCTGCGGAATGAAGAGATCGTTCGTTGAGCGTCAATGGTTACCGGTAATGATACAGATGCACCGAAGGCCAACTGATCAGTGTCTCCAAAAATTTGTCCCTTGTATGCATAGATTCCAAACCGATGGCCAAAATCATATCCTTCAACATCTACATCATACGTTGCAGGGTCATATAGTAAATTGGAAAATATTGGTGTTATTTCATTGTTAAGGGCTAAAAGATTCGCGGAAAAAGCATATCCGATGGAAATATTATCTAAAGGCTTAAATCCTAAACCGGCTTCAAAGCGGTTTATTCCTCCTGATCCCAAACGGGAAATGATGTATTCCACTCCTTGCTGATTCATTCCGGGAAGAGGATCAATAAATCCCGTTTCTCTTCTCTTATAATCGGCCCTTACAACCGGCATAAATGAGAGTGAGGCCCCAAGTTTATCCCGTAATAATGGAAATGCAAACTGAAATGACTCGATACTGAGCAGGGTATTTCTGCTGGAAGCGTTGCTGTCAACAGATTCAAAAGAGTCGAGCCCAACGCCAATATTCCCTTGGGTAAAACGGAGTAGCCCCCAATGTGCCGGGTTAGCGTTGTTGGCTGAAAAACCAGAATAGGTAGACACGCCGGGGAGTCCGAGCCCCATGGTTTCGGGTGAATAGATATTGGCTGGGAATCCAAAACCAATTGCAGAATAAAAAGAACCGGATCGGGCTTTGGAATTGTCCTGTGCAAAAACTTCAGCAGATGTGCCCGCTAAAATTGTAATTGCTAAAAGTAATATTGAGCGTCTAAACATCCTATTCTTCCACATATGTAATTACAACTCTTGGTTTTTTGACGTCGGCCGAATTTGGATCAAAAAAATGAGATGAATAGAAAAGGCCATTCACCGACTGTATGGAAACATACATTATTCTGTCTTCTGCATCTCCATACACCTTGTTTAATACGTGCTGCGTAATGTCCATTAAAAATGCATTTGAAGTATCATTGAGCGCTGCAATGTAATTTGGTTCTGATATGAAGATCTCAGCCATTACATCATTCGGCTCTTCGTTAAAAACGTGCCCTCTTATAAAATTCGTATTTGGGCGCTTAATCTGCGGTGTGCCTTCTACTGGTGAGCTGTCTTTGCTAAATACAAGTTGAGCAAAGACAATATTTTTTGTTTGAAGCTCTTCTTTGGGCAGATCCAGCTGGAATTTTAAAATTCGTTCGGTATTATGAAGTACAATATTATTTGGATAGGTCGGCTCCGTTTGCCGTGTGAATAATACGCCCCAATCTCTCGCGAAAAGAGTTACCGGTCCATCATCCTCTTCATCGTCCTGATCAGGCGATGTTAAAAAGAAACTTGTAATGGCTTCTTCATCATTTGAGTTGTCGGTATTGCTGGGTAAAGTTTTGAGAAACCGGATATTCTGGTTGCTTTCCGAGGGCACGATGGCTAAACCCGGAAAATTATAGATGTAGATGGAATCTCTTTCTGCAGTTGTTAGCGAGGTATCGGCATTAAAATACTCGGCATATTTGGTCACAAATTCTCTGCTTAAATCTATCACCAGGCTGTCCTCATCTGCGTCGACCTGAAATTCGGCAATTTTGTGGCTCATATCTATCGGGATTTCCTGGTTGTACCGAAGTTCGGCGCCCCTCCAGATCTCTGCAGCTTCGTAGATTTCGTAGGTTGATGTGGCAAGGCTGTCACCGTATACCGAGTCGCTGAAAATAAGCTGAAGCGAAAGGGCATCCTGCGAACCTACCGTATCTACATCCGAAGTAGAGATAGATGGTTTTAGAAGAGCCACAGATTTCATGGTTCCGTACACGGGATCGTCAAAATATCCGACGGCCGTATTGGCAAGCCTTCCTGAGAAGGCGTTTTCTTCCACGAGTGTATAATCCTGTAGATAAACAGTTTGAGACTGCACAGGCTCTTCTCCGGTAATAATATCCTCGCCAACGGGCCCGGGTTCTTCACAGGCGGATGTAAGAAAAGCTGTCATCAGAAGAAGAAAGGCAGCGATTGGAAATCGACTGCCTTTTTTAGACTTGTGTATTCCGTAAGAGAATATGGAATTGTTTTTAGAACAATTAAAACTATTGATCTTCGCCGGCAATTTCCCGGTAGTAATTGGCAAATTTTTTCGATACATCTTCGGGCGAACCCTGAATTTTTGTTGGTTTTATTTTTAATTGCTCAAAAAGGTCGTCAAACTGGTCTTTCAAATGATTTCCTGTTACAACGTGATCGCTGTATTTTAAACCCAATTTGAGCATGTCTACGGCACCATCCTCAGTGAGTGAGTCGATATCTACATCATCCGGCAGGCCGAGTAATTTTAAAACACTTGGATCTTCAAAATGCCCCTTGTTTTCGGGATGATGCAAATTGTAAACAATCTGAGTGTTTTTAAATATGTCTTCATCCTTATACTTGGTTCGTACAAGCAAAGGAATCAAACCGGCCGGCCAATCATGACAATGGATGATATCTGGCTCCCACCCAAGGCTTATAACAGTTTCCAGCACACCTTTATTGTAGAAGGCCAGACGTTCGTCATTATCATCGTAAAAAGATTCGGTTTTCGGATTGTCGAACATCGCCTTTCTCTTGAAGTATTTGTCATTATCAAGGAAATAGACCTGCAATTTTGCATTGGGGATGCTGGCAACCTTAATTTTCATACTTTCAACATTTTCTCCCACTTCCACTTCAATGCCGGAAAGTCTTATTACTTCGTGCAGGCGATTTCTTCGGTCATTAATGGTGCCGTATTTGGGTAATAAAATCCTGATTTCAAATCCTGCGTCTTGCAGAGATGCCGGCAGAAAACGGAGCATATCGGCAGTATAGGTCATTCGGGCAAAAGGGGCGATTTCAGCAGCGGCGTAAAGTATTTTCATAATGAGTTAATCGGTTCGATTCTTATGAGGAAGATTCTTGTGAAAAGTCTGATTTATTATCTGAGTATAAATCCCGAATTTCTTTATCGTCGATGGAGTAGAAGTCGAAAAGTGTATCGCTTCGTAATCCAAGTCGGAGAGTTTCAACAGAAATAACCTCGGCCGGTTGAATATTACCCAGGTTTACGTTACTTCCGAATTTTCGGATAAACCAAACCTGCTGATCTTTATTTGGAGCTTCGAACAGAAGGTGTTCAAAGGAAATCTGGTCAGCTATTTCATCTATCAATCCGGATCGTATCTCTCCGTTCGGCCGGAAAACTCCAACAGTTCCGGATTCCCGCGCTTCGCAAATCACTTTCCAGGCACCGGATTCTAGTTCAGATTCAATCATTTTCACCCATTTGTAAGGAGGAATAATATCATCGGGATTTTTACTGCCAACTTCCGATAAGACCGTAAAATCTTTACTCAGGTCTTTTATAATCTCATTCTTTCTTTTTTCGGAAAGCCAAATCGTCCCGTTGGATACCTCAAGGTAGTCAATATGATAATCCTGAAGTAGTTGAACATATTTTTCGAGTTCATTCCTCAAAACATATGCTTCAAACAGGGTTCCCCCAAAATAGACGGGAATATCATAACTCTTATAAACATCCAGTTTCTGCTTCAGATTCTGAGTAACGAGCGATGTACCCCATCCCAGTTTTACAATATCTGTATAATTTGATGTGGCTTCGCAAAAATCTTCAGCTTGTCTTACACTAAAACCTTTATCAAGCGCGAGTGTTATTCCTTTGTTTCTTGGCTTTTCAGTGCGCTTTGGAAGATTGCTTATTGGGTGTGACATTCATCAATTTGTGTGATTGTGAAACGGCTTAAGATACAAAACGATGCTTTTATTAGAAAGCTTGAATCTCATTGGGCTACGAATGAGCCGTGACGCCAACTCTATTGCTCAGTTTTATAAGATATTTGATACGTTCGCGGTATACATTTTCCAGCATTTGGTGAGTAAAACGCCACTCCCAATTATTTTGAACTGTACCGGGAATATTCATCCGATGTCCAGCATCCAGATTCATAAAATCCTGTAAAGGAAATATCGCCTGGTCAGCCACGGACATCATTCCATACCGGATCAGTTCCCACTGTATTTCCGCCCCATCTGATCGTGTATATTCCCGGGCCTGGTGTTTTTCAAATTCAGGAGCGGAATGATACCATCCGATGGTTGTATCATTATCATGAGTACCTGTATAAACTACGCAGTTTTGATTAAAGTTGTGCGGTAAATAACTGTTCTCTTCGCCTGAACCAAATGCAAATTGCAGAATTCTCATACCGGGAAACTGAAAATCGTCGCGAAGTTTTTCCACTCCGGGTGTCATTACTCCCAAATCTTCCGCAATAATGGGCAAATCTCCCAGTTTTTCCCGGATGGTATGAAAGAGTTTGTGGCCGGGTCCTTTTTTCCAGTCTCCTTTTTGAGCGGTTTTTTCTTTAGCAGAAACCGCCCAGTATTCGTCAAAGCCACGGAAATGATCCACCCGTATTGCATCAAACAGGTCAAACATTTGTTTGAAGCGATCTACCCACCACGAGTATTCATCTTTTTCGAGAACATCCCATTTGTAAAGCGGATTTCCCCAAAGCTGGCCGGTTTCGCTAAAATAATCGGGCGGCACGCCGGCTACAAGCTGCCGATTGCCTTGTTTGTCGACTTCAAAATATTTTGGATTGGCCCACACGTCTGCACTATTATGATCCACAAAAATCGGGATATCTCCAACCACTCGAATATTTTTACTGTTGGCGTAATCCTTCAGATCATACCATTGGTTAAAAAACTCGAATTGCAGCCAGGTTTGGTATTCTATTTCATCCTGATATTTTTTAGCAAACTTTTTGATTACGCTGGATTTTCTTTGCGCAAGGCCGGGTTCCCATAAATTCCAGGGCTCCCGATTATTTGCTTTTGAGCATGCCATGAAAAGACAATAATCAGGAAGCCACTCTGCATTGGCTTTTTTGAATTGTGAAAGCTTCTCTTCGTCTTCAGGGGATTTGGTCTCGTAAAATTTTTCTGAAGCCAATTTGAAGAGCCGGTCTTTATTCAAAAAAGCCTGATCATAATCAGCGGTGGTTGTTTGTGGCAGGATCGCTTTGCCGGCCTCTGCACGGCTAATCAATTCTTTTTCAACCAAAATATCAGGGCTGATGAGATAGTGATTTCCGGCGAATGCCGAATAACTTGCGTAGGGAGAATTCCCGTAACCCGTTGGAGTGAGAGGTAAAACCTGCCAGATGGTTTGGTCGGTTTCCTGTAAAAAATCGATGAACTTTTTGGCTTCATGCCCAAAATCACCCATTCCGTATTGTGAAGGAAACGAAGTGGGATGGACGAGCGTACCGGTGGATCTCGGGAAACGCATAAATTATTTTAAATTCAAATTTGAGCTTTACGATTTAGGTTTCAAAACGACACCTGCCAAAGGAGGTACGGGTATGTTGATATGAGCGGGTTGGTTGTGCCAGTTCCCGTTTTGAGCGACCACCGCCGTTGGTCCCTGATTGCTACCACCGTAATAACCAGAATCGCTGTTAAAAATCACCTCGTATTCTCCTGTTTTTGGAACGCCGAATTTGTATTGATCGTGAGTAGTTGGCGTAAAGTTAAGAATAAAGACAAGAAAATCGTTAGGGTCTTTTCCTCGCCGAATAAATGAAAGCATGCTATTGTCTGCATCACTTAAATCGATCCATTCGAACCCTTCCCAGCGTGAATCCACTTCATGGAACGCAGTTTCGGTTTTGTAAACATTGTTGAGGTCTTTCACCAATCGCTGAATACCTTTGTGGTTATCCCACTGCAGCAAGTGCCAGTCGATGGATTGCGCTTCGGTCCACTCGTTCCATTGGCCAAATTCTCCTCCCATAAACAGAAGCTTTTTACCCGGGTGGCCAAACATATAAGTGTACAGCAATCTCAAGTTTGCAAATTTTTGCCAGTCATCTCCCGGCATTTTTGAGAGCAGAGATTGTTTCATATGCACGACCTCATCGTGTGAAAGCGGCAACACAAACTGCTCAGAAAAAGCATAAATCAGGGAGAACGAGAGCTGATCCTGATGATATTTTCTAAAAATGGGGTCTTTTTCAATATAGGTGAGGGTATCGTTCATCCAGCCCATATTCCATTTGAAATCAAACCCGAGTCCGCCGGATGATGTTGGTTGGGAAACGCCTTGCCAGGAAGTGGATTCTTCGGCAAAATTCAGAATCCCCGGAAAGTATTCATGAGTTACTTCATTAAACCGTTGCAAAAAGTGGATGGCTTCCAAATTTTCACGTCCGCCATATTGATTGGGAACCCATTCTCCTTCTTCCCTCGAATAATCAAGATAGAGCATAGAAGCCACGGCATCCACCCGCAGGCCATCAATATGAAATTCTTCAAGCCAGTAGATAGCATTTGAAATGAGGAAATTCAGTACCTCACTTCTCCCAAAATTAAAAATGTTGGTTCCCCAGTCTTTGTGTTCACCCTGGCGGGGATCTTCGTGTTCATAAAGAGCCGTGCCGTCAAATCGGCGCAGGCCGTGTTCATCTTTTGTGAAGTGAGCCGGAACCCAATCAACAATAATACCAATTCCTTCCTGGTGGCATTTGTCAATGAAATAGCGAAGATCGTCAGGATTGCCAAACCGGCTTGTTGGAGCAAAATATCCGCTAATCTGGTATCCCCACGAAGGATCGTAAGGATGTTCGGCAATAGGCATTAACTCGATATGAGTAAAACCCATTTCTTTTGTATAAGGCACCAAATCATCGGCTAAATCCCGATAGCTTAAAAACCCGGGATCTTCATCC
Organism: Rhodohalobacter sp. 614A; assembly: GCF_021462415.1. NCBI lineage: Bacteria > Pseudomonadati > Balneolota > Balneolia > Balneolales > Balneolaceae > Rhodohalobacter > Rhodohalobacter sp. 614A. The sequence continues at coordinate 1,307,758 of NZ_JAKEDS010000001.1, forward strand.
ACTTTTCGTTTCCATGAACCGGCATGAACCTCGTAAATTGAGATTGCTTCATTATGATCCTGGATTTTCCGGCGATTTTTCATCCATTCCTGATCGGTCCATTTATAGGAACTGTTCCAGACTTTCGACGCCGTTCCCGGCCGCATCTCCATAAACCGGCCGTAAGGATCGGACTTTTTCAGTGGGGCATCCGTTGTGTGAGACTTAATTTCATACTTGTACAGGTCTCCATCCGTAACATGCGGGATGAAAATTTCCCAAATTCCCTGGTCGTGATATTTTCGCATTCCGTGCGTGCGTCCATCCCAGTTATTGAACGATCCGATTACGCTCACCCGGCTTGCACTCGGTGCGGCAACAACAAAATGAGTGCCGTCTACACCGTCTACTGTTTTGGTGTGAGATCCCATCCATTGATAGGCGTGATGGTGATTTCCTTCTCCCCAAAGTTGTAAATCAAAATCCGAAATTTGCTTGCCGAACCGATAGGCATCTTCAATGGTGTAAGGTTCGCCCACGTATGGAATAATTTTCAACTGGTAAGAAAACCGATTCTTCCGTCGCGAGAAAATGTGCTCAAAAAATCCTTCATCCGAAAGGCGGGACAATGTTACTTCTTTTCCTGAATCGGGGATGACAACAATAGATTTGGCATCGGGACGAAAACTGCGAAGCACCAATTTTTCATTGCCGTCCGCCATTATAGTGTGAAGTCCTAAAACTGAAAACAAATCGCCATGTTCGCCGTTGGAAATGGCTCGTATTTCTTCGATTTTTAAAGTCAAGATTTACTCACGGTTTAAATTTAAGTAGACTATTAAAAATAAAAATATTCGTGGATTTTGGTCTATCAAAAAGAACCACATGATTGGGATAAATACAAATTCGCAGGATGAATATTATTCGGTTTATATCGCGGCGCTACCTCTTTTCTAAAAAGCATATTTCGTTGATTTCGATTCTTACCGGCATCAGCATTGGTGGAATCACCATTGGTACGGCGTTACTGATTGTTATTCTTTCTGTATTTAATGGTTTTTTTGATGTGATTCGCGGTTACCTTCTGTCATTCGATCCCGATATCCGTGTTGAGAGAACATCGGAATCTACAATGCTCTACAATCAGGACTTGATGGATGATGTTCGTGCACATAAAGAGGTAGTCAGCTTAACGCCATTTGTTTCCGGCAAAGTGATGCTTGCATTCCAGAACGGAAGAAATGAAGTGATCAGCGTTCGCGGAGTAGACGCAGAAAACGACCAGATTTTTCGCGATCTGGAAGACAGCCGCGAGGAGGCCGAATATGATATTTCCGTTCAAAATGGCAAACCGGGAACCGTTATCAGCGAAGCACTTGTAAATCGGTACCGGCTGGAGCCGGGGGATGAAATTGCGATGTTGAGTCCCTCCGGAATGCGCCGGGCTCTGACCCAGTTTTCCGCCCCGCGAGTCAGCCGTTTTGAAGTGAGAAATAGCTATGATACCCATCAGATTATCGCGGGAGATGTAGCCTATATCGGCATTGTGGCTGCTCAGCGGTTGTTTAACATGCGAAACGAGATAACCGGTTTTGATATTCAGCTCACGGATACGGATCATGCCGAAACGGTAAAAGCAGATCTTCAGGAAATTCTCGGGCCGGAATATACCATCGAAACCTGGTACGATCTTCAAAAACCCCTTTACGATGTAATGTATCTCGAAAAATGGGGTTCCTATTTTATTTTGATGATTATTGTACTGGTAGCCGTTTTGAATATTGTCGGTTCACTGACCATGATCGTTATCCAGAAAAAAAGAGATATCGGCGTGCTGATTTCGATGGGAATGACACCCAAGAAAATCAAGAAAATTTTCCAAAGCCAGGGACTTCAAATTGGCCTCATCGGATGCGTGATTGGCGGAGTTATCGGGATTTTGCTCACACTTGCCCAGCAGGAATTTGGCTTGGTCAAACTCTCTTCGTCGTTTATTATTGACGCCTATCCGGTAGCTATTCAAATGTCAGACATTGTCATTGTTTTAATCGGGACGATGCTTCTGTGTCTGCTTGCGAGTTGGTATCCTGCTGCCCGAGCCGCGGCCGTGGAACCTGCCGATGCCGTGAGGGATGAGTAACGTAAAAGTGTTATTGCGAGCAAAGCGAAGCAATCCCCGGCCGTTAAAATATTTGGAGATTGCCACACTTCATTCTCTTCGTTCATTTCGTTCGCAATGACACAGTTACCTTAATTTTTGTTATTGCAAACGAATTCAGTGAGCGTGGCAATCCCCGGATTGGAATAACGATAGGAGATTGCCGCGGCGTCTTTCCACCCCTCCTCACAATGGCAGGAAAATAATTTTCCACTCCATAAAACTATTTTCCAATCTCGCTCGTCATACCTCTGAAACCAACAACACGAGGCTTTGGATATTGGAACAAACAGACGATACAGCTTTAATTGAGCAGGTTCAGCGGGGTGATCACAGCGCATTCAATGTGCTGGTTGAGCGCTGGCAGTCGCGCATCCACAGATTCGCATTCCGTTTTTTTGCGGATGGAGATGATGCCAGCGAGATCACTCAGAAAACCTTCATCAAAGTATATCAGAAGCTGGATACGCTGGATGAACCGTGTAAATTTTCGTCGTGGATTTATCGTGTTGCCAATAACCTGTGCCTTGATGAACTGAAACGTGCCGGACGGCGAAAATCCTCTCCGCTGGAAGTTTGGGTGGAACAGGTTGAGGGAAGCCAGACCCCGGCCAAAAAACTGGAAACGAAAGAGCTTGGTGAGGTTCTCGAAAAAGCACTACAGACATTACCCGATGAGCAGCGGGTCGTCATCATTTTAAAGGAATACGAGGGAATGAAATTCAGGGAGATTGCAGAAATCCTGGAAGAATCAGAAAACACGATAAAGTCCCGAATGTATTATGGGTTAAAATCACTCAGGAGAGTTTTAAAAAAATGGAATATCCAAAACGAATATTTGAACCATGGATGATCAAAACATAAAAAATCTGTTTATGGATTATCTCTACGATGAGATGACAGATGAACAGAAAGCCGAATTTGAAAAAAAACTGGATAAAAATCCTGATCTCAAAAAAGAGTTTGAGGAGTTAAAATCCACGAACCAATTGCTGCAGAAGGTTCCGATGGAAACGCCATCTCTTAAGTTGGTGATGATGGCGCCGGAGCACGATCAAAAAGAAAAAATAAAAGAATCATCAAACAAAAACTTTTTGAAGAAGTATCCCGGCTTAACTACCGTTTTGGCCGCCGCTGCCTGTCTGCTGATCATCCTGATGGGAGCGGCATTTACCGGTTTAAATGTCGGGCAGACGGATCAGGGTTTTTACATGACCTTTGGTGAAGCTCAGAATCTCCAACCCGAGATTATTCAGCAGGGGTTGAGTGAGCAGGAAGTCCGCGATATGATTAACCAGATCCGGCAGGAGAACTCTTTGTTGCTGGCATCCATGATCGAGAAGGTTCAGGAGCAACAAAACGACCAACTGGAAGAAGCGATCAACGTGCTGACGGATTATTACGATCAGCGCCGACAACAGGATTTGAGGCTGATTTCCCAGGGAATTGCACAGCTTGAAGAAGACACATATCACCGTTTGAGGCAAACAGACGAAGCATTGGGCGATCTCATCTACGCACTGAGTTATCAATCAACCCAATCCACAGAAGAATGAAAACCATGAAAAAATCCATAGTATTACTTATTGCCGTTTTTTTGAGCGTCCTTTCGATGGCAAGCGCTCAGACGAATGAAAACCAACAGCGCCAGCGGGATATTAAAATTGCCGAGGGAATCATCGCCGAAATTTTTGGTGATCAAAGCTCGGAGAATTTGTCTTTTCCCGGATTGCGGGAAAGAAACGTTCTGAGTGAATATATTCCAGGTTATGGGGTACATTTTACAATTTCACCCGGCCTCTCAAATATTGTTCATGTTCGAAGTCTTCGATCGAATGAAGAAGAAATCCGAGTTGAACTTCAGCAGAATGGAAATTCATCAGGATCTGATTTTGATCAGGAAGAAGAGATCAAAGAAAAAATCTTTGAGTATATGACTAAATACGCCTCGTTGATAAGTGGCTTGTCTGACAACGAGACCATTCGCGTGACATACGCTCCCAATCAAAGCCGTTCTGCTACTTGGGTATTTTTTGAGAACGGAGATCAAAAAAGAAGGTCTCAAAATGGTGTGTCTGTCTGGGCAAAAGTGTTTGATTTGAAGCAATACCGAAACGGGAATATTTCGGAGCAACAACTTATGAACAGAATTAGTACTCATTCGCTGGATGGCGAAGAAACCTATACCGATTTCAATATATTTGCATCCGTTTTAGAAACAGCGTTGAATAGTGCGGATGTCGAACATTTGCGGGTTTCGGGAAAACCACGGATGGAATACCTGCCGGGACTTGGAGTTCGATATCGGGTTCAGGTGTCTGCAAGACCGAGCGTTATTCTAAATGAGCTTCAATTTCTTGAGGGAAATATTGAGTTCGAAATGGACAGCCTCCGAATGAATTTGGATGAATCGCTGAAAATGGTGGAAGAGTCGCTGGCGCCGTTGGTTATTAAACTCGACAGTATGCAGGAAATAGATGAACTGTCGAAAGAAGAAAGGGAAAGATTTCAACAAGAACTGCAAGAGCAAAGGCAAGAGATCCAGGCTCACCAAAATTCGCTTCGAAGTGTAAATCGTCCCGCTGTTTACGGCTTGCGATCAACCTCAAACGACAGTCTGGACCTAAGTGGTGAAGCAGAAGCCATTATGGATGAACTTTTGAATGTGATCGAAAATTACGGCTCCACGCTTACTTCTTTGAATGATGATGAAATGTTGATGATTTCCGTGAGTTGGAGCGGGCGAAGCGATGACCTGCCCGAACGAACGGAAGTACGTATTAAAAAATCAGATCTGCTAAACGGTGAAGACCCCGATGTCGAAGAGATAAAACGTAGATGATCGCAAAGATCATATAAGATGCCTCAAGAGCCGTATCCGGAAGATATCCGGATGCGGCTTTTTTAAATCATTCCTTAGCTGAAAAACTCACTTTCACTTGCTATTATTTCCTGAATTATTGGGCAACTATGCCAATTGAAAATAAATACACCTGCCAGATTCAAACAGCAACACAATGACTTGAAAACTGAAATTGGTTTTTTAACTGCTAATAAATACTTTTCTAAAAGTATTACGATAATAATAGTTTGTTATCTGTTACGTTTCCCGAGAGACGTTTTGATTCCTTGATTAACAAGTAAGCTCTATGGCTTTTACACATATTCATTCATAACCGAAGAAAACTTCTGTGCTCTTCTCAATTATCTATCATGACTAAAAAGATTATTTATTCAATTCTGGCTGTTGGGGTTTTAATTGTATTATGGTTTGTTTTCGGGAGCGATAGCAGCGAAGAAACTGACCTGTTTATAGATGTTGGAAAAGGAGATTTCGAAGTTATAGTAACTACCACCGGCGAACTTCAAGCAAAAAACTCAATTCGAATTCGGGGGCCACGCGGCGCCCAAACGATCCAGGTCTGGAATATGAATATTCAAAGCCTTGTTCCTGAAGGAACAATGGTAGAGAAAGGGGATTTGGTTGCAGAGCTGGATCGGTCTGACGTGATGACCCGTATGCAGAATGCCCAGTTGGAAGTACAACAAGCAGAATCTCAACTCGAAAAAGCCCAACTGGACAGTTCGCTCACACTCAGCCAGGCACGTGATGAACTGGAAAATTTGCGGTTTCAGCTCGAGGAAAACAGAATTGCTGTTGAGCAATCGGTGTATGAGTCACCTGCTGTTCAGCGTCAAAATCAAATTGAGCTTGAACGAACCGAACGAAGGCTTGCCCAGGAAGAGAAGAATTATCAAACCAGAATTCTACAGGAAGAAGCAAAAATTCGGGAAATTGAAGTTACTCTTGAGCAGGAGAGAAATACCCTTTCACGCATTATGGAGGTGATGAACGGATTTACCATCCTTGCGCCTGAAAACGGAATGGTGGTGTATACCAGAAACTGGCGGGGACAAAAAACAACAACCGGAAGTACAATTAATGCATTTGATCCTGTTGTAGCTGAGCTACCTGATTTTAGTTCCATGGAATCCATTACTTATGTAAATGAGGTAGACATCCAGAAAATAAAAACCGGTCAAACCGTAGATATTGGGTTGGATGCCGTCCCCGAGAAGGAACTGACAGGTGTTGTAACATTGGTTGCCAATATTGGAGAACAGCGGCCTGACACGCACTCAAAGGTTTTTGAGGTGAAAATTGAGGTCAATGAATCAGACACCACTCTGCGGCCGGCTATGACAACCAGCAACGATATTTTGGTGGAAAATATAGAAGATGCCCTTTTTATCCCCCTTGAATCAGTCCATACATTCGACTCAACGGATGTGGTTTTTAAGCGCGACGGAATTCAAATGGTGATGCAACAGATTGTGATGGGAGCCAAAAATGAGAATGATGTGGTTATCCTTGAAGGATTACATGAAGATGACCAGGTATTGATTTCAATGCCTTCTGATATTTCCGGAATGGAAAAAGTTCTCTTGCCCGATGAGGTTCTTGAGAAATACAGGCAAGCGGAAGATCCGGAAGGAGATAGACCTCAAACCCGGGAAGTTGAGATGGCGGGTGCACCCGGCAGGTAAGTTAAATTTAGTTCGGGGTAAAATGATTAAAAAGTTAGATCACGTCACATTGAGCGCGCCAAAGGCATCCCTTCGGGGCAATTTTGAGAGTGCATTTTCGACTTCGTTCCAACCCAAAAAGCAGGCGAAACTGTGCTCAAATTATCGAATCCACATTGAAATAATATTCAGCCAATATGTTACAAATCATCCTATATAACCTGGATATTGCCATTGAAGCTATCAAGCGGAATAAACTTCGTTCGCTACTAACTTCATTGGGGATCGTTTTTGGAGTGGCGTCGGTCATTGCTATGCTGGCGATTGGAAATGGTGCGCAGCAGGAAATTTTGGCAAATATGCAACTTCTGGGAACCAATAATGTCATCATTCAACCGGTGGTGGAACAGCGTGAAGGAGAGGTGAATGAAGATGCTGAAAATGTTGCCTCACAAAGAAGGTTTACACCGGGTCTGACGATCGATGACATTTATAGCATCAAAGAACAGATTCCACATGTAGCAGCGGTTTCTCCTGAAATTATTTTTGATACCCAGTTTATACGAGCCGGGCAAATGAGAACCGGAAAGCTCGTGGGAATCAACGGTGAATATTTTGGCATCAATAATTTCAACATTATTTCCGGGGCAGATTTTACAGCCTCGCATTTTCGGGAAGCCATGCCGGTAGCTATTATCGGCTATGGAGTGAGAACACGTTTTTTTGCCGGTGAAGATCCCATCGGAAAAACCATAAAAGCGGGGAATGTGTGGTTTACAGTGGTTGGAGTTTTGGAGGAAAGAAAACTGACATCCAACCAGATTGAAAACCTGGGTATTCGGGATTATAACATGGATATTTACGTTCCCGCGGAAAGTGTTTTGCTGAGATATCGAAATCGTGCATTGGTCACAAACCGGGATGTGCAGCAGGCAGAAGCCGAATCCAATAACAACAATGCAAGTGGTGACCAACAAAATCAGAATGGAATCAATTATCACCAGCTGGACCGGGCTATTGTTCAGGTAACCGATAATATGTTTAGTGTAACCATAGCCGAGATAATTTCAAGGATGTTGAAACGCCGCCATAATGAAGTGGTTGATTTTGAAATCATCGTACCTGAACTGTTGCTGCAACAAGAACAAAGAACCAAGCGAATTTTTAATGTAGTTCTCGCCTCCATTGCTTCTATTTCGTTGATTGTTGGAGGAATAGGAATTATGAATATTATGCTGGCTTCTGTAGTCGAGCGTTACAGAGAAATCGGGGTTCGAAGAGCGGTTGGAGCCAAACGCCACGATATCCAGTTGCAATTTCTGACGGAAGCTTTAACCATCAGCGTAGCCGGCGGATTTGTGGGTGTTATCCTCGGCATGTCACTCAGTCATTTGATTCAGGTCACGGCGGATATCACTTCGATTGTAACTCTGAGTTCAATTGCCATTTCGTTTGGAGTGGCAACAGGTATTGGAATCATTTTTGGATACTATCCGGCCAAAAGAGCGGCCCGGCAGGAACCGGTAACTGCTTTGCGGCACGAATAAAAGAAAATATCACAACACGTAAATAAGACAACTAACGGAAAGCTTTTTCATCATGTGCAGAAGATTTCTCCTGTTTATTCTCTGCTTGCTATTCACATTCACCATCGTTTATGAGACGAAAGCTCAGCAGATGGATGCTGACCCACTCAATACTCAAGAGGTTACTCTCCAGGAAGCTATTAACCAGGCAAAGGTGTCAAGTCCGCTTGCACGTTCTGCGCGTTACAGGTTGATTGCAAATCAATGGCGTTACCGATCTTTTCGGGCAGATTTGCTTCCGGGATTAACGTTGTCGGGCAATGCTCCCAATTACCGGCGTGCTTTTCGTGAAAATTTGAATCCGGACGGTTCTACCTCGTTGATTTATACCCAGCAATCGAACGCAACGGTGGGGGTTACGGTAGACCAACCGCTCATGTATACCGGTGGAAATTTATCGGTTTCTTCCGGCATCACCCGGTTGGGAATTTTTGCTGATGAAAATACCTATTTATGGAGTTCTACGCCGTTGGTGATCGGGTACAGTCAGCCGCTGTTTCAATACAATGATTTGAAATGGAGAAACCGGATTGAACCGCTGCGTCTCCGAATGGCTCAAAAAAGATACGATGAATCTGTGGAGGAACTCTCGTTAACCGTTACACAGCGGTATTTTGATGTGCTTCTGGCAAAGATAAACATGGATATTGCCGAGTTTAATGTTGCCGTAAATGATTCTATCTACAACATTTCCACAGGCCGCTACAACATGGGAAATATTGCGGAAAACGATCTTCTTCAATCCGAACTGCAACTTCGAAATGCCGAGTCAGCACTGACTGAAGCCGCGATTAATTATGATCAACAGCTTAATAATTTTCGTTTGTTGTTGGGATTGGAGGCCAATGCACCGATTGATGTACAAGTTCCCGATACGATCCCCAATTTTTCTGTGGATGGGCAACTGGCCCTGGAAATGGCACGGCGGAATAACAGCACCTCTCTCGATTATCAAATGCAGACCTTGGAAGCCAACAGAACATATGACATGGCGGTGAAGGAGAGTTCATTTTCAGCCACGATCCGTGCAGATTTTGGATTGAACCAAACGTCAGAAGATTTCTCAAATCTCTATGAAGATCCGAGAAATCAGCAGTTTGTTACCCTTAATTTCCAGATTCCGATTTTTAACTGGGGCAAACAGCGTGCAGAGGTAAACTTTGCCCGGAATACACAAAGGCAGGTGGCGGATGATATTGCTTACGAACAAGCTCAATTTGACCTGCAGGTGCAAAATATAGTGGCCGAATTCCGGCAGTTGAGGAACCAGGTTATGCTGGCCGAACTCTCCAGAGATATTGGTGATCGGCGGTACGAAGTGGCCAGAAATCGTTACCGGATCGGACAGATCGATATTACAAATCTTTTCATTGCTCAAAACGAACGGGATGCCGCTCAAAGAGGGTACATTCAGGCAATTCGAAATTACTGGATTAGCGTTTACAATCTCAGAAGGTTGACCCTCTATGATTTTGAAGCCGATGTTCTTATTAATCATGAGTTATAAAAAATCCGTTAAGGCACTCCTGATTGGTTCGAAGGTTGGCTTGCCGTTCATAATTCATTTGCAGGATTCGCGTTGAATTTTAAAATTGGGTCAATCGCAGTTAACAAAACAGAGATATGGAATCCGTTATTGCATTTTTTGAGGATGTCCCCACCACATTCCGTGCCGGAATTTTGATTGGCGGGATCTTTCTTTTTTGGGTAATTGAAGGCGTTTTTCCACTGTTTGAATTCAAATATCGAAAAGTTCGCCATGCTGCAATTAATGGAATTCTGACGGCATTTTTTGTAGTAATTGGATTGGGTTTTGCCAGCTTACTTTTGGGAGCTTCGGAATATGTTACAGCCAACAATTTTGGCCTTTTGAATTGGATTTCCATGCCGGTTTGGCTGCAATGTATTGTAGGAGTGATGCTCCTCGATTTTTTTGGTGCTTACCTCATCCACTGGATTGAACACAAAGTGAAATGGCTGTGGAAATTTCATTTGGTTCATCATACCGATACAACTGTTGATGTAACCACGGGGCTTCGCCACCATCCCGGAGAAGCTATTTTCAGAATGTTATTTACCATTTTGGGAGTGATTGTAGTCGGCGCTCCCATCTGGATTGTTTTCCTTTATCAAAGCATTTCGGCACTTTTTGCGCATATCACACACGCCAATATTAACATGCCGAAAAAAGTGGACCGGACGTTGTCTTATGTATTCATCACACCCCTGATGCATAAGGTTCATCACCACTATACACAGCCTTTAACCGATACCAATTACGGAAATATTTTTGCCGTTTGGGACCGCCTGTTTGGAACCTTCGCCGAGGTAGAAGACACGAGTGAGCTGAAATATGGAATCGATACCCATATGGATCCGGAAGAACATGACCGAATCGGGAATTTGCTGAAAATTCCATTTCAAAAATACAGACCACCGGTAGGCTCAAAATTTAATATCAAGCGGGGAGAAGAGTTGGATGAGTCGGAGTGATTCTGATTATGAACATTTATGTACCGTCACCAGAAGAATCTGAGAATAAGAAAAGAAAAAAGCGTTGGAACTTTTTAAAAGGGTTGATGATTGGGCTCATCTTCTTCGGCTTCAGCAGTTTAGGGTTATTTTGGATGGGTTTGGACAACGTTGAAATCTATACTTGGATAGCTCTTGGGTTGGGAGTTTTGTTTTTTGGTTTTTTTGCGATGATGTTTGGCAGTACTTTCTTCAAAAGCATATTTGAAAAGTTCAGCTTTTAAATGGACAAATCCCCGATTAAAGGCCGAAGTTAACAGGTCGGCATAACGTATAAACAGAACAGGAACAGATGGAAAATAAAACGCCTGGTGAATTTGCAGACAACCAAGACCGTAAACGATTTGAACTTCAAATTGGAGATATTACCGCATTCGTAGACTATATCATCAACAAAAAAGGAGAGATCTATTTAACTCATACTGAAGTTCCCAAAGAAGCGGAGGGGAGAGGCCTCGCAAAAGAGTTATTGGAAAATGTTTTTGCAGACATCGAAAAAAGAGAGTTGAAATTAGTTCCCATCTGTCCGTTTGTGAAAGTCTATTTGCATCGAAATCCACATTGGAAAAAATTACTGGCTGATTTTGCACGGTTCTGATATTGAATTTCCCATAAAATGATCTCTTTCGTTTCCAAAAAGTGCATGTGAAAGTGAATTGAAGTCAGTGAGAGCGAATGCTCTTCAGCCGAACTTTTTGGAAAACGATTTTTATGGGATCAGCAGATATTAAAAAAATATTAGAGCGAACAGGGTTTTTAATACTCCTGCTTGTATGTATAGTTAGTTGTCGCGAAAGCTCTACAAATTCATTAGACAACGTACAATCAACCTGCTCCAATTCAACGGGAATCGAAGGTCTTTTTTGGGATATTATGAATGGAGTTCCAAGGGGCGATATTCCGGGTGGTGTGCCAACCATTAAAAATCCGGGTGGAACATACATACATCCTCAAATTCCTCTTCTTGGGTTTCAATATCCTGCGGGATACACACCCCAAACAGATTTTACACAGAATGCAATTGGCGTGAATGTAATCAGGAATGATAACGGTTCGCTGTGGAGGCAAACACAAATTGCAACTCTAAACCAGGTTCGTGCAAGAGATGTCCTGGCTGCTGAAATCAACTCACTTTTGGGCTTTTTTGGAGGAAATGCAGATCAAATACAAGTCGTCTGTTTTAATGAAGGGACGCAACCATCGGACCAGCTTGCTCCGGGATTTATCGTTGATTTTTCAAACCGACTTATTCGATTTAACGGTGTAACTGCGGTTATTACCACGAGTGTCACTTTTACATCAAGCGGTTTAAACTCCATTGTTATTCAAAAAATGGCGTCGGCAACCAACCAGTTTAATGATGAAATCATGAACACTTACCTGCCTATTTCTTGGCAATTGCTTTTTACGAACGGAGGAGAGCGAGATTCCGATAACGACGGCGTTCCCGACAACCGTGATTTGTGCCCAAATACGCCGCCCGGTACACCGGTCAATGCAAATGGTTGTCGTATTTAATAAAATGGTTAGCGATATCGGAAGTCTGCACTTTTCTTGAGCGCTTTATTCAGTCGCCGCCGATATTCTTCTGATGAGATTTCGATACAACCAAACTGAGAAAGATGATCCGTATAAAATTGTGTGTCCCACAGGGTGAATCCATTCTTTTTTAAAATTTGGTGAGTATGCCAGAGAGCAACTTTATCCGCTTCGGTTGCCTTTTTAAATATCGATTCGCCGAAAAAAGCCGAGCCGAGAGAGACCCCATACGATCCTCCAACGAGATTTTCATCTTCATCAAATATTTCCACAGAATGGGCATGTCCCGCAAGATGAAGCATTTCAAATGAATGAATGATGATGTCTGAAATCCAGGTGGTGTTGCGGTCTGCACATTCTTCCATCACCCGCCGGAAACAGGTATTAATTTGGCAGTTGTATCGGCCTTGGCGAATAATTCTTCGAACATTGGACGATACTCTGAACTTTTCAACGGGAATAATCCCTCTTTGGCGGGCTGAATACCACCTGACAGATTCGTCATCTCTGGATTCGCTCATGGGAAAGATTCCATTCCTGTAGCCGTTCAATAAAACTTCCGGAGGGACAATTCTGTTTTTTGAAAACGACTGCATGGCAGAATACAAAAATGATGAGAAAATGGCTCAGGATACGGTTATGAACCAGTTTTTGCTACTTCGTTATTAATCACTTTATAAACGAAATAGGGAGGAATATTGAGCGCTACAAAATCCGTGTCGTAATTGCCAAACACTTCCATAACCGGTTTTTTCAGGTGACCGCTGGTTTGGTAGGCGAGAAATAGCCCGCCGCCTTTCAGAATTTTTTTTGTCGCCTGGAGTACCTCACGTTTGCGGTCTTTTTTCAGAAAAGAAAACGGAATGCCGGATAGCACATAATCCACATTTCCAACATCCTCAGGGTTCAGCACTGATTCTACTTCACCGGCAAGCCGATTGTGAACGGTGACCCTGGGATCTGTGATAGTTTCCTTTAAATGTGCAGCAAAATCTTCATTGGCTTCAATCAGAATCAGGCGGGAACCGGCGCTCATTTTTCCGAGGATATAATTCGTAAAGACACCGTCTCCGGGGCCGTATTCTACAAGAGTAAAATCTTTAGTGAAGTCGATGTTTTCGCATACTTTTTTTACACAATGCAAAGAAGTCGGGATAACAGAAGCGACATCTTTGTCTTTAATAAATGTTTTAAAAAAATCAATTTTACTCATGTGGTTGTTTAATCATAGTTCTTTTTCCAGTTGTGCTATTTGATCCCGAATCCTTGCCGCTTCTTCAAATTCCATATTTTTTGCTGCCTGTAACATGGAATCGCGTAAATATTCGAGAAATTTTTCCTTGCTTTCAAATGTAACTTCTTTCATTGCCGGGCTGGCTTTGTACTGAATACCTTCCTCGGCTACTTTTACAACTTCAAGGTAATCTTTTTGATCCTCTTTTTTAGGATCGAGTGTAAAATCCTGAGTGGAAATTAGTGACGGATCCACCAGAGGCTTGAGTTCTTTCTTCACAGTTTGCGGGGTGATTCCGTGCTTCTCATTATACTCCCGTTGAAGCTCACGGCGGCGATTGGTTTCCTCAACGACCTTTTGGATGCTGTTTGTCATCTTATCGGCATAAAGGATTGCCTTTCCGTCTACGTTCCTTGCGGCACGCCCTACAATTTGGAAAAGGGATGTTTCCGATCTCAAAAATCCTTCTTTATCTGCATCCATAATAGCAACGAGGCTCAGTTCGGGAATATCAATTCCTTCACGCAGAAGATTAATTCCTACGAGCACATTAAAATCTCCGCGTCGAAATTTATAAAGAACTTCAACTCTTTGCATGGCATCCAGTTCACTGTGCATGTATGCCGCGCTGATGCCGAGATTTTTGAGATACTCGCTTAGCTCTTCACTCAGACGTTTGGTAAGAGTGATACAGAGAACCCGCTCATTTTTCTCTGCACGAATCCGGATTTCTTCAAGCAGGTCATCCACTTGGTTGCCGAGGGGACGAATTTCAATTTCGGGCTCCATTAACCCGGTCGGACGGATAATTTGTTCAACATACACTCCGCCGGATTTTTGAAGTTCATAGTCACTGGGCGTAGCGCTGACAAAAATGGCCTGGTTAATCATCGTCTCCCATTCTTCGAATGTAAGAGGCCGGTTATCCAGGGCTGATGGCAATCGAAATCCGTGTTCGACCAACTCTACTTTTCGGGAACGGTCTCCACCGTACATAGCCCCGATTTGTGGAACGGTTTGGTGGCTTTCATCCACAACGAGCAAATAATCATCCGGGAAATAATCCATCAAACAATAAGGACGTTCACCCGGTTTTCGGGCACTCAGATATCGCGAATAGTTTTCGATGCCGGAACAGTAACCGATTTCCTGCATCATTTCTATATCAAAAAGCGTTCGCTGTTCAAGCCGTTTGGCTTCAAGAAACCGGTGCTCATCCTGAAGCACTTCCACACGCCAGTGCATCTCTTCGCGAATCTGTTCGATTGCCTGTTCCAACCGGTTTTTTGAGGTCACATAATGCGAGGCAGGATAGATTCGAAATTCATCCACCTCTTCCATTACGTTCCCTGAATCCACATCAAAAATTTCCAGTTTTTCGATCTCATCACCCCAGAAAGAAACCCGCAGACCCTCTTCAGAATAAGCCGGGTAAACATCAACCACATCGCCGCGAACACGAAATGTTCCGCGTTTGAAATCAATGTCATTCCGGTTGTAATGGAGATCCACCAAATCGTACAGCAAAGTATTCCGTGGAATTTCCATTTCCGTACTGAGATTGATAATCAGTTTTTCGTATTCGGATGGAGATCCGATGCCGTAAATGCAACTTACGGACGAAACGATAATCACATCTCGCCGGCCGGAAAGGAGAGAACTTGTTGCCCGCAATCGAAGCCGCTGAATTTCTTCGTTGATGGAGAGGTCTTTTTCAATGTATTTGTCCTGCGTGGCAATGTACGCTTCGGGCTGATAATAGTCGTAATAGGAGATGAAAAACTCAACGCGGTTTTCCGGGAAAAAATCACTCAGCTCGCGATATAACTGGGCAGCCAGCGTTTTGTTGTGGCTCATTACCAGTGTGGGTTTCTGCACATTTTCAATCACACCGGCAACCGAACGGGTTTTTCCCGATCCGGTGATTCCAAGCAGCGTTTGAAATTTATCGCCGTGATGAACTCCTTCCGTTAATTCTTTAATGGCTTGTGGCTGATCCCCAGCCGGTTCCCACGGGGAGTGTAATTTAAAGTCTGACATGTGCGGAGCAGATACCTCTCATTAAATCCATAAGAACGGAATATAACAGAATATCGTGCGGGAATCATTTTTTGCCGAAAGGAAATTTATTGGTGCGGTATGATAACGTAGGGGCGTATTGCGATATGCCCCTACATTAAAAATTGTTGGGATGATTTTGATCTTCTTGCCACGATGCAGGATTGTTCTGAATATAATCCCGGATTCGTTCCAGGGATTTTCCATTTCGAATGATGTGTTCGTAGTAGTTTCGTTGCCAGATCTTTTGGCCCGGTGTTTCACGAATCTGGTTAATCTGTTTGGTTACAGTGGATTTATATCCGCGAACAATAGCCCCCACGGTTTTAGACGGTGATTTGAATTCGCGATTGGTTTTGGGTTGTTTTGTATCGCGATACGCCCTTACCGTTGGGCGACGGAATTCATGGACGTCTGCTTTAATTCCAAATATGGCGTGCATGTGATTGGGCATGATCACAAAAATGTCCAATTCAACATTGTCCCGAATGTTTTCGGTTTGCAACCATTCATGGTGGGCAATTTTTCCGAAATCATTTAAAACCATTTTCCCATCCAAAACCTCACCAAATAAACATTCACGATTTTGTGTACAGATGGTGATGAAATATTCACCGGGGGAGGAATAATCGTAATCCCGCAATCGAATAGATCTGCGATTGTGTGGGTTGCGGGATGTCATGATGAATGATTGGTATAATGTTTCCCGTAAGGGCGTATTGTTATACGCCCCACAAGATCTTAACATATAGGGATGTATGGCTATACATCCCTACGGTTTGGTGGCAATATCGTAATTACGCCGCCAATATCTTCGAAACTTCTTCGGCTGCTTCTTTCAGAAGAACGGCAGAAATCACATTCAGATCGCTGTTGTCAATGATCTCTTTGGCTTCTTCGGCATTCGTTCCCTGGAGACGAACAATGATCGGCACATTCTGAACCTTCTCGGCAATTTCCGGATCTTTTACGGCTTCAATCACACCGTTGGCAACACGGTCACATCTCACAATTCCTCCAAAAATATTAATCAGAATGGCTTTTACATTTTTGTCTTCGAGGATGATCCGGAATCCATTTTTAACCGTTTCTACATTGGCTCCCCCACCGACATCAAGAAAATTAGCAGGTTCACCACCGGAAAGTTTGATGATGTCCATCGTAGCCATGGCAAGTCCGGCACCGTTTACCATACAGCCCACATTTCCATCCAGCTTGACATAGTTTAAGCCATATTTTGAAGCTTCCACTTCCACAGGATTTTCTTCTGCGATGTCACGCAGTTCCTGCAAGTCTTTGTGGCGATACATGGCATTTCCATCAAAGGTGACCTTGGCATCAAGAGCCATCACATCGCCGTCAGTGGTGAGGACCAGAGGATTGATTTCAACCATATCAGCATCCTGATCAACATAAAATTTGTAGAGAGAAGTAATGAACTTCACGGCTTTTTTGAATGCATCGCCTTCAAACCCAAGGGCAAATGCAAGGTGGCGAGCCTGATTCGGCGCGAGGTCCATTCCGGCTTCAACCCACTCTTTTACAATTTTTTCGGGAGTTTCTTCAGCTACCTGTTCAATTTCTACGCCGCCTTCGGTGGATACCATGATCACATTTTTGCTTTGTGCGCGATCCAGTAAAATTCCCAGGTAAAACTCTTTCTCAATATCCACGCCGTCAGTAACGTAAATGGTTTTTACTTCCTGTCCTTCCTCTCCGGTTTGAATGGTAACCAGTGTATCTCCCAAAAGGGATTCGGCTGCTTCGCGGACTTCTTCAATCGAGCGGCAGAGAATTACACCCTTGGCATTGTTTTTCTTGGTTCGTCCTTTACCCCGGCCGCCGGCATGGATTTGTGCTTTAACCACAAACAGGCTGGTGCCGTTGTCTTTCATCTCTTCAGCGGCTTTCACGGCTTCATCAACAGATGATGTGGCTACACCATCTGGAACGGCGATGCCATGTTCTTTAAACAACTCTTTGGCTTGATACTCATGAATCTTCATAAAAGGATGCGTTTAGCTAACAATTTCAAGGGTTTAATTTTTCGGTTCGAAAATACCCAAATCGCGGCCTAAAAAAAAGCTCGGAGAAAAACCTGTAAGGAATTTTACAGTTTCGGCTCATACTATAAAGAACCAAAATCGAATTGTGAGATGAGAAACAGGATACGAAAATCGACAGAACTGGTTTATGTTGAGTTGAGAATCGCAGGTAATGTGCCGCTTTTCACAATTACATCATTCCGGAAAAAAATTCTCGACGGGATACAGTGGTGTTGCGATAAACGCGGTCTCCGGGTTTATGAATATTCCCTGTTGCCAGACAGGTTTTTAATGATCGCTAACACCGCCTGGGGATCATTGCCTGAAGTGATTGAATCCTACAAAGACTTTTCTTCTAAAGCGGTAATGCTGATGTTGAGAAATGGTCGTTCAGGCATAAACACTTCGTGGATGTTCTCGGTTTTCCAGGAATTTGGTCCACAGAATAAACATGAAGGGATGCATATCTGGGAAGAAGAAACCCAAACTCGATCCGTTTATACACAGGATCAGATTGATGAAGCGGCACTTTCTATCTTGCATCAATCTGTGAAATTGGGATTTGTTGAGAAACCGCAGCACTATTTGAATTGCAGTGCACATCCGAACAATCCGTTGCAGGAATGGATTGTTGTGGCTACAGATCCGTGGAGTTGACCCAACCTAAATCCCCTTCATCGTTCCGTGCTTTTGCGGAATAGGGTCGGGGGTTGGGTCACGGACTCGGCCGTCTTGCTACTCCAGTTTCAAACGCGGCTTCTTTCACCGCTTTAGATACTTTTCGGACAACCTGTTTGCTGAAAACGCTGGGTACAATGTACTCTTCACTTAGATCATTGTCGTCGATATGGCCGGCAATGGCGTGAGCCGCCGCCAGTTTCATTTCTTCGTTAATGTCTGATGCACGGGCATCCAGCGCTCCGCGAAAAATTCCGGGGAAAGCAAGTACGTTATTGATTTGGTTGGGATAGTCGCTTCGGCCTGTTGCAATAATACGGGCGATATTTTGAATTTTTTCAGGGCGAATTTCAGGAACCGGGTTTGCCAGGGCAAAAACAATTGGATCTTTCGCCATTTTCTCAACGGCTTCGACGGGAATAATATCCGGACCGCTGACACCGATTAAAAGATCAGCTCCGTCGGTCGCATCAAGAATGTTGCCACCCAAATTATTTGGATTGGTATTTTCCGCGATCCATTTTTTACTCTCGTTTAAATTTTTAATTCGGTCTCGGTTAATAATCCCGGAACTGTCGCAGCAAAGAATATCTTTTACACCTTCATTTAACAATATTTGTGCAATTGCCACGCCAGCCGCTCCGGCGCCGACAATCACAATCCGGATATCCTGAAGCTTTTTCCCGACAACTTTCAAAGCGTTGATGGTGGCTGCATGTGTGACGATAGCCGTGCCGTGTTGATCGTCATGAAAAACGGGAATGTCCAGTTTTTCTTTAAGGCGCTGTTCAATTTCAAAACATCTCGGCGCACTGATATCTTCCAGGTTAATTCCCCCAAATCCCGGTGAAATCAGCTCAACGGTTCGTACAATTTCATCGACATCCTGGGTGTTGAGACAGATTGGATACCCGTCCACATCAGCAAATTCCTTGAACAACATGGCCTTTCCTTCCATGACCGGCATGGCGGCTTCAGGGCCAATATTGCCCAGCCCAAGTACGGCAGATCCATCACTGACTACCGCCACAGAATTTTGTTTGATAGTAAGTGTGTGAGCTTTTTCGGGATCTTCAGCAATCGCTTCGCACACTCGTCCCACGCCAGGAGTATAAGCCATCGACAAAGCGTCCCGCGTATCCACCGGTACTTTGTTTTTGATACTGATTTTTCCTCCCAGGTGAAGCAGAAAAACCCGGTCGGAAACATTCCGTACTTTAATTCCCTCAATCTTTTTAACCGCTTTCACGATTGCTTTCGAGTGATCTTCATCACGGGCACTGACGGTGATGTCACGGATTTTATATTTACCTTCCACCCGTACAACATCAACGGCTCCGGGATCTCCTTTTTCATCGGCAATGGCATTTAAAATTTTTGCCAGCATGCCCGGCTTGTTTTCAATATGTACGCGCATGGTAAAACTGTAACTAACACTGGTCTGAATGTCACTCATAAATCAGGGGTTTTATTTTTTCTATGTGATGGATGAAAGGTACGTTCCCCCCACGGATGAAGTCAAAATTAACTGTTTTTTACACTTTCAGTTGAGGTAAAATCAATCGGGTTTAAAATTTTCCCGGAGATTTTGCAAAACGGCGGACATGTTTGTACAAAATTGCAGCCATTTGTTCCTGTCTTCACAAAGTTTTTGATTCACTTCCAACTCAATTCCCAGGTATGAGTTTTCACAAAAATTCTTACGAAGAAAAGTTGTGAATCCGTCTGAAATGCCTTTGTAGGGTTGATTCATCCGAAGCCGAAGATCAGGTAGAATTTCATTGATCTGTGATTTCCAGATTCGGCAGACATTTTTTTCATGATTTCTTTTTGAATCGTACAACAGGCCAATCTCAAAATTTCGCTCTTTTCCATCCAGAATCGGGGTAAAAGTGTGAACACTGATATGAATTACAGGTCGGTTTTTGGAAATATTTTTATTGATTGCATCCGCTACTCTCATTCTGTGCGGATGATAATATTTCTCAATGATTGCTTGCTTCTCCGTTCTGCTCAAAGATCGGGTGAATTCTGAAAAAAGTTTGGGATGGCCGATCGACCGATTCAGTTCAATAAAAAGCCGCGTGAATGAATAGGTGAAAAGTTCTGAGCCGGTTCTCTCAGATAGGATTTGAGCGAGTTCAAATGAACCGGGATCCCATCCGCGATGTGAATTCAGTATTTGTTCGGCCCCTTCAAAAAGAAATACGTATTCATTGGGGATCAGATTTCCCGCGTGCTCACAGCTGAAAATCAACTCAGGGGAGGAAGGGAGTTCCATGTCTCAGGCAATCAGAAAGGTTTTGGTACACATCCAACAAATCATCATGATCGAAACTTTCGGGAAGTGAATTCAGAATTCTTCTTGCAAGGGGACCATATTTGAAGATCAAATCAAGATGACCGACGGATTTTTGAGTGAAATGATAGTCTTCTTGTAACGATGCAAAAAGATGCATCCAAAGTTCTCCGGCAGATATTCGGCTCTCATTCAAACCGAACAGTGACAGGTATTCCGAGTTCGAAATAATTGCCTGTTCACCGTCTTTAACAATCGCCATCAGGATATCATAGAGAGACTGTTCAGACCATTTTTTTTGATCGGCGAGTGGCGCCCATTTTTCATCCACCAATGCTTTTGTGAGATTCACAATGAGTTCAAGTATCGCAAGATCTGCCGCAGGATTTTCCTGGATATCTATCACTCGAATTTCAATCGTTTCGCGAGCCCAGCGGGACATTGCTCCGCGCGAATTGAGCCATTCATCCTGTAAAATTCCGTCCGGATCAAATGGAGCAATATCGCGGTACATCCGCTCTAAAATTTCCGTTTGATATTCTTCGTGAGTAAAAACCGGTTCAGGAACAATCGATCCGGTAACCGATGGAATTCGTTTGGAGTTCGTCCGATAAGTTTCCATTCGAAAATCCAGGAATGGTTTGATCTCGCTGTCGGCAATCGGTGAGCTGGCGGCAACAGCAGGAATTAACGGCAACAAAAGCCGGACAGCAGCGTGAAGCTTTTCAAAATCCTTATCACCATGAAACGGGAGGTTAAGATGGGTGCTTTGAAGGTTTGCCCATCCATGCCCGCGGCAGTCAAAAATGCGATTGTAGGCTTCGTAAACGGGATTAAATTCATGGGGCCAAAGTTTTACTTTAAAAGGATCCATCCATGGATGAATGGCACCGGGCATAAGGCGGGCGTCAAAATCAGCAAGAATTCTTTCGATTTCGATAACTTCATTTTGAAAAATTTCTGCTGCGCCTTCCAGATTTTTTGCCGGGCCGTTGGTCTTGATTTCAATCAGGTGAAGAACCAGTTCATTGCTCCAGGCCATCGGGCCGCGTTCATGTTCAGTGATGATTTTTCCGGCGGCCTTTTCCAGAACTTTGTCTGAAATGGGAAGCACATTCAGGTCAGACTTGCCCACAATAATGTATTCCATTTCAATTCCATATCCCTCAAAAAGATGAAGCGGTCGCTTCTTTTGAATCTCCATATCAGTTTTTTTTCTTTTTCAGTTCAACCCGTCGCAGAAATTCATCCATAATAGCCTGGTAGAGTTTGTCTTTCAGTACGGCATCTTCACAGCCAGAATCGATACTGGGGTTGTCGTTCACTTCAATCACGTAAACTTTTCCATCGATTTCTTTCACATCTACTCCGTAAAGGCCGTTTCCAATGAGTTTCGCTGCTTTCAAGGCATTTTTCACCACGTCTTTCGGCATGTCTTCTATCGCCAGTGTATCGGCATTTCCGGAATAGGTTTTTCCACCTTCGGTTCTTTCATAAATTTGCCAGTGTTTTCGTGCCATGTGATATTTGCAACCGTAAAGCGGTTCTCCGTTCAGAATTCCTACCCGCCAGTCGAAAGTAGTGGGGATGAACTGCTGGGCAATCAATAAATCTGATTTCTCAAAGAGCTGGTTCGATTTCTCTTTAAATTCATTTTGATCATTCACCTTCACAACTCCCTGTGAGAACGAACTGTCCGGCTGTTTCAGAATGCAGGGAAAGCCAAGTTTTTCCGGGACTATTTCAGCCGTTTCAGGACTGATGATCAAGGTTTCCGGTGCCGGAATTTGATGCTTCGTCAGGAGTTCGGCCAGGTACACTTTGTTGGTACACATCAGGATCGATTCCGGGTCGTCAATTACGACGAGTCCTTCAGCAGCGGCTTTTCTCGCCATCCGGTACGTATGATGCATTACGCTGGTCGTTTCGCGGATAAACAAGGCATCGAATTCATTGATTCGTGAATAATCATCTTTTGTGATCAGTTCAGTATGAAAATCAAGTGACTCGGCTGCGCGAATAAATCGTTGAAGAGCTTTCTCATCCGAAGGAGGCAATTCCTCGCCCGGATTCACAAGAATGGCGAGATCGTACCGGGTATCTTTTTTTGGGGTGACGGAATATCGCTTCTTAAAAAAATCCTGTGCCATTTGGGTGATGAACGGCTTGTGCTCCTCCGGAACTTCATTGGCAGAGATTGCCTGGATATTCTTTAGAATCCATTCCTCATCTTTTTTAGAAAATTCTGCTCGAAGAAAAGGTGCCTGGAACTGGTTGAATAGTTTCTGAGCCAGCCGGTCGTACCGTTTGGCAACGTTCTTCCCGAAATAGATGCTCAGGGTAAATTTGTCAGTATGAATCGGTTTCAGGCTTTTTTGAATCAGCTGATTTAACTCATCCGACACAATTCGAATGATGGATTGTGACTTGATATCCTGAATGGCCAGCACATTCGGAAACGGTTTGTGGCCGCGCGCATTTGCCAGCAGAGACACATAATATCCCAAACTTTGATAGCGATAGCTCCGGCAAAGATTATAAACCTTCAGGCTTTTTAGATTGATAAACGCCGGATCGGTGATATAAGATTTGGCAGAAATGATATCCACGCCGGGAATATCAAGCGGCCAGTTTTTGGGATTATTTACAACAATTAGGTGATTCATGTTAAAGAAGACTTATGGAGTGATGATAATAAGATTTGCATCGTAGGTTACGATCCCGAGCAAGATTGCATTCATGACCCGATCGATATTCATTTTATAGAGCTGTCCATCTTCAAACGGGTTTATAATGATGGGGTCGGCGATGAACACATCACGGGTTTCTGAATCGTATCCATGCAGAAGCACGAAGTGGCCGGCCGGTTCGCCGCGCAGATCATCATAATCCATATTGGGCCCGAATTCCCGCGCACTTTGGTACAGATAGGTCGCGCTCAATCCAACAATAATCGGCTGTTCTTTCTTCAGATATTTAGTGATTACTGATGAACGCAGATCTTCGAATTTTAGATGTCCGCCATGCTGTAAAAAAAGAGTGTAAGCATTTACGGCGGCTTGAAGTTTCTTGTCTTTTTTGAACTCCAGTTGTTTTTGAATACGGTCAATCATGAAATCAGAAGTTTCACCAAACCACGTGGGATCAAATACTTGCAGATTGTAGGAGTAAATCGTGGCGTTGTATCCTCTTTTCAGTGCATGGACAGCTAACAGTGCGCCAAGCGTACCACCACCTTCGAGATGATGTACTTCATCAATGACTCTGTTTAGATCAATTGAGTCACTATAAAACTGGTAAACGGCATGAAGACAAGTGGGTCCGCATGTAGTTTCATCCGGCTGCTTTTTTATTGGGATTTCTAACATGATTGTTTAAAAATCTCTCTGATACTTTTAATGAATGAAGACTTGGGAGAAAAGAAAATTACGAGTAAAAAATGAGATTTCATCTACTCTCAAATATTATTTCCCGGAAGGTGTGTCAATAGATTTTGTGCGTCACTGCGAATGAAATGACGAGAATGCACCAATCACATAAGATGTATAAAAATCAAACGTATTGATTCTTTCCGGCTTCCCACCCGGATTTGAGTTTTAAAAGCGCAACAAGGAAGAGAAATGCCAGAGGAATGATCCAGTTTTGGGTCCAATCAAAAAGAGCCCCAAAAAAGACCGGCCCCACGGCGGCAATGGTATATCCAATGGATTGCGACATCCCGGAAAGTTCGTTAGCAGAATCCGAATCCCGGCTTCGAAGTAAAATAAAAAGCAAAGCCAGTCCGAAGCTTCCTCCAAGGCAAAAACCAATAATGCTTATAAAAATTACGACGCCCCAAAAGGGCAGAGGAACAATAAGGCCCAGAAGACTGATCATTTCAAAAAAAACAATCCACAAAACGGATTTCTGCTGGCTCGGTTTTTCAGAAACGAGGTAAGGCGTAACGAAAGTACCAATCACGCCAACGCCATGCATGGTTGCCAAAAGCCATCCTGCATGAATATTGTCTATTCCACGCTCAATCAATATTTCGGGCAGCCAGGCAGTGAGGGTATAAAAGGTAAGTGATTGAAGCCCTACAAAGATAGCTACATGCCATGCCAGTTTGGATGTGCCTAAATCCCGAATGGAGGTTCGGAATGATTTTTTCATAATGGCAGACATGTTTGACTTTAGCTGGGGCAGCCAGACAAGTAAAGTCAAAGCAGAGAAAAATCCCCAGCTACCAAGAGTCCAGCGCCATCCAAGCCCTTTACCCTGCGAGAGTGGTACACTTATGCCGGTTGCAACAGTGGCTGAAACTCCCAACATGGAGGAGTAAATGCCTGTCATTAATCCGGCTCTTTTGGGAAATTTCTTTTTTACAATTCCCGGTAAAAGTACATTCCCCAATGCTATACCAACTCCCAGTAATAAAGTGCCTCCAAAAAGTGCGAGGTTAGCCGGAATGGCTCTCATCAAAGTACCTGCTGTGAGAATAAAAAGAGCAAAAGCCATGGTTCCCTCCGTTCCAATTTTGCGGGTAAAAAGAGGAGTGAGTATCGAAAAGATTCCAAATGCCAGGACGGGCAAGGTAGTGAGCAGGCCAAGCAGGCTGTTTGAAAGTCCCGTGCTTTCCCGAATTTCAGCAATCAAAGGCCCAACAGCCGTAATGGATGGCCTGAGGTTCAGGGATATCAGGATGATGACAAATATGAGGAAGTATTTCTGTTTTTGCTCCGGCGACATGACTCTTTTTTTAATAAGCCCTCAAGGTACGAATATTCAGACTGTAAGTAATAAGAATCATCCTGAATTCAGATCGTTAAGATCAATTGAACCTTTAATTGTTTTACAATCCATCAATCCCTAATTTTAGTCACAAAAATCACCTCGAGGTAATCTTTGGAAGAAGCCAAAATCATGTCGGAAGAGGATGTGAATCGCACCTACCTGCGATTTGCACACCAGTTCTTGGAGCCCCATGACGATCCTTCCGAGCCAGCCATTATTGGAATGCAGACCAGAGGTGTGTTTATCGGCCGAAGAATTGTAAATATTATCGAAGATATATCTGGTATCAAGCCTGATTTTGGAGTTTTGGATGTGACGTTTTACAGGGATGATTTTCGCTCGAAACTAAAAATACCGGAAGTAAAAATAACCGAAATACCGTTTGATCTTTATAACAGAGATGTGATTTTGGTAGATGATGTTCTTTATACCGGCCGAACCGTTCGTTCGGCTATGGACGCCCTGATGGATTACGGCCGCCCAAGAAGTATTAAATTTTGTTGTATGATTGACAGGGGACACCGGGAACTGCCAATCCGTTCGGATTATGTAGGTATGACCGTTCCAACCCATGCCGATGAGGAGGTTCAGGTAAAAGTAAAAGAACTGGACGGAGAAGATGCCGTTTATATTGTGAAGGGAAGGAGGACGGATGCCTGAAGCGACTTCAGAATACAGCTTCAAACAAAAGCACCTTCTGGGTCTGGCTGATTATTCGGCCGATGATATCAAATTTGTACTCGAGCAGGCTAAAACATTCAGGGAAGTACTGGATCGTCCGGTCCCGAAAGTGCCGACTCTCCGCGACAAAACCATTGTAAACCTGTTTTACGAAAACAGTACACGAACCCGCTTGTCTTTTGAACTCGCACAAAAACGAATGGGGGCTGATGTTGTAAATTTTTCTACAAGCACTTCAAGTACCCGAAAAGGTGAGTCTCTGAAAGATACCATTCGCAATATCAGTTCAATGAAGATTGACATGGTTGTGGTGCGTCATGAAAGTCCCGGCGTTCCACATTTCCTTACTAATTGTGTTGATGCGGCAATTCTAAATGCCGGTGATGGTGCTCACGAACATCCAACGCAGGCACTCCTGGACATGTTTACGATTCAGCAGGAATTGTCCCAATTGGAGGGCAGAAAGATTGCCATTATCGGCGATATTACTCACAGCCGTGTGGTTCGTTCCAATATTATTGGGATGTTGAAGATGGGAGCGGAAATCACAATCTGTGGCCCAAAATCGCTTATGCCGGCGTATGTAAACGCTCTGGGCGTGAACGTCTCTTACAATTTGGAAGAAACACTTTCCTGGTGCGATGTGGCAATGGCACTTCGGATTCAGATGGAACGTATTGGTGGCGCAACCGATCTGTTTCCAAGCCTGAGAGAATATCACAGCCTGTTTGGAATAAAAATGTCTCATCTTGAAAAATATCCCCAGTTTACCATTATGCATCCCGGGCCTATCAATCGCGGTGTGGAGATGGAAAGCGAAGTTGCAGACAGCAATCGCGCAGTAATTCTGAACCAGGTTACGAACGGACTCGCGGTCAGAATGGCTATTCTTTACCTGTTAAGCGGCGGCGCCAGAGTATAAATCCCTTCTAATACGCTTCATACGCAGAAAACTTATCTAATTTTTTGTTAAACATTTCTTAACAGAAACCCGTAGAAAAGATTCTCGAAAGTTATTATTTTGACCGTCATTCAATTTCTGACCATTAGTCAAATATGAAAACAAAGATGACCCGTAAAGAGCGGGAACGCAAAGCCCGTAAAGAGCTCATCATTGATGTCACTGAAAAGATCATCGAAGAGCGAGGCTATGAAAATATTACTATGGATGAGATTGCAGAGAAGGCTGAGATGGGCAAGGGATCTCTTTATCTTTATTTCAAAAATAAGACCTCCATTATTTTAGCTATCTGTGATCGTGGTTCAAGGATTTTAACCCAATCTATGAGCAAGGTGCTCACCCAGGAGATCACAGGATTGGAAATGATTGAAAAGTTGGGCCAAACATACTTTCAGTTCATCAAAGATAACCCATTGTATTTTAATGCTTTCAGCTATTTTGAAGGCCTGATGAACCGCGATGCGTTAGACGAAAGTCCTATGGCTAAAAAGTGTGAAGAAAATGCTAAAGAAGCGATGACCTTCATTATCCGGTCAATACAAATTGGCATGCAGGATGGAAGTATCGATTCATCTTACAATCCGAAGGAACTCGGGTTGATTGTTTGGGGCGCTTCGAAAGGGGTTGTTCATATGGCTTATATGAAACAAAAAGAACAACACATGGCTGTTTTGGACGAGGTAGAATTCAGCCTTGAATCACTGATTGATACATTTATGCAGTTGGTAGGACAGGGAATGAAAAATACTGACCATCAGTCAGAAAATGTGTAACAAACAAAAAATGCAAACGTAGCAGGTATCTGATTTTTTAAAATTGTGCAGAAATAAAGAACAATGCAGAAACAAAATAAACGACTAACGAAGGTTTTAGTTCTCTTACTTCTTGGTTTTTTGAACGGGAGTCAGTGGGCATTTTCTCAAAATATAACCGTTGAGCTACCCGAGGATAACGAATTAACGATGAACCAGGTAGTACAGCTTGCTGTTGTGAATAACCCACAAATTAAGCGGGCAATTTTGTCGGTGGAAACAGCCGATGAACAAGTTAAACTTGCCTGGAGTGAGGTTTTACCGGATGTAACAAGCGCGGCCACTTTTACCCGGAATATTGAAATTCCGGTAAACTTTGTGCCGGCAACATTTTTTGATCCCAATGCAGATCCTGATGAATTGGTGCCTTTACAGTTCGGTACGGATAATAATTGGCAGGGCGGTATTACAGTTTCACAAAATATATTTCGCGGTGAAGCGATTGTGGGTATCAGCAGTTCCAGCGTTTTTAAATCATTACAAGTTGAATCACTCCGTTCAACCGTTCAGCAGGTGATAACCCAGGCCCGGAAAGCCTTTCACACAGTTTTGATTGCTGAAGAACAACTCAGGCTACAGGAAGCAACCATCACCCGGATACGGACAAACCTTGACGAGAATCAATCGAGATATGATGCCGGACTTATTGAAGAGTACGATGTTCTGCGCCTTGAAGTGCAGCTGGCAAACCAGGAACCTCAGTTAAAAGACGCTGAACTGGCAGTGGATGAGGCATATCGTTCATTGAAAGAGGTGATGGCACTTCCTCTGGATATGCCGGTGGAAATTACCGGGAGTCTGGGAACGTATACGATTAACAATTCTCCTGAGAATATTGATGTAAACGAAGAGATCTACAAGATCGTAAGCGCTACACCTGTTCCATCACTTTCTGAGGAAGAAGCTCTTGATGTGATGCGTGACAAACGAGGAGACCTGCGGGTTTTGGGAGCGCAAGAAAGTCTGAAAGACCGAGAAATCAGAGCGATTAAAAGTCGGTTTCTGCCAACAATATCAGCCGATTATAATTTACAGTGGACGGCGGCGCAACCAGGTTCGCCAAGGCCGTTTGAAAACGCCGTACGGTTTCAAACGTTGATGCTGAATGTAAGCTTCCCGCTTTTTACCGGTTTTGAAAGAATGGCAAATCTCAATATAGCCAAGATTGAAATGAAGGATATTGAGGTACAGCAGTGGGCTACAGAAAAAACGGCTTTGAATGAATATCAAACAAGTTTGGAACGGCTGCACAACCTTGAAGGAACAGCGAATGCAAGAAAGCAGGCAGTGGATCAAGCTCAAAGAGGTTATGAGATTGCTGCAAACCGCTATGAGAATGGAATCGGCTCACAGTTGGAAGTAACCGAAGCAGAACTACAGGTGCGTGAGGCGGAGTTAAATTATGCAATATCTGTAGCTGATTACCTGAACACCAAAGCAGATTTTGATATCGCCATTGGGATGGTTCCAATGATCGATGAAACCCAATACGAATTTTAAATATCACACAACCAATCATGATGAATAACATTAAAAAACTGACAATACTTTTATTTGCTCTCGGGGTTCTTTCTGCGTGTGAGACAGAAGTAGCTGAGCACGAAGAGCAGGTTAAATCCGTAAATATTGAAACTGAACAGGTAGAAACGGAAGTTTTTGAAAGCTATCTGAGGCTTGTAGGTACCGTTATTACAAACAGCGATGTGCAGGTTGCTGCTGAAGTAAGCGGACGAATTACCGAGGTTCGAAAAAATGAAGGCGAGGTTGTTCGCAAAGGCGAGACCGTTGTAAAGGTTGACGATAGAAAATTACAGCAAGAGTTTAATCGCCTTCGTGCCACAACCGAACAATCCAGAGAAAATTATGAACGCCTCCAACGGTTGTATGAAGAAGAAAATATTGGATCGGAAATTGATTACCTGAATGCAAAGTATGGCTACGAGCAGAATCGGGCCGCTCTGGAATCAATCAAAGTTGATCTTGAAAACACATCTATTTCAGCTCCATTTCCGGGAAGTGTTGAATCAATTTTTACAGAGGCCGGAGAAATGGTTTCTCCCGGTACACCGGTTTTTCGCCTGATTAACAGGGATGACAAAAGAGTTTTGATCGGCGTTCCAGCACGATATTCCGGTGCCGTTGACCTGGGAGACAATACAGAGGTTTGGTTTGATTTTGATCCCGATACAAAGTATCAGTTACCGGTAACATTTGTGGGAAGTGCTATTGACCCGAGAAACCGGACATTTGAAGTAGAAATAAAATTACCGGTGGACATCAGCCAGATAAAAGTGGATATGATTGCAAATGTGCGTCTCCGAACCGAAAGGATTGAAGAAGCCATTGTGGTTAGCGAGCAATACATCTTCCAAAAAGAAGGAAACGATGTAGTGTATGTACTAAATCAAAATGAACAAGGTGAACCTATCGCATCTCAAAAAATTGTGAGCCTGGGTTCGGCGTATGGAAATGCTGTGGTTGTTGAGGATGGATTAAATGCCGGAGATGAACTCATTACACTTGGAGCTTCCTATTTGCAGGATGGTTCAAGAGTTTTCAAAGCAGAATCTGATCAATCGGAAATGGCCTCCAATAAAGAAAATGGGTCTGAATAAATCATGAATGAAGAAATAAATAATCCAATAAAAAAAACTTCAACTTCTGCTGAAGATCGAAAGGAGTTCGGCCTCAGTTCATTCTCCATCAACAACAGGGTAAGTGTGCTGGTGATGATTATTCTCATCGCCATCTTGGGGATTCGGGCATATATGTCCATCCCCAAGGAATCATCTCCTGATATAACGGTGCCAAATATTATTGTTATCACCTTATATCCCGGAACAAGTCCTGAGGATATGGAAAGCCTGGTTACGAGAAGGCTTGAAGAGGAGCTCGCCACAATCTCAGACATTAAAGAGATGAGTTCTACTACCGCCGAGGGATATTCCAGTATTAATTTGGAATTTAATACTGATGTAAATATTGATGAAGCCCTGCAGAAAGTTCGGGAAAAAGTAGATTTGGCAAAACCCGAGTTGCCTTCTGCGGCTGAAGATCCTCTGATACAGGAGATCAATATTTCTGAGTACCCAATCATGCAGGTTAACGTTTCCGGGCAATATGGACTGGAAGATTTAAAGCAGGTAGCGGAAGATCTGCAAGATCGCCTGGAAACCATTCCCCAGGTGTTGGAAGTAAATCTTGCCGGTGGTGTGGAGAAAGAGGTTCAGGTAGATGTTGATCTTCAAAAGCTGAAGTATTACGGCATCGCTTTGGGCGACATCATATTTGCCATCCAGAATGAAAACGTAACGATTCCGGCCGGCGCCGTTGATGTGGGTACCAAAAAATTCCTAATGCGGGTTCCGGGTGAATATGATGATCCCGGCCTGATTGAGGACATTGTCATTGATGCGCCCAGCGATTTCCCAATCTATATTCGGGACATTGCAAATGTGTCTTTCGCTCAGAAGGAGAGAGAATCCTATGCGTATTTGGATGGTGATCCGGTTGTGACTCTTTCCGTGATCAAGCGAAGCGGCACGAATATTATTGAAGCTGCCCAAAGTATCAGGAGCATTATTGACCAGGAACTGCCAAATATGCCTCCCACAACCGATATCAAGATTACTTCTGATATGAGTGAGGAGATCAACATGATGGTAAGCAGTCTGGAGAATAACATTATTTCCGGCCTTATTTTGGTGATTGGTATTCTGCTCTTCTTTCTTGGCGTCAGAAATGCATCGTTTGTGGGAATATCCATTCCTCTTTCCATGTTTATGTCGTTTATCATTTTGCAGATTGCCGGCATTACAATGAACATGATTGTGCTCTTTTCATTAATCCTTGCGCTGGGAATGCTGGTAGACAATGCCATTGTGGTCGTAGAAAATATTTTCCGCTATCTCGAAGAAGGATATGATAATATCGAAGCCGCAAAAAAAGGCACGGGCGAGGTAGCATTGCCGATCATTTCCGGTACGGCAACAACGCTGGCTGCATTTTTGCCCATTGCGTTCTGGCCCGGAATGGTGGGTGAGTTTATGTCGTATCTGCCCATCACACTTATCGTTACGCTGAGCTGTTCTCTTTTTGTGGGCCTGGTTATCAATCCGGTGCTTTGTGCAGTGTTTATGACATTGGAAACCGAAGAAGATACATCCAAACCTTCTATGACCAAGAAAGGGAAATGGGTATTAAGCATTTTTGGTGGAGTGATTCTCGTGCTGCTGTTTCTCGGTAATCCTCCTCTCTGGGGAATGATGATTCTTTTGGGAGTACTACTCTACTTCAGTTTCAGATTTTTCATGAAACCTGTTGGTTTATGGTGGCAGAAGCGTGGTTTAAACAAGGTTCTCGAATATTACGAGTCGTCATTAAAATGGTCGCTCAGCCATCGTTTTATCGTTTTGGGAATTTCCATAGCAGTACTGATTTCCAGTTTCATTGTATTTGGAATGTTCAATCAGGGGGTTGAGTTTTTCCCCGAAGACATTCCTCCGGCGCGGGTGTATGTCCAAATCGAAACTCCTCCCGGAACCAATGTTGAATTTACTCGCGAAGTTGCATTGGAGTTAGAAAACCGGTTAACTCAGCTTTCCAATTACGGAGATGTTGAAACCATTGTGACCACTCCCGGAGCACCGGTATCCAGCGGATTTGAATTCGGAGGCGGAAATAGTTCTAACCGGGGTACCATCGTGCTCAGTTTTGTGGACTACAATGAACAGGAAGGAGATGTGTTCGAGGCAATTGAGCAGATGAGGGAAATCCTTCCGGAAGGAATTGCAGGAGCAGAAATAACGATTGAAAGCGAACAGGGTGGTCCGCCGACCGGTAAGGCGATTAATCTTGAAATCGTAGGTCAGGATCTGGAACAACTCGACAGCATTTCACAAGAAATTCTCAGGATACTGGAAAACGATCCGATTTACGGCAAACTTGATGGTTTGGAAACCGATCTGCCGGAAGCCCGCCCTGAAACACGAATTACCGTAGACCGGGAAAAAGCGGCAATCTTTGGCGTGAATACCTCTGATGTTGGAAATACAATCCGGCAGGCAATTAATGGTGTTGAGGCTTCTCAATACAGGGAGGGTAACGATGAGTACGATATTATTGTGCGCCTGGCAAAAGAGTATCGGGATGATTTAAGTACCCTGAACAGTCTTACCGTTATGGGAGAAGAAGGTCGTCAGATTCCACTTTCAGAAATAGCTGGCTGGAGTATTGAAGAAGGATACGGTGGGATTAGGCGGATCGATCAGAATAGAGTTGTTTCTGTTCAGGCAGATGTGAGGAGCACGTACAACAGTAATGCGGTTCTTGCCGAAGCACAGCAGATCCTTCAGCCGTACCTCCAGGATCTGCCGACAGGTGTAACGGCACGCTGGACAGGGCAAATGGAAGAGCAAAATGAAGCACAGGAATTTTTGACAAATGCATTCTTTATTGCTCTTGGTTTGATGGCGTTTATTCTCATTTCGCAGTTTAATTCCGTTGCCAAACCCTTCATTGTTTTAACATCCGTTATTATGTCCATCGCCGGTGTGTTGTATGGACTGGTTATTTTCCAGATGCCGTTTGGTATCATTATGACAGGTATCGGGGTAATTTCACTGGCTGGGGTGGTTGTAAATAATGCCATCGTGATGATCGACTACATCGACATTCTGAGAGTTCGGGATAAGATGAAGTTGTATGATGCACTGGTACAAGGAGGAATGGTTCGTTTTCGTCCGGTAATTTTAACGGCTGTTACTACAACACTCGGTCTTGTTCCTTTGGCTATTGGTTTTAACCTGGACTTTATCGTTCTGGCCAATGACCCGGTACTGTTTTTCAATAATATCGGAGAATATTTGTACTGGGGTGGAGTACAGGCAGCATGGTGGAGCCCCATGGCAATTGCCGTGATCTGCGGTTTGATGTTCGCCACATTCCTCACTCTGATACTTGTTCCGGTACTCTATTTTATAGTTGAGGAAACGAGGAGAAATACTAACAAATATTTCTTCGACACCGTCAATCCTGCCATTATTATTGATCAAAGCAACAGCATCAGGCAAAATGGATCATCCAAAGAGGAAAAGGAAAAAGAGTACCATACATAAAGGCCTCAAAGAGATTGGCAGATATTCATCTTCGATGTGGTATCTGCCAGTCCATTTCTTTATTTTTTGGGAGAATTTTCACCAAATCTTAGCAGTTTGATCCAACGACCTCAATCCCTCTATTTATTTGTTGCCGCACTTATCAATCTCGGCGTTTTTTTTAATTCAATTTATAGCAAAGCCATGGCCGATCCCGCAGAATGGATTGGGTATGGATTGGCAATTTCCATCACTCTTGCCCTGCTCCTTGCACTGGTTTCAATTTTTCTATACAAGAACCGGCCACTTCAGTTAAACCTGGTCAAGTTTGGAACCTACATTCAAATAGTGGCTCTTGGTTTTGGAACCGGGGTTCTATTTTCACTTGGAGGGTTTGGAATTTTCTTGTGGCAAGAGACAATTGGTGTGGCTCTTCTTGTCTTATCACTTGTAATGTTTTGGCTTGCAGGCAAGAATATTAAGAAAGATGAAGCGCTGGTCAAGTCGATGGACCGCATACGGTAATCTTTTTGAACTCCTCCGATACTTTCCAAATACCTATTCTGAAAGTAGTTATTTTCCTTTTTTTGGGATTGATTTCTTTCGGTTTGGCTCCCATTTTGGTCCGCTTTGCCACAGATGTTGAACCCCTGGTTCTTGCTGCCGTGAGAACCATTTTTGCTGTTCTTTTATTGATGCCCTTTTGGGCATCAAAGGGGAAATCATTCAGGCAGCTAAAAAACAATGGGGTAAATCCATTATGGCTGGGTGGCGCCGGGCTTTGTCTCGGTCTTCACTTCACGTTTTGGATAGCATCACTCCACTATACATCGGTTGCATCAGCCTCTGTTTTGGTAACCATTCATCCCGTAATGTTGATTGTGGCCGAGAGTCTTTTATTTAAAAAAAGTTTTCGGCCGTTGGTTTGGTTGGGTGTTTTTATAGCCTTCATCGGGTCCGTTTTTTTGGGAATAGCTGATAAAGCCCTGGCAGAAGAATTTCCCCAGGCACTTTTCGGGAATGCATTGGCATTCACAGCAGCCGTTATTTTTGTGATATACTTTTTAATCGGGCGAAAAATCAGGCAGCATTCCGAATGGATTGATTATGTTTTCCACGTATATCTTTATGGAGCTATTACATGTACGATTTTATCATTTCTATGGGTGGAAGGAGTGCCGGTCATAACAACACCAGCCATTATTATTGGTCTTGCATTGGCCGTGGGGCCCACTCTGATGGGGCATGGTTCGGTGAATTATGCGGTTAAATATGTTTCTCCAACATTACTTTCCACGTTAATTTTGTCCGAAGCTGTTTTTGCGGCGATTGCTGCATACTTTATTTTTGATGAATTGCCAACGATGCTATCCATTACAGCAATGATAATCATCGTTTGTGGAATTGTATTGACGTGGTCACGCCGAATAATTGGCAAGAAAGATCAGTAAACAGATGTCGGGAAAAGGATGAGATTTGTGTTTTTTTGTTCAATCAAAACAAAACTGCTACTTTAGCGTATAAATATCTTGAAAATTTTTTATTACCCGATAACATTTAACCAGTAAATTCAAGAGAATCAACTGTTTGCGTTTCAAAAAATGATTCGATAGAAAACTGCGTTATAATAGTTGATTTACAAATAGCAGAAGGAGCCGTTAGAAAGTTTTTGGATTTTATGGATAACGATCCTTCACAAACAGGAAACAACCTGTACTTCATGAAATTAAAATCCCCTTTTGTCGCAAAAGAAATAGGTAAGTTGTTTTTTATCCTCTTCATAATTTCTTTTGTTGCAATTTCCTGTACGCGAGATTCAAAGAAGCAGTCTTTTTCTTCTGAATCAGCTCCAATCACTGTTTACGATCCGATTGACCGTGATTTTGATGATATTAAGGAGAGCGGTGTACTGAGAATGATCACCTTTTACAGCTCAAATACCTATTTCTTAAATCAGGGTATCGAAGTTGGCTTTGAATACGAACTCTTGAAGGAATTTGCCCGGGAGAACGACCTTGCACTTGAAGTAATTATTGTCGGTGCTGATGAAAATCCGTTCGATTTGCTGAATAAGGGAGTGGGTGACGTTATTGCCGCCAATTATACGATTACGCCCGAAAGGAGAAGGGTTGCAACGTTTACACGGCCCTATAATATTGTAGATCAAATGGTGGTTTACTCTGTTGAAGAATCTGACAGGCCTCAAACTCTTGAAGAGCTCTCTGAATCCGGAATACCCATCTCTGTTCGGCGAAATAGTTCCTACTACTCCCGCCTCCAGGAATTGAACAATGAAGATTACAATTTTAATATAAATCCTATTTCGGATGGGATGGATACAGAGGCTGCTCTTTATCAGGTAGGCCAGGGTAATCTGCATGCAACGATTGCAGATGATAATATGTATTACGCATCCAGCCGATATATGGAGGGTTTGTTCCCGGGCCCGACTATTGCCGAAGCCGATACAATTGCATGGGCAATACGAAGCAATGCAGAGGAACTCGAATCCAGAATGAACCGGTATCTCTATAAACATTTTCGGTTTTCGGAAGATAAAGATCAGCCGCGGCGTTCTACATTTCTCAATGTGTTGAGGAAAAAATATTTTGAACAGAGCCGGCAAATGGCAGAATATTACAATCCGGAGTGGCAATATCAATCTATGGGAGTTATTTCCCCCTATGATGAAATGGTAAAAGCCGTTGCCGATTCACTAGAGTTGGATTGGTTGATGCTTACGGCGATGATTGCCCAGGAATCCAGCTTTAATCCAAATAGCAGAAGCTGGGCAGGTGCTGTTGGTTTGATGCAAATTATGCCTCAATTTGTAGATTCAACCGCGTACGAATCTTACCGGGAATTATACGATCCTATGACAAATATTCGGGAAGGCGCAAGAATCATCAAAGAACATCTTGAACACTATTCCTATCTCGAGGATAAAGATCAGCAGTGGGCATTTGCACTTGCAGCATATAACGTTGGTTCAGGCCATATGGCCGATGCGAGGAGGCTCGCCATCGATCAAAATAAAAATCCCAATGACTGGGATACCGTATCCAGCGCCTTATTGAAGTTAATGCAGAGAAGACATTATCAGCGTGCCCGCTACGGATTTGTCCGTGGAATCGAGCCGGTGAAATATGTAGAAGAGATTATGAACAGATACCGGACGTATGAGGCGATATTGGCTCTTTCTGAACAACAACAGCAAGCCGGTTTCACAGATGTATTAAGCCCGACATTTAATCGCTAACTTGTTGCCTTTATTATCAACAATGTAAGGTCATCAAAGAGCTTGTGGTTGGAAAATACGGATACTTCATCCACGATAGCCTCCATAATTTCATTGGAGGTTTTATCCCGGTTTCTGATAATACATTCCTTCAAGCGATCAATACCGTACTCCTCTTCGTCAGTATCCATAGCCTCATTCACGCCATCGGTATAACAGATTAAGACATCGTTAAAATTTAGCTGAATGTCTTTTTGATCGTATGGCATCATAGTTTCCATCGCTCCCAAAAGCAGTCCGCCCTCGGATAATTCTTCGAATGTATTGGAATTATTTCGCAGCAGTAACGGAGGGTTATGGCCTGCATTTACATATCGCAAAATTTTATGAGTGCTCAGATATTTTGCCCAAAAGAAAGTGATGAATTTATCAGGGGGAGTGTTTCTATAAATAAGATTGTTGATCCGTTCAGTCGCCTCAGATAGCGTTATATCCACGGGGAGGAGAACATGCAGCATCGACTGAAGGTTGGCCATGAGTAAAGCCGCAGGCACTCCTTTTCCGGTTACATCGGCAATGGCCAGAATCGTATTGCCGTCAAGTGTTTTGGCGATATCAAAATAATCGCCTCCAACTTCACGCGATGAGATCGTGCTTGCGGCCAGGTCCACTCCCTCAATTTCCGGTATTGGGTCAGGAAGTAAACCCTCCTGGATGGATTTGGCAATGGAAAGTTCTTCTTCCATTCTTTCTTTATCAATCCGTTCTTCCAGGAAATATGTTTTTTGGATTGAAATAACAGCGAGATTTGCCAGAGATTTCAGGAAATTGAAATCGGTTTCAGAAAAAGGGACTCCATTCGCACGTTCACCCACGCCGATAACGGCCACCTTCTCATTTTGTATAGATACACTGATTAAGGCGGTAATATCGCTTTCACAAATCCAGGCATGATCTTCACCGAAACTTTCATCCACCTGAATCACATCGTCCTGGGTGGCTTCAAACAGTTTTTGGATCTCTTTGGAATCGGGTTGTTTTTGGAGACCGCTGGCTGCCAATAAATTAATATCATCCTGGTTTTTATATATCAGAAAAAATGTTCTGATAAAAAGCTGTCCCAGCAGAGCGAATTTAAAAATCCTTGAAATCTTCTCCCTGTCCACCAAAAGGTTGAATTCCTTGGAGAGATCAAACAGTGTGTTTAACTCATGAATCCGGCGGTCTAAATTGCGATACGTGTTTTTGAGTTCTGTAAACAGCTGTGAGTTAACCAGTGCGGCTGTAGAGATAATGCATAACCCCTCGATAAACTCAAGTTCATGTTCCTCAAAAGGTTGGCTGTTTGCTTTTTTTCCTAAAAAAAGAAGCCCGTGATGGTTATTGCTGGTTCGAAGGTTAAAAAAGAGGCCGCCATCGGTATCACCTAAAGAGGATCGAAAAGGTTCGTTCGAAAGTTTAGCTTCAAAGTAAACCCGGTCTTTATGTGTGTCTTTCTCAATGATTTGGTATTTGTCATTTTCCTTTAAATCAGGGAGACCCTTGGATTTTCTCAGTGAATAGGAACCGGTTTGAGGGTCGTAGATAAAAATGGCTGCCCGGCTCACCAACAATCTTCCCATCAGAATGAGAAGCAGGTTGTTGATTATGAATTCACTATTACGCGATTCAACCAGCATGCGGCTGGTTTCAAGAACTGTTTTAAGTTCGAATCTGGATTGTAGCCCTTCTTTTTTTTTGGATTGGTTCACTCTGTTAACTCAATTCCGGTTTTTACTCATTCGAAGTATATTCTTCTGATTTTTGATGTTGTATGACACTTCATCCATCAATTTCCTGATTAAATAAACTCCCATACCGCCTCTCTTCTTTTTCTCAATTTGCCTTTTTAAATCCGGCTTTTTGTATTTCTCAATATCAAATCCTGTTCCATGATCGGTCAGGGTAACTACCATTTTATCATTATCAAACTCAAGATTAATAATTACTTCTTTGCTCGAATCATTTTTATAGGCATGTTTGATAATATTCGTATATGCTTCGTCGACAGCCAGCTGGATGTCAGCAACTTTTTGAGCAGAAAAGCCCTGATTTTCGGCATGTTTTGACACAAACTCCCGGATTGTAGAGAGATTTTGTGTCGAAGCATAAACCTTCTTTCGGTATGTGGTTGCCTTATCCAATATTGGTACTACTTTTCATTTAAAAATTTTTCAACGGCATTTTTTTCGTCTTCAAGAATATCATAAAGAGTAGGAAAGCCCAGGAGGTCAAAAACGTTATAAACTTTATCATTCATATTGGTCAGCTTAATATCTCCGCCAATACCGCGAACATCTTCTATGTATGCCATAAATACTCCAAGGCCCGCACTGGCTATATAGTCGAGTTCACTAAAGTTTACGATGATATTGGATTTTTGATTATTGATAAGACGTTTGAGAGAATCTTCGAGCTGAGAAGCAGTGTGCGCGTCTAACTCACCGTAAAGATCTAATACCTCAAAGCCACTGTTCGTGCGGTGATCAATTTTAAAGTTTTTCATTTACTCAATGTACTTGGATTGAAATGATGGAATATATCTAAAATAGGATTAAGAGGAATAGACCGAAAATAAGAATACGTAGGGAAGATAGGGAGGTTTCGCCAAAAAAATAGGGTATCGTACGTATCCGGTACGATACCCTGACTATTCATCAAGAGAGACGCTACTTGAGCGCCCTTCATATTACCAAAAAAGCGACAAAATCCACAACCTTTAATTGAAACATATAGAAGTTTCATTGAAAACGGGTCTTTTCTCCTACTGTTTTTTACTTAGATGATTTTTTTGAACTTAGTGCTAAACACTTGATTTAGTACCCTGCGATTGTTTTTGGATAAAAAAAGCCATCACAACCAAATGTGATGGCTTTAAATAATTAAAAGTTAATGCAGCTAAAATATCAATCCATTCTTCGGATTTTGATATTTCTGAACCATACATCATCTCCATGATCCTGAAGCCCAACGTATCCTTCTTCGGCTACATCGGCCCAGTTTTCATTTAACTCGGGGAATTTACTGTCTGCTACGTCTTCTTCCCATTTGGGTGTCCATAAGTGGTATTCCACAACAGTTTCGCCGTTTTGTTTATGAACTACGGTTCCATCATAAACGATGATCTCGCCGCTGTTCCATTCACCGGCAGGATTTGCGTTTTGAGGATCAGCAGGATATAAATCATAGAGAGAAGCAGATTGCCTGTTACCATTTTCACCCAGCATAGCATCGGGGTGTCGCTCGTTGTCGAGTATCTGGTATTCAGGGGCAGTCATCCAGATGTAATCAAATTCATCTGATTCCTGTCCGAGGTATAAAATACCTGAATTACCACCTTCGGCTACTCTCCATTCAAATTTTAAGTGGAAGTTACCGAAAACTTCATCATAGAGAATATCTCCACCTTCAACTGCTCCGGCTTCGCCGCGCCCTGAGCCCTGGATGTGCAAGGTTCCGTCAACAACTTCCCAGGCACCCGGAAAAGAGTCGCTTTGATAACCGCGCCAGCCTTCAGAAGTTTCTCCATCAAACAAAAGAGTGAAGCCTTGTTCCTCTTCCTGAGCGGTTAGAGTATTTGGAGCTGCCTCCTCAGTTTCTGTCTCCGTTGCTGTGGATTCTGATTGTTGGGTTTCCGTATCTGAAGAGCAGGCTGTAAAAAAGCCTACAACCAGAGCAAGCAGAGTAAACTTGAAGAACCCAATATTTGCAAGTGATTTCATTTTCATAAGTATTATTTATTTAGATTTATAATGGTTTAGTTTACATGGGCATGTCTGGCAGACTCCAAGGAGCTCTGTATTCTTTCTTAATCAAGCCATTCGCAAACTCAAGAGCATTTATTGGATCGGTATATTCTCGACTAAAGGTCGGGTTACCGTCTTCTATATTGAAGCCATCTTTAATAATAATACGCAATTCTTCGTCAGAACCAATATTGGTGAACTCCATGTTTTCACCATCCCACTTCAGTTCTTTGTCGAGTTCCTGAAGACGAACAGCGAGAACTCCCATCACAACCATTTCATTAAATGGTCCGGATTTATCGAAGGATGATTTGGCTTCGGTTCTATTTTCAGGGCTTTCTTTACAAGCACGAACCCAATCCATTTGATGGCCTGCTTCGCCCTCAAGTTCACCTACTTTAACACGTCGTTGTGTTTTAGGAACATTGGGGGTATTTCCAGAGAGTAACCATGGATCAGATCCATAACATCCATGAACCAGTGTGTCTTTGGTTCCGTGCATAAGTACGCCACCTCCACGATGGTTCATGTCTCTGCCTTCTGGCCATCCTTCTGGTTTGAGGGGCTGAAGTCCGCCATCATACCAATGAACTTCTACTTCCGGAAGAGTTCCAAAACTGCTTTCCCGTTCAGGATAGGTTAAGCGCACACGCTGTGCGGTTGGAGCAGATTCCTGAAGAAGAAGTGTTGAACTACCCTGTACTTTTGTCGGATAGCCAAGTTCAAGAGACTTAAATGGTGCGTGCAGAATGTGGCAAGCCATGTCTCCTAAAGCTCCGGTTCCGAAATCCCACCAGCCGCGGAAGTTCCAGGGGGTGTAAATTTCGTTGTATGGACGCATTTCAGCAGGGCCAATAAACAAATCCCAGTTCATTGTATCGGGAACAGCTTGCTCCTCTTCAGGAACGTTCAGGCCTTGTGGCCAAATAGGTCGGTCGGTGAATGCTTCAATTTTTGTTACATCTCCAATTACGCCATTTTGAACCCATTCGGTTACAAGGTTAATACCTTCACCGGAAGCTCCCTGATCTCCCATTTGAGTAGCAACGCCATATTCAGCGGCTAATTTGGTCAGCAATCTTGATTCGTATACGGTATGTGTCAATGGTTTTTCAACGTACACATGTTTGCCCATTGTCATTGCATGAGCAGCAACAATAGCGTGAGAATGATCAGCCGTAGCAACTACCACTGCATCAATTTCGTCTCCCATTTCGTCGAACATTTTACGCCAGTCCCAATATTTTTTTGCATTGGGATATTCATCAAAAGTACTTTGAGCATAACGCCAGTCAACGTCACAAAGAGCTACGATGTTTTCAGTGTCTTTCATGGGTCTGAGGACAGCAGCACCACGACCACCAATCCCTACACCAGCAATGTTTAATTTATCACTGGGAGCCCGGTGTCCCAAACCGCTGATAACCGTGCTTGGAAGAATGGTAAACCCCGCAGCAAAGGCAGCTGATTTGCCTAGGAAGTCTCTGCGGGAGATACCGCCATTCATAACTTTTTTATCTAATTTTTTCATGATATGGGTTTTTTATTATTGAATTCAATGAATAAAAGATGTTGGAAAGTTTCTTAGTGGAAGCGATAATCTTCTGAAGAATATTCGTTGTACCAAATGGTTAGACGAACTTTCCAGTCTATTAAGACATACGTATATATTAATCTTTTTTTGATGTTACTTCAATTTAAAACAAGAATGATTTATTTCAATCTGTTTAACAGATTTTTAAAACTTGTCAGCCTGCTATTTCGTTATAAATTTAATCGGCTGTCAATGAAACAAAAGCGAAAAAATAAACTTATACATTTAGAGTTTATAAAGAAGAATCTGCCATTTATCCATACTCATCAAACAAGTCCAGTTATGAAAAAAGTATTCGTTACATTCGGTTTAATCTTTTTATTAATACCCATCGCCAACACTGTAAATGCACAGTTTGCCATAGGTGCTTCTTACGAAGTACGATCGGAGGACCCCAAGAATGGATTTGGTTTTAGAATGGAGAAAGGTTTTCTGGAAGGAGTACCACTTTTAGACCTGGGGCTTCGGGCTCACTTCAGCTACTTCAATGAAACGAATGAGCTCAGTTTGGACGACCAAAGTATAAGCACCGAGATAGATGTTTATGATTACGGGTTGGCACTCCTCGGCGGGGTAAAGTTAGGCCTTGTAAAACCTTATGTTGGATTGGGAGTAGGGAACCAACAGTTTAAGTTCGATCCTGAAGAAGTTGTTGGTGATGAATCAAGTTTTTACTGGAATGGTTTTGGTGGTGCGGAAATCACGCTTTTGCCACTCTTTAATCCATTTATTGAATATAGAATTGCACATTTAACAAGTGCCGATGACATTGATATCGACAATATCAGCCGGTTGGCTATTGGATTTAATTTGAGGTTTTAATCTGTTGAA
The DNA here is from genome assembly GCF_021462415.1 of Rhodohalobacter sp. 614A. Classification (NCBI taxonomy): domain Bacteria; kingdom Pseudomonadati; phylum Balneolota; class Balneolia; order Balneolales; family Balneolaceae; genus Rhodohalobacter; species Rhodohalobacter sp. 614A. The sequence continues at coordinate 1,351,163 of NZ_JAKEDS010000001.1, forward strand.
ATAACCTTTTGAATATATTTCCGGAGGTTTGAAGCGGAAGAGAAATCTCATTACACCTGCTCATTTCAATAAAATGAAATATTCCTTAGTTTATGTAGACTGTATTTAAATAAGTGACTTTATGTTGTAGTCGCATTCAGTCTGCATAAACATGCTTCTTGAAGTTAAAAATATTGCGAAAGCCTTTGTAAAAGGCATTCCGGTTGTAAACCAAACAACCTTTAATGTCCATAAGAACGAGATTTTTGCCCTTCTCGGGCCAAGTGGTTGTGGGAAAACAACAACCCTCCGCCTCATCTCGGGATTTGAACATTTGGACGATGGAGAAATTTATCTGAATGGCACCTTGCTTTCATCTCTTCAAACACATGTTTCTCCTCAGAAAAGAGGGATTGGTTTTGTTTTTCAGGATTATGCTCTTTTCCCCCACATGTCTGCTCTTGATAATGTGGCGTTTGGGTTAAAAGATTTGCCCAAACACAAGCGCAAAGTATTTGCAGAGGAAGTGTTATGCAGAACCGGAATGGGAGATCACAAAGATAAAGGACCTGCCGAACTATCCGGCGGGCAGCAACAACGCGTAGCACTTGCTAGGGCGATTGCACCGGAACCCGAGTTGATTCTGTTGGATGAACCCTTCTCGAATCTTGATGCCATTCTCCGTGATTCGACCCGGAAAGAGGTTCGATCCATTATTAAAAAGGCAGGAATGAGTGCAGTACTTGTTACTCATGATCAGGAAGAAGCACTCTCTTTTGCCGATAGAATCGGTGTGATGAATAATGGCTGCATCGAACAAATCGGGACCCCGGAGGAGGTTTATTATCAACCCAAAAATAAATTTGTTGCCCAGTTTCTTGGAAGAACCAATCTGTTTGAAGGAGATATTGCCGATACGGATACCATCGAAACGAAAATCGGTCACCTGAAGCTAAACCGGAAAGCAAAGGGCAAAATCACTTGTTCCATTCGGCCTGAGCATCTGACAATTGAAAGTTCGAATGGATCGTCCGGTGAATTCAAAAAAGGAATTATTGTAGCGAGAGAATTTAAGGGGCACGATATTACCTATCATGTAGAGTGCGACGGAGAGAGATACATTGTTCATACAGACAACAGGATTTTGTTTGAACAGAACGATGAGGTGATTGTAAAACCCCTTGAGTCGGCGGTGGTTTTGGAACAATAGGTCCGTTTTATTTTAAAATGGAAATGGACAAAAATCTTCGAAACGAAGAGTGTGAGTTGCCGTAAGAACAAGTCCGAATCCGCAGAAAAAATCATTAATGACACGGCATTTATTTCTTCTTCTTTTATTTCTAATAGTCTCAATAACCCCGGCATTCTCTCAGACAGAAGTTCGTGGTATAGTTATTGATTCTGAATCCGGTGAAAGCCTTCCTTCTGCCACAGTTGTTATAGAAGGAACTTATAAAGGAACCATTACAAACGAAGATGGGCTCTTTTCTCTATCGGTTGATTCTCTTCCCGTTACTCTCAACATTCGTTACATCGGCTTTGAAACTTCAAGAATTGAGATTACAAAACGCTCTTCATTACCTGTTCGGGTTGGCTTAAAACCATCCGTTACCGAGCTCGAAGAAATTGTGGTAACAGAACGCGATCCCGGACTTTCAATCATGGAATTGGTCATTGAAAGAAAGAAACTCTGGAGAGCAAATCTGGAAACGTATCAGGCAGAAGCGTACACACGTCAAATTCTTAGCAATGATACGTCCATCGTTTCCATCAGCGAAAGCAGCTCTCTTGTTTTCTGGGATGATGAAAAAGGGCATCGCGAAATCCAAATATCAAGAAAACAAACATCAAATATTTCTGAGGATCAGAATTTTGCCGGTGTTAATTATCAACCCAATTTTTATGATGACAATGTGGAAATTGCCGGCTACAATATTGTTGGAATTACACATCCTGATGCACTGAAATTTTATCACTTTGAACTGCTGGATGTCAACCAAATGGATGGCAAACCGGTCTATAAAATTGGAGTTACGCCCCGCCGGCAACGGCAGCCAACGTTTATGGGCACGGCCTGGGTGCTGGGACGCGATTATGCACTGATTGAAGTAGACCTGAAACCCAACGATGTTGTAAATTTTCCTCCGCCAATCCAGGAATTTAACCTCTCGTATCAACAACAGTTCAGTAACTATGGCGGCGAATTTTGGCTCCCGGTAGATATGCGGGTAGACGGCTCTGTGCGAGTGGGAATGGTAGGATTACGTTTCCCGCCGTTTTTATTCAGTCAAACTTCAAGAATATCCGATTACCAGGTAAATGCCGTTCTACCGGATTCAATTTACCAGGAGCACGACGTTTTTATCAGGGCTGATTCTTCATTCGCCGGAAATCGTGAGGCTGTGATTGAATCAATTCCCCTGACTGCCGAGGAGGTTTCAGCCTATGAAACCATCGACAGTACCCGAACTTTCGAAGAAGCTTTTAAGCCGGAAGGTTTTCTCGCCAATATGGTGGATATGGATGACGACAGCAGCGATAATGATTCAGGACCTTTCAGTAGAATTACGAGCTGGCTTCCTGATGGTTTGGGAATAAGAGCCCGGTTTAACCGGATGGATGGATATCATCTCGGCTTAAAATACCGGAACAGAATGAATGATATTGGCCTGACATTTTCCGGATATGGCGGCTACAGTTTTCACAGTGAGTTGTGGGATATGGGTCTTTCTATAAATCAGGAGTTATTTGATGCTGGAAATACCTCGTTTATTTTGAACGCCGGTTATGAATATGGAACAGACACCCGGTTTTTATCTCCAATGTATTCACTTGGTTTTAACAGCCTGCAAACGCTTGTGTTGGGTACAGAAGATTATTTTGATTATTTCAGAAATGAAAAAATGTTTGCAGGAATCACGATGGAAAATCTGTTTCCAGAACTGGATGTGACAGTAACGGGGAATCGGGAATTACACAACTCTTTTGATGAAACCCCGGTCTTTAACTACAGTTTGTTTGGTTGGCATAAAGATCGCAGACCAAATCCGGCAATTGATGAAGGGACATTACAATCAATTTCACTCAATGTAGCTTATAATAAAGTGCCGAAAGATTTCGGATTTATGGGAAAAAATCAGGTCATTTTAATGGCTGAACACAGCAGCGATGCTCTTGGAAGTGATTTCGATTTTACAAGATTTTCCGCACAGGTTGACGTACACATTGAAACGTTTTACCAACGAAGGCTTTTTGCGAATGCACTTGATCTCTTCTTTGCCGGGGGAACCTACCTTGGAGATTATTTGCCATTGCAACGGTTTGGAAGTGTTGACGGAGCTATGAACCGGTTTACTCCTTTTGGTGTGATTAAAACCCGCAAATCAGTTCCATATGTGGGCAGACGATATTGGACCGCATATGGGGAGCATAATTTCAGAACGATACCATTTGAACTGCTTGGTATCGATTATCTTGTGGATAAGGGCTGGGGAATTATCCTGTTTGGTGGCGCCGGCTATGCGGATGCTAAAAACGAAGATCCCTATAATCTGTTGATTTCAGATGATATTCATACAGAGATAGGGGCAAGTTTGAACAGTGTATTTGGAATTATTCGGCTGGATTTTGCTAAACGCCTCGATGCTCCCGGATTCTTTATCGGGTTTAGCGTTCCAAAATATTTTTAAAAATCACATCAAATAAAAAAGGCGAACTGAAAAGTCCGCCTTTAAAATCTATTCTATTATTTAGTTGAATCAGTTATTCATTGGAGTGAATGAATGAGGATTCACCGGATGCGATTCCGCTCTTCTGTTCTTCTCACAACCGGGGGTATTTGCATCCATTTCGGCTTCGGCACATGGCACAGGTGCTTTCCCTAATCCGCGGAGCTCAATCCTATCTTCACTGATTCCGTTTCTCTTATAAAAATCTGCTACCGAATTCGCTCTCCTCACACTTAAGCGGAGGTTGTACTGGTCGCCGCCAATGTGGTCGGTATAAGCATCAACCCGAACACTAAATGCTTGTGCTCTCAGCAGTCTTTCAACGTTGAGTGACAAGAGTTGAGCAGCTCTGTCGGTAATGTTTGATTGATCAAATCCAAAGTTAATCGTATTCATGGAACCTTCTCGGATAAAAGGAGGATCTTCAGGATCAAGGGGATCTGTACCTTCTTCAATTTCAAGGCCATCACTGAATCCGTCGCCATCAGAATCATTATTTATTGGATCTGTACCATATTCATTTACTTCAGCGCCATCATCCAGGCCATCGCCATCTGTATCTGTATTTAGCGGATCGGTTTCGTGCACATTTACTTCATCACCGTCACTCAAACCATCACCGTCAGAATCCGGATTCAATGGATCCGTATTGTAAACATTTGCTTCATCTCCATCACTAAGTCCGTCTTCATCAGAATCAGCAACCAGAGGATCTGTTCCATATTCAAAAATCTCATCGTAATCGTTCAATCCGTCATCATCTGTATCAGGCTCCAACGGATTGGTCTCGTAAACGTACAGTTCATCGTAATCATTTACGTCATCACCATCGCTGTCTCTCTGTTGGAGTTCTTCGTCAGAAAGGCTCCGAAGGTATTCAATGGTTAGGGGATCAGGCTCAGGTCCGGGACCGCTTGGCCCACATCCGGATAAAATCAGTGCAGAAATGAAAAGTGTAAAAGAAACAATCTTGAGTGGTTTGAGCATATCTTGTTGGATTATTTGGGTATTTCCATATGTTTTTTGCTTATATACCAAAAATAAAGAACCGCAAAGGCAATCAAAAGGTTTTTTGACTTATAAACTGGAAACATGATATATTAGGTCTCTCGTGAGGGGCTATAGCTCAGCTGGCTAGAGCGTCGCGCTGGCAGCGCGAAGGTCCGGGGTTCGAATCCCCGTAGCTCCACATCACTCTCCAAATCTAAAAGATTACTGTTAAAAGTTATAGCGGTTTTAGGTTTAGATTTACTGTAAAAGCTTTTATCTTAGGGATTCGGGCAAGTTCCATACAGCCAGCTCCCTGTGAACTCCGTCAGGGTCGGAAGGCAGCAGCGGTAGCAGGTCGTAGCGGCGTGATATGGGTAGCTTGCCCTCTTTTTTTATTTTTTTCGGGGATAAAAAAGAGGAGTAGAAGTTGCAGTTCTTTTATACATGTTTATTAAAAAACAATAAATATTATACGGGTCTTCGGTATGGGTATCGCAAAAGAAACTTATTTACGAGTTAATGAACCGCATGTAGTACATGAAACCATAGAAGGCGAAGCCATCTTATTGAATTTAAGTACCGGGAATTATTACAGCATTGAATGGCCGGGAACGGTTATTTGGGATCTGATATGCGAATCAGGTGATGTTGATGGGATAAATCAAGCCTTTCAGAAAGCGGATAAAACCAAGAGAAATGAGATTGAGAAAGCGTTCGATGGATTTCTGAAAACTCTCGTCGAGGAAGAATTGCTGGTAGTGGATGAGAAAAGTTCACCTGTTCCTTTTGAAGTGGACAAACAAACTGCAGAGGAATTTAAAAAAGCAGTGGAGAAGCTCGACAAACTCAGCCTTAACAAGTACTCGGATATGAAAGATATGTTGCTTTTAGACCCGATCCACGATGTTGATGAAAAGGGCTGGCCAGAGCCCAAAAAGGAACCTAAACAAGAAAAATAGTGCAATCGAGTGTTGGGGGAGCTTTCCCGAGCCCATCCCAGGAAATGCTTCTCAAAGCAGCATTGATGGATAAAGATGTTGCTCTGCCAGCGTGGAAGCAATGGAGAAAAGAAGTAGATTTCGAATTAGATGTCGATCATGGTTCATTTCGGTTGCTACCCCTTACCTATCATAATCTTTCCTCATTTGGCTATTCAGATGATCTTGTCGAGGGCCGCTTAAAAGGAATTTACCGGCAAGCCTGGATTAAAAATCAACAGCTTTTCTATAAAACCGGAACGGTTCTCGAGACGTTGCATAAAACTGGAATTAAAACAGCCGTTCTGAAAGGGATTGCTCTCACCGAATGGGTCTATAAAAATTACGGCATCCGGCCTATGGCAGATATGGATATTCTGGTCCCATTTACAGAGGCTCACCATGCAATTGACGTTTTAAAAAATACCGGTTTTGTTTTACAAGACACTCATCTGCTTCAGCATAACCTGGATTATGGCAGGGGTATAGCTTTCAAGGATGCGGACAATACTGAAATCGATCTTCACTGGCACGCCATCAGCCATGCTCACGAAAATATTGAGATCACAGATTTTTGGGATGAAGTGATCCCGATTGAAATTGCCGGGGTGAAGACACATATTTTCTCCGCCACGGATAATCTCTTTCATACCATTGTCCACGGAATACGGAAAAACCCCGAGCCACCTATTCGATGGGTTGCAGATGCCGTTACCATCATCAATTCAAAAGATGTTTCTGTGGATTGGCAACGACTTTTGTTGTACTCACAAAAGCTTCGGGTGTACCTTCAGATAAAAGAGGCCTTGTTGTATATTAAAAAACATTTTGGTGCCGATATTCCTCGGGAAGTGATAGACCAAATTAATAACTACAAACCTTCTTATGTCGAAAAAGTTGTTTATTGGCATGGGAAGAAAATCGGTGATAACGCTCTTGAGTTTACATTTTCCGATCGGGTTTATTCATTCTACGCCAGATATTTGCGACAAACCAACCGGGAAGGATTGGTGTCCATTCATTTTGGATTGATTGGATATGCATTAGATAGAATGAAAGCTCGCCTGAAAGAGTAATTGTTCTTCCGGAATTTTAATCATGTAATAGATAATTTTCGATTCGTCAATACATTACATGTAGGTGACAAAATCACACTTTATAGAAAGAAGATGGTAAAGCGTAGCTTTGGGATGGATATTGTACCGGTGGGAATGAATATTCCCCAACGGACTGAAGAAGAACAGCTTCAGTTTTTTGAGCAGTGCATTGATTGTTATTCAGAGGCAGTAAAAAGAACAGGTGAGATTAAACACTATTACAATATTGCCGGCACTACGGTGTGTTTTGTTTTTGCGGGTGCTTCTCTTATTCCGCTATTAACACCGGCTTTATCGCATCTTCGTTTGCCGGCGAAGTCCGAAGCCGAGGCAACCATTTATATCTGGGACTCTGAGTCAACCGGGGTTGACATGGCGGCGCCGCCTTGCGAGAATACACATTTCACAGATCGGGGCGATATTTGGGGATTTAACAGTGAAAGAATAAAAACAGCTTTCCACTGGAGTGAATTTTCAGTGAATGTGATGGATATGGATTCAAACAAAGCTGTGTACTGGGTGAAAAATCCCGACCATCTGCCGTACTGGGCCACTTCCTCACCATTCAGAACGATTTTTCATTGGTGGATGGAAAAAAACGGCTGCCAGCTTATGCATGCGGCTGCCGTTGGTACCGATGACGGAGCTGTTCTAATAACTGCGAAAGGAGGGGCAGGCAAATCTACCACAGCGCTTAGTTCTCTGGTGGATGGAATGTACTATCTTTCGGATGATTATTTGATTGTAAAAAAAGATCCGGTTCCTAAAGTGTTTACCCTGTACAGCACCGCAAAAATTGGTGTGAACGACAAACACCGATTTACTGAATTGGAGGGATATAAAGCTGAACATCTTGAGCAGGATCAGGAAAAGGATGTTATTTATCTCTACCCGGCATTTAAAGGCCAGATAAAAAATGAGCTTCCGATTAAATCCATTTTAATGCCCTCTATCCAAAAAGATCAGGCAGAGACAACCTTTTCGTCCATATCTTTTTGGCAGATTTACAGGGCTATGTCGTTTACAACGATGTCGCAATTGCCGGGTGTTGGAATCCATACTCACGATTATTTCAAAGAGCTGTGTGAGGCCGTCCCATGTATGACGCTTAACCTGGGAAGTGATATCGAAAAAGTGCCGGTTGCATTGCGCAATCATTTAAAAAATCCTGAGTATAAATATTCAGCAGCAAAAACGGGTATTCATCAGAAAGATGATATTCCATTGGTAAGTGTGATCATACCTGTCCATAATGGCGAGAAATTTATCGAAGAAGCCGTGGAGAACGTTCTCAGCCAGGATTATCCTGCCGTTGAGATTATTATTGTGAATGATGGATCAACGGATAATTCCGACTTTATCATCAGAAATTTAAAAACGGACGTACGATATTTCAGCCGCCAAAATTCGGGCCCGTCATCTGCAAGAAATACGGGGATTAAAGATGCTTCTGGAAAATACATTGCTTTTCTTGATGTAGATGATTTATGGCCGGAGAATAATCTTTCCTATTTGGTAGAGCTCCTTGAAGAGAACGAAGATTTGCATGTCGTACGCGGGTATGCCCAGTTATTCAGAGATGCAAAAGCAGGTGGAAAGGAATACTTGGGAAATCCTAAAGAATCGTATGAATTTTACATCGGAGCCGGTCTTTACCGTGCGGATGTATTTTCGAAAGTTGGCTTGTTTGATTTGGGATTACTTTTTGGTGAAGATACGGATTGGTACAATCGTGCGCGGGAAGAACACATTCCCATCAAATGGCTGGATGAAGTAACTTTGTTTGTTCGCAGGCATGGGGAAAATATGACAGAAGGAAAAACTCTTGCTGAGCTGAACAGGCTCAGGACGGTTAAGAGAGCCATTGACCGGCATCGATCCTACAAAGACAAATGATTTTATGGTATCGCAAAGCCATAATAATCCACTGGTATCTGTTGTGCTTCCGGTTTATAACGGGGAGAAATATATATGCCAAGCCATCAGAAGTGTACTTTCACAGGAATATAATCCCCTTGAAATTATTATTGTGAACGATGGCTCGACGGATCAAACCGAAAAATGCCTCAAAGATTTTGATGGACTGATTACGGTCATTAACCAGGCCAATTGTGGTCCCTCTCTGGCAAGGAACAGGGGAATTGAAGCTGCAAATGGAGCGTATATAACCTTTATGGATGCAGATGACATTTGGGCGCCCGGTCATATATTCTTTCACTTGGGGCAGTTCAGGAAATACTGTAATCTTGAAATATCAGTTGGATTAACTGCTGAACTAGATTTCGATTTTCCTGAAGACATCGACATAAAAAAGGCAAAAGAGAGAATTTTTTTACACTTGGTGATGGGTGCAACGATGATAAAAAAAACTGTTTTTAAGAAGGTAGGCCTGTTTGATGAGGAACTGTTTTTAAGGCAGGATACAGACTGGTTCTTAAGAGCAAGAGAGCTTGGATTAAAAATGGGGATTGGGCGGGAACTGGTATTATTCTACAGGAAGCATCCCCATAACAGAACGAATAATAAAGCAAAATCGAATTATTATTTGTTTAAGATTCTTAAGAAGGCGAAAGATAGAAAATCCAAAAATCATCTTTTATCTCAACAGGAAATACCCAAATCGGAAAATCTGGATGATCTGATTGATGTTTGGGATAATATTTCCACCGAGGTTGTAAACTGAAATGGAACCTGCGAAAAAAGTTAGTGTAATCATTCCCGTCTATAACGGCGAAAAATTTGTTGGAGAAGCTATTGAAAGTGTTCTCGGGCAGAGTATAAAACCGGCAGAAATTATTGTTGTAAACGATGGATCTGAAGATACTACAGAAATTGTATTGAAGAAGTTTAAAGATAAGATTCGATACGTTTACAAGGAAAATGGCGGGACAGCATCCGCCCGGAATTGTGGATTGCGAACAGCACAAGGGGAGCTAATCGGATTTTTAGATGCTGATGATATTTGGCTGGAAAATAAATTAGAACGGCAACTTCAACTATTTCATGAAAACCCTGAATACGAAATTGTACTTGGCCTCTTAAAGCGAATTCCAATTTCAAAGACAGAAGAAGCTTTAAAAATAAACCATGAGGATGGCGAGTATGCGGTGTCAGCCGGAAGTTCACTGATTAAAAGAAAAGTTTTTGACAAAGTTGGCACTTTTGATGAAGAAATGGGATTCTGTGAAGATGTTGACCTGTTCTTAAGAATTCTCGATTCAGAAATCAAAGTATTTGGCCATAAGGATGTTGTACAATTTTACCGCCGCCATGACCAGAATATCACGCTGGATAAAAACCGCTCCTTTCACGATTTACTCAGGGTTTTTAAAAAAACAGTTGACAGGCGAAGGAAAGCCGGTAAAAATCTTCCCGATTTAGCAAAAATGGGAGCCATTATGGAGTTTTGGCAGTCGTAAATACAATAGGCATCAGGCCATTGCAACCCACTTATTTTATTATGGAAAGCAAACCATCTGTTAGCGTAATTATACCGGTTTATAATGGTGAGAAATACCTGGACGATTCCATCAAAAGTATTCTTCAGCAAACCATACAGCCTCTTGAGATTATTGTTGTAAATGACGGTTCCACTGATGGCACAGAGAAAATCGCGAAGAAATATGGGGACGTTATTCGGTATGTTTATCAGCAAAATGGCGGTGTTGCAGCAGCGCGGAACAAAGGATTGGAACTGGTTCGGGGAGAATACATTGCTTTCATAGATGCTGATGATATTTGGGTAGAAAATAAGCTCGAATTGCAATTAGAACTATTCCGTAAAAATCCGGACCATGATATGGTGATTGGTCTGCTTAAACGGATTCCGTTCTCAAAAACGAGCAAAATCATTCATGAGGAAAGTAAAAATGGAGAATACGTGCTGCAGTTTGGATGTGCGATTCTGAAAAAGAAAATCTTTGATAAGGTTGGCATATTTGATGAGAGTATGTTTATAGGGGAAGATGTGGATCTTTTTTTAAGAATATTGGAAGCCGGGATAAAAGTTTGGAGCCATCCGGATGTCGTTCAATATTATCGCCGGCATGATCAAAACATAACTCTCGATGAGAGAAGAAAGAATTTTTACCTTCTGAAAGCGTATAAAAAATCACTCGACCGGCGCAGAAAATCAGGGAACAGAAAGGTTGAAGATTTGCCGAAATTAGGGAACATTGAAGAAATCATTAGTTACTGGAAGTCTCAATGACTCGGTATTTGATTTCATTATTTTTGAAAAGTATTGCACACCAAAAAAAACTCAAGCCACCCTTTTCTTGAATGTGGAAATAAAGAATAAAAACCTTATGATAGTTGTGCAGAATGCACTTCAAAATATCGAAAGGGGTAAATTTTAATTTTGCCAGGTAGCTAAAATAATGTCTTTTAAAGAATCCATTAGTGTAATTATTCCGGTTTACAACGCCGAGAAATATTTGGCAGAAGCCGTTGAAAGTGTGCTGGCCCAAACGATTCAGCCACTGGAAATTATTTTGGTCGACGACGGCTCAACCGACAAAAGTGTTGAAGTAGCCCAAAAATATTTTCCTGACGTTCAATTAATTTGTCAGGAAAACAAGGGCATTTCGGGTGCAAGAAATACAGGAATCAGAATTTCCAAGGGAGAATTGCTGGCTTTTTTGGATAATGATGATATTTGGCCGGAAGATCACATAGAAAAACTTCTCGCACTTCTTCATTCAAACGAAGATCTGCAGATGGTTTTTGGGCACGTTCAGCAGTTTATCAGTGGGGATGTGAAATCTCCTGAAAAGCGAATCCCTCAGGGCCAGGAAATTATGCCGGGTTATGTGGCAGGTGCTTCGCTTACCAAAAAAGAGGTGTTTGATGAAGTTGGGCTTTTTAATGAGGAGTTGATTTTGGCCGAATATATCGATTGGTTTTCTCGCGCCAAGGACGCCGGCTTCAAGTTTGAAATTATTGATGACATTGTTTTAAAAAGGAGAATTCACACCGATAATATTGGCATCAAGAAACGGGAATACCGTGGGGATTATATTAAAGTTTTAAAAGAGTCTATTAACAGAAAAAGAGAAAACAAAGGAAGGGACAATTGAACTCCGCTGTTACTGTTTTTTTGAACTACTTTTGCCGAAAATCTGATGGCTGATAAAGATGAATTGATACATGAAGTAAAAATCTACGTGGACAAATTCAGAAGCTGGAAGAGACGTGTTCTCGAAAAAAAAATCAGCTATTATAAACACTTGGTCCGCCAAACAATCCGGGGCATTTCTTTTAAAACGCGGGGCGATAAAATTGAGGAATTTGGTGAGATTCTTCATTCCAATTCTGAAATCTACTTTACAACAGACCTGGTAAAAACAGGCTTTACAGATCAGCTTATTGGCTTTTCTTTTTTATACAAACTGGGATTGGGTTTGGGGTTAAAATATCATCACACCCGGTTAAGCTCGCACAGGAGTTCGGTTCCTTTTCTTTTCTATCCATATTCAAAAGAAAAACTTCCGGGTAAAGACCAATCAGATATTTTTGATTTTTTAGGGTTGAATTCTTTCCTCAAAAGAAATTTCGGCCGGAATTTACCCGACGGCACAAAAGAAGTTAAAATCAACATGGAGGCAACGCTTTTTAGGAGTAACTCTGTAAAGAATTATGAGACGCTGATTGATGAAATGAAGGTGATTCTTCACCCTTTTTTGAAAAACGACCGGACGATTCTTATTACGTTTGAATGCAGTCCGATAACCTATTTTAAATATTATAAATATGTCGCATCAAAGAGAGAACATGAGTTGGATTTTCGCCAACTATTCAGAGACATGGAGAGTGAAAATCAGTTTAAATCGACCTTCAAAGAGAATACTAAAAAAGTGATGGTCCACATACGCCAGGGTGATACAGGTGTTCTGAAAACTCCCTGGAATACATTTATCCCAACGTGGTACGAGACGAAAGGAAAATACACACAATTCCAAAAAAGGCAGGATATATCACATCGGTTACTGATTGATGTAGATGAGTTTTATAGATTTTTGAAGGATTTACTGAAACAATTTGATGCATCGGAAATTTCGGCGGCTGTTTTTTCGGATGGATTTAAGAAGACGTTTCGGGCCATTTATCAGTCCTACAAAGTTGAGGATATTTCTCATAAAGAAATTTCAAAACTGAAGGAGATAGAGTCTACATATGATGAACAGGAATTTCAGGAATTTCGAATGTTACCCGGGGTGGAAAGCGTCATCGGCGAAGAGGTTGAAAAACTGTACAAGTTTATTCACTCGTTTATGGAAGCCGAAATTTTAATTTGCGGTACACAGGGGATCATGATTCCAAAGTTTTTGGCAACTTATGGTGACCAGACAAAAATGCCTCTGATGATTATGCTCTACAAAACTGAAAGGCCGTATTTAAATCATGTGGGTTTCGACAATTCTGAGGACTTCATGATTTTTGTTGATATAGAAAATTATGATATCGACATGGTTTCGAAACAGGTGAAAAACTACTTCAATCAACGAGATTTAATTTCAAAATGATAAGATGTTACAAAAGCCATTCAGGTAGATATTAGGAGCACATATTGTTCAGGCCGGCAATCATATCGATTAAGAAAAGAGCCAAAAGTATAAAGAAAAGCCTTCTTCAAACGTACTACAAAATGCTTTTTTCTCTACAAAAAGATACCCTCCGGAAATTCGATAAACTGGTTGCCGAAAGAGAGAGCTATTTTACGGTTGATGTTGATACAGGGGGATTTACAGACCAGTTAATCAAATTTATGGTTTTTTATTCTTTTGGCACTTCGCTGAACTGTAAATACTATTATACGCCGATACAATCGGAAAGAAGCAGTGCTTTGGAGGGAAATACAAAAAATACAGATAAAGAATACAGCGATATTTTTGACTTTTTGGGTTTGCAGGATTATTTGAAAGAGATTTCCGTGGATACTGCAAAACTCGACAGCAAACCATACACTCTGAAATTGGACGAGTTTTTCTTTCTTGAGAGAGGATTAGAGAGTAAAGAGCTGATTATCGCGTACCTGAAACTGAAGCTGTATCCATCCATAAAAAATCAGAAAAAAGTAAACATCAGGATTATGCTGGAAGGGTACAGTTCTTTTTTTGGAATCTATAATAAACTGGATGGTTGTGAGGATTCAGGTCTTGATTTTAGGTCTGCTTTCCTCAAAAAACACAGTCAAACAGAACAGCAGATTTCGGGACAAGATTTTTCAAACAGGGCTATCGCTCACATTCGCCAGGGAGATACCGCCATGATTAAAACTCCATGGAACACATATGTAAATGTTTGGGGAGACTCTAAGATATCGATGAAAGAGTTTGATGATCCCCGGAAAGCCCGTGCAACAGGCCATATAAAAATTGAAGAGTATTATGAGTTTTTGAAATTATTATGCGATCATTTTGAGAATGAACTTACTCCTCTCACTGTCTTTTCGGATGGGTACAAACGAGCCTTCAACAATTGTATTTTCAACCAAAACAAGTTGGGCTTTACGGAATCGCAAGTGGAGAAACTTGCCGAACTCTCAGAAATCTATGACCGGCAGGCATTTCGAATATTTGATAATGACAGTCGTTTCCACCTCAGAATAGGAGAAGAGGACGAGAAACTTTACCAGATGATACAAATGCTTCTTCATGCCAACATTGTAGTGATGGGTACGCAGCAGAGAATGGTACCCAAGTTTCTGTCTGTTTATTGCAATGCACGGAATATGCCTTTGGTGATTGTTTTATATAACAAGGTGATCCCCAATCATCTTGGATTTGCAAGAAGGGAGTTGATAAACAGCTATCTTTTTGTGGATATAAATAATTACAGCATTCAGGATATTGCAGATCGAATAAAAAAACTTCTCAAGAAGAAGGCTGAAGAAAGTGAATCCGCGCTATAGATTTTTCTCAATATCCGTGGCGATATGATTCGCATGAATACGCGTATTTTCGATAAACAAACTGCTGGTATCCATCCCGCCACAAACCACACCAGCCACATACAATCCCTTTCGGTTGGTTTCCAGGGTTTCAGCACTATGAATAGGCATCCTGATTTCATCGGGTGAAAGTTCGATCCCCAGGTTTTCCATCAACCCAAAATGCGGGTGATAACCGGTCATTGCCAGTACAAAATCATTGGGTATTGTCACCTTTCCATCTGGGGTTTGAATATCCACTTCAGTTTCCCTGATTTCGAGTACTTCAGAATTGAAATATCCCTTGATGGAGCCTTCCTTGATCCGGTTTTCAATATCCGGCTTTACCCAATATTTGATGGTTTGTTTTAAGGTGGGCTCTCTGACCACAACCGTAACATTCGCTTTACACCGCCAGGTTTCGAGTGCGGCATCTGCGGCTGAGTTTCCAGCTCCCACAACAAGCACATTTTGCCAGGCGTATTTGTGGGGATCGTCATAATAGTGAGATACTTTTGGCAGTTCTTCGCCCGGCACGTTCATCAGGTTTTCCTGGCCATAGAAGCCGGTTGCCAGAACCACTTTTTTTGCCTCATAATTGCCTTTCGACGTTTTAACAGTATAACTTCCATCCGTTCCTTCGAGTGCATCTACTTCTTCAAACAAGTGGATATTCAACTCATAATGTTCAGCAACCCGTCTGTAGTATTCCAGGGCTTCTCTTCGCGTAGGCTTTGGCCCGTGTGAAATAAACGGAATATTTCCAATTTCCAGACGATCCGACGTCGAGAAAAAGGTCATATTTGCGGGGTAATGGTAAATAGAGTTAACCAGACATCCCCGTTCGATGATGATCGATTCAATATTTTTCCGTTGTAATTCTATAGCTGTTGCCAATCCGATGGGGCCGGCCCCGATAATAACTACCATGGTGGAATTTTATTTGATTGCATAATGACTTTCAGAATCTTAAAAATACAAATCAATAAGGTTTAATGTCATACGATGTCGGAAGAACGATTTCTTCCTTTTCATTTTAAATGAATGTTTTTCTATTCATTCCAATAAGACAGTCGATTTATTATTTTGCTGAGATGATCATTGGAAATGGATTAATAGCATCCTCTTTTTCAAAGACTCCACATTCATACTCAGATGTGGTGATTTTTGCCAGTGGAGTCTCAAATTCAAATGAGAAATCTATTCTCGCATTTAAATGAGAAGAGGAGTTACTGTTGGCAACACTTACCGAACATACAGAGAGAAAGGTTGTTTACTTTAGTACATGTGCCATTTCTCAGGAGAGAATTTATTCAAAATCGCCATACTTGCAGCACAAACGGATGATGGAAGCGTATGTAAAGCAGCATCCAACTTACCTGATTATACGATTGCCCAATTTGGTTGGCGGTACCGGAAACCCCGAGAACCTGGTAAATCTTTTGGCCAGAAAAGTTCGGCAGCACGAAGTGATCGATATTTGGAAGAATTCAATCCGGAATATTCTTGATGTGGAAGATGCCGTTCAAATAACAAATCAACTTGTAGAGAAAGATATTTTCAACAAGGTTATAAAAGTAGCCAGTACAGTGAATTATAGAATCGAGGAGATAGTAAGTGAGATTTCTGTTTTTTATGGAGCAAAACCGCGCACAAATGTCATTACCAAACCGCCTGATTTTGAGATTTATCCGTCGGAAATTGTCAGGGATATTATCGGGGAATTAGGGCTGAATATGGATAAACTGTATTTCAGAAGAATTCTGGAAAAGTATTTTAACAATCAGAGAAATATTCCGGTTACAAAGAGAGAACCGGATCAGGTAAACGAGGAGAAATAATCGCCGATCTTTTGATTCAGCCAACCATTCGGCAAACTCCAAAAACCAACATGTCCGCCTTTACGCGGGAAATACGCAGTGAATTTTGAGTTGTTCTGAATCTGTTCTGCCGGCGTCCATTCAAACGGACACAAAGGATCTTGTTGGCTGTGAATGACCAGAGTTTCTGTTTGAATCTGATCGATGAAAAATCCACTTGAGCATTGGTGATAATAGTCCTCCGCATTTTCAAAACCGTGGATTGGGCCGGTCACCTGGTCATCAAATTCATAAAGAGTAGATCCTTTAAAGCCCGGAAGGTCAGGATATGTTTGTTGTTTTTCTTCCAGTTTTTTAACCAGGGTTTGCAAAAAAAGCAGAGAATAAATGCGGTTAAATCCTTTTTCCAGGTTTACCGATCCTTGCTTCAAATCAAATGGAGTAGAGATTACGGCACCGGCCCGAAGCGGGTGATGTGTTCCATGCTTTTTTAGATAATTCAGAAGTGTGCTGCCACCCAGCGAGAATCCCGCCGCATAAATCTTTGAGGCTGGAAATGATTCGTGAACCCAGTTGAAGACGGTTTCCAGATCCTCAGTCTCGCCGGAATGATAAAACCGGCGCTGATTATTCATTCGACCTCCGCAACTTCTGAAATTCATCGCAACTACTGAAAAATTACGGTTGATAAGATGTTCAGCAAGTTGAGTGATGTAAAACCTCCTGGAGTTTCCTTCAAGCCCATGAAAAAGAACAACCACTGGCTTGCCGGTTCCCCGGTTGACCACATCCAGCTCAAGGAAATCCTCATCCGGTGTATCAATCCGGATTTTTTCTGAATGCAGATTGGGTGAATCGAACACCAGGGAGCAAAGTACGGTATGAGCATGCCCGTTGAAACACCAAGGGGCCGATTTGAAAGCGGGAACACTATTCATCATAATCCATAAAATTAAAAAAGATGATAGATATATGCAGTGCTTCAAAAAAGAAAGAGGAAGGAAATCAATCCCTCTTGAAACTTGTTTTTAAGTACAAAACCGCAATTCATCACAATTAATTAATAAATGGCGGAAGATTTTGGCAGACACTTTGTTTATCATTTTACTGATGTCTAACCAACGGCCGTAATTCATGACTGAAATTTATTTTAAGAAACCTGTTAAACGGGTTGCCGCAGTTGATTTGGGTACAAACTCGTTCCATGCTGTAATCGTGGATATTTATCCCGATGGAAGTTTCTATACGATTGACAAACTAAAAGAGATGGTTTTGCTGGCCGAAAAGGGAATGGAGAACCGATTATCTGACGAAGCCATGGATCGGGCCCTGAATGCTTTGTACAAGATTAAAACACTTTGTGATCACCAAGGGGTAGACCGCATTCTCGCGTATGCAACCAGCGCTATTCGGGAAGCAGAAAATGGGGGCGAGTTTATTCAGCGTGTTATTGATGAAGTAGGAATTAAAATTGTTGCCATTCCCGGCCGGGTAGAAGCTGAATTGATTGGACTCGCTGTTCAGCATGGAGTGGAAATGCCGGATCATCCGTCACTCATTATGGATATTGGCGGCGGCAGTGTTGAATACATTCTTGCCGATAAAGAGAAGTTTTATCACCTGAGCAGTAAAAAGATGGGAGTGGGCAGGATGACCGCCAAGTTTGTGGATCATGATCCAATCTCGAAAGACGAGATTCAAACCCTTACCGATTATTACAGGGATAACCTGTCGGATGTGGCACAATCTTTTGCATCTAACCGGGCCGCTTTACTTATCGGTTCTTCCGGTACGATGGAGAATATCGCATTGATGATTGCCTACAGAAAGAAGCAATCTCCAAATATGACAGTCAATGAGATTGAATTCTCATCAGAAGAGTTTTTTGAGTTTTATGACGAGGTTATTTCCATGAATTACGACGAACGCTCGAAGCTGAAGGGACTTGATGAGAAGCGAATTGCCCTGTTGCCTGCCGGTCTGGTTTTGGTGCATTATGTGTTGAAGAATTTCGGAATTAAACGGGTCAAGATTTCCTCTCAAGCTTTACGGGAAGGCATTATTCTGAGATATATCAACCAGGAGATGAGTCACATCAAAGAGAGAGAGTTTATTGAAAGTCCGCGCCGCAGAAGTGTCATGGAGCTGGTTCATAAATGTGACTGGCATGAGCAGCATTCCAAACATGTGGCAAAACTGGCTGTCCAGTTATTTGATAATTTTCAGGAGGAACTGGAACTAAACGATGTGGATCGTGAACTGCTGGAATACGCTTGTTTTATGCACGACATTGGCTATCATATTTCTCATCGGAAACATCATAAACATGCGCTTTATATCATCCGAAATGCGGATCTGAAAGGGTTCAAGGAAAATGAAATTGAGATTATGGCCAATGTAGCCCGTTATCACCGCAGGTCTACGCCCAAGAAACGCCACACGCATTACCATAAACTTCGCGAGAATGATAAGAAGCGTGTAAGAAAGCTTTCTGCCATCATGCGTATAGCCGACGGACTGGACAGAAGCCATTACCAAAATGTGTTGGCGATGGCTGTCGAAAAAGGTTCTGATGAAATTATCATCAGGATTAAAACGGAATCTGACGCCCAACTGGAGATTTGGGGAGCAATGAGAAAGAATGCTCTTTTTGAAGAAGTAACCGGAAAGACATTGAAGATTCAAGAGGTCGAAAGCTTGACAGCCGTAATGGCTTAGTCGGAATAAGAATAAGAGATTATTTCTTCTCTGTTTGTTTTTCCTGATACTCCTTAAGCTTCTGAATATACTCGTAGCGTGCCCGAATACCCGCCCGGTTGCCAAAATAAATTCCCAATCCACATGCAAGGACAAGCACTGCAAGAATAAGAATCTCATCAGTAGAAATGGCAGTAGCAGAGATTACGATCCAGCAGGCCGGCGGGAGAAATACCAGAACTCCCAGCAGGTTATGTAATTGGGTGGGTGCAGGCACTTTCCTGATGTATCGCTTCACAACAGTGAAAACCAGATTCATATATACAAATCCAAATACAAGGAGTACGACCAGTCCCTCCCAGCCGGGTTGAGCTACGAAGGTTAAAAACCGGTTTGTAAATAAAATGATGGCAAGCGAAATCATGATCGCCCATGTCGAGTAAGCAAAAAGCCTGGCTTTATCCTGCATGTTTATAAGTTGTTTTTGATTTCATAAAGTATCAAACATTATTGCCAAGTTTCTAACCAGATCTTAAAAACGAGGTCTGCGCCCATTTGGTGAAGAGCTTCTTTCGAGATTATTCAACAACGGTAATTTCTGGAAAAGTCCCTGTAACTTTCCGGCCTGTAACGAGAGGCGGAAGGAGTAGTACTGGAACTCTCCGAATGGACTAAACTGGAATGATAAATTCCAGCAAACCATTTCCCGGTTTAAACTAAATTGAGAAGGTGTCAGCTCTTTTTCGATAAAGTCGTATCCCATGCGGGTGCTCACGCTCCACTTCGGGGTCAGGTTAAATGTAATCCCGTTGGCATTTAAAACTGCTGATTTGGTGGCTTCCCTGTTTGGCCGGTAGGACCAGCGATAGCTAAAATCGAGCCCCATCCTGAACGGGGAGTTAAAATGCTGAATGGGTTGTGTATAAAAGCGTGAATCCACAGGGCCGAAGAACGTCTGATCGTACGGATCATACGGCCGGTATGGCGGGGTTGAAATTCTTGCTCCCCGTCGTCCCCCCAGACTTATATCGGTCGAGACACTAAAACTGTAACTCAGCGGCTGCAAATATTTATTTGATTCCTGCCAGATAAAGCGGTCAATTTCCCCGCCATTATCATTTCGGGCATAAAACGAGTATGAGGCGCTTGCCCGTATTCGAAAATTATTAACTACACTCGATGTGAGTGAGACATTCATATTTCCAAAGTTCAAACTATCGGCGGCAAAATTATAGCTTGATGTTGCCGATAAGTTGTCGATAATCCGAAGAGTTTCCGAGTTAATCTCTCCCGTAGAATCTCTGCGGACTCTCTTGGTTTCCAGGATATTGGTAATGCCAAATGACATGGTTCGTTGTTCGCCCGCTGACGGCCCTCCAACAACACCTTCGTCAAAGATGGAATATTTTCGGGTATTTCCGAGTGTATCCGATTGAACTTCGCGATAATAACCCCATGTGTCACTGGAAAAATCCGGTTTGTAACTAAAACTGATGGTAGGCCTGACGGTGTGGCGAATTCCTTCGAAGTTGCCGATTTTTACTTGGGAGATCCCGTAAAATGTTGTGTTGAAATTCAGGCTGGTGGTAAAATCACGGGCAGTGGTAAATCCACTTTTGTAGGAGGTTTCAACCGCATTTTCTTCTTCGTTAAATTCTCTCCGAATGGTAGTGGGATACCAGTATTCATTAAAATTTACATTGGCGCTTATATTCAGAAAACGGCTTGGAATAATTTGCCCGGCATTAACCTGTGCACGTTGAATGAATCCGTATTGAAGATGCTCATCATTCCCGGTAGTTTCTTCATACTTCTGTTTGTCAAAAAGAGCTTCAAACCAGTTGGCATTCCCGGATAAAGAAGTATCTGGCCTGAATGAATATTCAGATTCAAAACTATTTCGATAAGTTACAGATACCCGCTCATACCATCGCTCGTCTGTTGAACCCGGACGATTTGATTTGAATGGAGAAAATTGCCGAAGCGAGAAATCCATTTTTGGTCCGGTAAGTCGTGTTGTATTTGTATTGAACTGTTGGTTCAGATTAGAGCTTACACTAAAGTTAAACAGGTTTTCGGGGTGATTATACCGGTATGAAATCCGTGAAGTACTACTGGTTTGAGCACGATCATCAATATTAAATGAGTTTCTGCTGAAATAGTCACTGGTTCTAAGATTGATATTAGCAGAGATATTTGCATACGGCGAAAGCTCCTGATCGTGTGTGATCGATAGGTTTTTGGATACCGTTTCTCCATATCCAGGGTCGGTAGATTCAAGCCCTCTTTCCTTGGAATAACCCAGCATAATACTTCCGTTAAACTTGCCGGTTCTTCTATACTGCATTCTGGTTTCATTAAAAAAGGTACCGGAAGTAAACAGGTCAAAAGAGGTTTGTGCAGTAAAATAATCGCTGAAATACTGGAACCAGCCCAGGTTTTGAAGTCCAATTCCCCTGGCTGATGTATTTTGGAATGCATACGTGGGTTCAAGTAATCCCGATTGCTTTTGTTCAATTCCCGCGGGTACATAACCGAAAGGGAATACCAGCGGATAGGGAATGTCCAAAATGAAGAGCCGTGCATTGGTGAAAAATATTTCTTCTTCCTCCACAACTTTCATTCGGTCGGCCTGGATGTAGTAATACATATGAGTTGGGGGACATGTGGAATAGATGCCATCCTCAATAAAAACCTCATCTCTCGAAACGTTTTTTACTTTGGTTCCGATCAGGTGCCCTTCCTGGATGCTGATTTCGGCGACTTCGAATTTTCCCCGTTCCGTTTCGTAATTAAACAGAATTCGCGTACTTCTGAGTTCTTGTTCGTCTCTGGTGAGAACCGGGTACGATAATGTGTCTTGAGGCGAGCTTGCCGTTGCCTGAACCTGGCTTTCATTAAGATTGAGCTCAACAGAACCGGCAGAAAGTTGTCCGCTCTCATGTTCTACATTTGCGGAACCGTAAAGCATGGCAATCCGCTGTTCCCCAAATGAAAACGTCAGGGAATCACGCGCCTGGAAATTGACGGCATCTTCTATGGCCTCGCGCTCGGCTCCCCGGCTTTGGGCCGTCTGTGTAGTTTGTCCGGATTCCATTTCGGGAGAAAAACCTCCGGGGGAAATAGAGGAAGTATCTGGCGGGGAAATCTGCAGTGTGTCCGGTTGTAAATCCAGTAAACTGTCCGGAGGAACGGTTTGCAAAGTATCGGGTTGCACAGATTCTAACGTATCGGGTGGAGAAACCTGTAAAGTATCCGGCTGAATTTGTGCGTACGCATCTCTGCCTTCAAGAGAAAAGACGAGAATAATGAGCAAAAAAAGCCAAATTGAAGGATTTCCCGATAGGTGATTTTGCATGTTTTAAGCTAAGCATCACAGCTCTTCAAACGCAAGGCTTGCTGCTCCCAGGAGTGCGGCGTCATTTCCGAGTGATTCATAAATAATATCGAAGTCCTCGAGAAATGGAGGCATCAATAATCTTGATGCAGTTTCTTTAGCCGGATCCAGAATAAATTTCCCGGCCTTGGCTACACCTCCGCTAACAACAATCTTTCTGATGTCAAGAACATGTATATAATTAACAATGGCATAGCCGAGCTTTTCGCCGGTTTTTCTAAGAATTTCAATAGCCAGAGAGTTACCCTCTTTTGCTGCATGATAAAGGTCAACAGGCTCAAGCTTTTCAAAATCTTTATGAAAGGTTATATAAAGCGGGTTGTCCGGATGCTGACGAATCGTATCAGCTGCGTAACGGCTTAAAAAACGTTGTCCAAGATACGCCTCAATGCCACCGCGTGTATTACTGTTAGATAACGGGCCATGATAGTCAATAATTACATGGCCAAGTTCTGCAGCCATGCCGGTGGTTCCGCGATAAATTTTGTTGTTGAAAATAATTCCACCGCCAACTCCCGTACCGAGAGTGACCATAATAAAATTGTCGAGATCTTTTCCCACGCCAAACCGGGCCGAACCGAACGCCGCAAGGTTGGCATCGTTTCCAATCACACATTTAAAACCGGTTCTTTTTTCAATCTGATCGGCAACATTTTCTACTTTAAAGCCTGGAAGATTCGGAGGGCTTTTAACCACTTTTCGATCCATACTTACCATTCCCGGCATGCCCATCCCGATTCCGATTGGCTTTTCATCATGGCCTTCCAGAAGGTCGGCTACAGCCATCGCAATTCTGTCGAAGACATGGTCTTTACCCATGTCGGCGTGAGTTGGAATGGAGCTTGTTTTAACAAATCCTTTTTTCCTATCAACAAGGGCGGCCTTGATGTTTGTACCGCCTAAATCAATACCAATAGCAATCATATCTTTTCATTATGTGAAGTGACATCTATTCAAAAAAGAAAAGAATTGGCCATGGAAGCAAAGGTTATTCGTCCGTTTTTTTAACCTTATAAACCGTTTCATCCGGTTTCTTCATGCCGTAATCTTCCCGGGCAATCTTTTCAATCAGATCCGGATTATTTTCCAGCTCCTCAATTTTTTTCTCCAATTCGGCTGCTTTTTCGTGATACTCTGCTGTCCGCTCAATCAAATCATCTTTTTGATTTTCTAACTGTATTTTCGTCATTAAACTGTATGTATCAAAAAAAAGAAACCAGATAGCGATACAGGCTGCGAGCAGGCTGATGAGCAGGGACTTGTTCCAACGCAAAGGATTTAAATACTCGGTGTTCATGGTTCTGTATCGATATTTTTACGAAATTACTTCAAATTACGCGTAGATACAAAATATCTCACTGTGAAAAGCGAAAAACCAAAAGTGAAAAGGTTCCGGTTCGAAGCCGAATACTTCTTTTTACTTTTCACGTCTTACCTCCGCTTAAACACACTTAAAAAAACCACCGGATATTTTCTCCTCTTTTATTTGATCACACCGGTTCTTCATGAAATTCATGCCCAGAATGCCGATACCAGTTCAGTAGAATGGATTGAAGTGTATTTCAATATGCCGGCAGATCATTCTGTGGCCAAAGAGAACAACAAGGCTAATGATGAGCATGATCTGGTTAAGACACTGGTGGATTTGATCGACTCCGCAAAATACAGTGTTGATTTGGCTATTTACGATTTGGAAAATATGAAAGTGGGCCGGGCGTTGGTTCATGCGGCCGAAAGGGGAGTACGGGTTCGGGTAGTTACCGATTATTACAATCGTTTCAACGACCGTGAGTTGGATGAGAAAATGTGGACTACGCTGCGGAGCGCCGGAATTTACAGTATAGATGATGGCGGCGATGTATTTCACCCCGACGGATCGGTAACATCAAACCGGTTGGTCGGTGCCAGTTACGATATGCACAACAAGTTTGCCGTGATCGATATTCTGAGTGAGAATCCTGATGACCATTATGTGTGGACCGGCTCCATGAACCTGACGTATACAGGCCCGATCAACACCAATAATACCATTGTAATTAAAGACAGCGGAATTGCCGAGGCATATTACAAGGAGTTTTGCCAGATGTGGGGCGGAGAGGGAGATCTTCCAAATCCCGGGTTGGCGCGTTATCATAAAGACAAACAGTACGTGGGAGAGAGTATCTTTTTTGTTGATTCGACCCAAGTGGAGTTGTTTTTTGCTCCGATCAACCGGGACCGAACCAAACCTTCGCCCGGTACCAGGATTTATGAATTGATTCGGGATGAAGCCGAGCAGGATGTCAATTTTCTGGCGTTTGCAATTACGCACAATATCCCGATGAGCCAGGAGATGTGGCGGCGCTCTTTTCGTGACGGGATTAAACTACAGGGATTGATTGATCCGCGATTTTACGCCCAATACAGAAATGCCGGTATTATCTGGGCTACGCCTGAGGCTCGAATGGGAACGCGCAATATCCGCCAGGCAAATGAACTTCGGACGCTTCACAGCAAAATCATGCTGATTGATGTGACCAAACCGTTCGAGAATAATCGTGGAATTGCTATTGCGGGATCGTACAACTATTCCAAAAATGCTGAGGAAAATAACGATGAAAATTTGTTGATTTTTCACTCCCCAACCATTGCCAATCAATATTACCAGGATTTTATGGGTGCGATGAATCGTGCTATTGGGGCGGCCGCACCACCCGTTCCTCCAATTGATATCAATGAATGGTACACCGTTTCGGAAGTTATTGACGGCAATATGTTCCAAATTGAGATTGCCGAAGGTTTTGGATACCCGGTCAGATTACTTGGAGTGGATGCACCGCGAATGTACGCGGGTCAGGATTCATCTGAATATTTTTCCGGGCATGCAGCTGTTTTCCTGAGAAATCTTCTTGAGGGAAAAGAGGTAAGATTAAAAGGGTTCAACCTGGGAGTTCCGGAATCTCGTTACAGTTCGTACCGGGCGTATGTTGAAATGCGTGACGGGAATGGAAATATTAAACACATAAATTCAGAATTGATTAAAAAGGGTTTTGGGGAATGGACCCCGTATTTCCGTCAGCATCCGGATTCGGTAAGTGCCTTTCAACAATACGAAAGACTGGCACGGGGGATGAGAGTTGGTATGTGGAGGAATACAGAAAAAGTTGGCGAATTGATACCAAGAGTTCATTTGGAAAATGCAAATACCCAAGTTGCCATCACATTTCCAATCAATATAAATACCGCAAATATGGAGACATTGCAGGCACTTACCGGAATTGGCCCCACCTATGCCACACGAATTGTACAATACAGGCTGGAACACGGACTCTTCAAAGATGTGGATGAGCTGACCAATATTCGTGGAATCGGGCCTGTAACTATGCAGAAATTGAGACCATACGTGACTGTTGAGTAGAGATCATCCGATGAATAAAACGTATCCAATCGTAAATCGCTCACTCACAAATCTAATATCGCATATCAAATCTCTCTCTATAAAAAAATAACCCCTACCGGGTATCAGCCGATAGAGGTTAATCAAGAGAGATTCTTAGTAAAATGGTTTGCTCTAAAAAGCGTGAATCGGGAGGGGCTCGAACCCTCGACCCACGGCTTAAAAGGCCGTTGCTCTACCGACTGAGCTACCGATTCAACGAGCATATCGTTCTCGTCAAAGGCTGTCAAGATAAGAGTTTTATCAATTGAAAATCAAACGTTGAAATCTAATTTTTAAACTCTTTTACTTATATGATTAAACATTCAGTAGAACAAAGTCCTTTATAAGCATGCAGAACAAAGACTTTCTAATTATCTTAACGGTGTAAATTCCGTTCTATTTCGAACCAGATAAATTTATTAATATGGCAACCATTTTTACAAAAATTATTCGCGGCGAGATTCCATGCTACAAGGTGGCAGAAAATGATACGCATTTCGCTTTTCTTGATATCAATCCCATAGCCGAAGGACATACGCTGGTGGTTCCGAAGAAAGAAACAGATTATATATTTGATCTTTCTGATGAGGATCTTGCACAAACCGTAATTTTTGCTAAAAAGATCGCTTTTGCCATTGATCGTGCCTTAAAACCCATCCGTACAGGTGTTATCCTGGAAGGGTTGGAAGTACCGCATGCGCACGTGCATCTTGTTCCCATCTATGAGGAGAGTCAAAACGTATCGCTCAGAAACAAGGTTGAAGTATCAAAAGAGAAAATGGAAGTACTGGCGAAATCCATTGCTGATGAGGTTCGGTTATGAGAATTTTGATTTTAAACGGACCCAACCTGAATTTACTCGGAAAGCGGGATGAAGCCGTTTACGGTACTGAAACGCTCAACGATGTAGAAGATCTGTTGAGCCAATCCTATCCCGATCATGATTTTATTTTTGTGCAGAGTAACCACGAGGGAGATTTGATCGATGCCATTCAATCCGTACGAACCGGAACGATAGACGCTGTGGTTGCGAATTGGGGCGGGTTTACGCATTCATCCGTTGCCATTCATGACGCCCTGGAACTTATTTCCGTGCCAAAAGTGGAAGTGCATATTTCCAACATTCATGCCCGGGAAGAGTTTCGTGAACGGTCCATAACCGGCAAAGCGATGAATGGAATTATTACCGGATTTGGAATCAACAGCTATGTGCTCGGCGTGCAGGCCGCTCTGCAACTCATTTCGAAAAAATAAACGGTGCGAAAACTCAAAGAACTTTTTTCCGATTCGTTGATTTATGGTGTCAGTAATGTGCTGGCACGATTTATCAATTATCTGCTGGTTCCGTTCTACACCGATGTTTTTTCCACTGCACTTTATGGGACTGTTGGGCTGGTTTATGCAGCAATTACATTTTTGAATGTGGTTTTTACCTTTGGAATGGAATCCGCTTACCTGCGATATGCTGAATATCGAGAGGAAGCTGCTGATATTTTTAAGACCATTCAGCTCAGTCTGCTTGGATTTGCTACACTTCTTTGTCTGTTACTTTGGCTGATGATGCCGTGGCTGCTGCACCAGTTTAACTTAGGTCCTGAAAGCTCGGGCATTTTTATCTTAATGCTGGGAATTGTTTGGTTTGATACGCTTGGAATTGTGCCGCTGGCTGAGCTGAGGCTGGTACGAAAAACCATTCCTTTTGCGGTATTAAAATTTGTGCATGTCATCATCAACCTTTCGCTTAATTTTTACCTGATTTTAGGGTTGAATTATGGAATTGAAGCGGTCTTTATTGCTAATCTTTCCGCTTCAATGTTTGTTACGTTAATGGTTTGGGTATTCACAGCAGATTTGTTCAAAGGCACCTGGAATGGGGAGTGGATGAAAAAAGTCATTCAATTCGGATGGCCATTTGTACCCGCAGGAATCGGATTTGCCATCAATGAAGTACTGGACCGCTTTTTCCTGAACAATATGGATCCTGCCGTTGCAACGGAGTTGTACGGAGCCAACATCACTCCCGAAGATATTGTTGGGATTTATAATGCGTGTTACAAACTTGCGGTTTTTATGCTTCTTCTTGTCCAGATGTACCGGATGGCGTGGCAGCCGTTTTTTATGCGACACGCGAAAGACGAGGAGTCTCCAAAAGTATTTGGGCAGGCGTTTATCTGGTATAATGCTGCTTCCGCAATCCTGTTTCTGGCGGTTGCCCTTTTTAAAGAGCAGATTGTTGCAATTCGAATTCCTGTTCTCAATGCTACTTTAATCGGCAGCGATTACTGGCTCGGGTTGGAAATTGTACCTTATCTCTTGCTGGCATATTGGTTTCATGGCTGGTATATCAACTTTTCGTCCGGTGTATTTATCAAAGAAAAAACCAAAGTGTTGTATAAAATTACATTGATGGGCGCCGCGATTACAATCGTTGCTAACCTTGCACTTATTCCACATTTCGGGATGATTGGTTCGGCTGTTGCCACTTTGATGAGTTATGGTTCTATGGCACTTACGCTTGGATACTTCAGCCGGAAAATTATGCATGTGCCTTATCGATTGAGAGAAAGTTTCGGTTTAATGGTATTTTTTGCAGCACTGGTTCTGGGTGAGCCAACAATCTCAGGCTGGCTTGGAACAGGATGGCTCATCTCAAAAGAATTGATATTTATTTCAGGAATTTCTGTAATGGGATTGTATTTATGGGTTCTTACAGATAGAAATGATGAATTTTGAATGTTGAATTTTTAATGGCTCGTGAGAGCCATGACGAGATCAGGAAATGTAATTCAGGAGAAGAGTTTTAAATTCGCGCTCGACATTATTGGGTTATGTAAAGAATTGAAAGCAAGAAAAGAGTTTGAAATTTCGAGACAGCTACTGAGGGCAGGAACAAGTATTGGCGCAAATGTTGAAGAAGGAATTGCCGCTTATTCCAAGAAAGATTTTATGCATAAAATGAGTATTGCTTCCAAAGAAGGGAGAGAGACAAATTATTGGTTGAGGCTTGTGAAAGCGAGTAATTTAGTTGAAGTTCCCGATCAATATTTTTCTGATATCAACGAGATAAATTCTATTTTGACATCAATTGTAAAAACAACTTCTGAGTCACTGAAGTAATTTTGAATGTTAAGTTTTGAATTAAATTCATTCAACATTCAAAAATTCCAAATTCAACATTCCCAAAATGATCAAATCTCTCCACATTAAAGATTTTGCGCTGATTGATGAACTGGATGTTCAATTTCAGCCGGGACTCAATGTACTCACGGGACAAACCGGCGCGGGTAAATCAATTATTATCGGCGCACTGCACATGATTTTGGGCGAGCGTGCCGATACGGATGTCATCAGAAAAGGGGCAGACAAGGCCATTTCTGAAGCATTTATTTACGTAGGGAAGAATGATTATTTAAAAAATCTGCTTGAAGAGCAATCCATTGATTATAGCGAAGAACTCATTCTTCGGCGGGAGATTCGGCAACATGGTAGCCGTGCGTTTATTAATGATACGCCGGTAAATATTTCTGTCTTAAAGCAGGTGGGGGATCAGCTTGTGGATCTGCATGGCCAATACGATCATCAGCTTTTGTTGAAAGAAGAACACCATCAAGGCGTGATTGATCAGTTTGATTCCATTGAGCCGGTGTTAGAATCCTATCAAAAAGAATACCGGTCCATGCAGGATTTGCAAAAGCAATTGCGGGATCTCAGGAAAAAAGAACGGGAGCTTAAAGACAAAACCGAGCTCTACAAATTCCAGGTAAAAGAATTGGAAACGGCTGAACTGGATCCCCATGAAGAGGAGGAGCTTGAAGCTGAAATGAATCTTTTGGACAATGCCGAAGATCTGGACCAGAAGGCATCAGCAATTACTGAGATCGGCAATGGCGATGAAGTGAGCCTGATGGACATGCTGAATACCATCAAACTGAACCTGGAAGATATGGCACGGATTGAACCGGAATTTGGAACGTATCTCCAGGAGGTAACAACGGCGAGAATCAGTATCCAGGAGACCATTCAATTTGCTGAACGGTATCGTGATCGGATTGAATTTAATCCGCAGAGGTTGGAGAAGCTTCGCCAGCGTCAGTCTGAACTTAATCGACTTCAGAAAAAATACCAGAGATCCATTCCGGATCTGATTTCTTATCTGAATGAAATCAAATCGGAATTGAATGTTGCCGAAAATTTTGATGTAGAGATTGAACGGATTGAGAAGAAAATTGAGGATCAGGCTCATATTCTGAAGGAAAAAGCTGTAGACCTTCATGAGGAAAGAGAGGCTATTGGCCGATATCTTTCAGACGATATTGTACTTTCCCTGAAAAATCTGGGCATCCAACACGGACAATTTAAAGTGGAGGTTGCCTGGAGATTTTTGGGAAAAGGCTGGATTGATATCGACGGACAAAAAGTGGATTGTAATGAAGATGGCTGCGATGATGTGCGCTTTTTTATCTCCACAAATAAAGGTGAAGATCCCAAGCCATTAGCCACGATAGCATCCGGCGGGGAAGTAAGCCGCGTGATGTTATCACTCAAATCTATTTTGGCGCGAGAGCAAAAACTGCCGGTTATGATTTTCGATGAAATTGATACGGGAATCAGCGGCGAAATATCCGAAAAAGTAGGCCGTGTGATGCGGGGTCTTTCCGAAATGTGCCAGATTGTAGCAATTACACATCAACCACAAATTGCAAGCCAGGCGCATAAACATTACAAAGTGCAGAAAGTAGAAGAGGATGATCGGACGGTTACCAAAATTCTTCCGCTTTCTGATGAGGAACATATCCGCGAAGTTGCGAGTTTGATGAGTGGGGAGCAGATTACCGAATCGGCTCTTACCAGTGCCCGCGAATTGATAGACCGTGGCGGGATGAGAAACTGATTTCAGTTGAAATTAGCAGTAACCAGTAAACAACTTTTCTATTCACTTTAATTAAAAAATATGTCGAAGAATCATTCTGAAAAATTTGTTGCTCTTGTTGATGATGCCCTGACACGAATTCCGGAAATATCTGCGGATGAAGTGGCTCAAAAATTGGTTAGGAAGGAAAATTTTACAGTGATTGATACCCGTGAAGCTCACGAATTTGAAGACGGTCATCTGCCAAAGGCTATACACCTGAGTAAAGGAGTTATTGAACGCGATATTGAAGATGAAATTGATGAATATGACCGAGAGTTGGTGCTTTATTGCGGCGGAGGTTATCGCTCGGCACTGGCTGCAGACAACCTGCAAAAGATGGGTTATACCAATGTGAAATCTATGGCCGGCGGTTGGCGTGAATGGACAGAAAAACAATTTCCGACTGAAGACTAAATGGTTTTCTCTGGATGAAAATCTGCCTGCTCTTTTTCAATTTTTTGTTGATGGCGTCAACCGTCATCGCTCAAACCTCGGTACTGATTACCTACCACAGCGAAACCGGTAATACAGAGAAAATGGCACAGGCGGTTGCTGAAGGCGCAAACTCTGTTGAAGGAGTATCTGTAAAAATTTTGACAACGGCCGAAACGAGAGAATCAGACTTGTTGGAAGCTGACGCCATTATCATCGGAAGTCCGGTTCATAATGCGAATGTATCTGCTGAAGTTCAGCGTTTTATTGCATCCTTGCCCTTTGAAGATGAGCCGCTAAAGAATAAGATAGGAGCGGTATTTGTGACGGGAGGAGGAATATCTGCCGGCGAAGAAATTGTTCAAATGAATATGATCCAGAGCATGCTGGTTTTCGGGATGATTATTGTGGGAGGCCCGGACTGGACACAACCATTTGGTGCTTCCGCTATTACATCTGAACCGCCGTTTACGGCAAATTCAACAGAAGATATATCCGATCAGTTTCTACAAAAAGGGAGGCTTTTAGGCAAACGGGTGGCTGAGATTTCAACAAATTTCAGCAAAGAATAAATTGTACTTTTTCCCCTATCTAATGCTTGAAAATGAAGCGAACTTTTTAGTAAAAAGAATAAATAAACGAAGGAGAGTTAGAGACTTAGCATACCAGTAGCAGGTATTGAATCGAATCAGAGATCTTAGAAAACTCTAATTTGAGTGGAGGACAGGTCATGATATCTTTCATGTCAACTACTTGGTATGAAACACGTTCTTACTTGTCTATTTATATTCGTATTAGCGAATACTCTTCAGGCACAAACTAATGCTTCTATACGAGGATACATTACAGATAGTAACTCAGGTGATGTATTGCTTGCTGCAACTACTGGTATTATCCAGCTAAGTAAAGGTGTGTCTACCAACTCCGAAGGTTTTTTTCAGATCACAAATATTCCTCCCGGTGCATATCTAATTACTGCTTCATATGTAGGATATGAGGATTTCAGTCAACAGTTGACATTTAATGAGGGCGATGATCTTGAACTTCATATCCAGTTGAAACCAAAGGCATACCAGCTCGGGGAGGTAACGGTAAAATCATTAAAACATGAACAGACCAAACACGATATAGGTGTTGCTCATGTGGATCCTTCCTTTATTAATAATTTACCGTCGCTATTTGAAGATGATATTTTTAGGTCATTACAGTTATTGCCGGGGGTGAAAAGTAGTTCCGAGCTTTCCAGCGGCCTTTATATTCGGGGAGGAAGTCCGGACCAAACTCTGATTTTATTTGATCATGCTCCGGTTTATAACCCATCACATTTTTTTGGATTTTACTCCACGTTTAATCCTTCTGTGATAACAGATGCGAATCTTTTTAAAGGCAACTATCCTGCTAAATATGGAGGGCGTCTGGGTTCGGTTCTTTCCCTGCAGAACAGAGAAACGAATAATGAGAAAGTTGGGGGAGAAGTTTCTGTTGGAATGCTTGCCGCAAGTGCTGCAGTTGAAACACCATTTTGGGATCGAAAAGGTGGGATTATGGTCGCTCTTCGAAGGTCTACCATTGATCCGGTGTTGGGAATACTTCGTGATTCATATGAGGATATCCCCGAAAAGTTCTATTTCTGGGACCTCAATAGCAAGGTTTATCTTAAGCCTAATGCAAACAACCATTTATCACTATCCATTTATTCCGGGGTAGATCATCTCCGTTTTCCTTTTGCCAAAGATGCCGGCATCCGTACGGATTATGGAAACCAAACCATCAGTGGTACATGGCAGCATAATTTTTCTGGCACTTTTTTTGGTGAAGTTCACTTTATCGGTTCACGCTATTTTAGTCAGCCGTCTTTTGATGTTGCTTCTACTTTATCGGAAAAAGAGAATGAGATTTTTGACCGAACCCTGAAAATGGATTTCGAATACCTTCCCGGTGAAACTCATGAGATTTCGTTTGGCTATTCACTACAATTGCAGAACTTACAATTGCTGGAGGAATACGACCAAAATCCTGTCTTTGAGACTGATATTCAGACCCATTCGCATGCATTCTATATTCAGGATGATTGGAACGTATCCCGAAAGGTTAAGTTTTCTCCGGGATTGCGAATTCAGCATATGTACGGCACAGAGCATTTGTTGCTGGAGCCGAGAATCTCATTTGAATATATCCCGTCTTCAGTACTTCGTTTACAGGCCGCCTATGGAAGATTCAGTCAATATTTGACGATGGCTACGAATGATAATTTGAGCGGGCTCGATGTGTGGTATTCAGCCGGCCAGAATATGCAACCTGCGGTGGGAGACCAATACGGTGTGGGAGCGAAATTACAGCCATCGGAGAATTATAATGTGGATGTGGAATTTTATTATCGAACGATGTCCAATCTGTTCGAACCGGACCCGTATTTACCGGATCGTTCAGGGATTCCCTATCAAGAAATATTCAGATACGGAGAGGGATTTGCTTACGGTTCTGAACTATTATTCAAAGGCAACCTGGGCAAGCTAACGGGGTTTGTTGGCTATTCGTTTAGTATCACGCGAAGAAGATTTTATGATGAAAACTCTCAGGACTGGGGAGAATTTTTTGCCCCGAATTTCGATAGAAACCACGATTTTAGTATCGTTGCTTCATATAAAATCAATTCCAAATGGTCGGCTTCTACTGTATTTCGTTATACAAGTGGCCAACCTTACACCCAGCCTCTCGGCAGAACTTTTTCTTTTGAATCACCCTTTGCCGGAAGAGGAAAACACCAGGTAATAAATGGAGAATTCAATGCAGCACGAATGCCTGCATATCACCGACTCGACATTGGTTTTACCAGAGTGGGCTCATTTCTTGGCTTGGGCAGTTCAAAATTTCAGTTCCAGGTTATTAATGTTTATTCAAGACGCAACATCTGGTTCTATAACTATGATTTAAACAAGACAGGCCCGAATCAAAGAGAGGCGGTTAAATTGCTTCCGGTGCTTCCAAGTTTGTCATATACGGTAAATTTTTAGACAGATGAAGAAAGCACTGTTATCTATATTTTTTCTTGTCATTTTATACGGATGTGATCTCTACGAGGTAGAGCAGTTTGAAGAGACATATGCGATTGAATCTTACCTTATCGCTGATGAAAACCTGCCACAAGTAATGGTTACAAAAACCTTACCCATTGGTGCAAAATTTAACAAGAACCGTATTGCCATTCCAAATGCAACCGTGGAAATTTCTCTGTTGAAAGCGGATGGTTCAATTGATGAGAAATATGTTTTTTTTCACACTAAATCAGGTCAGTATTTGCCGGAAACTGAGGTATTGGTAAAACCTAAAAGATGGTATCAACTAACCGTTACGATGACGGACGGAAGCCTCGTTGAAGCGAAAACATTTGTTCCCGATACATTTACGATTGCTAATGAGATAGAGGGTGCCTATGTCTATCAGAGCAATTCGAAAATTTCCATTTCTGCCACTCCAAGCAGTTATTACAATCGGTCTTCGTACTATATGTTTACGGCGGAAGCAGTTGAAACTGTTGAAGAAAACTTAACTCCTTATTACAAAGATCTTGTCAAAGACAAGGGCAGCTGGATTAACAGTTACTATATCAACTCTTCAGAAATTACGAACGAGAATAAGTATAAAAGAGATTCAAGCGGCAACTTATCTATGGAAATTCCCTGGTCTCTTTTTGCTTTTTATGGCCAAAACGATGTTTCAATCAGTGCCATAGATGACAATATTTATGACTACATGCGTTCTTCTGACGACATTACGGCTGGCACAACTTTAGGATCAACAAGCGTTCAAAATGTGAAATATAATGTAACCGGCGGTATTGGTATTTTCGGTAGCCTTGCAAGAGTTACAAAGCGGGTTGAAATTACTCCATAGACATTTCTGTTGATAAACGTGTAGCTGAGATTGCGAGAGATTTCAGCAGAAAAAATTGTTCTTTTTCTTTTGTCCACATCTAATATTTAAAAATGGGTCGTACTTTTCTGGAAAGGGAGCGAATAAAAGGAGGGGAGTTATGGCCAAGATTCTGCATAAAATCATTGATGAACAGATTAAGTCGTGGGAACTGGAAAGTTCGTTTAAGAATAAAATCATTGCTCCACAGGGCAAACAATTTCCGGTGATTACCATTTCGAGGGAATTCGGTGCAAGAGGTGCGGCGCTGGCAGCCCTGATGGGAGAGAAAATTGGCTTTAAGGTATGGGACAGAGACATACTTCAAGCCATTGCTGATAAACTTGGAAGCAATCAAAAATACCTGAAATCGCTGGATGAAAGCCGAAGGGTATTGATTGAAGATGTGGTTGTTGGATTCATGAAGAATGTGAATACCAACGTCAATTATCTTCGGACGCTGAATAGGTTGATCCGAACAATCGAGTATCACGGAAACGCCATTATTGTGGGGAGGGGTGCCAATTATATCTGCAAGAATCCACATTCTTTCCATTTGAGGATTGTTTCTCCCGTTGAACGAAGAGCGGCTGATTATGCAAGCAGGGAAGGCATCAGTAAAGAAGACGCGCTTGCAATTATTCGTAAAACCGATGAAGAAAGAGCGGAATTTGTTCGGTACCATTTCAAAAGTGATGTATCGAACGCATCCAACTACGACCTACTTATAAACTCCGCTACATTCAGCCTGCAGGATATGATGTCGATTGTGATTGAAGCTTATGAACAAAAAAGCGGCTTTCAACTCGAAATCATTAACTGACTGTTTTTCATTCATGAAGGGGTAGGCTGTATCATCGCTGCATCAAGAAGGCACTTGGATTTGACTAAGTTTATAATTTGATGTAAATGAAAGAGACCATAACCAAAACTGCTAAGAAACCACCCATATCATGAATAATCAAATTTCAAGAAAACAGTTTATTAGCTCTTCACTAATGGCTGCTGCAGGATTATCGATTGTCCCCGCTTCTGTTCTGGGAAAGAAAGGAGTTGCTCCAAGTGATAAAATTTCCATCGGGTTCATCGGAACAGGAAGGCTCAGCCCCACTCTTGCAAACGGGATGCTGGCTTTAGAAAATGTAGATATCGTTGCTGCTTCGGATGTATACAAAGCGAAGGGAGATGCTTTTCAAGCGCTGGTGGAAAATCATTATAAAGAAAAAACCGGTCAGAATTCCTGGACTGGATTTCAAACATACCACAATTATGAAGACATGCTGATGCGGGATGATATCGATGCGATTGTTGTAGCCACTCCCGATCACTGGCATGCCAAAGCATCGATTGATGCGGCCAACGCCGGCAAACATATTTACTGCGAAAAACCACTTACACATACCGTTGTGGAAGGAAGGAAACTGGTAAATGCTGTTGAGGCAAATGACGTCATTTTACAGACAGGAAGCATGCAGCGTTCGTGGGAATCTTTTCGCCATGCCTGTGAACTGGTTCGGAATGGATATTTGGGCGAGATCAAAAAAGTGGTTGTGAGTGTTACGGATCCTGCAATTCCTTATGATCTTGAAGAAGAAACAAAGCCTGAAGGCCTGGATTGGGATCGCTGGATTGGTCCGGCCCCGATGAATGTATTTAATTCTATCGTTGCTCCGCCTGTTGAAGATACAGGCTGGCCACGATGGAGAGACTTCAAAGAATATGGCGGAGGTACCTTGTGTGATTGGGGTGCACATATGTTTGATATTGCGCAATGGGCTTTGGGAATGGATGATACAGGTCCGGTTGAACTCATTGCTCCAAAAACACCGGTTCCAAAACGCGGTCTTAAAATGATCTATGCCAACGGAATTGAAATGGAACACTATGAATTTGGAAGGGGACATGGTGTTGAGTTTCATGGAACAGAAGGAACCATGCAGGTTTCCCGAGAGTTTCTCCAAACCAACCCGGCTAATATCGCATCAGCCAGGATGAAATCTTCAGACGAAAGATTGTATCACAGCGATAATCACTACGCAAACTGGATTGATGGAATTCGCGAGCATAAAGAAACGATTTGTCCGCCCGAGGTTGGGCATCGGTCTGCTTCAATTTGCAACATCGCGAATATTGCCTATTGGGTAAATCGTGACCTCAAATGGGATCCCGAAGCCGAACGCTTTGATGATGACGAGGCAAACAGCTACCTGGACAAAGAATACAGAGAAGGATACGAAGTTTAATATTATCGGTTTGGTATGATGACAAAACAGTCACCGACGATTATTGCCGGTGACTGTTTTTTTATGTGCAGGAAAGAAGATTTTTAAAATGAGAAGCCGATTCCAAAAGCCACACGCCGGTACGTAAGCTCCGTCTCAATATTTGTGTCATTGAACTCTTCTTCTTTAAATGAAGCGTTGTTCACATTATAGCTGATATTGATCTGCCATCGAAAACCACTGCTGGTATTAAACTGAATTCCCATGCCGGGATTGATCATCCAGCCACCACTGTGACTTTCAATGAGATGAATGTTTTTGCTTGCAATACTGAAATTATAGCCCGTTTTCAGAAAGAGAAACGGAGCACTGTTGGCCTTAATCAGGTTTAAATTTAACTGAAGATAAACTGGTATCAAATCCAGCGGATCGCGATAGGGGATGTATCCAACACCAATTCCTGCAGCAAAGCGAGGGTTGAACTGGTATCCGTTCATAGTATAGAACAAGGGAGTAAGGTCGTCATCACCTGAGATCAATTCAATCCCGGATGTATTGATATAACCCGACATTTTATAGTATCTGATTACAGGTATTTCTTCTTTGGTAATCTCATCCACTTCATTCATTTGCACGACAAACACATTGCGCCCAGCCGTTTCAATTTTAACCGTCTTGTTATTGATTTCAAGAATTTCTCCTCGCAGAATACTACCATTTGTCAAA
Source organism: Rhodohalobacter sp. 614A (assembly GCF_021462415.1). Classification (NCBI taxonomy): domain Bacteria; kingdom Pseudomonadati; phylum Balneolota; class Balneolia; order Balneolales; family Balneolaceae; genus Rhodohalobacter; species Rhodohalobacter sp. 614A. Next base: position 1,389,400 of record NZ_JAKEDS010000001.1, read on the forward strand.
TAAATTACATCTTCCGTTTCTGATTGGGCAGCAACGGTTTCCGGAGACGAAATCATCCCCAGAATAATGATTAGCATACAAACTATAGAAATAGATAATCCCGGCTTTTTCGAAAGTTTCGTTTGGATATTCATATGTAAAAAAGGTTTATCGAACAGGGTTGAATATTCTTATGAGATCTCCGGAAATGCCTCTATTCCGTATCATTTGCTACCACCGGTATGGTACTGAGGCGTCGCAGGTCATCAATATCACTGTAATCATATTGCACAATTCCGTCATCGCCGGTAACCATTAAAACACCATTGAGCGGTATCACATCATAGGTTTTTAAATCTTTGATATGCCGCAGCAGTTTAATGTCTTTCGGTTTTTTGGCATCCATGATTTTCAGGCCATGTTCGCCTTCACTTACAAACAAAACATCGCCGTCAATTCCCAAGCCATGCGGGCTGATCATGTCATAAAAAGCTGTTTTCTTAGGATTGGTCAGATCTTTCACATCAATGACCTCCAGACGGTTGACCCCGCGTGGACAGCGATCTCCGTCTCGCAAGGTTACAAATGCAAAATCTCCTTCAACAACTACAGGATCGCAGGCGGTTGTATGCGGATATATGGAAAGCTGTTGTGGCGAGAGGGGATTTGTGATGTCGAAAATGTACATGGCAGATGCCGACCCGATAAACAGATTGTCTTTATGCGGAAAAATAGTTTCAATGGCCCATCCAACACTAATTTTATCTACAAGTACAGCGGAGCCGGAGATATCGAAGGTTGAGAGAGTGGAGTGGTCCACCGTATAAAGATGATCGCCGGTAATCGTAAACCGGGCCATTGAACCGCCTGTTCCGCCAGAATTGGCACCGAATGAAGCATCTGCACTACGGTTGAAACTGTCTAACAAAAATACTTCACAATCCACACATCGCCAGGGACGTGCCGGGTGAGATCCGCAATCCGTTTCGCAAACTTCTTCTCTTATCACCGGTTTCCAGTCCACGAGAATTCCTTTTGAAGGATCAATTGACTGGGTTGTAAATCCGGGCGGAATTTCGGCTGAGTTATTAAAAATTCCCTCCATTCTTTTAAGGAGTTCTGGTTGTTGGAGATTACTGATGTCAAAAACCAACAGGTCTTTCTGCGAATCGGCGTACAGGCGATTACCTTTCACGGCAATATCTTTATTGGCAGGAATATTGATGAAACCGATATTGAGAGGAGCAGATGGATCGCGGTTGTCAATAATGTGGATTCCCTCATTTACTTCATTCACAAAAAGGTATCCGTTGTAAAAGTAAATTTTTCCCGGGCGCTGGAGATCGTGGGCTACTTCAAGTGCCACAGAATTGATAAACTCCGTTTCACTCATGTATACAGGTTCATATTCAATCCACCGAATGGTTTGAACGCGAACATCTTCACATGAATTGAATGACGCCCCAATGGCAAGAAAAAAGGTGAAAAGTAAAAAATAACGTCGTCCTGATGATTTTTTAAACGAACTGCCCCATACTCTTTTCATAGCTCAAGTATTTTGGTTGATGTTTTCTTTTGATACACCCTGAAACAGAGCCATACCTATGAATGGGGCTAAAATTGCTGTTTAAGCACAAGCCAACTGTCTAAAAAAGAGGATGTTGAGGGAATGCTTTAGAAGAGCTATAAACTATTCGCCAAAAGAACGGCCGGGTGCTGTGCCTGTCGGCTTACTCCATCTGCAATTTGATGCCGGCAGGAAAATCCAGAAGCGCAAACCAGTGAATCATCGGGAAGATCACGAAGAGCCGGAAACAAGGTCTGCTCGCCGACTTGCATAGAAACGTCGTATTTTTCTTTTTCATACCCAAAACTTCCGGCCATTCCACAGCATCCGGTTTGTAATTCAACAGGTTCAAATCCAAACTGTTTGAACATTTGAACCATCGGGTCGTTACCGACAAGCGCTTTGGTATGGCAATGTCCGTGGATATACACCTTGCGATTTTTGCCAAAATTCCTGGCTTCTTCCGAAGCGAGTTCCGTGTAAATGAACTCTTCAAAGAGAAACGATTTGGCAGCAATTTCTTCCGCTTTTTTGATGTCGGCTTCATCACACAAATCCAAATATTCATCCCGGAGAGTCAGCACTTCGCTGGGCTCCAAACCAACCATTGGAATATCCTGATCGGCAAAAGCCGCAAAACGGTTGATGTTTTCAAAACAGATTGATTTCGCTTCCTTCAAAAATCCCTTGGACAGCTGTGGTCGTCCGGTTGGCCAAATTCCCGGCACCAGCACATTGAACCCAAGAGAAGTCAAAACCTTTAAAGCAGCTTTGGCAATATCCGGTTCATGGTAGTTCGTAAATATATCAACCAGGAGTACAACCTGCTGACCCGCTTCATTTCGAAAATCATCTCCGTTTTTCTTGAACCATTTCTCAAATGTTTCAGAAGCGAATTCAGGAAGTTTTCGCCGGGAATCAATTCCCACAATCTTTTCAAAAGCTTTCTTAACCGGGGCTTGATTGGTGATGAAATTTGTACTCTTCGCAAAAGTAGATGCCAGAGGATATAATTTTTCGGGCCGTCCAAAGAACTTTTCAGCCAATGAAGCCCCTTTTTTTTCATGCCAGCCATTCATGAATTCCGTTTTCATTTTGGCCATATCCACATTGGCAGGACACTCACTTTTGCAAGCTTTACAACTGAGGCAAAGGCTTAAAGCTTCTTTCAAATCTTCTCCCTCAAAACCTTCCGGATTTTCACCCGAAAAAAGTTGCCGGAAAAGATTGGCACGTCCGCGGGTAGTATCTTTTTCATCTCGCGTGGCATGATAAGACGGGCACATTGTTCCGCCGCTTTCAGCTAATTTCCGGCAGACTCCAGCTCCATTGCATAATTCAATTGCTGAACCAAAACCGTCGGTTTGGCGCCAATTAAAAACGGTATCCACTTTCGGTTTTTGATACGTGGGAGGAAATCGTAAATCTGTATCAATCGGCTTTGGATTGATGATTTTACCCGGATTGAACCGATATTCGGGATCCCAAATTTCTTTCACCTGTCGAAGCAGGGGAATCATCTCACTGCCCAAAACAGTTTCGATGTAAGGTGCGCGCGTCCGGCCATCGCCATGCTCACCGGAAAGAGAACCCCGATATTTTTTTACAAGATCCGCGACCTCCTGGGCAATGTCCTTCATTTTCTGGAGGCCGGCCGGATTACTTATATCCAAAACGGGACGAAGGTGCAATTCACCAACCGAAGCATGTGCATAAAACACACAGGATGTGTTGTGCCTGTCGAGAATTTGTTGAAACTCTTTTACATACTCCGGCAAGTCTTCAACCCGAACGGCGGTATCTTCAACAAATGTGGGGGATTTAGAATCACTGCCGAGCCCCATCAAGAGACCAAGTCCGGCTTTTCTGAGATCCCAGACCCGTTGCATTTTGTCATTATCCGTTAATATCGGGTAAGCATAACCAAGGCCCAGTTCTTCAAGTCTGGCTTTCAGTTCAAGGTTTTTTTGCGAAAGTTTATCAGCATCTTCGCCTTCAAACTGGATGATCAAAATACATTTTGGGGAATTTTCTAAAAAGAATCGATTTTTTCGCTGTTCAATATTTCCTTTCGTGGCATCGAGAATAATATCATCCACAAGTTCAACCGCAGACGGAGCCCATTTTACAGCCTCAACAGTTGCAAGCATAGCCTCATGAAGGGATCGGAACTGGGGAATAATCAACGTTTTTTGAGACGGGAGCGGAGCGAGATTTACTTTTGCCGATGCAGTCATTGCCAAAGTTCCTTCACTTCCACAGAGAAGTTCTGCAAGATTAAAAGGCCGGCCGCCGGGTGTGATAGGATCCATTTCACAAAGACGATCTAACGCATAACCGGTATTTCGCCGGATGATATCCGGGTGGGGAAAATGTTCAAAAACAGAATCTTTATGCGTTTTTAAAAGCTCCAGCATTTCCCGATAGATCTTTCCCTCAAGAGTATCGAGTTTGCATTTTTCATCCAATTCTTTTTGAGAAAGCGGCTTGAAAACAGTAGTTGATCCATCACTCAAAACCGCTTCAATCTCAAGAATGTGTTCCCGGGTAGTTTTATGTTTGATGGAAAACGATCCACAGGAATTGTTTCCGATCATGCCTCCGAGCATACAGCGATTTGTAGTGGCTGTATCGGGCCCAAACTGCAGTTTATATTTTGCGGCTTCACGATTGAGAGTATCCCGAATGACGCCGGGCTGAACATGTGCAAAATGGTTTTCAGAATCGATTTGATGAATGGCGGTTATGTGCCGCGAAACATCCATAATGACACCATTTCCGGTTGTCTGACCCGCAAGACTGGTTCCGGCGCTTCGGGCTGTGATCGTAAATCCCTCTTTCTTCGATTTTTTAACCAGATCACAAATATCCTCAAGTGTTTTCGGAAAAGCCACCCCTTGTGGAAGCTCTTCGTAGATGGAGGCATCGGTGGCGTAGAGCCTTCTGATTAGAGAACTCGTTTCAATGCTGGCCATTCGAATGGTATTCTTCTAAAGTGAAAATGAAGCCCTGGCTTTCTCAACAATTTCATCCCCAATGGAAAGCCCTGCAGTGGCAGCCGGACTCGGAGCATTCAGTACATGAATTTCACGTTCGGTCGTTTCAAAATAAAAGTCATCGAGCAATTCGCCATTAGGCTGCAAAGCCATTGCACGAACCCCGGAAGGCGATGTTTTCAGATCTTCTGCCTGGATGGACGGAATTAATTTCCTGAGATTTTTTAGAAATCCTTTTTTCGAAAACGATCGATACATTTCGTCGAGCCCCATTTGCCAATGCTTTCCGGCAAGCTTCCAGAAACCGGGGAAATCAAACGTTTCGAGAGTGTCTTTGAGGTTGAAGGAGGTCTTTTTATAACCTTCTCGCTTGAAAGCAAAAACAGCATTCGGCCCGCACTCTACTCCGCCGAGAGCCATTCGCGTAAAGTGGACACCCAGAAATGGGAACTCGGGGTTTGGCATCGGGTAAATCAAACCTTTTACTTTATGTTCGGCTTGGGTGGTGAGCTCATAATACTCACCCCGAAATGGTACAATTTTAATATTGGGTTTGATTCCGGCCGATCGCGCAACGCGGTCGCTGTGCAGGCCCGTGCAGTTTATAAAATGCCTGGTTTTAAAATTCTCTTTTGTGGATTGAACCGTTAAGCATCCGTTGGTTTGATGCACGCTTCGTACAGGACTTTTAAACTGAACGGATTGTCCGGCTTCGGAAAGTTTATGATGAAGAGACTGGCAGACACCTGTAAAATCAACAATACCGGCACACGGAACATATATAGCCTGAACACCGGCCACATATGGCTCAATTTCTTTTAACTCTTTATTGTCGATTAAACGAATGTTTTCAATTTCATTTTGAAGGCCACGCTCATACAAACCGTTCAATCTGGGGAGGTCATCTTCGGTTGATGCAACGATTACTTTTCCACAAATATCGTGCTCAATCCCGTTCTCCTTGCAGTAATCAACGATCTGGTGGCGTCCGTCGATGCAATTTTTAGCCTTGTAGCTCCCGGGTTGATAGTAAATCCCGGAATGAATAACTCCCGAATTATGACCCGTTTGATGTGCTGCGACTCTGTCCTCTTTTTCCAAAACAAGGATGGAGGAGTCCGGGAATTTCTTGGAAAGTTTATACGCTGTCGACAATCCTACGATACCGGCTCCGGCTACCAAAAAATCATAAACCATTAGCAGTACGTTTTAAATTCAAACATATAAATATAAGAATTGTATTGCTATTAACCTGATATAAAAGCGGCACATTCATAGCGAATAGAACCATTAGATAATCATTAAACATTTTACCGTAAATCCTGTTATTTTTACGGCTTAATCTTTAAAGGAATTAACAGAATGAAAAAAGTAAATCTTCTATTAATCTTTTTGTTTTCATTGATTTTGGCCGGTTGTGGTGGCGAATCGGATTCGCAGCAACAAGCACAAAATCAGGAAAACGATTCAGAAGAAAGTATTGTTGAAAATGCGGTCTTTACGGATCTGGATGGCAATGAAGTGAGTGTGGGTGAGTATGAAGGAAAGCTCGTTCTTATTGATTTTTGGGAAACCTGGTGCGGACCCTGTTTGCAGGTTTTTCCCGCGATGCAGGATCTTCGCAGTGAACATCCGGATAAGTTTGAAGTTTTGGCCGTAACTGTAGGACTCAACGAAGGCCCCGAAGAGGCAAAACAATTTGTTGAGCGGAATGATTATGATTTTGAATTTTTGTATGATGAGAATGATATTTTTGACAGGTTGGGAGGTCAGGGCATTCCTTTCAAAGTATTTATAGATCCGGATGGAAATCTCATTACCATTGAAATGGGATCCTACGGAAGAGAAGCCGATTACGAAAAAACGAAAGAGTTATTGGCTCAATATTTCGAAATCGAAGAGTAATCAATCGATTTTTGGGTTGAACCTTATGTTTAATCCGTTTGTTAATTGAAAAGCAAATTTAAAAACAACACTATTTTTTAATGGAACAACAAGTAGAAAAATTACCCTACAAAGTTAAAGATATTGGTCTTGCCAAATTTGGCCGGCAGGAAATTTCACTTGCCGAAGCAGAAATGCCCGGATTGATGGCAACCCGCGAAGAATTTGGTAAATCAAAACCCCTGAAAGGCGCACGTATTGCCGGTTGCCTTCACATGACTATTCAGACGGCTGTTTTAATCGAAACACTGGTTGAACTCGGTGCGGAAGTCCAGTGGTCATCATGCAACATTTATTCCACTCAGGATCACGCCGCTGCAGCGATTGCAAAAGCCGGCGTACCTGTTTATGCATGGAAGGGAATGACCGAAGAAGAATATGAGTGGTGTATTGAACAGACACTTTTCTTCCCGGACGGAAAACCTTTAAATATGATTTTGGATGACGGCGGTGATCTCACCAATGTGGTGCTGGATAACTATCCTGAATTGGCCGAAGGAATTCGCGGTATTTCTGAAGAGACAACTACCGGCGTGCTTCGGCTCTACGATCGCGTGAAAAAAGGAACGCTTACCATTCCGGCGATCAATGTGAATGATTCTGTAACCAAGTCTAAATTTGATAACAAATATGGTTGCCGTGAATCCTGTGCCGATGCTATTCGTCGTGCTACAGATGTAATGATGGCCGGAAAAGTTGCCGTTGTAGCCGGTTACGGTGATGTTGGAAAAGGTTCTGCCGCTTCATTGAGAGGAGCCGGTGCCCGCGTAATCGTAACTGAGATTGACCCGATTTGTGCGCTTCAGGCTGCAATGGATGGATACGAAGTAAAACGAATGGCCGATGCCGCAAAAGAGGGCGATATTTTTGTAACCGCCACCGGTAACAAAGACATCCTGACTGAAGAGCATTTCAAACTGATGAAAGACAAAGCGATTGTTGGGAATATTGGTCACTTTGATAATGAGATTGATGTAAAATGGCTGAAAGACAATGCTGAAGAAGAGAATATCAAACCCCAGGTAGACCTGTTTCGGTTTGAAGACGGTAAAGAACTGATTCTTCTTTCGCAAGGACGACTCATGAATCTTGGAAATGCAACAGGCCATCCAAGCTTTGTAATGAGTAACAGTTTCACCAATCAAACTCTTGCACAGATTGCTCTTTGGAATGAGGAGTTTGAAGTGGACGTACATGTTCTTCCTAAACATCTCGATGAGAAAGTTGCACGTCTTCACCTTCAAAAAATCGGTGTGGAGTTAGAAGAACTTTCAAAAGAACAATCTGATTACATCGGGGTTCCAAAACAAGGGCCTTATAAACCAGATCATTACAGATACTAATCTGTTTGCAGATAAGAAATCTATAAGTAAAGAAAAGCCCGTCCTGAATTTCAAGACGGGCTTTTTAGTTTTTGAGACACTGTCTTTTCACATCAGTATATAATTTATCTCAAGACTTCTTTTGATTACGGCTTAAAACGCTTTGCCGATAAGAAAATACAATGTCTTTTTGTGGCTCTTATTATTCACCTCGGGTAAACTGAACATTCAGATCCAGTTTTACTTCATCAGAAACCACGAGATTTCCGGCCTCCGTTACGCCATTCCATTTTAAGCCAAACTCTTTTCGATTAATTTTTCCGGTTACTTCAAATCCAGCTTTTACATTTCCGTAGGGATCTGTTACGGTTCCGCCATAAACGGCATCCAATTCAACGGGTTTTGTGTTTCCGCGAATCGTCAGATTTCCAATAAGTTTGTATTCACCTTCACCAATGTGCTTGAAAGAAGTGGATTCAAATGTAAGTTTTGGATGCTCTTCTGCATTGAAGAAGTCATCAGATTTCAGGTGTGCGTCACGGTCTGAGCTATTGGTATCAATACTGTTTACATCCGCTTCGAAGGTTATCTTCGCATCTTCAAAATTTTCGTTGTCTGTTTCAACAGATGCAACAAAAGTTTTGAATTTCCCAGTCACAGTAGAAATCACAAGGTGTTTTACTTTAAAGTTGATTTCGGAGTGAGCCGTATCAATTGTCCATTTAGTTAAAGTGTCAGCTGCCATAATTCAAATAGTTAGATTAATATCAATTAGTTTAATATTAAACTAATTTAGTATAACATTGATTCCTGAACAAATAGAACTTATTGATGATGTTTATAGATAAGTTTCGTTTTTTTTAAAAGGAGATAGGATAGAAAAAACGTAAGGGGATTATGAATTCCCCCTACGTTTCTTAAATGCATTTTATAGTTCTTTAATAGAGATATTTTTGAACTGCACCAAAGACGGCGGACTGTTCCATTCGCCATTGGCATCTTTACTGCCGTGGTGTTGCAGCGCAATTTTCCCGGATTCGGGAACTCCAGGGAGATGAGCCTTATCCAAAACGACGTGGCCATTTAATTCAACGGTCAGGTATTCGTCTTCAACCGTAATCACAAAACTATTCCATTCGCCAATATTATGATCAGCATTCATAGTGGGGGTCACGCCCGCACGAACTTCCTGCGATAGGGAGGAATCGGTTCGGTAGCCATACACTTCGCCGGAGCCAATGGGCCAGTTCCAGATATTAATTTGAGCTTTTGATGTTCCCCGAACATAAATTCCTGAGTCGGAATCAGGTACAGCCATGCGGATTGTTTCGCCATTTTGGTCGAGTTTGTGAGATCCATCCGGCATAATAATCGGCACATTGGGATTAATGTAAGGTGTTTCTTTGATCCGCCAGTCAACTTTAAGCACAAAATCCTGGTACTCTTTTTCCGACCAAAGTGCTTTATCATCTTCAGCTTCACTCATGGCATCGTAATCTATCACCCCGTCAACAACCTTCCAGTGGCCACCGTCACCTTCAGGAACAATCCATCCGGACAGATCATCTCCATTGAAGAGAGAGGTCCATTCGTTTTGCGAAGGCTGAGTTTCAATGGAAGAAGTTGAAGTGAGAGCAAAAACGAAAATGAGAAGACCGGCAGTGAAAAAAGATATAATAATGTTGGTTAGGTTAGGCAGAGATTTCATCAAGACGTGTTTAGGTTATTGGAATATTTAAAAAGTCCTTACTCTGAAAGTAACAGTTAGAAATAAGAATTCAGACATTGAAAAACAATAAAATTTAAAGTGATAAATAACAGCACTTGAATGTGAAACTATCGATCCTGAAAGCACGTCCTTCAAAAGGATGCTATGTCATTTTTAATGATTTAGTTACTTTATCGGATAAAGGGATTTACTGTTCGTTAACTGAAATATCAAAGAATACCAGTCTTATGAAAAAAAGTTTATTCACGTTTTTTGCATTTCTTCTGCTATCACCCGCTGCTTTTGGACAAATCAGCGCAAAATTAATGCAGTATATGGATGTCTCGGAGACCGACATTGTTTTTGTTTATGGAGGAGATATTTGGTTGGCGCCGAAGGATGGGGGAACGGCGGTTCAGGTTACGAGATCTCAGGGTGAGGAGTCATGGCCAAAATTTTCACCCGATGGAAATGAAATTGCTTACACGGCGAGCTATAATGGAAATGAAGATATTTATGTAATTCCGGTTCAGGGAGGAGTTCCAAAAAGGGTAACTTACCACTCATTTTCGGATCGCATGATTGATTGGCATCCCGATGGCGAGCGGCTGTTGTTTGCATCCCGCCGGCACATGGGCCAGCGCAGTTCAAATAAGTTTTACCTGGTGGATAAAGAAGGCGGTTTTCCTGAAGAGCTTGAGATTCCATACGGAGAGTTGGCAAGTTTTTCTCCTGATGGAAACAAGCTGGCATATATCACAAAAATAACTGAAAATTATCCGTTTAAGCGTTATAAAGGCGGCTTGGCATCGGAAATCATCATTTACGATTTTGAAGAACATCAAACCGAAAGAATCACAGAAAATGAATTAAATGACGGAAAACCGGTTTGGGCTGGTGATACAGTTTATTTCCTGTCGGACAGGGGAGAGAATTTCCGGTTAAATATCTGGAGTTATAATACTACCAATGGTGAATTCTCGCAGCTAACCAATTTTGAAGATTTTGATATTTCATTTCTGTCCGCCGGACCAGACGAATTGGTTTTTGAGGTTGGCGGAGATCTATACCTGATGGATTTACAGACTCATGAATATTCACCTGTTGAGATAAATGTGGTCAGCGATCTTTCTAACGAAATGGCAAGAGACGAAGATGTGAGCGGGAACATCAATAATATGACGGCCGCGCCCGGTGGAAAGCGGATTGTATTTGAGGCAAGGGGCGAACTTTTTAACGTTCCCGCAAAAGAAGGCTTCACAAGAAATCTGACCAAGTCCAGTGGAGCATTTGACCGTGAACCGTCTTGGTCGCCCAATGGAAAATACATTGCCTACTGGAGTGATAAAGAAGGCGAGTATAACATCTATCTGCAAGATGTGGCAACTAACGAAGAACCCAAAAAGCTTACAGGCAGAGAGAACGGTTACGGTTATACTTTATATTGGTCACCCAACAGCGAGAAGATTGCATTTATAGATGAAACCAACACCATCTACATAGTAGAAATTGAAAATGGAAACATTACAGAAGCCGGGAATACCTACTGGAATGTTGGCCACGGAGGGAGACATGGATATTCTATTTCATGGTCGCCGGATTCAAAATGGATTGCCTTTACTAAAGGTCTTGATAATGCCAATAACGTAATCCTGCTCTTTGATACTGAAGGAGAAGAGTTGCACCAGGCCACAAGCGGATTTTATTCCGATAACAATCCTGTTTTCAGCCCGGACGGCAAGTATCTCTACTACACAACCAATCGTGAGTTTGATGCAGAATATTCTGATTTGGACGGTACATGGATCTACCCGAATACAACGCAAATTGCATCGATTAGCCTGATGCCGGATACGCCTTCACTCCTTCAGCCTGAAAATGATGAGTTAGATCTCAATGAAGAATCAGGGGAAGAATCGGACGAAAATGGTGAAGAGGAGTCATCAGAAGAAGGTGAGGAGGAAGAGGGCAAAACTGAAATTGAATTTGATGGTTTTGAAACGCGAATTACAATGCTTCCGCCACAAGCCGGCAATATCGGCAACCTGATGTCATTTGAAGGAAAAGTTGTATATATGCGATATCCGAATACCGGTTCCAATGGCGGACCTCCTTCATTGATGGCTTATGATATAGAAGAAAGAAAAGAAATCACCATTATGGATGGCGTAAATGGAGCAGTACCTACAGCCGACGGCAAAGCCATTTTGGTTGCAAGTTTTGGTCAATATGGAGTCATTCAACCGCAGGAAGGGCAAAGTATCGAAGAGGCTATTCCAACGGATGGTTTGGTGATGAATCTTGTGCCGAAAGAGGAGTGGAGACAGATTTTTACGGATACTTGGCGCAGATATCGTGATTTCTTTTATGATGCCGAAATGCAGCAAGTAGATTGGGATGAAATGAAAGAGCGATACGGAGCGCTGATTGAAGATGCACGAACCCGATGGGATGTCACCAACATTCAATCGAACATGCAGGCCGAACTGAGTGCAGGCCATACCTACACGTTTGGCGGTGATACGGAAAATGTAGAATATCGCGGAACAGGATTTTTGGGTATTGATTGGGAGCTTGATGACGATGTGTATCGCATCAAACGAATTGTGAAACCGGCGTTGTGGGATACGGAAGTTCGTTCGCCGTTTGATCGCCCGGGAGTGGATGTCTCCGAAGGGGATTATATTCATGCCGTAAATGGAGTACGGCTGAATCCTGATAAAGATCCGTACGCTGCATTTGAAGGATTGGATGACGAAACTGTATCCTTAACAGTAAGTAGCGATGGCGATCCCGAAGATGTGAGAGAAGTCATTGTGGAAACGTTAACTCCGGGAGAAGAATCTCAACTGCGCTACCAGGAATGGGTGGAGAACAACCGGAAAATGGTGGATTCACTTTCCGACGGACAATTGGGATATATTTATATGTCGAACACTTCTTCCCAGGGACAGAGAGAATTGGTTCGGATGTTCTACGGACAGCTCGATAAAAAGGGATTTATTATTGATGAGCGCTTCAACGGTGGCGGCCAATTGGCAGACCGTTTCCTTGAACTGCTGCAACGTCCCGTAGTTTATAACCTGCACTGGCGGCACGGGCGCGATCACACCAATCCCGTTCAAACAAATACAGGACCTATGGCCATGTTGATTAATGGTTGGGCCGGTTCTGGCGGCGACGGTTTGCCGTGGGCCTTCCAGGAATTGGAAGCCGGACCGATTGTGGGCGAGCGTACACTTGGAATCTTGGTCGGACCCGCTACCGGCCATCAACTGATTGATGGCGGCGGAATTACGGTACCCGGCGCGCGCTTGTATGATAATGATGGTCACTGGTTCTGGGAAGGTGAAGGGGTTCGTCCTGATATCGAAGTATGGGATGACCCAAATGCATTGATGGAGGGAAGAGATCCTCAAATGGAAAGGGCGGTCCGTGAAGTACTGAATATGGTGGATGAAAATTCAAACAAAATGACACCGGCTCCACCTTATGAAGATCGCACGGCGAGAGGCTTAAACGGAGATTCCTGAAGACGGTCATTTAATTTTTTTATCCCGGAGTTCCCATCAGGAATTCCGGGCTTCATTTATGGGAACCTGAGTACAAACTTTCTGTATCTATTATTACAAGCTCAACACGCCTTCATTTTTAGAAGAGAGTGATGTAATAAAACGAGGAGAAAGGAGGATGCCATGAATGAGAGTAACGTGGAACGAGTGTCATCGCTTCATGAACGTGTAAATATCCTTAAAACAAAGGGATACAGAGGTTTTCGTATAACGAAGAACGTTAAAAAACCAGAGTTCTCCATAGAAGTATGTGCTTCCAACAAAACCGGAATGCGGTTGATTGCAGTAGGTGATACACTGGATGAAGCGTATGAAAACCTGGTTGAAAGGATTGATATTACTCTCGACGGTTAAGGGGTTTTTTTTGAGAGTAAACAGAAGTCTTTTTGAGGAAAGAAAATTTCGGGGATTGGTTCGGTTGTTTCCCAATCTGAAAACGCTTATTTTTCTAATCTTTGATTTTTCAGGGAGACCTGAAATTGTCATATTGATTTTGTTTGCGCCCGTAGCTCAACCGGATAGAGCGTCTGACTTCGGATCAGAAGGTTGAGGGTTCGAATCCTTCCGGGCGTACCATTTGAATGCCGAATAGAGAACAAGGAATTAAGGATGTTGAACAAACCTTACTCATTCCTAAATCTTTGTTCAATATTCGATATTTATCTCTTTTGCACCCGTAGCTCAACTGGATAGAGTACCTGACTACGAATCAGGCGGTTACAAGTTCGAATCTTGTCGGGTGTACAAAATAAAAGCCCCTGTGAAACAACGAATTCACAGGGGCTTTTTTTATATCCAATTATGGCATTCTATTTTAAATGTAATACTCTCGGAAAAGTGGTTGGGTATTACTTCCTGAAGTTGCATCCGGAGGGGGCGATTTGATTTTTATCCCAAATAAAAGAGGAGTATAGACATCACTTATTTTTGCTTAAACGAGTCAAGACTAAAACATATAAGCCCGTAGAGTTCCATTCCTGGTCCAAAAAATATAAGCCTTTGGCAGTCATTAACTTCTGATCCGCCAAAGGCTTTTTTTGTCATGAAAAAAACGTAGAAGAAAAAAATTCTTACAAAAATGAGGCATCACACGTATCCGGTGTGATGCCCTGACTATTCATCAAGAGAGACGCTATTAAAGCGCGTTCATAATACAGGTAAACAGGGCAGACACCCCTAACTCATTTTTAGATTTTTTTGTAATAAATCTCGAATGAAAATCAATTCCATCCTGATAGAATAATGGACGCCGATACTCCAGCTCCGTGTCTGCTTCAAGAGGTATTGCTTGTTGAAAAATCCCTACATACGTATCCGTAAATCAGTAACGAAGAGCATAAATAGAAATGGTAAATTTCATGATATAGCCTGTTAAAAATGGATGTTTATTGCAATACGGAAGCATATTTTGATCTCATAATTATATGAGGAATTTAATATGCCTTATTCATTTTTAAACAATGTACTTTCGCCCGAAACAGTGGATTGATTTTTAAGTTTCATGAGTTTTTTGAAAAATTTAAATGTTTTAGTGATCGATCTTTGGATGCCAACCCCCGACCGGGACAGCGCTTCTTTAAGAATGATCAACTTGCTGAAAATTTTGTCAGAGAAAACCGGCAAGCTAACCTTCGGTGCCGGTGACAATCCGGAATGGAGACAGAAACATGAACTGTGGCGGCCATGCTCTTCTTTAAACCTCGATCTCCTTGATGGACACAAGACTATTGAAGCTCATTTGGAGCAATACAGCACACAATATGATGTGATCATTTTGAGCAGGCTTATAACAGCAAATCGCTATTTTGACAGGATTCGTGAAATGGCTCCGGATGCAGTAATCATTTTTGACACGATCGATTTACATTTTTTGCGTGGCTACCGGGCATCGAAAATAACCGGCAATATAAAACTTCTGCAAACCTCGCTTCTGGCGAAGCGAGATGAATTGTCGCTGGTTAAAAAAGCCGATTGTACATGGGTTGTGAGCACGGCAGAACGGAAAATCTTACATGAAGAATGCCCCGGGTGCAAGATTCATATCGTATCAAATATTCACGAAACATATCCTTCCAGCCGAAGATTTTCAGACCGTAGCGGAATTCTTTTTATTGGTGCATTTTCACATCAGCCCAATGGCGATGCTATGAATTATTTTCATAAAGATATTTATCCGTTGTTAAAAAAGAGGTTGCCGGAAGCCGGGATTACAATTATTGGTTCTGATCCCCCTGAATGGCTAAAATCTTCATCTGACGGACATTTGGTGGTTACAGATTATGTGCCCGATATAGCTCCCTATCTCCATAAAGCAAAGCTTACAATTGCTCCGCTCCGGTATGGCGCCGGTGTTAAAGGGAAGGTTTTGTTGAGTTTGGGATATGGAGTGCCCGCGGTGGGTTCATCTATTGCTGCGGAAGGAATTACAAACCATGAAGATGGCATGCTTGTCGCAGATAATCCCGAAGATTTTTGTGATGCAGTTGCAGAACTCTATGAAAATGAGAAGTTATGGAATAAGCTCTCTTACAGAGGAATGGAAATTGTTGATCGTGATTTTTCATTCTCGGCCGCCAGAAAATCACTTGAGAATTCGTTCAACAGTTTGATTGCTAAAAAAAGCATCGGAGAAGAAACATCTGACCAAACCTGATATAATTAACAAAGTCTGTGAATTCACAAGCCCCGCTGGTAAGTATTATTATTCCTGTGTTTAATGGCGAAGATTTTGTTGCTGATGTTTTCCGAAATGTAGAACAACAGGACTACCCTTCAAAAGAAATTATTTTTGTGGATGATGGTTCTGAAGATTCCTCAAAAGAAATCATCCAACAAATAGATGACGTGCAGTATGTATACCAACCGAATCGCGGACCGGCTTCAGCCAGGAATACGGGATTTCGTAAATCCCGGGGTAAATATATCGCTTTTTTGGATGTAGATGATTTATGGACAGAGAACCAGTTGGCGCACCAGGTGAACGTACTGGAAGAGAATCCGCAATACGATATGGTGCAGGGGCGAATTCAAGATTTGAAACGGATTGGTGAGAATAAAAATGCCGGCATCTTTGAGAAAACGGGTTCTCCCTATTACTCTGTGAATTTGGGAAGCGCTGTTTTTCGTCGCACAGTATTTGAAACTGTAGGCTTATTCGACGAAAATCTACATTTTAATGAAGATACAGATTGGTTTGTGCGGGCGTGGGATAAAAAGATTCAAAAAAAGAAAGTGGAAGAAGTTGTTCTGCATTATCGTAAGCATGCAAATAATTTAACCCATCATAAAAATTCGCGCCACTCCGGCATGGCATGGCTGCTGAAAAAAAGACTGGATCTTCAGCGCCGTGAAAATCAATCTTCAGAAAACTCTGTATCATCCCGGTGGATGAGCATTAATGAGTATATTGGCTGGTAAAATGACAGGAGAGGCTTATTTTCTTTTGTCCCTGATATAGACCACTTTTGAATGTCCGTCACCCACTTTTCTCTCTTCCATTTCAAAAAGATCAATGGCTTTAATCAGTTCGCCAAGTTTTTTATATCCGTAATTCCTGGGATCAAAACCGGGTGATTGTTTGGCGATGAAGCTGCCCACCGGGGCAAGATGTGCCCATCCGCTTTCATCTGAGGATGCTTCGATTGCATTCCGAACCAGGTTGACAAGTTTGGTGTCTTGTTTGAGGTCGTTTGTTGCTCTTCGTTTTCGCTGATCTTTCTCTTCATCCTCTTCAACCAAAACTTCCGTGTAGATAAATTTATCACAGGCGGCTACAAAAGGATCCGGAGTTTTCTTTTCTCCAAATCCGTATACAACAAGTCCCGCTTCACGAATACGTGCGGCCAGCTTTGTAAAATCACTATCGCTTGAAACAAGACAAAATCCATCAAACTTTCCGGTATACAAAAGATCCATTGCATCAATAATTAACGCGCTGTCGGTAGCATTTTTGCCTCTTGTATAACCAAACTGCTGGATAGGTTGAATGGAATGTTCGAGCAGGATCTCCTTCCATCCGCGGAGTTGAGGTTGAGTCCAGTCCCCATAAATACGTTTTACGTTAGCGGTGCCATATTTTGCAATTTCAGCTAAAAGGTTTTCAGTGATGGAAGGCTGTGCATTGTCGGCATCTATCAGAATGGCAAGTTTTTGGGTTGAACCGGTGTCCATGGAATGTTTTCGACAAATTATCGTTTCAATGAGTGGTGCTAAGGACTTAAGATAAGGTTTTTTAAATGTTTAAAAGCCTAAAATCCCAAAAATTGTTGAATCTGGCTGAAAAAAAGGAGTCCTTTTAAATATAGATATAAGTGTTAACACAAATAGATGACCATGCCGAAGTGTGAAATTTACCAGGATGTGAAAGGAGAATGGAGATGGAGACGAACCAATAAAAAGGGCGACATTCTCGCTTACGCCACTGAAGGTTTTGAGAAGCGTGAAGACTGTGAAAAAAACGGGAAAGAAGAAGGCCCGTGCACCAGCTATAAGCTGAAAGTCTAATCAATTATTCGCGGGCTCAAGATAGGCTTGGAGGATAGCAGAAAATTGCTTGGGTTTATCCAAAAAAGCATAATGGCTGGCTCCATTGATCACAACCAAAGCACTATCTTTAAATAATTTTTCCATTCGTTTTCCCTGATCCATAGGAGTTGCTGTATCATTTTCTCCCCAGATAAGAAGAATTTCCTGTTGAACATTGGGTAACAGGTGATCGAGATATTCATTCACACAAGCAACGAACGTCTGCCTCATTACTCCTGATAATTTTTGGTAATCAGATGAGCCAAGACTTTTCCAAAGGGAGGTTTTCCGGAGTTTGTCCAGTCCTTTCTCCCTCAGGTTTTGGGGCAATAGATAGAAGGGTAGCTTCAGGGTTTTGGCGGTGTATTTTTTCAGGTAAAAAGAAGCACTTCGTTTCGGTTTGAGGCCGGCTGCTCCCGTAAAAACCACTTTGTCAATTCTTGGGCTGATTTCCGGCCGCGTGAGCAGCTTTAGTGCCACTCTTGCTCCGAATGAATGAACGATGAGATCGAACTGTGGCTCTTCAATTTTTTTGGATGCGAATTCCTCAACGATGTCTGCATAATCATCTACCGTCCAGGTTAATTTCGGCTCGGGAGAACCGCCGAATCCGGGGAAATCAACCAAGTAACTTGTTCGGAGATTCTGAATCTGTTTTGCCATCGGCATCATTACTTTCGAGTCACTTCCCCATCCGTGTAAAATCAATACCGGTTTTCCTGTTCCGATTTTGTACCAGGCTAGTGAGCCTTTTTCACATTCAAAGCTGTTTGATTCCATTTATAAAAAAATTGTAAGGGATTCAGAAATTCTGGTTCATAAATATACAGAACCTGAGAAGGTTTTTGAGAATTGGTTTCAAGAGTTGTTGAATTTTGTTTTCGAACCGAAAAGAAAAACGTTGGTTCCAGAAAGAGAGGATTTATGAGAAGAAAACTATTTTTCCTGATTGAAAAACTGGAGATAAAGAGAAGCGAGAGAATCGCCGTATCCGGTTTGCTGATTTTACTGGTAATGCTGAGCGGAGTACAAACATTTCTGAATCCGGAACCGAATTATGATGAAGATGAGTATCGTAAACTAGAACAAATTTTCCGGGAGAAGAGTCAAGCCATTCAGTCTGAGAAAGATCTGATTATGGCGAGATACGAGCCCGATGAGGAAATCCCTGTAGCAGTTTCAGTAACGGGAGCTTCGGCCCTGGAGATTATGGAACCGGACACGACAGAAAAGGAATCTCCAGCCGAAGATTTCGGAGAGATGATAAATATCAATACAGCTAGTAGCGAAAAATTGCAGGAATTGCCGGGGATTGGTCCGGCTTATGCGGGCAGAATAGTAACGTGGCGGGATGAAAATGGTTCTTTTACGTCTAAAGATCAGCTACTCGAGATAAAAGGAATTGGAGAAAAACGCCTGGCAAAAATAAAACCTTTAATCACACTTCAGTAATTCTCGAAAAAATTGCCAGAATCACTTAAATGCTGTTTTTATACCGACCCTGTTTCGTTATTTTTTAAACTCACAAAAGCAAGCAGGGTATCAAGATGTCTAACAAAATTTTATGGGCCGACGATGAAATTGACCAGTTAAAAGCTCATATCATCTTTCTTCAAAATAAAGGATTTGAAATTACTCCCGTTACAAATGGGGAAGATGCGGTTTCTTTAATCAAATCGCGGCCATTTGATATTGTTTTTCTGGATGAGCAGATGCCGGGAATGGACGGTCTGGCCACACTCGAACAGATTCAGCAAATTCAGCCTTCACTACCGGTGATCATGATCACAAAAAGTGAGGAAGAATCGATCATGGAAGATGCCATTGGAAATAAAATTTCCGACTACCTGATCAAACCGGTGAATCCCAACCAGATTTTGCTCACCATCAAACGGATTCTTGACAAGCGAAGAATTCAAAACGAAAAGGCTGCTCAAACCTATCTGAAGAGTTTTAATCAGCTTTCATCCAAGTTCAGTGAAGAGACCAGCTGGCAGGACTGGATTGATATCTACAAAAAACTCACACACTGGGAACTGAACCTGGAATCGAGTGATGAAGGTTTACAGCAAGTATTACAGGATCAGTTTCAGCAGGCAAACCAGGCATTCGGGAAGTTCATAAAACTCGAATACAAAGGATGGTTAAAATCGCAGGATAATGATCATCCTGTTTTAAGTCCCGACCTTTTGGAGTGGAAGGTATTCCCTCAACTAAAATCTGGCAAAACGGTTGTTTTTTTTCTGATTGATTGCATGCGATACGATCAATGGCTTTTGTTCCAGGGAATGCTGAATGACTATTTTACAATAAAAACGGATTTCTATTATTCCATTTTACCGACGGCAACTCCATTTTCAAGAAACGCCATTTTTTCTGGTTTGTATCCGTTGGAAATCCAGCGCCGTTATCCCGATTTGTGGGAGATGGGACAGGATGAAACGTCTCTGAACAGAAATGAAGAGGCTCTGTTAAAGAAATATTTGAACCGACACGGGCTTCCCGAACAGGTGAAATATGAGAAGATCATCAACCCGGAAGATGGAAATAAAATTGCCGATAAAATTTCCAACTATACGCAAACCCAGCTCTCAGCAATCATTTATAATTTTGTGGATACACTGGTTCACAGCCGTTCTGATTCTGAGGTTCTGAAACAGCTTGCACCGGATGTCTCTGCTTTTCGGTCGCTCACGGAAACCTGGTTTCAGCATTCGTCACTTTTCCGGATGTTTAAAGAGCTGGCAAAAGAAGATGTGACGGTGGTAGTTTCAACTGACCATGGCTCGGTTCGGTCTATGCGCGATACAAAAGTATTTGGTGATCGTGACGCGGCCACGAACTTGCGATACAAGTATGGAAGAAATCTTCGTGCGCAGGACAGCGCCGCTATTTTTATTGATAAACCCCACGCCTATCAGCTCCCGGTGGAGCCTCCGGCCAATTCATACATTATTGCCAAGGAAGATTATTTCTTTGTGTATCCTAATAATTACAACAAATTTCAGAATCGATACCGCGATACCTTCCAGCATGGCGGCGCCTCTATGGAAGAGATGATTTTGCCGGTTGTGACCATGAAACCCCGCGGCAGGTAATATGAAGACGGTTCTGAGCAGCACTCCGGAAGAGACGATCCAAATTGCCAAAGAATATGCGAAAACTGTAAACCCCGGGGATGTGATCTGCCTGGAAGGGAATTTGGGCGCAGGAAAAACACAATTTGTCCGGGGATTTGTCCAGGGACTTGGTTTGGCCGGAGATGTTGTATCATCGCCAACTTTTACCATCATCAATGAATATGATGGGGAGTTACCGGTTTATCATTTCGATTGCTATCGGCTTGAACATGTTGAAGAAGCAGTAGAAATAGGATCGGAAGAATATTTGTATGGCGATGGCGTTTGCTTAATCGAGTGGCCGGATCGTATTTCCGAATTATTGCCACCTTCCTCAAAGCATGTTACCTTTAGCATCATTGGAAAAACCGAACGCGAGATTATTTTTCATTAGAATTTTTAAAAATGGCAACACGAAACCGGCGACTCTCTTACCGATTGGATCTGCTTCCCGTGATCTATCCGTATCACAGGAGAGCATCAAATATCGTGCAACTTGGAGATCTCGTTTATTATGGCCCCTCGCCCGAGTATTATGGAATTGGTGAGGTTGTCAGCGCTGAAGGAAATTTTTGTGTGGTTGATTTTCGCGGAACAGGTTTGCTTGGAATTCAGAAAGATGTTTTTTCCACAAAGTACATTATTCCTATCCATAAGCTGAATTTGGGTCATCTGCTCAAATCAACATAAAGAATCGGCTTTCAAAGATTCCATTTCTACTTACTCATTCTGAGCCTTCCATAGATCCACAAAAGGATGGCTAAAAAGAGTCCGGGATAAAAAGGCTCAATCCTATAAAAAGCATACCCACCGCCGGGTTGAGGAAGGACTGTTCCAAGAATTAACCATGTAAGAGAAACCAAAGTACAGCCAATGATAGATGCGTAAACGATTTTAGCTGGAAATTGAAACGGTTTGAGATAAATTCCCAAAACAGGAATTAATAGTCCGGGAATGAATACAGATCCGATGACGTACCACAGATCAATCACACTTGGATAGATAATGATGAGAATTATCCCGAGAATAGCTGAGACCAGGATTCCAATTCGGGTTAGAAGGTTGGGCCGAACCGAAGGAAAGTATTTGAGAAGATAATCCCGCCCGAGGGTTTGTCCGGAAATAAACAGGTAACTGTCTAACGTTGACATGATAGTTGCCAGCAGGGATAAAAAGAACAGCCCCTTTACACCAATAGGAAGAATTTCATCCGCCAGGATCGGGTAAGCTAAAACCGGTTGTTCGAGTCCGCCGCCTAAAATAGCATATGCATAAAGGCCGGCAAAACAAGTTAGAAAATCAAAAGCGATCCAGAATGCGATAGACCAGAAGATTCCTTTTTTTGCCGTTTCGGGAGATTCCGCCGCGGCCGCCCTTTGGTGAAAACTTGGGTCTACAAACGTCCAAAGTGCAATAAAAAACCATACGAGAATATATTGCAGGGAATGTCCGCCGGTGATGTCCATATGTCCATCCGGAAGAGATTCGATAAGTGTGCCAAATCCTCCGAATTGCGCCATTGCAAATATCAACAAGACAATAAATCCTGTAAACATGAGAACAACCTGCAAAATATCTGTTCGGATAACGGCGCCAAATCCCCCAATTGTGATATAAAAGACAGAAAAAAGAGCCACCAAAGATGCGTACAAAAGAAACGGGGCATCGCCTCCAATAAGAAACTGGAAAAGCAATCCGAGCATCAAAATATATGGAGCCGGACTGACGAGAATAAAAATGGGCAGCGCACTGATTCGCCCGGCTCGTTCGCTGTATTGATTGGCAATAGCTTCGGGGATGGTCAGCGCTTTGTTCAGGCGAATTTTACCGGCGAGATACACGGCAAATATGGCCGAAAAAATGTAAAATGGTGCGCCGAGAATCAGCCATTGCGAAATGCCGAATTGATAACTCCATTCACCCACGCCCAAAATTCCCCCGTACCAGGTGGATACCAATGTAGCTACAAAAGCCGGGAGCGTTACTTTGCGTCCGCTCAAAAGGAATTCTTCTTCCGAATCTTCAGATTCCCAGCCCTTTTTCCAGCTAATCCAGATCAGGAAAAAGAAATAGAGCGCTACAAGTAACCAGTCAAAGAATGCAAAATCTGAATTCAAAAGAAGGGTATTTAATGGTTAATCAGGAGAAGAAGGTCTCCTTTTTTGAATTCAATTTCGACCGTTTTTTCGATGGATTCATTGGAACTTCCGTCACGAACTCCATTTTCAAGGTCTTCATTTTTAAGAGGATACTTCAGACCTTTGGTTGTAATACCCTCCACTTTGCCGGAAAGTGGAAAAAGAGAGAGAATGGTTCCCGGTTCAAAAGATTCTTTGAAAGGAGAGTGAATCATTTTCATCACGGCATAGTCGTCCATTAGCAAAATCGAATTAAAACTTGCATCAAATTGAAGCAATACGGAGAGATTTTTCAGGGTGTGATCCAGCCGTTTTCCCGTAGCACCGAATACTACAGCTTCAGTTGCTGAACGGTTCAATGCGTGGGCGAGTGCTTTTTCAAAGTCGTTGGTTTCCTGATCTTTATCATGAATAACTTCAGCCGTTTCAGTACCTGTAACTTTATAACTGTCCAGGTCTCCGATGATCACATCCGGCTGTAAGCCGAGTTTTTGCGCATGATACGCACCGCCATCGGCTGCGATGAATAGATCGGAACCCGAGATTTCCCGCTCAATGATTCTTTTTTGGGGAATGTCACCGTCACAAAGAATAACTGCTTTCATGCAAATGATTATAGATGAATCAACGTTAAGAATCCATTATAGCCCTTGTGGACAATTGGAAGCTGTTTGAGGGTGGTTGATAAAACCAGTCAAAAAATCTTGCTATCTAAAGAAAGAAACTTCATTTTTGTACGTTCGAGAAAATTCGATTTTAAAAAGTGAAATTTAAAGTGAATGCATCATTAGTTCGCCATTAAATATACGGTCATTGTGAGCTTGAAAAGCAATCATTCATATGGAAATTTCTATGATCGCTACGTTCTCACATTGGCTGGACGACTGTTCAGTATTCATCAAAAAAGTTGGTTCTGAGATGATTTTAATCTCAACCAAAATAACGATAAAGAATTAAGTTCGAGAACATATGTTTTCTGAGTTTATCGAAAAAATTAAGAATTATAATCACATCGGTGTACTGTCTCATGTGCGCCCGGACGGTGATTGTCTGGGATCGCAGGTGGCGATCAGCAAATGGCTGCAAAAAAACGGGTACACGGTTTCGGCTTTTAATGACGATGAAATTCCACTGAACCTGCAATGGCTGACTCAAGCCGTTGAGATCGAAAAACCTACGGACGCCAAGCTCGATGAATGCGATCTTTTCATTATGGTGGATGGAAATGCCATTCACCGTTTCGGGCAGTTTTCTGAATGGGTTGAAGGAAAATCGGTTCCCATGTGGATGATTGATCACCACCCCAATCCCGCTGATGAGTTTGATATTACAATTTCAGTGGACGATGCCTCTTCAACCTGCGAATTAATTTACGGGCTTTATGAAGAGTCCGATCCTAATCAGATTGATTCCGTGGTGGCGAAGGCGTTGTATACCGGAATCATTACAGATACAGGTTCGCTTCAGTTTGAAAGTGTAACTCCGCGAACGGTTGCCATTGTATCTGATTTGCTTGCGCGGGGGAATTTCCGGCCGAATGAGGTGATTGAAGTCATCTATTCCAACAAAACACTTCCTCAAATGCGGCTTCTCAGTTTGGCCCTGGAAACCATTCAGCTTTTTGAGGATAATCAAATTGCGGTGATGAGCGTTACAAAAGAGATGTTGGAGGAAACGGGAACGACCAATGCAGATTGTGAAGGTTTTGTCAGTTACCCGCTCAGCATTGCAAAAATTAAAGCAGCCGTACTGGTGAAAGACTTTTATGACGAGGGCATCCGCATCAGTCTTCGTTCCCGCAGTGCCGTTGATGTAAATGTGTGGGCCCGGCAATTAGGCGGCGGCGGACACAAAAAAGCTGCTGGTGCCTGGCACGAAGGTCCCCGCGAAAAAGCAATCGAAAAAATTATTGAAATTGGCGCTAAACAACTCAAAGATATTGAAGCACCTTCTGTTTTATAGTACGATCATTGCAGGTTTTGCAGTTCTGTTGAGTTGTTCAAATCCTGATGCCGAATCGGGCATTTCCCTGAATCCTGATGAGGAACCGTTTTCGGCCGCGTATATTGAGGAAGATTCCTCTGAAGAGACGCGGCCAGATTCGGAACGTGTGTTTGAGTCTCCCACTGAAACGATTTCTGCAAACCGGGCAAATGCTATTACAAATGCCGTTGAGAAAGCAAGTCCTGCCATCGTCAGTATTGTGGTTACGTCTCCCGCCAGAACATATGCACAGGATGAATTTTTCCGTTTCTTTTTTGGCGAACCTCCGCGCGAAAATACCAGTATGGGATCTGGTTTTGTGATTAGTGAAGACGGACTGGTAGTTACAAATCAGCATGTTGTGGGCAGGAATCCCAGTGAAATTACTATTTCCACTCCGGATGGTGAATCGTATCAGGCCGAGCTGATTGGCAGTGATGAACTCACGGATATCGCCCTTTTACGAATCGATTCGAATCACGTTTTCCCTTTTGTAGAACTGAGCAATTCCGATGAAATTATGGTGGGTGAATGGAGCATTGCAATGGGTAATCCGTTCGGGTTATTTGATGATGGAAATCCCACTGTAACGGTTGGCGTAGTGAGCGCGGTAAACCGTGATTTTCGTCCAGACCCAAATAATCCCCGCACTTACATCGATATGATTCAAACCGATGCAGCCATCAATCGTGGAAATTCCGGTGGTCCGCTGTTAAATAGTAATGGCGAAGTAATTGGCATTAACACGTTCATTTACACAGGCGGAACCAGTGCTGGGTTTGTAGGTCTGGGATTTGCCATTCCAAGCAATCGGGTTGAAAAGATTATTTCACAGCTATTAACGAGTGGCAGCGTAGTTTTGGATTACAATCCCGGAATGGAGTTTACATCCATGACGGAGCAATTAGTGTACAGGTATCGGCTGCCATATGTAAGCGGACTTCTGGTTACCAGTGTAAATAAAGATGGACCGGCATACGAGTGCGGAATTATGCCGGGTGATATTATTGTTCGAATCGGGCAGGAGCGTGTTGCCAGCCGAATGCACGCCATGGCTCTTTTACGAGAATACGAAGAAGGTGAAAAAATGCATATTGAACTGATTCGCGAAGGGAATCTTTACAAAACGGAGATGTCTCTTCGCCAAAAAGCCTCAGAAGAATAGAATTTTGATTTAGATAATCATCAAAATGAAAAAGCCGCAAAATGTATTCATTCAACATTCTGCGGCTTCTCATAACTCTTGATTTCTTATATGCCCTTCTTTAAAAGTGGAAGGTTTATCTTTCTTCTTGATCAATAGTCTACTTGTATGAACCGGATTTTTGAAAACCCTTACAGAAAAAAATTATTTTTTTTGAAATAACCTTTCTTCATTGGGTGGTTATATTTTTGTTATTTTTGACGATATGCTCATAGAAAAAGAACATCCTCAAAAAACGGAGTATTTGCTGGAAGTTCCTGAGGGGCAGCACTCAGACATCCGGCTTGATAAATACATCACTTCTTTTGTTCAGAATGCCAGCCGGAACAAGGTGCAAAAAGCCATCAAAGATGGGTATGTTTTGGTGAATGGAGAGCAGCAGAAGTCGTCATACATTATGCAGCCGGGAGATAAAATTGAGATTTCTCTTCCCAAACCTCCTCCCCAGGAGGCGAAACCCGAAGCTATGGATTTGAACATTGTTTATGAGGATGAATACCTGCTTTTGGTAAATAAAACGGCAGATATGGTAGTGCATCCCGCCTATGGCAACTGGACGGGAACGCTGGTAAACGGATTGCTTCATTACACTCAACAGAATCTCTCGAAAGCGGATGAAGAGACTTTGCGCCCCGGAATTGTTCACCGCCTGGACAAAGATACCAGCGGACTGCTTGTGGTTGCAAAAACCGATGAGACGCATCAAAAACTATCCAGGCAGTTTGCCAAGAAAAAACCCGAACGGAAATACTGGGCTATTGTTTGGGGAAATCCACCTGATGAAGGAACGATTGAAGGAAACATCGGGCGCTCTCCAAGAGACCGAAAAATTATGACGGTTTTGGAGGAAGGAGGGAAGTCAGCCGTTACCCATTTCAAAAAAATTGAGAGTTTTGATCATCTTGCGCTGCTTGAAATTCACCTGGAAACGGGACGTACTCACCAAATAAGAGTTCATATGCAGCACGCAGGTTACTATGTTTTTGGGGATAAAACCTACGGCGGAGATTCCGTGCGATACGGCCCCAATACCGGCAGCAGAAAAAAAATGTTTGAAAACCTTTTCAATACCCTGGAGCGCCAGGCGCTTCATGCAAAAACTCTTGGATTTATCCACCCTGGAACGGATGAATTTGTTGAATTTAACTCGCCGCTACCGGCCGATTTCCAGGAAGTGCTGGATAAACTGCGCGAAAATTGTAAACCTACATCAAATTATGTCTGAAAAATCGAAAAAGATAAATATCGAAGTTCTTCTGGATGAAAATAATGTACCGGAAGAGATCAAATGGTCAGCCACAGATCTGCAGGGATTTGATGAAGCCATCTGCCGTGCCATGCTTCTTTCACTCTGGGATCATCGCAATAAAGACACTCTTCGTCTTGATTTGTGGACGAAAGATATGACTGTGGATGAGATGAAAATATTTTTCCATCAAACGCTGGTCACGATGGCAGATACACTCGAAAATTCTACGAACGATCCACGAATCAGCGGCGATATGCGGGATTTTTGCGACTATTTTGCCGAGAAAATGGAAATAGCTGAGTAAAAGCTCATTAAAGAGTATCGGCTACCCGACAAGAAATTACATAAGAATTGTTCTTATATTAAACCTGTTTTTGAGAAAGCAGTGAACCTTAAACCTTGAAACCTGAGACCGGAATGCAGTATCTCGATTTTGAACAGCCTATTGCAGAATTGGAGAAGAAAATTGATGAACTGAATGAACTCTCTGTAGGCGATGAAATTTTGACACCAGAAATCAACCGGCTACGCAAAAAAGCGGATCAGCTGCGAAAATCTATTTTCAGCAATTTAACCCGCTGGCAAAGAGTTCAGCTGGCCCGCCATCCCGAACGCCCCTATACGCTGGATTATATTGATCTGATAACGGAGGATTTTATTGAGCTCCACGGAGATCGGTTTCATTCAGATGACAAAGCGATGGTAGGCGGATTGGCCACTATTGACGGCCAATCGGTTATGATTATGGGCCATCAAAAAGGAAAAGATACCAAATCACGTCAATACCGGAATTTTGGGATGGCCAATCCGGAAGGATATCGTAAGGCCTACCGGTTGATGAAAATGGCCGAGAAATTCGGAATTCCAGTTATCACACTGTTGGATACTCCCGGAGCCTATCCCGGGTTAGAAGCCGAAGAGCGGGGACAGGCAGAGGCCATCGCCCGAAATCTTAAAATGATGGCGGTTCTGGAAGTGCCGATTATTACCATTGTGATTGGCGAAGGTGCGAGTGGTGGTGCAATCGGTATCGGGATGGGAAATGAACTATACATGATGGAAAATACCTGGTACTCGGTCATTTCTCCCGAAAATTGTTCTACCATTCTCTGGCGAACGTGGGAATACAAAGAGCAGGCAGCATCAGCCCTCAAACTCACGGCCAAAGATCTTTTGGATATGAAAATTATTGACGGCGTGATTGAGGAACCTTTGGGTGGAGCTCACAGAGACTATAAGAAATCGGCTGAAGCTGTGAAGGAACAGATTCTCAAGAGTCTCAAAAAACTCAAAAAAATGAAAGCTGATAAACTCATCGAACAGCGAATTGAAAAATATGCAGCGATGGGTGTTTGGCTTGAAGGCAAGCAAAAAGCCTGAATTTCATCATGATCCGGTTTCCAGAGAAAGAGCCGATAATTCGGTATAAGCACGAACTAAGAAGCCGGTATGGCGAAACTGACCAGATGGGATATGTTTATTACGGGCGATATCTGGAATATTTTGAAGTGTCGCGAACCGAAATGATTCGCTCACTCGGTGTTTCCTATTCCAAATTGGAAGAAGACGGATTCATGCTGCCGGTTGTCTATTCTCAAATAGCATATAAATCCCCGGTTTTTTATGATGAGATGATGGCCATTGAAGTAACTGTCTTCGAAAAACCTACAGTCCGGCTCGATACATTCTACAGAGTTTTTACCAATCGCCTGGATAAACCGCATGTTTTAGGCCAGGTGACTCTCTGTTTTACGGATGCCGATACCCGAAAACCCTGCCGCGCCCCGCAGTATTTTAATGACCTGATGGATCGGAAGACATGAGATGCTATGACGAACAAAAGAAGCTATTGGCTGCTTTTTGCAGGTCTTACCGCTATTGTAATCTTATCTTTGGGAGGCGGTTTGTGGGGAGCCGAACAAAGCATTGGTCACTGGACAGGGTTGTTGTTTGAAAGAGTTTGTCACCAGAATCCACAGCGTTCTTTCCAGTTTAATGGAGTGCCGATGGCGGTAAACAGCCGGTGTTTTGGAATATTTACCGGCTTATGGAGCGGCTGGTTCTTCGTGCCGTTAATCATCAAAAAGTGGCGGAAAATTTATTGGATTAGTTGGTTTCTTTTTCTTGCAGTGATGCTTCAAATCATCGATTATATGGGAAACCATATATTGTGGGAAAATACAAATGCCACCCGCGTTGTATCGGGGTTTATTCTTGGAATAGCGGTGGCGATTTTTTTATCGGATTTATTCAGAACCAAAAATAAAAAGGCGTAATCATGAACGAGGACGAAAATAATCAACCATTATCATTTAGTGACTATTTGCCATCTGTAGGAATTGTCGGGGCCATTTTTAGTCTGGTCAGTTTTGTAATCGGGCTATTTTTTGGATATCAACAGATTAATGCCGAACCAACCGGTTCATTCTTTTCTCCGATGATGCTGAGCGGAACGGTTGTATGCCTGGTATCTGCTTTTGCCGGTATGATTGCCGTCTGGCATTTCACCAAAGAGGTAACCCCATATTTAACGTTAGGCCAGGGTGCGCTCATCGGATTTTTAACAGGGGCTGTTATCGTAATTGTGAGTGTTTTCCTGAATGAACTTTGGATCATGGTTTTTGACCCTGAATACACAACCAAAATAATGGATGCCACCATAGCGAATATTGAAGCCATGGAAATGCCCGAAGAGAGCAAACAGCAAATGATAGACGCAATGGCTGATTCGATGGGTACAAGCCAGTCTTTCTGGCGGCAAATATTCTGGGGCGTTCCCGTTACGGGACTGATGAATTTAATTACCGCCCTCATTGGTGTAAAAATATTTGGCGAGAAGAAAGAAGAGACATTTTAATCAGCAGTAATGAATCAACCATCTGAAGATTTTACATTTACTCCCACGGTCATCCATTCATGGGCAGAACGAAATGGTTTTGCTCACTGGGTTATTGCTCTTATCTGGCTCGTTGTGGTTCTGATTCTATTCCAGATTGTGGCGGGAATTGTTTTCATCGGTTTGGTGATGGTAACCGGTGGCAATATTGATCCTGCTAATGCGATGGGGTCTCTGACGCAGCATATCGATCTGCTTTTTATCGGCAATTCAGTCGGGCAGATTCTGTTCTTGGGGTTGGCTACATTTGTCATTGTCCGGCTACATACCGGTGGGGAAAGCAAAAGAGCATTTTTACGAATTCAATGGAATAACCAGGTTGTACAATACCTGTTGCTGGGAGCGTTGCTAATCATTGTTATACAACCGCTTATAATCTATTTGGGATATCTGAATTCATTACTCCCCATTCCGGATGCCTTTAGCGATTTACAGGTTTCTCAGTACGAAATGATTGAGGATTTTCTGAATACGGATGGAATTGTCTGGTTCGGTCTTCTCAACATCGCCTTGATTCCGGCCATTTGCGAAGAGATCCTTTTTCGCGGATATGTTTTTCGCGCCTTCGAAAAAAGTTGGGGTGCCATTGTTGCGGTTTGCGTATCCGGTTTAATCTTCGGTTTGTTTCATATTCAGCTGGGAAATGTATTTCCATTAGCCACTTTGGGAATCATTCTTGCACTGATGACCTGGCTCAGTGGAACGATTTGGCCCGCAATTATTGCTCATTTTATAAACAACGGTGCGGCCGTTTTGGTTGGATCACAATTTCCCGAATTGCTTTTTGAGGAGGTGACCTACGAAACGCTGCCCCCGTTCTGGGTGCTGGGATTAAGCATCTTTTTTACAGTATTAATCATTTACTGGATGTTTCAAAAGTCAGTACAATTAAAATAAATATTCAGGTTCATGTTACGAGGTTCAGAACCTAACAAAATTAATAACTGGGTGTGCGTACTTGAGAGGGGTACGGAGTACGAGGTGGAGCTTGCGAAGAATTATCTCTCTAATCTGAAGATACCATCAAATATTCTGTCAAAAAGAGACTCTTCCTACAGTTTGAATTTTGGCGAGATGTCGATGGTTTACCTGTATGTGCCCAAAGAATTCGAAGCCAAGGCAAGGAAAGCACTTGCAGAGCTCGATAGTCAAGAGGATGAATTTGATTTCGATCCAAATGAGGACGAAGAAGATTGAGTGAATTAACAAAAAGAGTATTATTTGCTGTACCGGGTGCTGCCGTCATGTTAATCATTACATGGATTGGTGGCCTCGCCTTTGAAATTCTTTTCGGACTCATCACCATTCTTACTATTTGGGAGATCCATCGCATTTTAAGGCACACACACGACAGAGATCTGTTTCCACTATCTTTTCTGGTTGCAATACTTGTATGGTTTTTCTCGGATTTTCCAATGTGGGCGGTGTACATGGTTTCCGGAATTGGGATTTTGGTTTCACTCTTGGCATTTGTCTATGGTCGCCATGAGTTTCCGAGGCGGTGGTTCGCCACACTTTTCAGTGGAATTTATGCTCCGACCGGTTTTTTGATGATTGTTTTTATTCGAGATTTAATGCCGGGCTCAGGCGGATTCTGGCTCGTCCTCACTCTATTTTTAATGATTTGGGGAAACGACGTTTTCGCATATTTTGGCGGCAAAAGGTTTGGTAAACGTAAATTGGCTCCAAGTATAAGTCCCAATAAAACAGTGGAAGGATTCTGGTTTGGCTTTTTAGGTGCCGCTGTAGGTTTTTTGATTGTCTATTTTATAGCCGATCCCTTTCCGCTTTCAATCCAGGCCATTTTGCCGACGGTTATTTTTATCGGAACCTTGGGGCCGATTGGAGATATTGCCGCCAGCCGGTTAAAACGATTGGCCAATGTCAAAGATTCCTCCACTTTGCTGCCCGGACACGGTGGTTTTTTTGACCGTTTCGACTCCATGATTCTTTCAGCTCCCTTCATCTATTTTCTCTATTATCTGATTCTCTAATTTCTTGTTTCCCGGATTGATTTTTCGGGCAAATATGTTTCTATCACATGGACACAAAAAAGATCATAATATCAGGCGGAACCGGCTTTGTAGGCACTTATTTGAGTGCCGAGCTTTTAAAACAAGGCCATTTTCTCTCCATCATTACCCGCTCACCTGAAAAATACTCCGATGAACAATCAAAAAATCTGCGATACATTGACTGGGGCGATGATTTATCTGAGGCCATGGAAGAGGCAGATGTTGTTTACAATCTTGCCGGAGAAAGCCTGTTTGGTAAACGATGGACCGACAGCGTAAAGAAATCAATCTATAACAGCAGGATAGAATCCACGAGGCAACTTGTAGATGCGATGGGGCAAGCTTCTTCAAAACCGGAATTGTTTGTATCCATTTCTGCCGTAGGAATTTATGGCGACCAGGGAGATACAGTTTTGGATGAATCTACCGAACCGGCAAATGATTTTCTGGCACGAATCTGTATCCAATGGGAAGAAGAAGCACAAAAAGCATCAAGCCTTGGCATCAGGGTTGTAACCCCCCGGATTGGAATTGTTTTTGAAAAGGATGGAGGGTTTTTACAGATGATGAAGCTGCCATTCTTGTTTTTTGTGGGTGGCCCTCTGGGTGATGGAAAACAATATCTCCCCTGGATTCATATGAACGATGCTTGCCGCGGGTTGATCTATCCAATGGAAAATGAAGAGTTGTCCGGCCCCTATAACCTTTGTGCACCAGAGCCTGTAACAATCAATCATCTGTCTGATGCAATGGGCAATGTGTTGAACCGCCCATCTTTTTTTCGGGTGCCTGAATTTGTGATGAAAACAGTTCTGGGGGAAGCGGCAGATCCTGCATTATCCAGCCTGAATGTTCAGCCAAAAGTACTTCAAATTTCAGGGTTTGAGTTTCAGTTTGAAGATGTGGAAGAAGCCCTTGCTGATATTTTTTGAGTATTGCTACATTTAATCAACCGATTCGGTACTCTCTCTTACGGTGTAATGAATGGTCCAGCACTGAAGGCCTTCTCGTGTTTGCGCAATAATTTCCTGCTTACCATTCCCAAGAAAATCACTGATTACAGGATAGGTCATTCCCGATGTCGGGAGTTCATTGTGGCGCTGACCGCTCAAAATATCCCAGGCATACAAGCGCCCGAAATCAGCCAGTGCGACGATATCATCCCGTTGATCTCCGTTGATATCCAAAACGGAGGGAGGATAGTTGGCAGATGACGGCTGCCCCATCGACTCCGTAAAGTGAAGCTGACCGGAATCATTATACAAGAAAACGGATCCGTTTGCTGTTTGGAGAAGAATGAGCATGCGCCGTTCAAAACTTTCGTCTTCTGTAGTCATCAAAACTTCATGATGAGAAGGTGTTGTATTCAGGCTGCTGTTGGAGACCTGTAATGATTGAATGGCAAGGAAATCTGCCGATACAATGTTTGAAAGTGAATCGGCAAACAATGGAGTCGTTCCTACGCTGTAAAGATTTCCATCCAGCCCGGAACCAAGAATATGATTCTCATAATTGTGAGGAGCTCCCTGCATCTGTGCGGTAAGAAAAACGGGATAGTTTGTACGGAGTTCTCCGTTTATCTCCCAGGCATGTAACGTGTTTTCAGAGAATGCAAACAACGATTGTTGATTGTCAATTTCAGCAATCAATGGTTTGGATTCCACAACAGAATTTGTGGCTTGCGGCCAGCCAGATATGGCCCGTCCTCTGGCATTCAATATGTGCATATTCCGGTCGGCAGTTGCGACAATGATTTCCGCCACACCATTTCCTGTAATGTCGGTAATCGTTAACGGTGTTGTGATATTTTCATCAAGAAGAATGGGGAAATTTGGAAGAATTGCGCCGTTTTGATTCCATGCATATACTTTATTTCCGGCTGCCTGCATAATGATGTTTTGATTGTTGCCATACCAATCATACACAACCGGCGGACCCATTGGCACGTCCTCTCCGGTTGATGCCTGGAGAATAACGGTGCCATCGGTTGCAAGAGCATACACATATCCATTTTCTGTTGAGAAAATCACCTCATTTCTTGCACTGCCGGTTAAATCAGCTAATACGGGGGTGCCGCTAATTTCAGCTCCACCAAGCGGGAACACCCATTGTTCGGTATAGGGTTCTTGTTCTGCTTCTTGCTGGAATGAAGTAAACCGAACATCAATCACATCAGATCCCTGTTCAAGGCGGGTTGTAATTACAAACTCATTAAGGTTGCTCAGGAGGTTGCCGGCATAGTTTTGGGGAGCAAGCCACGGCTGGATGTAGGTTCCAAAATCGGTAGTATTTATGTAGTGAATAGAACTTAGTGGCTGGGGTAAGGCATCTCGTATGGAAGAATATCCGTTATCATAATACATAACCCGCCGCCGTGCCGCGTCACCGCCAACACTTTCTGCCAGTCCTTTTCTTTGTGAAATGGCTAACACATTCTCATACACCGTGACATAAAAATCTTCGATTGGGAAGACGTCTGAACCCATCAACTTGCCCAACAGTTTGCTGTTTACAGAGTATGTGTTCTCATCTCGAACCAATAGCTCTTCGCCGGCAAGCGTATTGAGCGAAGACTGTATGCCAGAGGTATTATTGACCGTTCGAAGGAAAAGATATTCGCTTGAACTGGCCGGGCCGGAATTGGCGAATGAAACGAATGCAACTTCGGTCCCCAAACCTTGATGAATGGTATGCCATACATTTTGATGAGACTGTATGTATTGGTCGATTTCCAGGTCGAACTCTGTATCTTCAGAAGTTGAAAGAACTTGCTGATTTGTTCGAAATATGCTAAACCCGGCAGCATTGGTCGGGATAAACCGATCCAGCGAAAATGCCGAGGCGGGCTGTGTAAGATATTTGACAAAAGAAGATGTACTGTCCTGAAGCTGCATCGTGCCTTGAAGTTGCCATTCCCATTCACCAGTATTTTCGCCTTGGTTTAACACGATCGGCGAAGCACCTTTGAATATCCCATCTAAAAAGGGGCGGTACATGACCTGCGTAAATTGCTGCGACCAACTGTCCATGCTTTCTGTATTCATGATGATGGCGCCCGCATTCAATTGTTCGTCAGACAAATTCATCTTTTCTTCTGAGCCAATCAGGCTTCGGATACAACTTTCTATTGAAATGCTGGATTCAGAATAAAGGGTCCAGTTTCCCAAGGTTGCCATAAATACAGTGCGATCACCAATAAAGAGCTTTTCAATGGTAAATCCCTTGAACTCATATTGATTCTGCTCATATTCTCTTTGATAAGATCCGGTTAATATCCCCGGCAAACCATCAACAGATTGGGTGATCCAAACAGGTTCCCAATTGCTGGAACTGCTGGGATGGAGCAGAAGTGCGTTCACCATTATTGGATTTGAACTATGACTTTGGATGGTTGTGACCAATTGCATGACAGATGGAGTTATATCATCCATCAGTGGCATTATGGGATTGGAAAGAACTTGTGCTACAGAACTGTTGGCCTCAGGAATGATTACAAAAAAGGTGGACTGAGGAACAAAATCAGACCAATGATCAGCAGATCGGTTTGTACAGGCGGAGAAGAAGACTGTAAAAAGAAGAGCAAAACTTAAAAAAGCTGATGTCAGATTTTTTTTAAAAGCCACCGTAGATCAAATAATATGTTTGTTAGGGATGGGTTATTACCATAGCTTAATTGTGCTAAGCCGGATTTGTTCCAAATTTCAGTTGTTCAAGGTAAAAACTTTTTTCACTAAATGAGCTTTCTAAACCCATTTTTTCTTTTTGCCCTGTTAACGGTAGCTGTTCCGCTGTTAATCTACCTGCTAAATATTCGGAAGCCCCAAAAAATCAGGTTTTCTACGCTTACTTTTTTTGATTCCCTGAAATCTACATCCCTCAAGAGAATTCGAATCAAACGCTGGCTGCTCCTGTTGATTCGAAGCCTGGCCATTCTTGCACTTGTCTTAGCTGCATCGCGGCCGTTTTTACCGCCGGAATATGGCTGGGCCAGTAACAATCAACCCAAAGCGATTGGGATAGTCATTGACAACAGCCCAACGATGAATCGTGTGGATCGGAATGGCCCCTTCATAGAACAGGCAAAAGAAGCCGTGCGAAATATTTTGGCCATTGCTGGAAACGACGATCGAATTTTGATAGATATTACAAACGGGTCCTCACTCAATGTTCCGTTGATTTCAAAACGGGCAGCTCTGAACAGATTGGAAGATATTACTACAGTAAATGCGGGAAACTATCTTCAGGATAGGTTGCTTACGGTAAATGAACGAGTTCAGGAAGCGGATGAACCGAACAAGATTCTCTATTTAATTACCGATGGACAGGAATCGCAATTCAGCACATTGGAGAGTGAAGATGCCATTTTTGAGAATATCAATGTGCAGGTTTTGAAGGTAGGAGAAAGTGATGCCCTGAATATCGGTTACGAAAGTGTAGATATCGAATACGGCGGGATCTCACAAACGGGAAATCTACAATTGCGTGCAACACTCAAGAATGAGGGGAGTCAACCTGCGGCCAACCAATTCATAAATTTATACCAGGATGGCGAGCTTATCACACAGCAGACTTTTGATTTGGAGGCCGGTTCAAACACCGAGTTTCTGTTTGATATTCCTGTTTCTGATCGCGACTCGGTTCGTGTTGAGCTTTTGCTTGAAGGAGATGAACTCTCGTTTGATAACCGCTATTTTGCGGCTATTGAGTTGCCCGAAGAGAAGAATATTCTCGTTTTCAATCAACAACCGGAAACAGAAGATTTTCAATCCTACCTGGTTCCCATGCTTGAGATTGCTTCAGATGAATCCGGGCGGATGAATATCCAGTTTGCGAATGTGAATAATTTCCAGCTTTCTGAATTGAGCCAGTATGATGCGGTTGTTCTGGATGGCATCAGGCGAATTCCGGATTACTTGTCAGAGGCATTGATCGATCATGTTCAGGCGGGAGCAGGCTTGCTGTTTATGCCCGCAGCGAATGGAGATATAAACAGCTACAATCGCCTTCTGAATTTTAGTAACTCCGGCAGATATTCGAATGTAATAGGAAGTTATGGTTCATTCGAACCAGTTGACAGAATGGCCGAGCCCACTGAGGGTCATCCTATCATGGATCAGATGTTTGAAAAACCTGAGGATGAAGAGATTCGGTTAAATGTGCCCGAGATTTTTTTCTATTACGAAATACAGACAGGAAATCAATCTTCCGGCATATCAATTTTACAAACCCGAACAGGAAATCCGTTGCTGGTAGAAAACAGGGTTGGAAGCGGGAAGATTGTTTATTCGGCAGTTGGCAGTGATCCCGGGTGGTCAAATTTTCCTGTAAAACCATTTTTTGCTCCCTTATTCTACCGAACAGTCGATTATCTTGTGCAGGGAAAAGAGGCAACGCTGCAGGTTCATGAATTAGGAGCGCCCTTTCGGGCTACGTTGACTACCAATACAGAATCTGTTCAGCTCGAAAAGAACGGAGAAACCATCTTACCGGAGATTCAGCAGACCTTCCAGGGAACACAGATAAGCTACCTGGCAGAAGAATGGCAACCCGGTTGGCTGAGGTTGCAGACCGATGCGGAAACAAAATTATATTCTGTGAATCAAAACGCAATTGAATCCAACTTGAGTTCGTTGACAGAAGACATGATATCAGAAAAAATGGGCACGCTATTTAATAGTGTATCTGTTGTGAGGGCCGGATCGGACAATTCGGGATTAGAAAATGAACTCGAATTAGCATCTTTTGGCCGGGAAATTTGGTATTGGTTTGTTTTAATCGCAATCATTTTATTACTATTGGAGTTGTTAGTATCCCGGTATTATAAAGCGGAAACAATAGAATGAATATTTCCACGGATATATATAGCCTGTTTGTGTTGCTTCTGGCAATGTTTACGTTAGGTGCCACATTCCTTGCCGCTTATACGGCAGCGAATGCCATACGTCTCCGAAATATCAGGATGAGCTGGAAATCCGGAAAGCTGAAAGGTTATCCGCTTTTTTCAACCCTGTTTTTGGGATTCACCGCTTTTGTAGCTTATGCTGTGTACTACTACGAAATTAACCAGTTTTACACGTTGCTTGGCTGTTATAGCTGGATGGGAGTTTGTTGGTTTTTATCAAGTTACTTTACCAACAAATCTTACATAACAGATCATGGAATTGTTAAAAATATTAATGATCCATCTCAAACTATTGCTTGGCATCAAATTAGTGATTACGTTGAAAAACCGGCTTCAAAAGGCTCCGAGTATGTATTCATTTACCATGAACCATCAGAGAGAGTAACCCGTACAACACTCATTCGCCTTGAACTCTTTGTACCCGACAGGAATATCCATAAGTTTAATAAGATTATCGATCTGAAGATTGGCAAAACCATGACGCCTGTTGCCGACTCCTCTTTCGATTTCAAGGCTTTTGAATAAACGAATTATTAACAAAAGGACATTTATAGAGCTTGTTAGAAGAGATTAGAAAACCCTCATTAGAGAAAGAAAGGGCTGTACTTGTGGGACTTTTCGGTCCCGACACCCCAAGATGGCTGGCTCAGGAATATCTGGACGAACTGATGTTGCTGGCGGATACAGCCGGTGCGGATACTGCCGATAAAATTTTGCAGAACCGCCCCCATCCGGATCCTACTACTTATGTTGGGCAGGGGAAAGTGAACCAACTAAAACAGGTTTGTGCTGAAAAGAATGCAGATTTGTTGATTTTTGATGATGACCTGACAGCTACCCAGATTCGCAATATTGAGAAAGTGGCCAAGGTAAAAGTTTTAGACCGAAGCGGATTGATTCTCGATATTTTTGCATCCCGAGCCAAAACGGCCGCTGCAAAAACCCAGGTTGAACTGGCACAGTTGCAGTATTTGCTTCCCAGGCTGACTCGGTTTTGGACTCACTTATCCCGGCAAAAAGGGGGGATCGGAACAAAAGGTCCCGGTGAGACACAGATTGAGACAGACCGGCGCTTGATAGGAACCCGAATTACAACGCTGAAAGAGAAACTTGAAAAATTAGATCGTCAGCGGACAACCCAGCGAAAAGGCCGCGAAAAAAATACGCGTGTATCTTTGGTTGGATATACCAACGCCGGGAAATCAACCCTGATGAATGCACTGACGGAAACGAATGTACTCGCTGAAGACAGATTGTTTGCAACGCTTGATTCGACTGTCCGTCGCCTAGAGCTGGATAATCACAAGGTGCTGTTGTCGGATACGGTTGGGTTTATCCGGAAACTTCCTCATGATTTGATTGAGAGTTTCAAATCTACACTTGATGAAGTTCGTGAAGCCGATGTTTTGCTTCATGTGGTGGACGCCTCAAGCAAACTGATCGAAGATTATATCGATGTTGTAAATGATACCCTTGAGGATATGGGAATCCAGCATTCCAATAAATTGCTGGTTTTCAATAAGATTGACTTGTTGGAACCGGAAGATTTGATGGCACTTAAGAAAGAGTATCCTACGGCAGTATTTGTTTCAGCTTTCAGGGGAATTGGCCTCGGGAAACTGGAAAAACGCCTCGAAGAAGTAATTGAAGAAGATTACGTTGATTTTTCTTACAATGTTCCTTTGTCCCACTACAAGGCGGTGGCTTATTTGCACGAAGTTGCCGTGGTAGATAAAGAACAATATGAAGGCAATCACGTATCAATAAAAGGAAGTACATCCAAAGCAGAGCGTGACCGTTTTGAATCCATGCTTGCAGACATAAAATAAGTTAGGAAACCGTGTTAGCTAGAGATTTATTAAATACAGACTTTACACCTCTGGAGCCATCCAGTAAAATATCGGCTGCACTGGCTAAGATGGACGCGTGGCATACGTCATGTTTACCGGTTGTAGAGCCCACTACAAAACGAAATGTTGGGCATATTTTGTTTGATGACATTGCCGACCAGGCAGACGAACAGGCTCCAGTTTCTTCTATTGAGTTTCGAAAACCAATTTATACGTTTGAAGATCAGCATATTTTTGAAGTGGCCCGGCAGATGCTACAACATGAAGTCCGGCTACTTCCCGTTGTTGATTCAACCGAAACGTATCTTGGAATTATCGAAAAGAAAAAGGTTCTTGAGGCATTTTCTACGATGCTGAATATTGCGACGGCAGGCTCAACGATTACAGTTCAACTTCAGAAAGCTGATTTTACCCTTTCAGAACTGGTTCATTTAATTGAAACAGAAGGCGCAAAAATTCTCGGTTTAACCGTAGAGCAGCAATCGGACAGCGAATCAATGTTACGTGTTTCGCTTAAAATAAGCCATGAGGATACCTCAGCCGTTACTTCTTCCCTTCAACGGCACGGCTATACCACAACCACCGAAAACCGGAACGATATTATGCAAGTCGATCTTAGTTCGAGGGCAGACGAGCTATTACGGTACTTGGATGTCTAGATCAATTTTGCTCATTTTATTAAATGTGGGAACAAATTAGGTTGAGTGCTATATTTCAGAATACAATCATTAAACTGTGAGTTATTAGTTGTTTCCATGAATAAACGCCTGATTTTTACCGGCTTACTTGCCATACTGCTACTCAATGTTAGTACTGTTTTAGCCCAGGATCACCAGGAATCCCACAAAGAAAACCTTCAGATGGGGCTAACCCTTTTTGAGAAAGGGCTTTATTCTGAAGCTATTCCTTATTTTGATTATGTAGAAGAACATGGTGAAGATTGGTTAACACGGGAAACGGCCGCTTTTTACAAAGCAAGAGCATTAACCCAGGTTGATTCGACCGGAACCAATCAGCATGTGGATAGATTTGTACAGGCTTATCCGGGTAGTAACCGCTCTGCTGTTTTGTTAAGAGATGTAGGTGAAGAATATTTAACGGCCGGAAATTACGAAGCTGCCATCGAAAGGATGGATGAGGCGCTGCATTTTCCTCAATCCTATAACAACAGGGCAGAACTCTACTACACCTTGGGGGAAACTTCAGCTGATGCTGGAAATTTTGATCAGGCCAGGCGCTATTTTTTAGATTTGGCCGATACACATGGACGAAGTGAATGGTCGCCAAGAGCCCTCTATGCGCGCGGTCGGCTCTTTCTTGAAGAGGAGAGATACGCAGATGCTTCCGAAGCTTTTGAATTGCTGAGAGACCGCCATCCGCAAAATTCGATGACGCGCAGGATCGGAACGGCTTTGGGAGAGTCTTACTATCAACAAAGAAAATTTGAAGAGGCGATTGCTGCTTTTGAAGAAGCTCTTCCATATCTGGATGACGAAAATCGCGCAAAAGCAATTTATCTTACAGCAGAAAGCCATAATGCCCTGAACCAGTATGAAAGGGCAACCGCTTATTACAGAGAATATTTGAATTTGATTGATGATCCTGAACAGGCCAGGATTGCTCACTACGGACTGGGATGGGTATTTCACAAGCAGGATATTTACCACTGGGCAGCCCGTTCTTTTGCAGAAGCTTCATCCGGTGATGACGAAATTGCGATGAAAGGCCAGTATTACGAAGCCGTAAATCAG
Organism: Rhodohalobacter sp. 614A; assembly: GCF_021462415.1. NCBI lineage: Bacteria > Pseudomonadati > Balneolota > Balneolia > Balneolales > Balneolaceae > Rhodohalobacter > Rhodohalobacter sp. 614A. The sequence goes on from NZ_JAKEDS010000001.1 coordinate 1,431,119, forward strand.
AAGCTTTCCAGTCGATACCAGGAAGCGCTCGATTCATTTCGGGAGTTTGGAGATCGGTTCGGGGAGGAAGATCATCCAATTGTAGAACATGCAAAGTATGAATGGGCAATCACGGCTTTCGAAGCGGGTTTATATAACGAGGCAATCGAAATTCTTTTACCGCTTGCACGTGAGTATGAAACGTTAAATGAGCCCGGAAAAATCCTGACATTTTTGGGTGAAGTATTCTATGCCAATAATGAGTACACACGGGCATTGGAGACGTTTCAAATTGCCAGCGAAATTTCTGATTTAGATGATGCCCTAAAACAACAAGCCAGGTTCCAGCGGGCTTGGGTGTTGTATTATAATCAGGCGTATGAACAGGCACAGCCGGATTTTGCGCAAGTTCACAGCGAAGCCCCTCAAAGTGATTTGGGAAGCGAAGCCTTGTTTTGGAGTGCCGATGCTAATTTCCAGATGGGTGAATATGGCCAGGCCGCAACTCAGTTCAATTCATTTATCCGGCAATACCCTGAGCACGAACTGGTAGGTGCAGCAAAATACAGCCTGGGTTGGAGCTATTTTCAAATGGGTGATTTTGCTAATGCCACGGCTCCGCTTATCGATTTTCTGAATAATTATGAGCCGCCTCCAATTGTACTCTATCCGTACGAAACCGATACAAGATTACGAATCGGGGATTCTTATTTTGCTCAGGGGCAATATCAGGAAGCTCTTGAATATTATCGGGCAACGATTGGAGCCGAGCCCGGCGGCGATTATGCAATGTACCAGGTTGCCAACAGTTATTATAGAATGAGCCGGAATTTTGAGGCCGTAACGGAATTCCGCCGATTGTTGAGAATATATCCGTTCAGCAGTTTGAGAGAACAGACAGCTTACAATATCGCTTACATTTATTTGAATACGGGTAATTACGATCAGGCCATTGAGGAGTTCCGCGCTGTAATATCAAAATATCCGAATACGGAATGGGCGGCGCGTTCGCAATACAATATTGGAGATTCTTACTACAATGCGGGTCAGTATGAGGAAGCCATTGCTGCATATCGCCAGGTTTTAGAAGAGTATCCCAGAAGTGATTATATCATCGAAGCTATTGACGGTATTGAGTATGCACAGCTTTCTGCCGGAGGCGAAGATACCAGTACAGATGTTTTGGAGGATTTTCTTGGCGATAATCCAACGTCGACAACGGCCGACAGGCTTCGGTTCCGTCAGGCTGAAAATGTATTTCAATCAGGTGATTACGAAGCCGCGGTTCGGGAATTCCGACAGTACCTGCGGGTGACGAATAATCAGGAAATGATGCCGGATGCGTATTATAATCTTGCAAATGCTTATACGCGATTGGATAGCCTTTCACAAGCCGCAGATGTACTTCAAAGCCTGACAAATGATTTTCCGAATTCTGAGCGTGCGGCTCCGGCACTTGCCGAACTTGGGCGCATCCAATATGAAATGGGTAATTACGATCAATCCCTTCAAAGATACCAGGAACTCGCCGAGAAAGATGACAGATATCAGCAGGAAGCATATCTCGGAATTGGGAATGCCAATCTTGCTCTTGGCAATATCAATGAAGCGCGCCAGAATTTTGAACGGGTGTTGTCTGCCAACTCCGAGAATGCCGCTGCCAGGGTAGGACTTGGGAAGGTATTACTCAGGGATGGAAGAACAGACGAAGCACGGCGGTTTTTTGAGTTGGTTGCTGAAAATAATACAACCGAGGTTGGAGCAGAAGCTCAATATCTGATCGGGGAATCGTATGTTACTGATAACAACAGGGAAGCCGCGTTGGAAGCTTTTTCGAGAGTCAGTACACTTTTTGAGGCCTTTTCTCAGTGGGTGGCGGAAGCACAATACAGAACCGCAGAAATTTATATCCGCGAGGGCAGAAGAGGCGAAGCCAGAAATGTACTCAATTCAATTCTTGAAAATTATCCTGATACGCCCGGAGCACAAAAAGCAAGACGTTTACTGCAAAATAACTAGGAATGAATAAAGCTGTTAATCCGGTTGCTAAACTATCCGGAGAAATTCTACCACCACCTGACAAATCCATTTCTCACCGTTCGGCCATGTTTGCTGCTATCTCTTCGGAGGATAGTATCATACAAAATTATTCGCCGGCCGCTGATCCGCAAAGCACTCTCGAATGCCTGAAGCAGTTGGGGGTTGAAGTTCAAAAAGAGAACTCGACTGTAAAAATTTCAGGTGTGGGAAGAGACGGATTCCAAAATCCGGATGAACCACTTGATTGTGGAAACTCGGGAACAACCATGCGATTATTAAGCGGAATTGTAGCAGGAGCCGGTGTCGAGTGTTCAATGATTGGGGATGAGTCGCTGTCCTCCCGAACAATGAAGCGCGTAATCGCTCCCCTTCAAAAAATGGGATGTAAAATTGACGGGAGAGATGGCGTGTACGCTCCGCTTAACATTCATTCGCACCAAGGTGTAAAAGCAATACGGTTTCCATTGCCGATTGCCAGTGCCCAGCTAAAATCGTGTGTACTTCTTGCGGGACTTTTTGGCGAGGAACCAACCGCAGTGATCGAAAATGTTTTGAGCCGGGATCATACCGAGCGTCTTCTTGAACTGGATTCTGAACCCTACGGATCAGGAAAAATCATTCGAAGCAGTCGCGATCATGTTATTCCTTCACAGAATTACAGTGTACCGGGAGACTTCTCTGCTGCGGCTTTTTGGCTTGTAGCCGGGGCCATTCATGAAAATGCAGAGATTCATTTGAAGGGAACCGGGGTAAATCCAAGCCGTGATGCTGTTTACTATATTTTGGAAGAGATGGGGGCGAGCTTCAAAAAAACCAACAACAAGCTGGAAGGCAGAGAGCCGGTTTCAGATTTGTATGTTGAATCATCCGAACTTAAACCGTTACATCTGGACCCCGCGCTCATTCCCAATTGCATTGACGAACTTCCCATCCTGATGGTAGCCATGTGTTTTGCAGAAGGAAAATCTGTCATTACCGGCGCCGAGGAGCTTCGCCACAAAGAAACGGACAGGCTCGCAGCAATGGCAGAAATTCTGAATTTGGCCGGAGCGGATATTGAGCTGAAAAAAGACGGAATTGTCATTGAGGGAAAAAGAGATTTTAAACCGAAAGCTGCCACGTATCCTACCTATCACGACCACCGGATGGCTATGGCCGCAGCCGTATTGGCTACCAAAGGTACAGACAGCTCGACAATCACTCATGCCGATTGTACTGCCATCTCTTATCCAAATTTCTGGAATCACCTGCAGACTTTGAGCGATTCTGTAATCTAAACTGGCATGAGGTCACATTTCTGACTTTTTCTATGTCAATACGTCAGTGAAGCCTTAACGCAAGGTTAATTGGCATTGAGGTTGCTACTTACATGGTAAAAATGGTAAAACTATGAGCAATCTGAACATCGACTTAGAAAAACAACTTTCACGACTTGGCAAAGATATCCAGGGAATTGTTGAACGATTTGTTCCTTTGAATGTAGAAGCCGGTGACTTTAAGCCTGCTTGCGATATTGTAGAAAGCGAGGACGTCTATTCGCTTTTGATGGATTTGCCGGGTATGCAAAAGAAAGATATCAACATCTCTATGAAAGACAGGGTTCTCACAGTCAGTGGCGAGCGGGAACTTTTTCTGGAAGATAGTGAAGTGTTGAAACGTTCAGAACGAACCCAGGGATCTTTTTCTCGCTCATTTGCACTCCCCGAAAATGCAGATGTTTCGTCTGTAAGCGCCACATTTAAAGAGGGTGTGCTCCAGGTAAAAATTTCCAAGACAGGAGTGGAAGGTGACGATTCACAATCCATTCCCATCAACTAAGTAAGAATTTAAAACGAATAAAAATTAAGATAGGTAGATTATTATGGGTAAGATTATTGGAATTGACTTAGGTACTACAAACTCATGCGTTGCCGTAATGGAAGGTGGCGAACCTGTAGTTATCCAAAATTCTGAAGGTGGCCGGACAACCCCGTCAGTCGTTGCTTTTTCAAAAGATGGCGAACGATTGGTTGGTGCCCCCGCCAAACGGCAAGCGATTACAAATCCCGATAAAACCGTTTCTTCCATTAAGAGATTTATGGGACGGATGTACAACGAGGTAAAAGATGAAATCGGCCAGGTTTCTTATAACGTTGTAAAATCCGATGACGATGGTACGGCACGGGTAAAAATTGACGACAGAAATTATGCTCCCCAAGAAATTTCTGCGATGGTACTGCAAAAAATGAAGCAGACCGCAGAAGAATATCTTGGAGAGAAAGTAACGGAAGCCGTTATTACGGTTCCTGCATACTTTAATGATGCCCAGCGGAAAGCAACCCAGGAAGCCGGCAAAATTGCAGGTCTCGAAGTAAAACGAATTATTAATGAGCCGACTGCCGCTTCTCTTGCATACGGACTCGACAAAAAAGATCAGGATCAAACCATCATTGTCTATGACTTGGGTGGAGGTACATTTGATGTTTCTGTTCTTGATCTTGGTGATGGCGTATTTGAAGTGAAATCCTCCTCCGGTGATACTCACCTCGGTGGTGACGACTTCGACCAAAGAATTATTAATTTCCTGGCCGATGAGTTCAAGAAAGATGAAGGCATTGATCTGAGAAAAGATCCGATGGCCATGCAGCGATTGAAAGATGCAGCCGAGAAAGCCAAGATTGAGCTTTCAAGTTCACAAAAAACCAACGTAAACCTGCCGTTTATTACGGCTACGGATTCTGGACCGAAACACTTGAATATCGACCTCACCCGATCCAAGTTTGAGCAGTTGGTGGATGATCTTGTGAAGAAAACCATCACTCCGTGTGAAAAAGCGATTAAAGACGCCGGAATTTCCAAGAATGAGATTGACCAAGTAATCCTTGTGGGTGGTTCTACCCGAATTCCGAAAATCCAGGAAGTTGTTAAAGAATTCTTCGGAAAAGATCCGAGTAAAGGTGTGAACCCGGATGAGGTTGTGGCCGTCGGTGCTGCAATCCAGGGTGGTGTGATGAGCGGAGACGTTGAAGACGTTGTACTGCTGGACGTTACGCCGTTGACTCTCGGTATCGAAACGTTGGGAGGCGTAATGACCAAACTTATTGAAGGTAACACGACGATCCCAACGAGCAAGAAGGAAACTTTCTCAACCGCCGCCGATAGCCAGACGAGTGTGGAAATTCATGTTCTTCAGGGTGAACGGGCCAAAGCCCAGGATAACCGAACTCTTGGCCGGTTCCATCTGGATGGAATTCCACCGGCACCCCGTGGCGTACCACAAATTGAAGTAACCTTCGATATTGACGCAAACGGTGTTCTGAATGTAAGCGCCAAAGACAAGGGTACCGGAAAAGAACAAAGCATTCGAATTGAATCTTCATCTGGCTTAAGTGATGATGAAATCGAAAAAATGCGTGATGCTGCCAAAGAGCATGCTGAAGAAGACAAGAAAATCAAAGAGAAAGTGGAAGCACTTAACAAAGCAGATTCTCTGATTTTCTCCACAAGAAAGCAGCTTAAAGAGCACGAAGATAAAATTTCTGAAGGCAGCAAGCAGAAGATCGAAGATGCATTGAACAAGCTTGAAGAAGCTCACAAGCAGGAAAATATGGATGAGATCGAACCTGCTATCGAAGAACTGAACCAGGTATGGGCAGCTGCATCTCAAGAAATCTATCAGGCTGCTGAAGCCCAGCAAGGCGCAGAAGGCGGACCATCTCAAAATGGTGCCGGCGAAAGCGAAGCATCTGCTGACGAAGGCGATGATGCTGTAGATGCTGATTTCGAAGTTGTGGATGAAGACGAAGACGAGAAAAAATAAATATTGAATTCGTTGAATAATTCGAAGCCCTCCGTTTTTTAAACGGAGGGCTTTTGTATTTTAAAGCTCCGCAGAAAAAATTGTATCTTTATGTTTTTTAAGTTTATCGTTCGCACATCGTGAGCTTTACCATCCAAAAAACGGATTACTTAATTGTCGGTAGCGGAGTTGCCGGCCTGAATGCAGCACTTGAAGCAGCTAAATACGGAGAGGTGCTTCTTGTTACCAAAACCTCGTTGGATGAAAGCAGCAGTTACTGGGCTCAAGGTGGTGTTGCAGCGGTTCTGGAGGGATCCGATTCCTACGAAAATCATATAAAAGATACACTTGAGGCAGGCAGAGGTTACTGCAATCCGAAAGCGGTTGAAATTCTGGTAAAAGAAGGATCCGATCGAATCAAGGAATTAATAGATGACGGAATGCCTTTCGAGAGGAAGAATGGACGTCTGAATCTTGGCATGGAAGGTGGTCATTCGAATCGAAGAATTTTGCATGCCAACGGCGCGGCTACCGGTAAAGCACTGGTTGATTTTCTGATTTCGCGAATCAGGGAAACGGATCGGATTACCATTGCCGAAAATGTTTTTGTTTATGACCTGATCAGTGAAAATAGCCGATGTTTTGGCGCTCAGGCCTACCTCTATAAAGAGAACAAAACAGTTCAAATTCAAAGCAAGGCAACGATACTGGCCACCGGCGGTTACTCTGGATTGTACACACGAACGACGAATCCTCACACATCCACCGGCGACGGTCTGTGGCTGGCTTTAAATCACGGAGCGATACTTAAAGATTTAGAGTTTATCCAATTTCATCCTACCGTTTATACCGATTCTAAGGGCGATGGATTCCTGCTAAGTGAAGCACTTCGGGGAGAAGGGGCAAGGTTGTTCAATCTTAAATGTGACCGTTTTATGGAGAAATATACCGACATGGAATTATCACCCAGGGATGTGGTTTCCAGGGAAATTTTTAAACAGATTTCCAATCAGGAAGAGAATTTCGTCTACCTTGATTTCAGACATCTGAATACCGACAAGATCAAGAAGCGTTTTCCCGGTTTAATGCGCCGTATTGAAGAGCAGGGAATTGATATCAGTAAACAGGGAATTCCGGTTGCGCCGGCAGCTCATTATTGCATTGGTGGTATTGAAACCGATCTGGATGGACAGACTAATATTGAAGGACTTTATGCATGCGGCGAAGTTGCCGTAACGGGTGTCCACGGAGCAAACCGCCTCGCCAGCAATTCGCTTTTGGAATGTCTGGTTTTTAGTAAACGGGCGGTTGAGCACGCCATTAAATTGCCGGCCCGTTCCCATATGATTGGAATGACGCTTAAACCGTTTACATTGTCGCACGATCTGGAAGAGCCATTTATGGTGCAGAAAAAAACAGTGACTTCTTTACTGAACCGGTTTGCCGGAATTGAGCGGGATGACGCAGGCCTGCACCAGGCGCTGAATCAAATTGATAGCGAACTGAAATCTCCTCTTTATAACCAAGGGAATGAATATTTCTTTTTACGGATGAAAGAGATGGTGAATATCGCGGAACTTATTATTGTAGGAGCACTTCATCGGAAAGAAAGTCGTGGTGTACATTTCAGAATAGATTTCCCCGGACCGGATGATTCCCAAAAAGAACCCATGCGATTTTATAAAAACCGTTTCAATAAGATTCAGGCTGTATCATGATTTTTCCTGAGGTTTCAAATCAAAAATGGCTGGATGATCTTATTGATGTAGCTCTGGCTGAAGATATCGGCGGCGGTGATGTGACAACTGAAGCAGTAATTGATGATCAAAAAAAAACCAAAGCAGTTTGGGTTGCCAAACAAGCCGGAATTATTGCCGGGTTACAAATTGCACAACGGGTTTTTGAGAAACTGGATGAAAATATTGAGTGGCATCCTTTTTTTAATGGTGGCGATGAAGTGAGAACCGGAGAGACGGTTGTTGAATTTTCAGGAAACTGTCGTGCTGTATTGATTGCCGAGCGGACAGCACTTAATTTTGCACAGCGGATGTCAGGCATTGCCACAAAAACAAATGAAATTGTTCGCGAACTGAAAGGATTTCCCGCCAAGATTTTAGACACCCGAAAAACTGTGCCGGGACTCAGAAAGCTCGATAAAATTGCTGTTAAAGCCGGAGGTGGCGTTAATCACCGAATGGGACTTTACGATTTGGCTATGATCAAAGATAATCATATCCAGGCAGCTGGAAGTATTTCCAAAGCTGTAGAGCGTGTCCGGGCCAAAAATCCGGACATAAGAATTGAAGTAGAAACCACGAATCTCGAAGAAGTGGATGAAGCATTGAAATCCGGCGCTGATATAATTATGCTCGATAATATGAGCGTTGAAATGATGACAAAAGCAGTTGAACGAATCGGAACGCGGGCTGAAACAGAAGCTTCCGGGAATATCACCTCCAAAACCATTCGTGAAGTGGCCGGAACCGGAGTCAATTTTATTTCGGTTGGGGCGTTAACTCATTCGGTTCAGGCTTTTGACATCAGCCAGCGAATCAAAGAAATTTTTTAATCATATTCAGACCCATGGAAACAGTAGTAAATGAAGATTTAGCAACAGAAGTTCTTGAGTTGAAACGGCAAAAAAATGCGGTGATTTTGGCTCACAATTATCAAATCCCTGAAATTCAGGATATTGCGGATTATGTGGGAGATTCACTCGGTTTATCTCGTCAGGCGGCCAAAGCGGATGAAGACATAATCGTTTTTTGCGGCGTACATTTTATGGCCGAAACAGCATCGATCATTTCACCCCATAAAACCGTTTTGATTCCCGATCTGGATGCCGGCTGTTCGTTGGCAGACAGCATCACCGCCGGGCAACTCAAAGAGTGGAAAGCTCAGCACCCGGGAGCAGTCGTGGTTTCTTATGTGAACACCACTGCGGCAGTTAAAGCCGAAAGCGATTATTGCTGTACATCATCCAATGCGGTGGGGATTGTTGAATCAATTCCAGAAGACAAAGAAATTTTGTTTTTACCGGACAAGTTTTTGGGAGCTTACGTGGAAATGATGACCGGCCGTGATTTGAACATTTGGCAGGGTGCATGCCACGTTCATGAAAAAATCGGAGAACTGAACCTGGCTGAAAAACAGAAAGAACATCCGGATGCCGAGTTCCTGATTCATCCCGAGTGCGGTTGCTCAACATCATGCATGATGAAATCAGCTATGTACTTTGACTGCAAAGACGGCCATGTACACTCAACAAGTGGAATGCTGCAGCGGGCAAAAGAATCGGATGCGGAGGAATTTGTAGTTGCAACAGAAACGGGCATTCTTCACCGGATGCGGAAAGATAGCCCCGAGAAAAAATTCTATGCCGCCAGCGAAGATTCCGTGTGCGATTATATGAAAATGATTACGCTCGAAAACCTCCGGGATGCCCTTAAATTCAATCAGTATGAAGTGAAAGTGCCGTTCGAATTGGCTGAGAGAGCCAAAGTGCCAATCGACCGAATGCTTCAAATAGGTTAGTAATACGAGATTGATATTGGATGATTTTACTCGTTCCGCAGTTCCTGCTTCGGAACGACAAATTGAAGTTTCGCTTCTTTTAAAATGTTAATCACTGATCGAAAGCAGAGCGTCAGAGAATGCGGTCCGGAAAGAAGATATTCGGATCAAGAAAAATAGTAGGATAAAGACAGAATATGACTGTTTTAGGCATCGAATCTTCATGTGATGAAACGGCTGCGGCCGTTTGGTCGGATGGCTCCATTCTATCGAATATAATTGCCTCTCAGGCCATCCATGAACAATTCGGTGGAGTGGTTCCGGAGCTTGCTTCGCGCGCGCATCATAAAACCATTTGGAAGACGGTTAACCAGGCCTTGGAAGAAGCGCAGGTTTCTTTGGATGAAATTGATGCCATCGCGGTAGCACAAGGTCCCGGTTTGATGGGGTCTTTATTGGTTGGCCTGAGTTTTGCCAAGGGATTATCCATCTCTCAGGAGAAACCGATTATAGGCGTCAATCATATCGATGCGCACATGTATGCCAACTTTATTGAACACGAAGAAGTATATCCCTTTCTTGCACTCATTGTATCGGGTGGACACACGAGATTGGTACATGTTGATAAACTATTCTCTCACAATGTCTTGGGGAAAACCCGGGATGATGCCGCCGGTGAGGCTTTTGACAAGATAGGTAAACTGTTGAACCTGGATTATCCGGCTGGCCCGGTTATCGATAAACTCTCAAAAAAAGGAGATCCCGGTTTTCACGATTTTCCGCGATCTATGATTAACAAAGGTCTCGATTTTAGTTTCTCAGGATTGAAAACGAGCGTGCTCTACTACACACAAGAGAAAGGGGATGCGTTTGTTCAGGAACACTTGAATGACATCTGTGCAAGTGTTTCGGGTGCCATTACGGATGTGCTCCAGGTAAAGCTGAAAAGAGGGGTAAAAAAAACCGGGGTAAAAAATATAATGTTGGCAGGCGGTGTATCAGCTAATTCAATGTTAAGAGATAAAGTGGGAATGATGGCGCAAAAAATGGGACTAAACCTCATGATTCCTTCCAGTCAATATTGCACCGATAATGCCGCAATGATTGCCGTCACAGGTGCGTTAAAAGCAAGAGAAGGGCATTACGACGATTTGCATATCAAGCCATTTGCAAGGTTACAGGAGAGTTAAATCGGAAAATGGATCAGAGCGAGGGAGTGCAACGGCTGCTGCAATCTTCTAACGAGCGTCTGGAGATTACTTAACTCTGTTCGAAATGACAGAATCACATCCAAAAACAAAAGACAAAACTTGAAAAAAGGATTTGAAAAAACGCGTATACTACTTATTTAACGGTTTTTGCAAAATATTCGAATTTTAGACTTCCTTTTTATCATATTTTAAAAATGAGAACTTCGTTTATAAAAAAGGAGTTTAATAATAAATGAGGTAGATTTTTGAGTGCCTATGGCAAATGTGGATACAGACATTCGCAATCAGGTTGACCATTACGAGCTCGACAAGAAACAAATGAGCGGGTTGCGGGGATTGTTGCGTCTCTGTCACACCCATTTGGATGAGACGGACGATGATTTGATTACCCGGGCATTCAAGCTTTGCTGCAAATCACACGAGAATGTAAAAAGAGCATCCGGGGAGCCCTACTACGAACATCCGCTTGAGGTTGCTAAAATCATGGCGGAGGAATTTAATATTGATGATATCTCCGTTGCAGCTTCTCTTTTGCATGATACGGTTGAAGATACCAGCGTTACGCTGGATGAAATAGAAGAACTTTTCGGCACAACGGTTAAGCATATTATTGACGGTCTCACAAAGATTACCGGCGTTTTTGAAAACCGGGATACCAAGCAGGCAGAAACCTTTATGAAGCTGCTCCTGTCGATGGCCGAAGATATTCGTGTGGTTCTGATCAAGTTTGCGGATCGCCTGCACAATATGCGTACCATCCAGCATTTGCCAAAGCAGAAGCAGCTCAACAAGGCCACAGAGACGATTGAATTGTATGCACCGCTCGCGCATCGGTTTGGGCTTTTTAAGATCAAAAATGAGTTTGAGGATCTATGTTTTAAAGTCATTGATCCGAATTCATACAAATATCTGGTAAGAAAGCTCAGGGAGAAGCGTGAAGCAAGAGAGGCATTTATTGAAGAATTCATGCAGCCGATCAAAGGCGAGCTGGATAAACAGAAATTTAAATTCGAAATAAAGGGGCGACCAAAGCACATCTACTCGATCTACCGAAAAATGCAGACGCAGCAAAAGCCATTTGAGGAGATCTATGACTTGTTCGCCATCCGTATAATCCTTGAAGATCCACACACAAAAGAAGACTGCTGGAGAGTCTATTCCATCATCACCGATTGGTATACGCCCATTCCCAAACGGTTTCGTGATTTTATTTCCGTCCCCAAAGCCAATGGTTATCAATCGCTTCACACAACGGTAATTACAAAACAGGGACGTAAAGTAGAAGTTCAGATCCGAACCCGGAAGATGGATTATATTGCTGAACAGGGACTTGCCGCACACTGGAAGTATAAAGAAGGAAGCAGCGGGGGAAGTAATGAACTCGACAAATTCGTGAATTGGGTGCGAGATGTTCTCGAGACACCACGGCCTGACGCCGCTACGGAATTTGTAAAAGATTTCCAGCTGAATTTGTACCAGGATGAAATCTATGTGTTTACTCCACAGGGGGAACTGAAGACCCTGCCGAATGGTGCTTCCTGTATTGACTTTGCATTCGAAATTCACAGTGAGATTGGTGAACGTGCGGTTTCTGCAAAAGTGAATGGAAAAATGGCTCCGCTACGCCAGAAGTTGAAAATTGGTGACCAAGTTGAAATCATAACCGGAAACAGAATCAATCTGAATGCTGATTGGATGGAGGATGTGGTAACACACAAAGCCAAGGCTCGTATCCGCCAGTTTATCAAACAAAAAGAGAGGAAAGTTGCCAACGAGGGAAGGGAAGCCTGGGAAAAGCGGGCTTCTCGCGGAAAAGTTGAAATTTCTGACCAGGAGCTCACAAAAGTTGCCAAGCGCTTTAAGTTCAGCGATGCCCAGGACATGTTTTATGAAATAGGTTCCGGCGCGTTTGAGGTAAATGAATTGTTCAAGATCGTCAAGCAGCTTAAAAGCAAAGGCAGGTTGGATGACGAGTCGGAGGATCAGCAAAAGAAACTCTCGGATGAAGATATTTCAGAAGAGTATTTTACTACAGCCCGCTCTGTGGGCGATGGTAAAGCACTTTTGGTTGAAGGTGAACTGAGCAACGTTAAATATTCATATGCGAACTGCTGCAATCCCATTCCGGGAGATAACGTGATTGGTTTCATCAGCCGGAATGGTGATGTAAAAATTCACAGGTCTAATTGTAAAAATGCCCATCACCTGATACGTACCGACAGTGAACGAATTGTGGATGTTTCCTGGGCAAGAAATATTGACGAACAATTTTTGGGCGCTATAAAAGTTGTAGGAGAGGACAGGGTTGGATTGGTCAATGATTTAACTGAGGTACTCTCAAAGTCCATGCAAACAAATATGAAGAGTATCAATGTGAGCAGTGAGGGCGGTATGTTTGAAGGAATCATTACAGCTCATGTTAATGACCTGAAACACCTCGAAAAAATTATCAGGAAACTTGAAAAAGTTGAGGGAATTAAAACCGTTCTCCGGTATGAGTAAAATTTGCTATGTATCATAGGTGCAAACACTTATATCGCCACTACAGCAAGAAATTTCTATGGACTTACTTTAAATATTTTTATTTTTAACGAACGTTAAAGTGTTCGTTAATAATCAGATAGAGCGAAAAAAATAATAATAGGATGGTTACTTATACAAAACGCGATATAGTACGTACAGTCGCCGATAAAATGGATGTACCCCTGAATCAAGCAGAACCATGGGTTGACAATGTAATTGATTCTTTGAGAGACAAGATGATGGCAGCAGACCCTACTTGCAGAATTGAACTCAGAAATTTTGGTGTGTTCGAGGTGAAAGAGACGAAAGCGAAACCAAAAGCACGAAATCCAAAAACCAATGAAGTGATTTACGTTCCGGCCCACCGGAAAACGCATTTCAAACCGAGCAAGAAACTTAAGAAGTTCCTTAAAAAACCTCTCAGCGAGGTAAAAGAGGAAGATTGATTGACGGACTTCGGTAGAGTTTTGGGTGTTGATGTTGGAAGTAAACGAGTGGGTTTGGCCAGAACCGATCTGCTCAGAACCAATGCTAACCCTTTCGGCACCTTTGCACCGGATGAATCCATTATAGAAATTGAGCGGCAGGTGAAATCAGAAGGCCCGATCAAGGCTATTGTGGTTGGCTGGCCGCTTACTCCCCAGGGAGATCCGACAGATGCTACGGAATTGGTGGAAAACTATATTAACACCTTGAAAAACAAATTCCGTGATGTTAAAATCTATACGATGGATGAGCGTTACAGCTCCCGCCAGGCACAGAAGCTTATGGTCGATGCCGGTGTACCAAAAATGAAGCGCCGCCAAAAGGGCAGGGTTGATCAGGCGGCAGCTGCATTAATTTTACAACAGTTTTTAGAAGCATACCCCGAGATTTAAAAATGTCAGTTTTACCGATAGTTACATATAACGACCCGATTCTTAAGAAAAAGACAAAGCCGGTTTCTGAAAATTCAGAAGAACTTCAGGCATTGATTGACGACATGTTTGAAACCATGTACCATGCAAGCGGAGTTGGACTTGCTGCTCCGCAGATTGGCGAACCCCTTCAACTATTTGTGATGGACGCCGATGCAATTACCGAAGATATTGAGGATGAAGAAGATGTCGGTGCCATCGTATTTATTAACCCGGAAATCATCGAAAAGGATGAGGAAACTGTGAAAATGGAAGAAGGATGTTTAAGCATTCCTGAAGTTCGTGATGAAGTTTCCCGGCCGAAATCGATTACAGTTTCTTACAAAGACCGGGATTTTAATGAGCAAACGCTGAAAGCATCTGGATGGCTGGCGAGGGTGATTCAACATGAGTACGATCACTTGCAGGGAGTTCTTTTTCTCGATTATTTGAGTGCGTTCAAGCGGAGGCTTCATAAATCTACCCTGCGGAAGATTGAAAAGGGCAAGCTTGAAACAGAGTATCCTCTGGTTCCCAAATTATAGAATAGGTCATGCACTCGTTAAAGATTATTTTTATGGGATCGCCCGATTTTGCGATACCCAGCCTGGAAAAAATCCATGCCTCCAATCATACCATTCAGGCAGTTGTAAGCAATCCCGATAAACGGCGTGGACGAGGCGGAACACCAGAGCCGACCGCAGTAAAAAAACGCGCTCTTCAAATGGGATTGAAAACCATTGATGTGCAAGATGTGAAGTCAGATGAATTTCACAAAAGCATCCGCGACCTGAATCCTGATCTTCTTGTTGTGGTTGCTTTCAGAATTTTGCCGGTTTCCGTTTTAAAGATTCCTTCGATCGGGTCTGTAAACCTTCACGCTTCCCTTTTGCCGAAATACCGTGGAGCGGCACCCATTCATTGGTCCATCATCAAAGGAGAAAAGGAGACGGGATGTACCGTCTTTTTCTTGAATGAGAATGTAGATACGGGAGAAATTATCGCACAAAACCGTACAAAAATCGGGGAAAATGAAACGACCGGTGATTTGTATAACCGTCTGAAGGAGACAGGTGCAGATTTATTGTTGGAGGCTATCAATCAAATTGCAGGGGATTCGGTACAAACAACCAAACAAGATCACCAGCTGGCAACCCCGGCTCCCAAACTTTTCAAGGAAAATACACGAATTGATTTCACCCGGCCGGCAAAAGATGTTCACAATTTTATTCGCGGATTGAGTCCGTTTCCAACCGCCTGGTGTTTGTACGATGGAAGAAAAATGAATATTTATCGATCCCGATTAGCGGAAAAACTAAACCTGAAACCGGGTGAGCTACATTTTGAGGATGAAAAACTTTTTGTGGGATGCGGGGACAACCCGATTGAACTTATCTCCGTACAAGTGCCGGGTAAACGAAAAATGAGCGGAAAGGATTTTGCAAACGGTTATGATTTGGATGTTTATCTTCAATAACGAAATAAGACGATTATAAAACTGAAATTTAATACAGGAAAGTTGACTAAGAGCAGTTTTTTTGAGATATACACAACAAGAATTTTTCCAAGAACAAGAAATTTTAAGATTTAAAACAATTTAAAAATGGAGCTTTCATCTTTTTTACAGGCTGCCCGGGAAGGTGACCTAAAACGTGTTTCAGAGCTGCATCAGGAAGGAGCGGATATAAATGAAACAGCTAAAAACGGCTCCTCTGCACTGATTTATGCAGCAGAAGGAGGGCATATGGATATTGTTAAATATCTGATTGACCATGGAGCTGACCCCACGATTCAAACGAAAATGGGGGGGACGGCTTTAAACCGTGCTGCCGAAACCGGAAATCTTGAGTTGATGAGATATCTGCTCGATAATGGTACTCCCATCGGCGAACTCGCACTTATTGTAGCTGCCCGGGAGGGAAATATTGAGGCCGTTCAGCTGTTGGTGAAAAACGGGGCAAACGTCAATGCTCAGCAACGCTGGGGACAAACCGCGCTGATGCTCGCCGCAAGAGAAGGACATTCATCGGTCGTTAAATATCTCCTCGATTCGGGAGCAAATGTACGGCTGAGAGATAAAAATGGTGATTCAGCGCTCAACATTGCCCTTGATAATGACAATCCCGACATCGTGATGCAACTGCGACGGGCAGGTGCAAAAGCTCAGATCAAAAAGAGCAGTCCCGTACAAGGAGCTGATGAAGATGAGGAGGATGACGATGATTCCTCAGATGTGGATGAACTGATTTCTGATGATGATATTCCGGATGATGTAGATCTGGAAGATGATATTTAGAGCACATCTTCGTTCGGCCGGTTTTTGGATGTGGTGATCCTCTTTTTTGAGATTGCCACATTCACTCATTTTATTCATTAAAATCGTGCTGATCAGGTTTTTTAAAACTCATTTATAAGTTTAAGTTTTAACTGTAATTAGAAGCGCTTTCATTTCTTGTAAAAATGGAAAGAGAGCAGAGAATAAGTTATTTTATATTGATTCAACTAATACAGTCAAATCAAATAATTTGAATTGAAAAGGAGTAAAAATTTATGGCTAAAATTAAAGTAGGTATTAACGGATTTGGACGCATTGGACGACTGGTAATGCGTGCCATACTGAAATACCAAAGCGACAAAGTAGAAGTAGTTGGAATTAACGACCTTACCGATGCCAAAACCTTAGCACACCTGTTTAAATATGATACCGCCCAGGGCAAATTCGACGGCGAAGTATATGCCGACGGAACCGACTTGGTAATTAACGGGGCAAAAATTGGTGTAACAGCAGAGAGAGATCCGGCAAACCTGAAATGGGGCGAGCGTGGAGCTGAAGTGGTTATCGAGTCTACCGGTATTTTCCGAGATGGAAAAGGTGCAGGCAAACATCTTGAAGCCGGCGCTAAAAAAGTGATTATCTCTGCTCCGGCAAAAGGAGCTGACATCCAGACCATCGTACTGGGCGTTAACGACAGCGAAATTGATAAAGACAATACCATTTTCTCAAACGCAAGCTGTACTACCAACTGTCTTGCACCAATGGTAAAAGTACTTGACGAAAACTTTGGTGGCGTTCAAAAAGGTTTTATGACCACCATTCACGCATATACAGGCGATCAGGCTCTGGTTGACGGTCCTCACAAAGACCTGAGAAGAGCCCGTGCTGCTGCTACCAATATTGTACCGACTACAACCGGTGCTGCTGCAGCTGTTGGCCTTGTACTGCCACACCTTGATGGAAAACTTGACGGTGGCGCCGTTCGTGTTCCTGTTCTCACAGGTTCATTGACCGATTTTACCGCCATTGTAGGCGACGATACGACTGCAGATGAAGTTTTGGCTGCATTCAAAAAAGCCGCTGAAGGCGATCTGAAAGGAATCCTCGAATATACAGAAGAAGAGCTTGTTTCTACCGATATTATTGGTAATCCACACTCTTGTATTTTCGACAGTGGAACCATTAAAGTGGATGGCAACCTTGTAAAAGTAATTGGCTGGTACGATAACGAAGCCGGTTACTCTGCAAGAACCGCCGAATTGATTTCACGAATTGTATAAACTTTACCGTTCGTAATTATTGAACCCGTTCTGGAGCAATTCAGAACGGGTTTTTTTATGGCTGATTAACTCAGTGATGCAAAGCTGATTATTGAAAACACAAAACAACTTGAACGGTTTCTGTGCGAATTACAAAAACTGCTCCGGTAGGAGCAGCATATTTGTAAAAAGATAGTTTGTGCTTCATAAGACCCGCACCAGAGGTGCGGTATGTTTCTTTATGTGGAGATAGTAATTTGATATCCGTCTATTCCAGATTTTAAATATAAATGGTAGCATACTGCTCTTTGGGACAAACAGTAGGTGAGAAAAGATTCTTTCTTTTTAAAAATATCCCGCCTCTACCAAAGCGGGAAAAAGGTTATAAGGGTTTGAAATTAAACATTCTAATCGCACAAAAAGATCATTCACACTCACAATCAACGCAACCTTTTGCAGCACATTTTCCGCAGGTTTGTTCAAGTTGATCGTGCAGTTGCTGGCGAGCCCGATGTCTGCGAACTTTTAAATTATTACGTGTGATACCCAATTCTTTGGCTACTTCGTGTGGATCTCCCTCACCAAGTTCCATTTGCTTAATGAGTTGAGAATATTCAGGCTTTAATTTCGGCAGGATTTCCCGGTAGCATTTGCAAACCATTTTTTCATCCTCTGACGATTCATAAAAAGATGAGGCGTCCCGGACAAACTTCTCATAATGTTTTGACTGAGTTTTTGTTCTCCTGTAATGATCAATAATCTTATTACGGACAATCTGATAGAACCAGGATAAGATTTTTTTTTCATCTTCGAGATCCGGCAATGCATTCAACGCTTTTAAAATACTGTCCTGTAAAATATCTTCAGCCAACTCCCTGTCGGATACTTTGGACAAGATAAAATTCAGAAGTCGCTCCCGATGGGGAAGCAATTCTTCAGCTAGTAATTCTTTCTTTTTATACTCGTTCATCATTAAATAAATCTTACTAAAAGAAACTGATTAATTACGAAATTGTTATAAAGAAAAACAGTTGAAATGGTGAATGATAATCATCCTAAAAAAACTGTAACCGATCCAATTTTTTGCGTCTGTATGGGTGAATGATGAAACAGAATTCATCTGAATTTTTTAAAAATATTGTATTTAAGGTAGAGATATGAAAAACTCAATTGAAACAGACGAACATACAAAACAAATACCTGCATCTGAAGCAGATCCAAAGACGGCTCCAAAAGGCACTGACTCTATTCTGTTCGATGTAGAAGGAATGCATTGCGCCTCCTGTGTGAATAATGTTGAAAAAGCGATCAAAAAAGTACAGGGTGTGGAAGATGTTACCGTAAATCTGGCTACGGAAAAAGCAACGGTTTCTTATCGGACAGGAGAAACAGATACCACTAAAATTGTAGATGCCGTTGAACAGGCGGGATATCAAACCAGGGTTGAAACCTTACAATTTAGTGTGAAAGGAATGCACTGCGCTTCCTGTGTTGGAAATGTGGAAGGAGCCATTCTTCGAACTCCCGGAGTAAAAGATGTTTCGGTAAATCTTGCGACTGAAAAAGCGACGGTCCGAGTGATACCGGGAACGATAAATCCCTCGAAGCTTGTAGAAATCGTTCAGGATGCGGGATACCAGGCCGAACTTATCAATGAGGTGGACAGAGCCAGCCAGACGGATCGGCAAAAAAAAGAACGTGAGCAGGAACTGAACAGCATCAAACAATCGCTGATGATTGCCGCTACGTTCAGCATCCCAATCTTTCTGATTGAAATGGCATCGCATTTTATAACGCCGTTTCATAGCTGGCTGAGTGCTTCGGTGGGTATGCAAAATCTTTATTACCTGTTTTTTGTACTGGCATCAGTTGTTCAGTTCGGACCCGGTTTGAGATTCTACAAACAAGGCTGGCCATCGTTAAGAAGAGGCACGCCGGATATGAACTCGCTTGTAATGTTGGGAACTACAGCCGCGTATGGATATTCGGTTGTTGCTACATTTTTTCCACAGGTGTTGCCCAGCGGAACCGTGAATGTCTATTTCGAAGCTTCGGCGGTCATTGTCACTCTTATTTTATCAGGTAGATATATGGAAGCCATCGCGAAAGGGCGAACAAGCGAATCCATAAAGCGGTTGCTGAGCCTCCAGGCAAAGAATGCGAGAATCATCAGAAATGGAAAGGAAATGGAAGTTCCCGTAGAACAGGTTCAAATCGGGGATACCATTCTTGTCCGGCCCGGCGAGAAGATTCCGGTTGATGGAGAAGTGGTGGACGGAGATTCTTATGTGGATGAATCCATGATTTCCGGAGAACCCATCCCGGTTCACAAAACCAAAGGCGATGAGATGGTCGGAGGCACGATCAACAAAAACGGAAGCATTCGTTTTAAAGCGACAAAAATTGGCGCTGATACCGTTTTGGCCCAGATCATAAAAATGGTGGAAGAAGCCCAGGGCTCAAAACTGCCAATCCAGTCTCTGGTGAATAAAGTGACGAGCTATTTTGTGCCCGCTGTAATTACGTTGGCATTGTTAACATTCGGAATTTGGTTCATCTGGGGACCAGATCCCGCGCTCACATTTGCACTTGTAAATGCTGTAGCTGTTTTGATTATTGCCTGTCCGTGCGCGATGGGTTTGGCCACGCCGACTTCCATTATGGTTGGAACGGGGAAAGCGGCCGAAATGGGCGTATTGTTCCGTCAGGGTGATGCATTGCAAGCTCTCCGAAATACCGATGTGATTGTGTTGGATAAAACCGGAACGCTTACAAAAGGCGAACCTGAATTGACTGATTTTGAAGTCGTTGAAGGTTATGAATCAAATAAGATTTTGCAGCTTGTTGCATCTGCAGAAAATCGCTCAGAACATCCCATTGCCGAGGCGATTGTAAAAGCCGCCAGGGATAAAAAAGTTGAACTGGCGGAGGCGGATGATTTTAATGCAAAACCGGGTTTTGGAATTGAAACAACAGTTAATGGAACCAGGGTTTTTGTTGGAGCTGACCGTTTTATGACTCAGTTAAAGCTTGATATCAGCCACTTTGACGAAGTGCGGGATCATCTGACCAAAGAAGGAAAAACTCCCATTTATGTCGCGATGGATGACAAATTAGTAGCAGTAATGGCAGTGGCCGATCCCATCAAAGAATCCACCCCAGCCGCGATTAAAGAACTGCATCAGCTTGATTTGAAAGTAGCGATGATTACGGGTGATAATGAACAAACTGCCCGGGCAATCGCCAATGAGCTTGGAATTGATGAAGTTGTGGCCGAAGTATTGCCTGAGGATAAGGCCAATGCCGTTAAGCAACTTCAGTCCAACGGAAGAAAAGTGACATTTGTAGGCGACGGAATCAATGATGCTCCGGCCCTCGCTCAGGCGGATGTGGGAATTGCAATCGGAACGGGAACCGATGTGGCTATAGAAAGTGCCGAAGTGGTATTGATGTCCGGCGATCTCAGAAACGTTCCCAATGCGATTGCGCTTTCTAATTCTACGATACGCAATATCAAAGAAAACCTGTTTTGGGCGTTTGTTTATAATATAATATTGATTCCGCTGGCAGCCGGCGCTCTTTACCCGGCGTTCGGAATTCTGTTATCCCCGATCTTTGCGGCCGGAGCGATGGCAGTATCAAGCGTATTCGTACTTGGAAATGCATTGAGGTTAAAGCGGTTTCGTCCGCCGATGAAGGTTGTGAATGGTTAGATTAAGTTCTATTGGGTAAAGACTTTCTTTCGAGATCAATCTTTACAGAAGCAAGCGGTGAGTTTTTGAAAAAATTCCACAAGCGAGGTTTTAGGACGTTCCAATTTTTGATAAGCTTCTACAGATAGAATAATCAACTCTATCTGTATAAAAATTATTCTTCTTCTGGTTTTTTATTCAAGTTTACAGTCCTTTTTAATTCTAGTTCTTTTAACTCTAATTCGATTTCTAGAATTCTGTCTTGTTTCTTTTGATGTAAAAAGAACCATCCAAAATATCCTATAGCCGTCCAAACTATTCCAGCAATCAGAAATAGGATGGAGTATTTGTGATATTTTGATGTGCGTTCAATAGAATATGAAATAAGATTATTTTTTAATGCAATATCATTCATTTTTGAGTTGATACTGTGTGAGAGTTGAAAGATTGAATCAGTTTTAGATCTGAGATTTTGTAGTTCATTAGCGGTAATTTGATCTCGTTCAAGTAGTTTTTTTGAAAGAGAATCAATTTCGTCAATTTGAAATTCCCACATTCGATTATCAAACATTAGTTGAGAAGTTTGTCCCTCTAATTTGATTAAATTCTCATTATCTATTTCTATTCTTTGAATGAGATAATAAAAGGTTGAAAAAATTATTAATAATCCTGCCAAATATTGAAATTTATAAAAATTATCAGTGGGGATATTATTAAGCACTGGTTCTCTTTTTTAATTTACTATGTCTTCGCAATAAGTATTCTTACAATAAAATTTAAATAGTTAATCAGAAGTTTTATTGACTCGGTTGAAGCCACTTCACAGACACCAACGTAACCGGCCCCGCCATCCCCGATGGTTTTGGTGACCACCCCGAAGCATCAAAAATCCCCTGTTCATTCCTGTTTTCTTCCATTCGCGAGGGAAAATTAACATTATAGAATTTCTTCCATGGCAAATTTTCTCGCTCCATCCATGCAATACGATTGGCCATCAGATTACTGATTTCAATGATCAGCTCATTTTCATCATTCAGCCAATCGGGAGAGAGATAGAGGTTGTATTCAGGCCCGAAAAGTGTCCCTCGTCTTTCTCCATTGATGTAAACGGTGGCACTTTCATACACGTCACCCACGTCCAAAAGCCAGCCATCTTGATTTTCAGAAGGCCGGTTAAAGGTGATGCTGTAATGCGCTGTCCCGGAGAAATGACCGAAATGTTCACCATCGAGTTCTGTCCATAAAACAGGTTGATCCAAGGATTGTTCTGATGGAAGTTCAGGTCCACCTTCGATGAAACTTAGTGTCCAACTCCCAGAAATAGGTTGAGGTTCCCTGGCGGATTCCACATAAGGATAGGTTGGAGAGTTGTTTCCGGAGTCCAATGTTTGGACAATTACAGACTCACCTTTGTCGAGTTGAAGATAAATCTCCGAACCATTGTCTGTCTCATTCCGAAGAGCTGCATATCCGGTTTTTTCATGAAGCGGATCAAAAATGTAAGCTGAATTTGTATTCTTAGATAAAGGTATCCATCCGTCTATTTTTTGATCGCTCCAATTGGTGATAAAATAAATATGCCCGGTATCATTGCTTCGCCGGACAAACTGCAACTCCTCATCTACCATGGGCTCACGCGGTATATCTGCGTATTGCAAAAGATCTTTCAAACCATCACCACATATCAAGCGCCCTTCGCCAATCGCAGCTTCATCAATATTATTTTGGTTCGTGGAATTGAACTCAAGTCGTTTAATAAGATCGGTGTATTCTTTCTGTCGGGAGTCCAACTCATATATTCCCGGCACACTCTTGGGGAGTTCGCCGTATGCAATGATTGTTGCTCCATTATCAGCCAACTCTATCAATTTGTTGAATGTTTCAAGCGGAATAAACTGACTTTCAGGAATTACGATTGTTTGATACTCTATATCACCTGATTCAATTTTGCCATTCGAAAGTGAGATATCTTGCAACTGTGCATCAGAAATAAAATCGAACGTGTAGCCTTTCTCAATTAATTCCTCAGCCCCGGTTTTCAGAAAAGAACCATTCAAGCTTTCGCCCATTCCCCCGTCGAAATGACGTAATAATCCGGGACCAGGTTCAGCCCACTGATCATGGATTGGGTAGTAGAAAAGAATATCGTTATCGGGTTTGCCGGATTGCAGGAATGATTGTACCCGCGCAACATAGCTATTAAAATCTGCAAATTGATTCCAGAACGGATTGCGTTCATTGAAATGAACCGCCGCATAAAAAAGCCAGCCCGGCCATTCATCTTCTTCCGGAGAGTAAGCCGTACCATGATAGAAAATGTGGTTGATGCCACTGATGAAGAACCGGTCCACTGCACGCTTTACATCAGAAAGCGAGGATGAAAAATGTTCACCTAACCAGGTTGCAGCCTCGGCCGAAATCAACTTTTTGCCAGATACATTTCCTGCAGAGGAAGCCATCTTCGCCCGGATAATATCCGTTCCTTCTGTTTCGGGAATGTCGGAGGCAGCGTACAGATCCAGGATGTTTGCGGGAGATCCGTGAGCCTGGTTTCGGATGAGTGCATTATTCTCTTCAGCCCAGGAATTCCAGGGTTGTGTGAATTCTTCCAGCAGGAGGTCGGAAATAGTTTCGCGATAATCGGTTAGGACTCGAATTCCCGTCGCTGTATCACGTTGCTCCAGAAGAGCGTGCAGATGCGTTCGAAGGTCATAACCTCGTTTCTCTTCAAATTCATCAAAGAAGTTAAGAGTCCAGTTAGCTTCACCTTCGGCATCATCCACTTCATAAGAATCATTGAAGAAGGATCGAAGTGACTCGATATTTCGATCAGCAAAAGCGGAATCAAAAGCAGTGATGTAGCGGCCAAATGCTTCTTCAGAAAAGTGATCGATCACTAAACCTTCTCCGCCTGGCCCTGCCCGTTCAACCATTTTGCCGTGCCAGCCTTCAAACAGAGCGTAAAGTGTCCAGTTTCCCGGCGGGACTTCCCATTCCAGATGTCCGTTTTCATCAACTTGGCCGGTAAGATTGAGAACATCACCTGAATCGGAGTAGGCCATTAGAGTTTGCAGGGCCAGGGGTTTCTCAAATCGTATTTGTTCAATTGCCAGTTCCTGAAGATTTTCATTATCCCGGAGTGGCTCGTGGATATCGGAGATCTCAACCGGATCGGTTAAAGGATTTTGCCGGGGCTGATTCATCGTACCCTGTGGTTCTTCACCTTCCGCTTTTAAGAATCCGTACAGCTCATAAATCGTACTTCCGATGGTTCTCAAATAGGTTTCCTGGGTGAAGGAAATAGTTTGGCTGAATGGCTGCCCGCCACTCACCTGATAGGTTTTGTAATACATCCGTTTGGAAGCTTCATTTTCACCAATCCAGGGTCCACCAAACGGCCAGCCGGTACCGGTTGCCATGTCGATTCCCAAATTTAGCCGGTCCCCTTCAGACAATGTATGTTCCAGAACATCCATCCACTCCGGGGATAAAAAATCGATGAATTGATCCTCATATCCTCCAACTCCATAGATTGGTGTGATTTCAACGCCACCCAGGTTGGCTTCGCTGAGTAACTCCATTTGGCGGGTCAGGTCAGTCGCGTTCACCGCACTTCCCATCCACCACCAACGGGTCCACGGTTTATTCTCTTGTGTGATTTCCGGCCATTCAGGTTCGTTTTGGAAGCATCCGGAAACAAACAATCCCACAATAAGAACCAAACAAAGATTACTCCAAAAATAAATTTTCCAATGTTTGGTTATCGTTCGAAAGTTGTTCGCAATGATCGGTTTCATGTGGGAATATATATGATGAGAGGCAGGTTTTAAAAAAATTACCTTTTAAGGCATCTCTTGACCTTCTGATTACATCAGATCTAATCTTTGATTTGAGAGAAGGAAAATGAAACCAAAGTAACTCTCTTCAGGTTATAGTTTTTTACAAGTAATTTGCCAGAATTTTTGAGAAGCTTTGTGTTCAATATTTTTTGCCGGTTCATTGATTTCTTTCGCTTCTATCAAGTCGTACTTTCCGAATTCGTTGTTCACGGATTCAGCATTATAATAGAATAACCGGACTCCATGAGGTGTTTCAAATCTGTCTTTACTTAATTCGGTTCCCTCGCCAAAAGTGGCTGTGTTTTTGGAGATGGCTACAAATACCATCAGTCCACCGGGATTGAGTTGGTTGTAGCAATCCTGAAGCAGTTTTGCCCGCTCTTTTTTATCTAACAAATGGATTAAAGCATAACAAAAAATGCCATCATACTTTTTTTTATCGAACGGCATATCACTCACCGACCCATGATATATTTTCACAGTATCATCAAAGTGTTTTTTGGCTAAATTAATGGCCGTTTCTGAAATTTCGATTCCGGTCACTTTAAGGCCATCATCCGTAAAGACTTTTGCATTTCTGCCGTATCCAAATCCCGGAATCAGTATTTCTTTTAATCCATGTTTTTGAAATAAATCCACCGTCTCTATGGCTGAATCAGCAGGCGTAAATCCCCACATTTCCTGTTTCTCCTGAAAGCTTGATTCCCAGAATTCAGTCATATGAATTGTCTTGTAATTTTTTGAACGTGATCTTTTCCGGTATGATTTTAATTGATTTTTTCTGCTTCATCAACCGTTGTTCCGTTTTCTATAATCATCATTTTGATTACAGTACCATTCCTGTCTTCTGTGAATTTGAATTGGATATTTCTTTCCATAATAAAAAAAGTATCGTCAGATTCCGGGTAAAGGAGTGCCTGAAATCCACCCGATTGCAAAAATAATCGTCCGCTTTTTTGCGTGACGGTTGATACCCCAGTCTGAGACGACTGATAACTGCCTGTAAATCGCGATAATGTTTCTTCTGAAAGAGGTATCTCTGTTTTTTCCTGAGTAAAGGGGATTGGGCCATGATCGTAACTAAAAACCCGTGACATTTTCCACGTGTTGTTATGAAACCGCCAAAGGTGAAAGAATTTTCCTTTTCCTTCCGGGCGTTCGTTTGTTCCTGATTCTTTCACGAAAAAGTTATGATCACCAGATATGACAGCACCATAATTATCTATTGGGAATACTGAGATACTTTCTTCAACAGCCTCTCTTCTCAACCTCCACTCGTCATTGCTGCAAATTCCATCCTGTATACTTTTAATGAAACTATCCAATGACATTGAGACCCCATTTTTGTCATGATAGAACTCGAGATCGTCAGTGAAGAACGTACGCAATTGATCAATGTCGCAGCTATTGTAGGCTTCCCAGAATAGCCTGTCATGGGTCAAAATAATTTCTTTTAGATTTTGCGAATCAACAGGTGCAGAATTTGATTGGGCTTTTAAAACTGTTGGAATCAATATGAATAAACACAGCGTGATAAAAATGGATAATGGTTTCATATTTTTTTGGTGAGGGCACTATCAGGATACCGCCAATTCTTTTTATGTTATTGTTGAAGTAGCTGAGATATCAGGATTTTTGGAAATGATAACAGCCATATAAAAAGGACGAAAAAACTACTCTTGAGTTGCAACAGTTCTATGTGATGAGATCTGTTATTTTGCCAGAAGAAGGGATGTCTCGTTAGCCGTTGCCCGCAGCATGTTTACGATTTACGGGTAGAGAAATTTTATCGTAAGATAACTCGTCACATTGAGCACAGTCCTGTGTTTTCATGATGAAGTCGAAATGAGATCTCGACTCCAATCATCACTGTCGTTCCTCATTGCGCTCGACCTGACGTATCTTTCTACCCATTTATCTTACTCAGATTTAATCAACCCCAAATGAGTATGCTGAAAGCCATTCATATACTTCAGTCCATACCCTAAAATTCTATCCAGGCTGGAGTGTCCAAATAAAATAATTCCTGCCAGCTCAAGCCAAACATTTCCTACATACCATCCCAAACATAAAATAAGCAGAGCCGCAGCTTTGTGGTGAAACAGGTTGTAGGTAAACGCACCGATTTTATTTCCGGTAAGGTATCCGAGCATTCCAATATCGGGTGCGAGAAGCAACAGGAGATACCACCACCATGCGAAGTCAGTCATGTTAAAGAGGACAATTGAAAAGCCGAACATTGCGGCTTCTTCGATTTTGATCAGGTTTTTCATGGAATATAAATGTTAGTTCAAAAACAGATTCATATCGTCAGATTGAGCACAGTGTAGCAGAGCCAAGAACTCGTTTTACGCTTTAGCGGCTTCTTAACTTCACTTTCGTTGTGTTCGAAGTGACGTGACTTGATATCGAAGAAACTGTCACATTGAGCGCAGTCCTGGGTTTTCAGAACGAAGTCGAAATGTTGTTTCGACTTCTATCGTCACTGCCGTTCTTCATTGCGCGACCTGGCGTAACTTTCTTCCAATTTAATCTTTTACATCATTCCTCATATTTTCAACAACCTCCATACTTACCCAATAAATATCAGAAAAACGCGCATTGACTCCGGAAGAATCCCGCCTTGAAAAGAAAAGATACTTTTCATCCGGCGAAATATAAGGTCCGCTTTCCCAGTGTACGGTATTAATTTCACTGCCAAGATTGTACGCATCCGTCCAGGTATCATCTTCATTTTTGAAGGCCACATAGAGATCCGTTTTACCCAATCCTCCTTTACGTGCGGAACCAAAAACGAGATAATCTTCATTGGGTGAAATAACGGGATCACCGGCATCATCATGGTTAAATAGCCCATCGACTTCAATCTTTGAGAAATGCTCTCCATCAATGGAGGGAGATTTGAAAATTCTGCCATTCATTTCTAAAGATGGATCTTCGGGATTGTCAATAATCGTTTGCGCAAAATAGAGCGTGTTGTTTTTTGAGACCGATATAAACCAATCCCGGCTGTCTGTGCTGATGGAATCCATTTTAACTGGCTCAGACCAGTCTCCGTCACTGGCTCGTGTGGAGCGGAAATAGTCCGGCGGATAATCGGCAACAAAGTATAAATTCTTGTTATCCGGGGAAATCATGGGTTCACCAATAAACCAAAAATTTTCATATTCAAAATTGTGGACAAACCGGGGTGTATCCACAACAGCCTCATTATTTCCGCTGCTTTTGATCCGTAAAATTCGCTCATATCTCCACATTTCGGAGTCCGTTTGGGTAATGAGATGCTCCCTTCCATCGGGACTCATCGTTATATTTTGCTGCAACCTTCCTTCAACATTTATGATACCCTGAGCATATTTTTGAGGAGTTAGACCGGGGTAATTACGATCAAGATAATGCACTTTATCAACACAGGAAATGCACATGAGTGTCAGGAGAATAATCAGAACATAGCTAATATTTTTCATGCGATAAGTTTTAAGGGGTTTTATAAGAGACTTACAGTCCGGCTGAGCGAATAGCAATGGAAGGAAGCCCAGGTCTCTTGTTATTTCCTGACGAGTACCCGACTAAATTCCACAGTGCTCCATGCACCTGCCTGTATTAAATAAAACATCAGAAGACAGGTTCGAAGTGAAGGATTGTATCATCCTTCATTCTGCCATTAAATTGGAACGTTTCTCAGTGTTCTTTGCAGTTTCACCTTTTTTAGTGACAAGAACGCTACGAAAATGGTCTTAATCATCAATTGCCTGGAATACCAACTGCCGGAATTTCCAGCCGGTTTTTGCAGGCAATGTAAAAATCACAAATTAATTAATTTTCAGCATTCCATATTTTAATATACACCACAAAGCCCGGAAACCGTCTTTGGTATTAATTTTTTTCCCTTCATCATACGTTCTGCCATAGTACGATATACCTACTTCGTAGATTTTAATTTTGGGGATCCGTGCAACCTTTGCAGTAACCTCTGGCTCAAAACCAAATCTCTTTTCTTTAAGATGAATCCCTTTGATAATATCACTTCTGAATAATTTGTATCCTGTTTCCATATCGGTAAGATTTAGATCAGAAAACATATTCGACAGAAATGTGAGGAATTTATTGCCAATGCTATGCCAGAAGAAAAGAGTTCGGTGTGGATTTCTTCCCATGAATCTAGAGCCATAGACAACATCTGCATTATCATAAAAAACGGGTTTAAGCATATCGTTGTACTCATTTGGGTCGTATTCCAGGTCGGCATCTTGAATTATTAAATAGTCACCGGATGCCTGTTTAATTCCCCTGTGCAGTGCAGTCCCTTTGCCCATGTTTTTATCCTGGTTCAATAATTTTATCTCCAGTTGGGGATTCTCCCGAATGATTTTTTTTACGACATCTTCCGTTCTGTCTTCAGAGCAATCATTAATAATGATAATTTCTTTTTCAAGTTCATGGATGAGCTGAACCTCAATAAGAGTATGTAGTAATTTCGCAATTGTATTTTCCTCATTGTAAGCAGGAATTACGATACTTAATTTTGATATATACATATTTTAAAATTAACGGAACACATTAAGCGAGTTGATGAACGGCCATTATTTGAAGTTGCCATGGATAGAAGAATTATCATTGCAGGAATTCTTTTTGCTTTAGCCGCCGATACCAAACTGTCATCTTAAAGAGAAGCGCAATTAAGCTCCACACCAGCGCTGATACAACAGGACCTTTTTTCCTGTAGAGCATGCGAGACATTGTTGTACGGATCTTTAATTGCTTTAATACCGGATGCTTCAAAATTCTTTTTTTATAAGTGAAAAAGCTGAAATCATCCTTCTTAAATGCCTCGTTAATCTCAGCCGCCGCAGCTTCACCATAAGCTATAGCAAAGGAGATACCTTCACCAAGAAGGGGGTCAACACCAGCTGCATCGCCGGCTAAAAGAATGCGCGGTCTGGAAAATGATGCATGGCGGTTAAAACATTGAATGGGATATCCCTTTAATTCGAAATCATCCAGATTTCGTCCGCGGCTGTTTAATACTTTTCTGAATGTCTTTTTAAGAGATACAGGTTTCTGATTCTGCCATGTACGGCTGTCAAAAATTCCCCTGTTCATAAATGGTTTGTCTTTAATCATACTTGGGAAATCCCAATAATAGCCCTGTATGCCGGAGTCGATATGGCTGAAGTCGAACAGCGCTGTCCGATCACGAAATTCAGGCTGTTCGTCGGCATTTTCCGGTGTCAGAATTTCAAGTAATCGGGCCCTTTTTTTGTGAGTTTCCCATTGTAAGCTTTGTCGCACAAAACTGCGTGAGCCATCCGCTGCCACAACTGTTTTTGCATGAAAGGTTGTCTGTTCAGTCATAATCTCCACATAATCAGAGTGGGCATAGATTTTTTTCACAGCCTCATTCTGCCGGACAGTCACCCCCTTTTTCTCTGCCTGAAGGACCAGCCAGTGATCAAATTCATCGCGCCGCACAATTCTGAACGCGGGGTCATCACGGAGGGAAAAAGAGCGATTATGATAGATCATTCGTATTTCGCGTATCGAAACATGAGGAGGATCAAAAGGTAGCCCTAAACTCGCAAGAAGATCGGCCCCCAAACTTGTGATGCCGCCACCACAAAGCTTTTCCCTGGGATGGGTTTCCTTTTCTAAAACCACAATTTTCTCAGCCCATTCTGGATTTATTTTAACCAGATGTAATGCAGTGGAAATACCTGCCGGACCGGAACCAACAATTAAGATGTCAACCTGTTTCGCTTGATCTTTTTTAAGGTCCACTCTACTCCATATTAATTCCCGGAGACAAGGGGCTCCGCCGATTGTATGTTGTCCGTGAAAATTGTTTTGCCTCTCCTTGCCTGGTACAGCAAAATGATATAAATGATATCAATTACGGCAATTAAACCGCCCAAAGCGCCCACCAAAAATATATTTCGGTTGAAGTAAAATTGAATGGTAACCACCAGTGTGCCAATCCATTTGCAAACGGCGATAATCAAACTTTGTCCCTCTGCCCCCCGCCGTTGGTAAAACATGTTAATAAACAGGATAGACATCATCAGGTTTTGGATGAATGCTGCATACAGAGGGCCCAGAACAATCCCGAATTGTACAATAAACGCCCATTGAATAGGGAAACTGATTCCAAAGATGAATACGGACCAGAGATAGAATATTTTTTTACTCAGATTGTGTGCGAAATATTTATAACCGTATTTAAAGAACGTATAAACAATAAAAGCGTCCAGAATGGCACCGATAATATTATACTTGACCTGCATTGAGAATCCGAATGCGGCATGGCCCAAAACGGAGTCAACTACCTCCCAGGCAAAATTCAGTGCCAGTGCAAAGAGAGGCATTGCATAGGTTTTTTGAGTAAAACCAATACGAATTGCCTCCAGGTAGGTAATGATCCAAAAGATTGCAGAAAGCGTTAATAGAAAAGTTGCCATAATCGGTATTAGTAAAGGGTTATTACACTGAGGCTTATAATCGCAACAATTACACCGTATAGAAGTCGGTACTGTGTGCGAAAGCGTTTAATTGTATGATAGTCTAACCCCTTCCGGGCCACCGCTATGGCCATGAAAAGATAGGCCGGATAAAAGAAGACCAGGTATTTGAGAAATGAAGGGATCAAATTTATATAACCCAACCAAAAAAGGTAAATAAATGACAGGGTAAAAATAATATTTGCTGTTATAAACATTTGATTAGGGCCAAATTGAACAGCGTGGGTACGAATACCATTTTTTTGATCTCCTTTAAAATCTTGCACCTCTTGTACCAGGTGGCCCGCTACAAAAATAAAACTAAAGTAAAACGCTATTAGCAATCCTTTTTCATCAATTTCAGAAAACAGTACATACCCAAGTAGAAAAGCGATTGAGCTGCCAATGAAATGCAATACGGAAGAGAGAATGGGTATCCGTTTTCCCTGTAAGGCTTGAACCGGGAATGAATAGACCAGGCTTAGCACTATTCCAATACTTGAGAGAACAAGTAATTGGTAAGAAAGCATTGCGAAGATGAGCACACTAACAATGCCCAGGATTATTGATATGCTTAGCATCTCTAAGTGGGCGATTCTTTTTGACAGAAAATTCGACTCCTTTTTACAAGGGTCCCGATAATCCACCATCTTATCTACCCAGTCGTTAAATGCAAAGATGTGGGCCATTAAAAAGAAAGACGCGATTGTACAAGACAGAATTCTCGGAAACATTTCTACAGTCAAACTCTCAACCGAAAATAGAATGCCGGTCAGGGCCGGGACCTGGGCTACGATAGCATCCTGATAACGGATACAGGATAACCAGGACTCTGTCTTATCCCTCACATCACTAAGTGTACTTGTATTAAAAATAGATTTATCGATCATTTTTTGGCAAACTGTTTAATCAATTTTGTTTTCCTTTTTTTCGACTATGTTAACTACGGGGGATTCATCTTGAAGCCGTTTGTACTGGTTTAACTTCATTAATATATCACGGGTCGCGTTAATTCTTTGTTCAAATCGGCCGGGCAAAACCTTCAGGTATTCTGGCTCACGGTCTATTCCTTTCAAGCTGCCTGTGAAATACCCCGACAGGATTTCATTGAGATGATTCCGATCTGTTATTTTGGGTGAGGTTAAAATGACCAATTCGTTGGTATAATAGGGATGGACAATGACTTCTGTCGAAAAATATTTGGACCAAATTTGTAGAGCTTCGGGATGATTAAAAGTGACAATAATCAACCGCCCCGACCGGGTGAAATTACCATAGGGTTTTGATTGCGTACTAACCAGGTTAGTGATTTTAATGTATTGAGATTTTAGGGGTCTGTTGAGGATAAATCTCAGATGATCCGGGTCTTCCGATAATACATCATTCGGTTGAATAATCTCATTTAGCCGTTGAAGGGCAATTGATGAACCGTGCGGTTCTGTAATAATAGGTTCTAATGTGTTTGCAGGGGAATAAATCCAATTGCCAAAAATGAGTGCCGTGGTAAGGAAAACAGCTGTGAGTGTAGAGTATTGAGGAACAAGCTTGCGGCTGATAAACAAAAGGGCGGAAGCAATCAGGATAAAATGTGCTGGAAGTACCAGGATTAGAAATCGTGCAATAGCAAGGTCAGGCTGATTCGTTCCGGTCAGGAAAAAAAATATAAAGGGAACAGTTGCCCATAAAATCAGAAATCGCCCGGTTTCTTTATAACGCTTAATGGCAATCAGGCAACCCATAAGGAGTAAACCGAGCATTACAACGGCTGTATATGGATGCAATATTTTAAACACTCCAAAATAGACCCCAATATTCCATTGGTTCATATCGCTTGTTAGGGCTGCCAGCATAGGAGGGATTTGAACGAGTATCTGACTGTAGAAAAGTAAACCCAAGAGAAGGGAAAGGATAAAACTCCAGCAAAAGTTCAGAAAGAGTTTCCAGTCACGTTTAGATGGAATGAGTAAGGTTTCGATTACTGCAGAACAGAATTGAACCAGGATTATATAGGAAGAAATACTTGAGAAAGTTAGAGCCAGACCATTCGCAATACCAAGCCAAATAAAATACCTGCTTTGTCTTTTTTTGAACGCCTGGTAATACAAATATATAACCAGTATAATTACAAGAAGCAGGATAGAATAAACTCTCGCGTAACGCGAAAATTCAATAAGAAAAGGGTTGAAGGCAGCAAATAATATAGCCAGTATGGCAACCCTCTGATTCAGCCACTTTTTTGTCAATTGGTAGAGAGCCGGAAGAATTAAAATTCCCGCTAACAGTGAAGGTGCTTTGACGATAAGGGGCGAATTACCTAAAAAAAATGTCCATACCTTCATAAAGAGCAGGTACATGTGCATACTCAGGCCTGTTTCCAGGTGAGTCATCAGGTAACTTACCGAAGAGTTTGAAAATCGAAGAGTCCACACTTCATCACTGTAGAAAGAGAGGTGCGGAAGGGTAAATAATCGCAATAGAATTCCGCAGAAGATCACTAAAAAAAAGCCCGTAGAAAAATTTGTCCTAATCCTTGCTAATGGATGTATGGTATTAAGGAGAGGACCCCTGAAATCATTTTCCAATTTTCAACCTGAAAAAACTTTTAAGCAGTTATGCCACTTCTTTGGAATAGGATTATTAGTCGGACACCGGCCACAGACATATTCCGCCTAATCCTTATACAAACCAATATAGTCTATTTATTCAAAAAACTTCATTAGGGTTTATTCAATCATCAATGGCCTGGAATACCAACTGCCGGAATTTCCAGCCGGTTTCATCGCCGGTGGGGCCCTGGGTTTGTTTGAAGATCAGCCCGATGACATTTTCATTCGGATCAGCGAAGTATTGCGTGTTGAAATATCCGCCCCAGTCAAATGTGCCGGCGTATCCTCGTCCGCCGGAACGTTCACCGTGATCAGTAAGAACGGCAAATGCCAAGCCATGCCCTCTGCCGGGCTCTCTGAAAAGATCATCAATTTGGTTTTGCATCATAAAGTTGACTGTCGTTCTGCTGAGAAGCCGGATTCCGTCGTATTCTCCATTATTCAGATACATTTGCAGGAATTTGGCATAATCTTCTACCGTGCTGGAAAGCCCCGCGCCGCCTGAGAAAAATGTCATTTCGCCGGTTCGTGGATAATTGGGATCATAAAATGTAACCGGGTAAGGTTCCCAATTGCCATTCTGGTCTTTTCGCTGAACGGTTACCAGCCGGTCGTGTTTGGATCGCGGCAGGTAGAACCAGGTATCGTCCATTCCAAGCGGATCAAAAATGTGGGTTCGGAGAAATTCGTCGAACGGCATGCCGGACATCACTTCAATAAAATATCCCAATACATCCAGCCCTTCGCTGTACGTATATTTTGAACCCGGTTCGTGATGCAGCGGAAGTTTGGCGAGTTTCGTCACACTCTCTTCGATGGTAATATCTTCCGTTGTAAACAGGTCGGTGACCCCGGCTTTTTTGTAGATCATTTGAAATCGATCATCGCCGTCAATGACGCCATAGCCAAGGCCGGAGGTGTGAGTCAGCAAGTGCCGGATCGTAATCTGGTTTTTGGCGGGAACGGTTGTGTAGGTTGTATCATCAGCATTGAACGTATCCAGGATTTGAGCTTCTCCAAAAAAGGGCAGGTATTTTGAGATCGGGTCGTCCAGTTGGAAAAGTCCCTCTTCCCAAAGCATCATGACAGCCGTGGAAGTGATGGCTTTGCTTTGGGATGCAATCCTGAAAATGGTATCGGTTTGTAACCTGCGGCCGGCCTCGTTATCGGCCATGCCAAATGCTTTTTTATAGATGATTTTGCCATCGCGGGCGATCAATGCAACGGCACCGGGAATCTGGTTTTCGCTGACGGCATTTTCGATCATTTCATCAATTCGTGAAAGCCGTTCGTCGGACATCCCAACGTCTTCTGCACTTCCTTCTTCCAGCGGGGGAGTATAGAGGATGGATTCTGTTTGAGCAAAAACTGTGAATGAAGAAAAAGTGAAAAGAATAGCAATCAGGTATTTCATGGCAACGATCATTGATTAATAAATAGCTACAACTTCTTTCTCAATATACATCAAAAATGAAAAGAGAAAAGCGGATGCTGTAACCAAGTGATCCCTCTATTTCTTGGAGATGAAGGGTATATTTAACGAAAATCATGAAAATGTAAATAAATTTAAAGTTTATATTATCTACTTATTTAAATACCATTATGTCGTAGAATATTGGTATGTGAAAAAATGATAAAAAGAATGTATGTCCTTTAATAACAGACTCTCCTTATTTCTGATCGTATTTGTAGCAGCCCTTCCGTTGCAAGCTCAAAAAAATCCCAATGTACAAGAAGCATTTTTGCCTTTCGATACGGGCATCAGTACGCCTACCCGAAGTGCCAGCGGCCAACCGGGGCCGGAGTATTGGCAGAATGGAGCCGATTATTCCATACAGGCTGAACTGCATGCGGAAGAGCATTTGCTAACAAGTTCAGTCACAATCTCTTACGTAAATAATAGTCCGGATGAGCTGAACTTTGTATGGCTACAAATGGATCAGGATTTGTTTTCATCAGATTCCTGGGGTGCAAAATTGACTCCCTACAGAGGCGCAAGATTTGGAAATAGAGAATTTGATGGCGGTTATGAACTCACGCAAATCCGGATTGAACAAAATGGAAAAACCTATACTCCTGTATCTCATAAGGTAGATACCAATCTGAAGCTGAATCTTGAAGAGGCTATGAAGCCGGAAGGGGATGAAATTACCATCCATATTAAGTATGAATTCGAGATTCCTGAATATGGCTCGGACCGTATGGGACGGCTTGAAACCAAAAACGGATGGATTTATGAATTGGCACAGTGGTATCCCCGACTGGTTGTGTATGACGATATACAGGGCTGGAATGTACTTCCTTATTTAGGCGCCGGAGAATTCTACCTGGAATTTGGTTCTTTTGATTACTCGATTACTCTTCCGTCTGATTTTATTGTAGTGGCTTCCGGCGAGCTTCAAAACCCGGAAGAGGTATTAACTGAAGCTCAAACGGATCGGCTGGAACAGGCGCGAAACAGTGATGAAACCGTTACGATTTTAGGGGTTGATGAGCTTGGCACCGAAGAATCCCGTCCCCGGGAAAGTGACAAACTGACCTGGCATTTTAGAATGGAAAATTCCCATGATATTGCCTGGGCAGCGTCCAAAGCATTTATCTGGGATGCCGCCCGAATCAATCTGCCAGACAATGACCAGGCATTGGCGATGTCTGTTTATCCGGAGGAAAGTTCCGGGGAAGAAGGATGGGGGCGATCAACCGAGTATGTGAAAGGCTCTATCGAATTTTACTCAGAAAAATGGCTTAAATATCCTTATCCGGTTGCTGTAAATGTTGCCGGAATTGTTGGAGGAATGGAGTATCCCGGCTTGGTCTTTTGCAGTTGGAGAGCAAGGGAAGGAAGCTTGTGGGGAGTGACCGATCATGAATTTGGCCACATCTGGTTCCCGATGATTGTGGGATCAAACGAACGCGAATATGCGTGGATGGACGAAGGTTTCAATACTTTTATCAACGGATATAGTACCGAAAATTTCAACAATGGCGAGTATCAAGCCAGAAGAACAAGTGCCCGGCAGATTACAGCATGGATGGCAGGGCCGGAAGCAGAGGCTATTTTTACGGCTCCCGATCAGATTCAGCCAGGCAACCTTGGCACTGTAGCCTACTATAAACCTGCTTTGGGATTACGAATGTTACGTGAAACCATTATTGGCAAAGAGCTGTTTGATGAAGCATTTAAGGCGTATATCAATCGCTGGAAATACAAACATCCCACTCCGAATGATTTTTTCAACACGATTGAAGATGTAAGCGGACATGACCTCGACTGGTTCTGGAGGGGATGGTTTGAAACCACCTGGACATTGGATCAGGCAGTGGATTCTGTAAGTTACGTGGAAAATGATCCCGCAAATGGCGCCCTGATTTCCATCAGCAACCAACAAAAAATGGTGATGCCGGTGATTCTTGAAATAACGGAAGAAAATGGGAATACGAGCAGGGTGGATTTACCGGCGTATGTTTGGAGGGATACAAATGAATGGACATTCAGATTCGATTCCACCAGCCCGATAACCAGTATCGTTCTCGACCCTTACGAAGAGTTGCCGGATATTCAACCTGCCAATAATATCTGGGTGGCTCCTGTAGAAGAATCGGACGACACCCATACAGGAGGATAATTCAGGAAGGATTTTCGTGTTTTGTGATTTACTGTTTTTTCTGATGAAGCCACGCCGTGTAAAAGACAAACCCGGCAAGCGGCAGCACAATCATCAGGTAGCGGAGTGACATATCAAAAGCCGTTTCGATCTGGCCTGAGGCGGAAATCACAAAGCTGGAAAACGAGGTGATAATGTAGAGGAGCCCGCCCATCAGTCCGCCGGCAATTCCCGCATTGTTGGGGAAATAGATCATGTTGTGCGTGAAATAGTTGGTGAACAGAAATCCACCAAGAATCAGGATAAAAAAGGCAAAAGAGATCAGCACCAGAAGATTGTCGGCAAGAGTTCCGGCGCCAATAAATACCACTACGAAAACCAACTGGGCTGTTGAAAACGACTGGTTCTTCTTGGCAAACGAGACCGATGTATAGTGCTTGCTGAGGAAACCGCCAATCATCCACGCCACGCCTAATGCCAGCGTACAATAGCCGATGACCACTTCGTTGTAGCCGAAATGTTCCTGTACCACAAACGGCCCGGCGATGTTGAATACCATGACCACGGAATAGGCCAGCCCGAGAACCATAACTCCCGTCATAAATGCTTTATTGCGAAGCATGACGCCGTACAAAATGGTCATTTTTTTGACGTTGAACGGTTTCTTCTGGCGAATGGTCTCCCCGCTGAAAAAGGCTTCCGCGATGAGCAAAAGGCCGGAATAAACCGCAAGAAAGTAGAAATTGGCCTGCCAGTTAAAAAGGCTCTCCATATAGCCGCCAAGGAATGGCGCAATAATGGGTCCGCATGACCAGATGACCGTAAAATAGCTAAGGTAATATTTTCGTTTTTCGCCTTCGTACAAATCCACAAAATAGGCGCGCTTGGCTACGATGATAAACGACGTTGCCAGCCCCTGGACAATGCGCCAGAAGCAAATCATCCAGATGTCTGTGGTAAAGGCGATGGCCAGGCTGCTGATACAAAGAACGGCCAGTGAAACCAGCATGGCTTTGTACCGCCCGATGCTGTCTAACAAACTGCCTACAAAAAGCTGGGCAAACCCGTAACTGAGGAAAAAGCAGGTGAGTGTGAGCTGAATGCTTTGTTCAGAAACGGCGAGATTCTGAGCCATAGCCGGAAACGACGGCAGATATATATCCGTCATAAAACCGGACAGGGGAATGCCGAAAAGAGTAATAATGGTTGCCGTTCGCCTTTCCTGGCTGGAGGCAGAGCGTAAATGCATGAAGGAAACTTCTGTCTAGAACCTTGAGAAGAAATATAAATTAGTTAGATAGAAGGTAAGAAGATAATTGGGTTAAATGCACTTGCTTTCAATTTGACGAAACTGCAGTTTAAAGTTCAATCGTGGTAATTCATTACTTCTGTGGGAAACGTTAAATATTATAACCCTCACTTTTTAGTTTAATTCTTCTTTTATATTCATCATCATATTGTAATGTCCCTCGTGTTTAGTTAAAACGAAAATTTCCTTAAATACTTTTTTATAAGCTTCGATTGTTCTATCCTGAAGTTCAACATATAAATCATCATTAATGCTGTGTGAACCGTCATTAATCCAAGAAATAAGAGAGCGACAAATTTCTTGCTCTTCTTTGGTGTGGAATTGTAAGATTAAGTCATCATCTCCGTATTTTCCAAGTAGTTTAAAGTAATGTTCAATTATTCTACGCATTATGTTTTGAATTGTCAGACTGGATTTTACCTCATCGCTTTTCAATTCTTGCCATAGAAGCTCATATGAAGATTGGATTGGATTATCCATTCCAAAACTCTGTAGGCTCGTTACCTTATTGTTTTTTCTTAAAATCCAGAAATTGGTTTTATTGCAGAATTTTGTTCTGCCATCAATGAAAGAAACTTCTTTGTGGAAATATACATTGTGAGTTAATAAAATCAGTTGCTTAATGTTTCCATTATCTATTTTAATAGATCTTATTATCTCTTTTAAAAGTGTACTGACAACAAACAAAACATTACTGTCCAAACTTGAAATGGGGTCATCAACTACTAAAACTCTTTCATTGTTTACCTCATCTTCTGAGATTCCACCTTTAGCCAATTGCAAATAATAGAGAAAAGTGATAAAAGTAATTTCACCCTCGCTTAATGTAGATTCTGCAATTGTACCATCTTCACGTTGAATTTTGTAAAATCCTTCTTCTTGCGCTGGAACGATTTCAAAATTTAAAAATCCGTACGATTTTAATATTCTATTAATTTCGTCAATTGTTGGCTGAATACTCGTAACATTTTTGCTTAAATTTTTGATCTCGGTATCTAATGTTCTGTATTCATCATGTTTTGCTTTATGTTGCATTTCTAAATTTGTAATACCTTCTACTAAACCATCCTTTTTTTTAGTGAAAGTCATTATCTCCGTTTTATATTCCTCAATTACGTATCTCCAAATGGCTTTAATAAGATTGTTTTTTTCATTTATATAATCGAATACAATATCATTGTGTTTTTTAATCTCAGCATTCGCTTGATTAATTAGCTCAATAATTAAATCATATTGCTCTTTAAGTGAGATTAATTCGACTCTTCTGCTAGGTTCAAGAATTTTATTATTTAGATACTCATTGTTTGTGGTAATTTGGCTTATCAGGGTTTTTAAAAAAGCAGAGAATTTGTCGATTTCAAGTTTTGTGTTGTCTGAATCTTTTTGATTTCTTTCAATTGTGTTTAATTGGTTAATGACATTTTCTGTCAAAGTGTTATATTCATTTTTTAGTTTTTTAAGTGAATTGATATCTTGTAAATAAGCTTCATCGAAGAAACTCTCTAATTGTTTTTTGAAATTATCTGTTATGGTTCTTTCCTGACAAAATGGACAAATGTCCTCTTGAATAAAGTCTCTGCCTTGATTTACCCAATCATGAATGTTTAGCTTTCGAATCAATTTGGCGATATTAACATCCGCTTTTCCGACAATAATCTTTTCCCAAATCTCATTTGTTTCAATTTCCAAAATTCTATCAAAAGAAATTTGAGTTATAGGTTCAATTCGTTCAGGTTGTTTGCCAAAAATAGTTTTGGCTTTTTGTTTTAAATTTTCAAGAGTTTCTAATGGGGCGGTATTACTTATTGATTCCTGTAAAAGTTTGTTTTTAAAAAGCTCTTTTTTTCGAGTATTCGTAAAGGCTTCTTTGAAGTCATGTTCATTTTTTTTGTAGGCTTTTGTCCAAGTAGTTTCTTTAAAGTCGGTTTCTAATTTCTCTTTTTCTCTTTTTTGAGATTCTAGGGCTTCTTTCTTCTTTATACCCTCCGTTTTAATAGTTTTTAGTTCTTCGTTTTTTTGTTCTATTGCTTTTATTTGTTCTGCTGTAGCTTCACCAAGGGTGAAAACTCCGTTTAGTTTGCCATTTCCAAAATTTCTTTCTCTAAATCCTTTATTATAAACTAAAACCTTTAGAGGTACATTATTTTCCCAAACTATTGAGCAGTTACTAAAATTTATATCTGACTTGTCATAAATAAAGTTAGAGATTGTAGTCTTTCCACTAGCATTTGCACCATAAATAAAATTGATTTTTTTTAAGTCGTTTAATTGTATTCCTTGAGGATCATAAGTCGCGATGTTTTTTATCTCAACTGATTTTATCATATTTAATTTTATTCAGCTTAATTGTTTATATAGGCTTATAGCTAATAATGGCACAACACCAACAGTATTGAGGTTATCCTTGCTCCACCGCAAGTTTTATTAATACTGTCATTTAAAATGGTGGAATAAACAGAAGGAAAGACAGTTCATTACATCATGTTCTGTTAACCTAAAAAAGAGTCTCATCTACATCCATCCTTACTTGTCATAAGCCAGACAAACTCTCAACTCCCAAAACTCCCCGAATAGACTGGCCTTTATTTTAATTTGAATTATATCGGGTAAAAATCCAATATCAGATTGTTTTATGAGGGAATTTTAACAAATAAAGAAAGGCAACGGCGCCCAGAAGGAGAGAAGAAAGAAAATTAAGATTAAACCGCCGAAGCGTTGTACCCGAATTTCTCTTTGAAGGAGGTGGAAAAGTGAGAGAAGTTTTTAAATCCCACATGCATGTACACGTCTGACGGTTTTTGGTTTTTCTCTTCTATCAGGAAGTGTGCTTTTTCTAACCGCATCTCTTTGAGCCATTTTTCAGGGGTTTGGGAGAAGGTTTTTTTAAAATCACGGTTAAAGGTGGAGAGGCTTCGTCCGGTCAGTTTTGCAAACTGTTCCAGCGAAACGTTATAGGTAAAATGGTTCATCATGTAGTTTCCCAGGTCAATCTTAAACGGTTCGCTGAAATCAAACAGTAAACTCCGAAGCCGCGGATCATGCGCAAGAAGCAGTTCAATGGCTTCCCTGGTTTTCAGTTCTCCCAGGCGCTCCGTCAGTTTTTCCGGCTGATCGAAATAGGGGAGAAGCGAATCAAAAAAACCAGCCAGAAACCGGTCGGGCTGAAGGTGCAGCATCCCTTTCCCGGTATAAGGCGTGGCGGTTACAATATCATGCTCAAGGCTGTATTGTTTCAGTGATTCCTGGTCCAGCATAATGCCAATCGTTTTAAACGGTTTGCCGTCTTTTGAAGGCATTTTCAGCGATTTTGCCAGTTGGTTCCGTTTTAACAACCCGATGGAGCCGGGTGTGTAGATATGCGTTTCGTCATTGTTATACACCCGCCCTTCACCGGATATTAGCATGGACAGCGAATGTTCTCCTAAAAAATGCTCGTGACTGAATTGCCGCTTGCTGGTCCACGAAAGTAGAATATTATGCTGAACGAGGTCCATCGGTTTCATGAGTCTGCGTTTTAACTGAACTGGCTGGCCAGAATTTTATCCATCACTTTATCGGAGGTTATTTTATTTACAAAAAGTATGGGTGTGGACAAATGCCCTTTTACATATCGTGTTTTTGGATTTTTTGCTTCCACCGACGTTTTGATCAGTTCTGCAATCACTACAGGATCGGTTCTGTTACCCGTGCTGTTTTGAATGACGTCCACCAATTTTTCAGCCATTTTTTTGTAAGGTCCGTCACCCGAAGCTTTCAATAGGTTTTCGTGAGCGATATCGCCCCACTCTGTTGCGATGGCTCCCGGCTGAATGACAATCACATCAATCCCAAATGGCTTAATTTCATTTCGTAAACTATCACTTAAGCCTTCTAATGCAAATTTACTTGCATGATACCATCCTGCTAAAGGTCCTGCAATTTTTCCGCCTACCGAAGATACATTTACAATCTTACCGAAGCGATTTTTTCGCATTCCGGGAAGAACAAGCTGTACCAGCCTCATCGCACCAATCACATTCACTTCCAGTTGATAGCGGGCGTCGTCCATAGAAACATCTTCGATGGCTCCGTGGGAACCGAATCCGGCGCTGTTTACCAAAATGTCGATGCGCCCGGCTTCCTCTAAAATCTGTTGTACACCGGTAACCATACTTTCGTCATCCGTCACGTCCATATACAATGGTTGTACGCTGACAGATTTTAACTCGTCCATCTTTTCAACCCTTCGCGCGGCGCCATACACTGTATATTCGTTTTGGGCTAATAATCTTGCGGTCTCTTTTCCGATGCCTGCCGAAGCTCCGGTGACCAATACTACTTTATTCATGGGATTTCTTTTTTAAGTTTGTTGATTTACCATCCCAAATTAAAGCAACGGATATTTCTATGTTTTGGTGAGAGCGTCAATGTTGTTTGGTGAGAATGTCAGGATTGTACAGGCAGGATATTTGTGCAATCCGAAAAAGAAGGGACGGCTTGGCTTGTATAGAGACTTGAGAAGGGGGTTTAGGAAAGCAGGAGCGCTTGGGCCAAAATTTAATAACATGCAGGGGTTGTTTTAGAATCTAAGTTCGTATATTTTGACACCTATAGGTATCAAAATGATAACTTATTTACTCATTATGATACGAATATACCACATAAAATTTCTAAAGAAATGAATCATAAAACTAAAGCTTCCAGTGCAGATCATGCCGATACTCACAAACGGCTGCTGTTTATTTCAATGTTCTTGCTGTCTTTAATTTTTGCTGTGGAGAC
This sequence comes from Rhodohalobacter sp. 614A, assembly GCF_021462415.1. NCBI lineage: Bacteria > Pseudomonadati > Balneolota > Balneolia > Balneolales > Balneolaceae > Rhodohalobacter > Rhodohalobacter sp. 614A. The sequence continues at coordinate 1,474,899 of NZ_JAKEDS010000001.1, forward strand.
AGGATCTTACTTTGTAAGGGAACCCGTTGAAGATTTTTTCTCGGTTACCGCTAAGGTGTTAGTCGGGTTATTTATTGTCTCCATTTTTTCCACAGTCTTTTGGAATATAAAATTTATTCCGCGGGATCAACGGTATCTCCTGAACTCAGAAGATAATTTTGTAACCCATGCTTTAAACAGGGCTTGTAAAATATCCTGGATTCTGACTTTTATACTTCTGACCATAATTACAGTTACTACCGGCAGGGAGAGTTCAGCGTTGCCGGCGCAATTTTATATCAACCTGGCACAATTTTCCATGACTGCCGTGTTCAGTATAAGCTTCTTCATTTTATTTCGTGACAGCGGAGAGGAAAACTCTATAAAGGCAGTCACATGAATGTTTCATTAGAAAACAGAATTCATGTATTTCGCGCTGAACACCGGATGACCCAAAGCGACCTGGCGAATGAAATCGGGGTCTCCCGAAAGACCATCAGCACTATTGAGGTGGGCCGGTTTGTGCCATCCACAGTCATTGCGCTCAAGATCGCTCAATATTTCGAGGTACCCGTTGAAGAAATTTTTTCGTTGAAGGAATTATCCGAAGATTAAATGGGATGGAGTACCCTCCGCTTGTTCACCATCCGTATTTATTCAGAGAAGGATTAAATTCCATTCTTCAGGATCAGGTTAAAACGCAGGCAGTCGATTTATCCCTTCCTTTTGCGTTTGTTATACCACACAAAAAAGCCGGTGACAGGAAGGCTGGCACAAACGAGACTCACAATGAAAGCCAGAATTTTTCCAGGAAGTCCCCAAACTATTCCTGTGTGGATATCATAATAGAGGTGATCCATCTGGTCGGCAAGTCCGGCCTCGGAAAACCGTTCCACATCCAGCAATTCAAGCGTATGCTGGTCGTAATAATACTCATCGTGATGGTAGAATTTGCCTTTGTATTTATACATCACAATTTCGATGGCGTCATCTGCTTCTTGCAAAGTGGGACTCATGTAAATCCGCTTGGGGTCCGGGTACAGTTCCAGAGTTTTGTAGAATGCCTGGTCAATGGCGGGAATGCTGTCGGTTTCTGCCAGGCCGGCATTGTCGGGATTGGAATGCGGATGAACATGCTCCTGTTTGGAATCTCCCCCCGACGCCAGGTAATACAGTCCGTTATTGAACCATTCGAAACTCCAGACCAGCCCGGTAACTGCAAGAATCAAAGATAAAATCAGTGCATAAAAACCGGGCACATTATGGAGGTCGTAATTAAATCGTTTCCACTTTGCCGACCATCGGATCTTGAAGCTTTTCTGACGGCCCGAAGCATTCCATTTCTTCGGCCACCACAGGACGAGACCTGTGATTAAAAGCACGATAAAAATAAGCGTTCCGATTCCCACCACCATTTTTCCAATGGATTGCGGCAGCCAGAGATATCGATGGCCTTCAATAATGAATTCGAAAAAATCGAAATCACCGTCCAGGATGGATTCATTTTTATGAAGGAATTCGCCGGTATATGGATTCATAAACACAACCGCGAAATCGAGCTGATCTTCCCGTGTATAGTAAAAACCTACAGCAGCAGCCCCGGTTTCATCTTCGTATGTGAGGCCGGACGGAGTTTTCCCGGGCATGTGAACGGAGGCTGTATCCACCAGAACACTTGGAGGCACATATTGCTGATTTTGTGCTTCTACAAACCGCCAGGGCTCCAGGCTGTTCATAATTTCGGCCTGGAATACATAAATACATCCCGTAATGCTGACAATAAAAACAACAATTCCCGATGCCAGACCTAACCACAAATGCAGCCAGTTGACAACCGCCTTAAACGTTTTATTCATGTTTTGTTATTAACAGAGGACTTTAAAACACCAGAAATATTTCGACTTCGCTCCGCTCAATAGGATGTCTCTTTGAGCGGAGCAAGGTAGTACGACGAATGAAGTCGAAAACTAAATGATGCTTCTGCAAAGCCCTCTTATAAATATTCAGATCCGTGAGAACGTTTTATCAGAGCTTGAAGAACCCGGCCACAAAATTCGCCTGAACTTCAGCGCCTTGAGTTGCGGTGTAATTTTCCGGGTCAATTTGATACACGTATGAAGTTTCATTTTCGGGAACAACCAGGTAAATATATTCACCGTCCCAGAGACTGGTAGCAGCAAGTTTTCGGCCGGAGCCGGCATGATCCGGAACCCCATCGATGTAGTTGATGGTTTGTGAAGTAAGATCGATGATAGCTGGCTGTAGCGGGCCGTCAGACCAAATCACCTGCTCTGAACGGTCCTGCGTATTCATTTCAACAAATACTTTATTGTCTCCGAGGTAAACCATGTGGGCGGTGGTTTTTCCTTCGGTTATTTCATTGAAATCAAACAGGTAGTCTTCGTTAAATTCACTTTCTCCACTGTCGATTCTCAGAATGGCCGGATCTTTCGTGAACTGGCTGTATCCGTTGGCGGGGTTGGAGTGGGAAAGTGCGTAGACATTTCCGTTTTCATCTTTGATCAGTCCGGAAAGAGTTCCGAATCCTCCGATGGGGCCGGTTCGGTCGTCTTTAATGACTTTCTGGAATTCCAATCCTGGGTAGCTGAAAACGGCAACACGGGCGGTATCGGTTAAGGTTGTTGCAAACGATGTGGGATTGCTGGCGTAGTAGCTCACGAAAAGATAATCGCCGGTTTGAACCATGCCGGAGTACGCGCTGGTGGAATCAGAAAGGTTGGATGCTGCCGTAAATGTACTGTTTTCCAGGGTAACGGTTGCAGGGTCGATTTGGTGGAGAGCGATCACATCAGAATCAGAGGACATTTCAATGCCGATCAGTTTTCCGTCTTCGGCTTTTACAACATCCTGCAGGCTGTTATCAAACGAAGAGATTCCGCCGGTTTCAATCAGTTCGCCTTCATCAGTTTTGGTAATAGCAATAATGTCTGTGAGTTCAAATCCGCCTGTTGCGTAAATGGCATCGTCAACTTGATTGTAGGTGTAGTAGCCCAGATGATCGAGTCCCTGGCCAACGGCGGAGAGGCTTCCGGTCATGACATCATCAAAAGGAACGGTGTAGTAGGTAAACGTACCTTCCGTTCCCTGGTAGGCGAGCGAGAGTACAAACGACTCTTCAGTTTCGCCGGGTTCTGGTTCGGGTTCAGGATCACTTACGCTATCTTCACACGATGAGAGAAATGAAGAAGAAACGGCAAAGAGAAATCCTATGAGAAGAATTCTGAGTGTTGAGTATTTTTTCATTTTGGTAATGGATTATAAGAGAGGTTATTTAATATTAAATCTGAATTTTATGCTAAAAGCCCGTCCCGGCTTCTGCAGATAGTATTTGTCATAAAGTTTTGAGTCGAACAGGTTGCGGCATTCTGCTGTGATATTGTAGGTGCCGCCGCCGAATGTATACCCAAGTTCCACATCGTGAGATAACTGTTGCGGGATGATATATTTGTCACTTCCGGATCCAAGCTCGGTCCAGGTCAGGGAATATTTCTCCACGAAATTCACAAAATAGTTCAGGTTCAGGGCGGAATTCTGTGAGAGTACATCGTTGAAGGTGAACCCGGCATTCATGTTTGCAAACAGGTAAGGTTTGTTTGGAATGCGGAACCCATAGTGATAATTGGTTTGCCAGCCTGTTCCGGTGTAGGAACTGTTATAAACTCTTCGGGCGCGGTCGGTAATGTCCTGGTAGGTAAAGTTTCCGCCCAGCCTGAAAATTTCTTTCCACTGGTATTGAAGACTTCCTTCCACACCCATGACACGCGTTTTGCTGAGATTGTCGTACCTGGTTTTGGGGCTGGATATGGTGACGATAGTATAGATCAAATCATCCGTTTCGCGGTAAATACCACTTAATCCCAATGCTACAATGTGATCATTATGGATATTTAACCGGTATTCGGTTCCCAGGTTGAGATTGTGGCTTTTCTCCGGGCCAAGGTCGGGATTGGGATCAATGAATAATCCATCTCCGAAAATCTCTTCCGGAATGGGCATGCGTGCCGTTCGTTCGTAGGAGAGTTTCACCTGCCAGCCGGGAGTAACGAAATAGGTAGAAGCCAGTCCATAGCCAATATCATGCTGCGAATTTTCGACGGCTTCTGTGCGGCGGGTATCAAGCCCGAAATCAAACTCTTTCGATGTTTTTGCCAGAATGTGAAACCACTTTCCAAAAACCGTCGTGCTCCATTTATTTGAAATATCGAATTTGTAGGCCAGTCCCAAAACCTGCTTGGTTTGTGCTTTTGGAAATCGATTGTCGATGTTGTCGGGGTGTTCAGTATCGTGGGCTTTCCGGTGGAAATAGTTTAGAGAATAATTCAAGGCCAGCGAACTTTTTGTATTGATGGCATACCCGGCATTTAACTGTGTGTTGAAATCCTCTTCATTGTGAGTGGTATTGGTTCGGTAGAGTTCTCCATCATTAGAAGGAGTGCCGTCCGCCGTTCGAACAATGGTTTTTTTACCCAGCCAGTTGTACCGGACGCCCCGAAGCGTGTCGGCTACCTGGGATTCATTGAGGCTCAAAGCGCTGTAGATGCTTACATCAAGTCCATCGGCAAACAGGTTTTTCTTGCTATACCGAAGCGAAGGTGTGATTGATTGGTTCTCTCTTGTGATTCCGCCATACACCGTATTCATCGTGGCGCCGTGCTGAACCTGTTTGTCGTTGGCAGAAACTGCGATGCCCACTAACAGATTATCAGCAAAAGGTTTGTTCACGTAGCCGGCTTCTGTTTTGATTGTACCGGAACGATAACGGTCGTGAAATCGCGGAACCCAGGTTGTATCGACAACCGTATTGTTTTCCACAATCCGTGCCAATACATTGTAATCGTTATCAGAATAGTTGGCAAACAGGTTGCCTCTGACTGTAAACCCGGTTTCCGGATTTGTGGAGGCTCCGTTGACTGATGCCCGATGAGTGTTAAATGAACCAAGGGAGTAAGAAATATCGGCGTAATTATGGAGGCGATTGGTATGAATATTCACCGCCCCGCCCAAAGCATCGGTTCCCAGCCAAACCGGTACAACACCTTTGTAAACGTCGATACGGTCGACCATGTTAACTGGAATGTCTCCCAAATCCATCGAGCTGGAAGAAGCCATTGGAATGCCGTCGATAAAGAATTTTACCTGGTCTCCTGAAAAACCATTCAGCGAAAAATTATAATCAGAACCCAATCCGCCTTCCTGTTGAATACGAACTCCGGGCACGCGGTCTAATACGGATTTTGCATCGCTGGTGCTGTTTGCCAGACGTTGTGCGGAAACAGAACTCACCTGGTACGCTTGTTCAATGACCCGCCGGGTTGCAGATTTGGCCTGTACAACCAGATCCTGTCCCTGGTAGCGTTCGTATTCTAAAACGATATCAACTTGAACGGATTCGCTGCCTGATATTTTGATCTCCTGAATCTGAGTCCGGAATCCAACAGAACTGATTTGCAACTGGTAGGAACCGGGCTTAATGGTGGGAATCTTATAGTTTCCTTCAATATCAGTGCTTGCACCTCTGGTGGTTCCAATAATGAGGATGTTAACGCCGGGCAGCGTTTCTCCTGAAGGAGATGTTACCTGTCCGTAAATAGTGGGGGAACCATTTTCTTGAGCAGAAAGAATGTCAGGGAATAATAAAACCGATAGTGGCAAGAAAACAGCCAGTATGAGACGCAGGAAGAACTTCAAAATTCTGGTTTACAGAGAATCATTATCAATTTAGATTAAATCTAAATAAAGATACAATGAATCCAAGCCCAGAACAACCTTAAAATAAACCAGTGCTACGAATCTGCGGATTCAAAAAGCAGCTTCACATTTGGATCTAAAGTGAGGCTCACTGGTTTTTCTTTTACCGGAAGAGTGATGGCTTCCTTCTCTTTGGTGATGGAAAGTGTTTTGATTTCGGAAGAGTTGTCACCGTAGGTAATCTGAACATCGAGAGGGAAGTTGAAGATGGTTTTGGAAGCTTGTGTTTGAGTGATTTCCAACTCAAGGTTTCCGTTAGAATACGTCCAGTCAGTTTCTAGTTTTGGCTGACCACTTTCAAAAAGCCATTGATGGAAAAAAGTGTCCAGGTTTTGTCCGCTTACTTCTTCGGCAACGGTTTCAAAATCAGCACTGGATGCATTGCTTAATTTATACCTGTCATAATAGGACTGAATCGTTTTATGAAAATCTTCATCCCCGATTTCTTGTCGAAGCATGTGCAGGATCCATCCTCCTTTTTGATAAGAGTTTGCATTCAACAGGTCCATATAATGGGTGGTGATCGTATCTACCACAGGTGTCAGGCTTTCTGTGGAGAATCTGATGACCCGTTCACGCTGCTTCTTTAACTGAGATTTCAGAGAATCTGCACCCTGGCTGTGCTCGATATAGATGTTGGTCATGTAGGTTGCAAATCCTTCGCTGAGCCAGAGGTGCGGCCAGTCGATTTCTGAAGCCGAATTCCCAAACCATTGGTGAGCAATTTCATGCGCCAGTAAATTTTCCACACCTCCTTTTCCGGATACAGATTCCTCGTAGTAGAAAATATTCCCGGCATTTTCCATCCCGCCGAATCGGGTTTTGGATTGCACATTCGCCAGTTTTTGATAGGGATAGGGACCAATATAATCAATGAAGAAATTCAGAATTTCTGCCGCCGGTTGATAATCGTGAAAACCTTCGTCCGTATTTTGCGGATATACCCAGGTGGAGACTTCCGCGCCATTTACTTCCTGTACATTTTGAACCGCAAACCGCGCTGCTGCTATTACCGCTACTTTCGTAGGCAGAGGAACGGACGTTTCCCATTTGTATCGAGTTATTTCATCCGTAAGGTTGATCTCTTCTTTAAGCAATCCGTTGGCGATAACCTGGTAATGGGTTGGTGCCTCCACAATAAACGTAAAGTATGCTTTGTCTGAAGGGTGATCGACACCCGGAAACCAGTTGTGAGCACGGTTCGGCCAGTTATCCCCAAAAAAAGTTCGGTCGCCAAATTTATTGGTACTGATGACTAAACCATCTTTGGGAATGCCGGAATAGTCAATGGTGAACGTTTTGGTTTCATGTTGTTTTGAAGGAGATTGAATGAGTAGCCGGTCGCCATCCTGATTGAAAGGGACTTCTTTGTTCTCTTCAGAGATTTTTGAGACTGTCATTCCTTCGCCAGATTTATCTTCAGAAGTCAGGTCTAAGTAAAATTCATCTACAGTCTGAAGAAATGTAATCGTGGCTTTTGCGTGTCCTTCAATCCGGTCGGTGGAGTCATTCAGAACAATGGAAAGTTCATATTTTTGAACATCGATCTGTTTCTTTCGGGCGAGATATTCCTGTGCGGAGGCAGGCGTAGCAAACGCCAACATGGCAATAACAATGAAAAACATACGCGAGTCTGAAAACATAAATCCGGTCTCAAAGTTTATAATAAGCCTGAAAGTGCTAAGATCAGGGCACATTTCAAAGCGAGATCAACGTGCCGGGCGATGAGAAGTACGGGATTAAAATCTGAAACTTCGATTGAGCGTTTTAACCCGCGTTCGTTCATTTAAGTTCGGAAAGGATTAATTTCTTCTGCTTAAATGTATTCGTCATAGCTTTTTCTCTGACAGCCGCATCATCGCTGTGTATCAGTTCAAAGTATTCAACGGGAACAACCTGCCACGACAAACCATATTTGTCTTTGCACCAGCCACATGCTCCTTCTTCTCCTCCATTTGAAGTAAGAGCTTCCCAATAGTAATCAACTTCGTCCTGGTCTTTGCAATTTATGACGAGTGATATGGCTTCATTGAATTTAAAAAAGGGTCCTGCTGCAAGAATGGAAAACTCTACTCCCTCAAGTTCCATTACAGCCGTTTCAAAGCTGCTGGGTTCACTGCTAAATTCATTTGGGGGATTTTCAAGTTTGCGGTAGTCTTTCAGTTTGCCATCTTTAAATATGGATAGATAATATTCAGCCACCGCTTTGGCATCTTCGTCAACCCAAAGGCATGGAGTGATTTTTTGATTATTCATTGTGTATAGGTTTTGTCGTGTGAATTATTTTTCAACAGAGAACCGATTATAGAAGCCAAAATTGTTGCAGCATGTTTTAAATTAGACACAACATTGGCTTAATAACAATACTGTTCATATGAAGTTTCTTTTTTGAAGAGAGTCCCAAAGAGATTGACGCTGAAGGCCTTCCATAACTTCCGCCAATAATAATGACATCAAATCGTCTCTTTCTGTTCAATTTCAGTTAATTTCTTTTGCGCATGGGAAAGAGCCGGTTCAATGTTTTCAAACACATCTTCTTCAGGAATCAACAAAAATAACCCATTTGTAATGAATTCCTGACGCAGTGTTTTGTTTACACCCGATAAAACTACATCGATTTTTTCTTCCTGAAAAGTGGTTACTACATCTTTTAATCTTTGATAACCAGTACTGTCTATAAAAGGAACATAACGCATTCTGAGGATTACGATCTTGGGTTGTGTGTTGGTATTTACCAGAGCGTCATGAAATTGTTGAGCAGCGCCAAAAAATAAGGGGCCGTCAATTTCATAGAGAATAATTTCCTTTGAAGATGAAAACCCAAGTTCCTGCTGAAACAGAAGCTCTTTGTCATCATTTTCGGGAGTGATGGCTTCCACCTGAACCGATTCACTCATTCGCTTCATAAACAAGAAACTGGCGAGCACCATCCCGATTTCGATGGCAATAATGAGATCAAAAATGACTGTGAGAAGAAAGGTGCTCATGAGTACCATAATATCCATTTTGTCACCTTTTAAAACCGAGCGAAATTGTCGCCATTCACTCATATGATACGCAACCACAACCAGCACACCAGCCAGACAGGCTAATGGGATCAATTTGGCGTATGGCATCAGAAATAACAGAATGAGCAACAGCACCACGGCATGAATAATCCCCGCTATGGGAGTTCGTCCACCGTTTTTGATATTAGTAGCCGTTCGGGCAATGGCTCCAGTGGCGGGAATGCCTGCAAACAAAGCAGAAAAAACATTGGCCCCGCCTTGTGCAATCAACTCCATATTGGGCCGATGTTTACCTCCTGTCATACCATCAGCTACTACCGCTGACAATAATGACTCGATTCCGCCTAAAATAGCGATGGCAAATGCGGGCTGAATCAGAGATTGTATGGTATCAAAATCAAAAGAGGGGAGACTTGGTTTTTGCAAATTGCCAGTGAGATCACCAAAGGTACTTTGGATGGTGGATACCGGAAAATTAAACCACTGTACAACAACTGTTGAAAGTAGAATAGCTATCACAGAACCGGGAATAACGGTAGTAATTCGTTTAAAATTGACGATAATAACTATGGTGGCAATGGAAATGCCAGTGGCATACCAGTTCAGCCCGGGGAGGGCCATGATGTACGTTTGCCATTGGCTAAAAAAACCGGAAGGGATCTCTTCAATAGTCAGCCCAAAAAAATCCTTAATCTGAGTGGAAAAAATAATGAGGGCAATTCCACTGGTAAATCCGATGATAAGCGGGTAGGGGATAAATCGCAGATAATTTCCTAGCTGGGCGGCGCCCATACCTATAATGATAAAACCCGCCATAAATGTGGCCAGGGTCAATCCTTCTATGCCATGAGATTGCACAATATCATAAATAATAATAACGAAGGCACCGGTTGGTCCACCAATTTGAACCCGGCTTCCTCCGAAGGTCGAAATGATAAACCCGGCTATAAATGCAGTTATTAGGCCTTTTTCGGGCGATACACCCGATGCAATGGCAAAAGCAATAGCTAAAGGAAGGGCTACAATACCGACAATGATGCCAGCTAAAATATCTTTTAAGAGTTGTTCTTTGGTAATGCCTTCACGGATCAGCGTGAAGAGTTTGGGGGTAAATTCGTTACGCATGGGCAACTTGCACCCCACGAAAGTAACACGGCATCAAAACAGAAATATGTAATAATAGTGGTTAACAGGAAGCCCTAAGAGTACTAAAATTTATGGACTTTAAGTATACCGTAGGATTTTTTTTGTTCCCTTTTATTTTTATTTAATGACCTCAGCCACATAGTTATATAGAAATACGCTTTTTCTTTTGGAGAAATATGAGGCTTAATTATTTAGTTTCGTTTTACGATTGATTTGAAGAGTGGTGAGGTTACCCGGCTTGAGTAAACCGAATAATCTCTCAATCGGTAATATACACACTCTAGCCATGTCTTGATTCCCGCGTAAAAATGTCGCTTTTTCCTGCTGCTAAAGTTTTGAAGGAACTGTATTATTGATGATTAATCTTTAAAAAAGGAAGAGAAATGAAATCAGTAGAAATAATCATGGTTCCTGTGAAGGACCGCCAAAAGGCGAAAGAGTTTTATCTGAGCCTTGGTTTTGAAGTAGTTACAGAAGCATCGGATGCGCATGGCGATGCATGGATTCAGATGGGATTGCCGGGAAGTTCAACTACGATATCGCTTTCTGGTTTCCCGGGAATTATTTGTGAGACGAACGATATTGAGGGCAAAATCGAAGAATATACAAGCAAAGGAATTGAGGTAGGAAAAGTGGATGAGACGCCATGGGGAAAGTTTGCGTGGCTGAAAGATCCGGATGGAAATAGCTTATGTCTTCATCAAAAATAGCCACAATCTTGAACGGATAGCCTTACACCCGCTTTGGAGCGAACGGCCCACTGAATGTAGATTCGGTCAATTAACTTCCCAGCGCCTGTTCCACATCTCTGATAATATCTTCAGTATTTTCCAGGCCTACAGCAATTCGAATCAAACCGGGTGTAATTCCTACGGCCTGACGCTCTTCTTCGGTCAGTTTGGAGTGGGTGGTGGAGGGCGGGAGGAGTGATAATGCTTCGAGTATCTCCATGATTGGCTAGAAGGAAAGACCGAATATTTTCTGTGTTCTTTTAGTCTTAATTATACCTGATACAGCTTTACAAATCTTATAACTGAACTAATTAGGGCTTCTTCAGAAGATGTTAATCTATTGCAAATCAAGTGTTTATAAAGAATTTTATTTTTATAAATGGCTACTGTTTTCATTTGGTTTGATATTTACCTATTACTGGAAACTGAACCTGACCCATATTGATACTCAAAGCTTGCGAAACAGGATATCCGTTGTGCAGCAAAAAATTGATCTGTTTTCCGGGAATGTGCTGGATAATATTGTGGTAGGCGTGTTTGATCCAAATATGGAGAAGATCATTAACATCTGCGATGGGATTCTTGGTTTTATTGAAAATTTGCCCAACGGTTTGATACACATCTCGTTGAAAACGGCGCAGCATTTTCCGGCGGACAAAAGCAACGAATAGCCATTGCGCGGGCACTCTATAGAGAGCCGGAAATCTTGATTTTGGATGAGGCAACTTCTTCCCTTGATTCGGCATCTGAACAGTATGTAAAGGACGCAGTGAAATATTTACGTGAGAAGGGAAAAAGCGTTATCCTGATTGCTCATCGGCTCAGTACGGTATTTATGGCTGATCAAAATCTGTGTGCTTGAGAAGGGTAAACTGGTGGAACAGGGTACGCACAGGGAACTCGTAGGTCAGGAAGGCCACTACCTGAAGCTGTGGCAGAATCAATTTCTATTTTTGAATGGGGACTTACAACAAAAAGTTCAACCTTCAAACAACTAAAGAGAGGAATAATGGCACTATATAACTACCTGAACAGAATAGAGCGATTGGATGTACTAATCAGACAAAAAAGAACAGGCCCGCTCAAAGAGCTGGCAGAGAAGTTGGGTATTTCAGAACGCTGGCTGTGCTTAAAACATAACTGGATTGCCCGATTCGTTATAGCCGATGCCGGAGAAAATTTCCAAACTTTTTTCTCACTGTATGTATAGGTGCAGTAGTGTGAATTATACTACGAATGCAGCCAAAAAGATTGGTTGTTGTTTAATAAACTAAAATAAAAAAGTCTAAAATCATGAAATATAAAAAAAGATATATTTACTTGAACTAAATTACAATCAGTCAAAAGAAATTTATGGTGGAGGAACTATCCTTGAAGCGATAGCATGGTACTATGGAGCGGCTAGGGGATTTAACAAAAGGTTAGCTGCAACATTAGATTATGATGAAGTTGACTGGGAAAAAACACGAGCCCTTGTAGGGGGTTAATTAAATTAATTAATTTAAAAAAATTTAAATATTATGGATGACAAATTAAAGCAGTTAACTACAGAAGAAAATAAAAATATAAATGGTGGTAGATGGGGAGGTCCAATTACAATAATTATTTATGAGATAGTTGATGTTATCACATCAGGAGGCGATAATTTAAGAGAAGCCTTTGAAAACGGTGAAGACTTCATGTGTGGTGATGTCTGCTAACAAAAACCTCATTAAAACCATTAAACAAAGTCAATAGAAAACTATTTCATCTCGAAATAGTTTTCTATTGTGAAAGTTTTATGAAGAAAAATCTATCAAACTACATAGCGATTTTAGTCGTATTCTTTTTTTATTCACTGTACTATTATTTTACCAGAGAAAATTTTGTAGAAAAATTAATTGAAATCATAATAATAACTCTAATTATTGTCGCTATTTTTGCATTCATAGACTTTAGAAAGAAGACTAAGCATTAATTTGTGTTCTAAAGATATTCTAAGTTTAATTCTTGAATTAAATGATTTTCTTCAACCTAAGAAATTAATTTCTGAAACAATACCTGAGAACCAAATTAATTTAATTAGGGCAGCTGCGCTTACCGTTATTATCAATAGATAAAAAAATCCGTAGAGTGAGACACGAAAGGACGTTCGCATCAATTTTGACTGAGCTTTGCCAGTCTTTAAGTCACACCCCAGTTCTTACAGCAGAATATTCTCACCCCAAAGCTTGTTCCACATCTCCGATAATATCTTCTGCATTTTCCAGTCCTACCGCAATTCGGATCAAGCCGGACGTAATCCCTACAGCTTCTCGTTCCTCATCACTTAATTTGGAATGGGTTGTGGATGCGGGGTGAGTTACAATCGTTCGGGTATCGCCGAGGTTGGCCGACCGGGAAAGCATGTTCACTTTATTGATGAAGGATTTGGCTTTATCGTATCCGCCGGCAATTTCAAAACAAACGACACCGCCACCGCGCTTCATCTGTTTCTTGGCAAGTTCTACCTGTGGATGATCTTTATGATGCGGATACTTCACAAAATTTACATCCTTGTGATCACCCAGAAAATCTGCAAGTGTTTCGGCATTGTCGCAATGTCGTTCCATACGAACCGGCAGCGTTTCCAGGCTTTTGCTGAAAAGCCACGCATTAAAAGGGGAGAGAGCCGGGCCGGTTTGCCGCGTAAAGAACCGGATATCTTCCATATACTTTTCACTTCCCACAATTACACCACCGATGGCGCGTCCCTGACCGTCTATAAATTTGGTAGCAGAATGCTGTACAATATCAGCACCAAATTCAATTGGCCGCTGCAGGTACGGTGTGGCAAAACAGTTGTCCACAACAAAAATCAGATTATGTGCTTTTGCCAGCTTGCCGGCCCATTCAAGATCAATCAAATCCAGTCCCGGATTGGAAGGTGTTTCGAGAAACAGCATCCTGGTATTCTCCTGTATCAGGGATTCCCAGTTTTCGGTTTTATTCACATCCCCATACGTAAACGTAATTCCCCATTTTGGTAAAATCTGACTCAAAATCTGGTGCGAGGATCCGAATAGTGACCGTGATGCAAGAACGTGATCTCCCTGTTTCAGCAAACCGGCCAGGCAGCCAAAAATAGCAGCCATCCCGGAACCGGTTGCCACTCCGGCTTCAGCTCCTTCCAGTTTGCACATTTTAGCCACAAACTCATCCGTATTGGGATTGGAATAGCGGCTGTATACGTTCCCCTCAATCTCGTTGGCAAATAATGCGCGGGCATGCTCGGCCGATTCAAAAGTAAAGCTGGAGGTCATATACAGCGGAGTGGAATGCTCGCGCTCGGCTGTAGTTGGGGTTTGTGTGCGAATCGCTTCGGTTTCGAAGTTTTTCTTATCAGGCATGTTTCAGGATGCAGGGTTCGGGTTTCAGGATTGATGATGAATACAAAAACAGAAATTGAGGGATTCGCTATTTGCTACTTATAACCTCAAAACTGCTGGTTACTTTCGCTGTTTTTTCGAGCATTTTTGTAACGGAGCAATATTTCGTGAGGGAAAGTTCAATGGCTTTTTCTGCTTTTTTTTCATCCACATCACCCGTAAAAGTGTAGTGCAGATGGATGCTTTTAAATTCTGACCAGGTCTCTACTTTTTGTTTATCTCCTTCAACATCAATGGTCACGGTATCCAATTTTTGCCGCTGTTTTTTTAAGATTCCAATGATGTCGATCGTTGAACAACCGGCTGCGGCAGCGAGCAACATTTCAGTGGGGCGAAGTCCCCCGTTAATTCCGCCAATATCAGGCGAACCGTCCATTTGAAGCGTGGAGCCGTCAGAATTTACAGCTTCCATATGGACGGCATCGTTGAGTCTTTTTACTTTAACTTTCATGGGATAATCTTCTTTAAATACTGCTATTTACTAAAGAGACAAGATAGGGATTCTTGCGTTGATGATGAAGTAGGAAGGAATTGTTTTACATGGAGTTTTGATGGGGTGAAACGGGGCTCCTATCATGGGTGTTCTCATGAAGACTTTGGGAAGGCAAAATGGTTTATCGGTCAATGTCCGTTTTACAGGAAGCAGAGCTTCCGGCGGAGTGTTCCGAAGAAAGATCTTCGGAACAAGTATTAGATCTCTGTCAATTTTTGCTCTATATGACGTATTCAAGTATAATCATGCAAACAATTAAGTCGTAGCTCCGCCGCAACTGCTGCCGGCGCCGGCCGTACATCCGTAGCAGTGTTGATCGGTAACAATCTCACGATTATTCAGAGATTCCAGATTCCAGTTTTTGATATGCTGTGGAGAATTTTTATCGGTTTTCATTTTCAGCATTTGATTGAAATCGCAATCGTACAGAGTACCGTCCCAACCGATGGAAATGGTATTGCGGCACATCACTCCCATAGCCGCTGCAGGATTGAAGTTGGCAACCAGTTTTTCCATGTAATCGTCAAGATTTCCGCTGGTCATAAGAAAGTTTAGATAACGGCTGATCGGTAAATTGGTAATCGTAAACAGATCGTTGAATACAATTCCATGATCTTTGGACAATCTCTCTTGGTATTGCTGTTTCATGGACTCCTGATCGCCCGGTAAAAATGCTCCGACCGGATTATAAACGAGGTTGAGTTTTAAACCGGTCTCCTCTTTCCCGTAACCAATTTCATTCAGGATTTTCAGCACTTTTATGGATTTATCATATGTTCCCTCACCACGCTGCGCATCTGTTCTTCGCTTGTTATAGAAAGGCAGAGAACAGGTAATCTCCACATTTCGATCGGCCATAAAAAAGGGCAAATCCTCAAACTTCCGGGTATTTAAAATGGTGAGGTTTGATCGGACAATGACATGTTTCCCCAGCTTTGAAACCTCATCCACAAACCATCTGAAATGCGGGTTCATTTCCGGCGCGCCACCGGTCAGATCCACAGTTTCGATATCGGTATTTCGCAGTGCATCGAGGCAGTATTCCAAGGTTTCTTTGGTCATAATCTCAGTCCGGTCCGGTCCCGCATCCACATGGCAATGCTTGCAGGTCATATTGCACATATACCCGACGTTGATTTGGAATATTTCAATCCCGGTCGGCCTGAGTGGGAAAAGCCCGATGCCATTCAGTTTGGACTCAAACTTCTCAAGGCTTTTTACCTTTTCGGTTTGATTATTGATGATATCTAGTTGAACAACGGGATCAGCCAGTGAATGACTTTGCGCGATGAGAGATTTCATAAATGTTTGATAGAAGATTTAATGTGTTAAACCCATCTCCTCAATCCCCTTCCCTATTCTGCAAAATAACAGAACAAGGAAGGGGAGGATTAAATTTTTCAAAAGCCCCTCATTGTTCCGATTGTTTGTGATCGGGATATGAAGGGGGTGGGTTCCAAAATGTTTATGTATACATAAACAAAACAATAACTTACATCGAAAGTTTTTTAACCTGATTCATCATTTGTACTCCGTGCACGAGAGAAGCTCCGCCGCGAATAGCTGTTGCAACGTGAACGGCTTCCATCATTTGTTCTTCTGAGCAGCCTTTTTGCAGAGTGTCTTGTGTATATGCATCAATGCAATAGGGGCATTGAATAGTGTGCGCCACAGCAAGTGCAATCAGCGATTTTTCTCTTGCTGTAAGGGCACCTTCTTCAAAAACAGAACCATAGTAATCAAAAAATTTGTCGCCCAGCTCTTTTTGAAATTCTGTTACATTGCCAAATTTCTTTAAATCTTCGGGATTATAGTACGTTTTTTCCATGATGTTATTATTTGATTGAGGGTTCTGATAAAAAGGTATGTAAAGTGGCGTGAGCCGAATGGTTCAGATAAGCCCAAACCATTTTGGTTCAAACAGATACTAAACCCGGACGGTAAGAAAAAGAGAAATTATATGATTTTCATTCATTATTGAACATTTATCATATAGAAGGAGAGCACGAACTTTATCACAAAAGGATAAAAAGAGAATGGAACACGGGGAATGTACGTCAGTTTGAACGCCGTCGAAAATTTAACTTTCGACATTCTTTCGGGGAAATAATCCGCGAAATTGCGTTCAATATGACGTGGACATTCATTTCACCAGGAAGCAAAAGAATTTAGGATGCATCCGCCATCTCATTCAGAGATGTGAGAAGCTGATTAGAAATTTCACCTGTATTGGCAAGTTTCGTTCCCGGTTCTTCAGTATAGATATCGGCAGGTCTGTAACCTTCTTCAAGAAGTTGCAAAATTGCGGATTCTATTTTCTTGGCAGCAGGCTCGAGATCAAGCGAATATCTGCATAAAAGTGCTGCTGAAGCCACAGCGGCCAACGGATTGGCAATTCCTTTTCCGGCGATGTCCGGCGCTGAACCATGAACGGGCTCATACAAGCCGTTTTCTCCGCCTAAACTTGCAGAGGGCAACATCCCAATGGAGCCGGTAAGCATGGAGGCTTCATCACTTAAAATATCACCGAAAAGATTTCCGGTAACAATTACATCAAATTGTTTGGGATTTCGGATGAGCTGCATAGCGGCATTGTCGACCAGCATGTGGCTCAATTCTACATCCGGGTATTCCTCAGCCACTTCAAGAACGGATTTTCTCCACATCCGGGAGCTTTCCAGAACATTCATTTTATCAACAGAACAGACGCGTTTGTCGCGAAGCCGGGCTGTTTCAAATGCGATTCTTGTCACTCTCTGAACTTCAGATCGGCTGTATTTCATGGTATCAACAGAAAACGGGTCTCCATTTTCTTCAGAAGTAAACCGCGGTTTCCCAAAGTAAACGCCACCGGTCAGTTCCCGAACAATAAGGATATCGGTGCCTTCGATAACTTCTTCCTTGAGGGTAGACGCACCGGCAAGTGCCGAGTGCACAAAAATGGGCCGAAGATTGGCAAATACACCCAACTCACTTCGAAGCTTAAGTAAAGCAGCTTCCGGGCGCTTATTGGCGCTGAGGTCATCCCATTGAGGGCCGCCAACAGCGCCCAGAAGTACAACTTTAGTCTCCTTGCAGGTTTGCAGTATTTCGTCAGTTACCGGTTCACCAAATTCTTCGTAACAAGTGCCTCCGAAAGGAAGTTTGGTTACATTTAGTTTCAGGTCATGCTGCTCTAATACAGTTTCCAATACATCAAGGGCTACTTGTGTAACTTCCGGGCCGATACCGTCTCCGGGCAGTGCTACAATCTTTACTTCACTCATGCTTCCTTAATCATTCCGTTTTGTCGTGCATATTCAAAAATGCCGCCGGCGTGAACGATGTCTGCCACACTTCCCAGCGGTTTGATTTTGTAGGTTTTGTCTTGGGTATGATTGATCAGTTGATGGTTTTCCTGATCGATTTCAAGTTCATCACCTGTATGGATGTCCTTGCTCAAGTCGTCTCTGCTTTCAAACGGGATGAGAAATCCGCCATCCACGGAATTACGGTAGAAAATTCGTGCATAGGAGGGAGAGATGATTGCTTCAATACCAGCAATTTCGAGGGATGCCGGAGCGTGTTCGCGGGAAGATCCGCAGCCGAAATTGTCGCTGGCTACAATAATCTTGAATTCGCTTTTGGTTTCATCATCTTTGGTGAGTGGTATATTCCCCTGCGGCAACCCCGATTCTTCAATGGGAACGCCGGAAAGGGCATACTTTCCATAAAGCTTTCGTTCTTCCGGATCATCAAGGCTGTACACAAGATGTGCCGCCGGGATAATCTGGTCGGTGTCAATATTTTTTCCCAATACAAAGGCTTTTCCTTTGATGGGTTCTTGTGGTTCGTTGCTCATTTTATTGAGTAAAAATTTTCTGTTTTTGATTTCAAAAATCCCCTTCTAAAAGGAGAAAGAGGGATGGCCAAATTTCGGATGCAGGTACTCTCCTTACGTGGAGTTCCTGCATCCTGAAACTTGTATATCCTGCACTCCGACTAAATCACTGTTTCCTGGATAAACACTCTGGGATCGGTAATAACACCGGTCACAGCAGAAGCCGCCACGGTATATGGCGATGCGAGATAGACGGCTGATTGTTTGGATCCCATTCGTCCCGGGTAATTCCGGTTGGTGGATGAGATACAAACCTCCGTGTCTTGTAACCGCCCAAACGTGTCTGATGGTCCACCCAAACAAGCTGCACAAGATGCGTTTCCAATTCTGCAGCCCGCTTCTCTGAAGATTTCAATCAACGGGGTTCCGAGCAGGGTTTCTGTTTCAAGGCCTTTTGCAATTTCAGTGGTTGCAGGAACAATGTAAGTATCGATTTTTGTCTTGTTGCCGCGAAGAATTTCGGCAGCAGCCTTAAAGTCAGACAGTTTTCCGCCTGTACAGGAGCCGATATACGCACGATCAAGTGGCGTTCCTTCCACTTCCTCGGCAGTTGCCTTGTTGTCCGGACTGTGTGGTTTGGCCACCATCGGTACCAATTCTTCCAGGTTATAAAAGTGTTCGCTGAAATATTCGGCATCGGGATCACTGTACACGCATTCGTAGGGGTGATCCGTCCGGGATTTTACATATTTCTCGGTAATCTCATCCGGTTCAACCACACCGTTTTTCCCTCCGGCTTCAATAGCCATGTTGGTCAGTGTCATGCGATCTTCCATAGAGAGCGCCTTAATACCGGGGCCTGCAAATTCCATGGTTCGGTAGGTTGCACCGTCAGTTCCGATATCACCAATAATTTTCAGGATGATATCCTTCGCCATCAAATAAGGTGGCAGTGAGGTCCCTTCAAATACAAACCGCATGGTTTCGGGTACTTTTACCCAAAGTTTTCCGGTTCCCATGATAAAGGCGGCATCCGTATTTCCAATACCGGTGGCAAACTGTCCGAACGCTCCGGCAGTACAGGTGTGAGAGTCTGTTCCGAAAAGAACTTCTCCGGGCCGTGTAAAACCTTCTTCGGGAAGAGCTACGTGGCAAACGCCTTTGTAACGGTCCGACCCCACATCATAGAAATAGGGCAGATCCTGTTCAGCGGAAAACGCACGAAGTACATCTACGTTTCGGTTGGCATATTTATCACTGGTAAAAATATAGTGGTCGGGGATGATAACCAGTTTTTCTTTATCCCAGACTTTTGCATTCTCACCAAATTGTTTGTTGAAGATTCCGATTGCAGGCGGTCCGCAAACATCGTGGGTCATCAGGATATCAACATCCACCCACACACTTTCGCCTGGCGTTACGTGATCTCTGCCACTGTGTTTGGCAAGGATTTTTTCAGTTAACGTCATTCCCATAATTCAGGAGCTATTCTTTAGTGTTTGTAATTAAAAGTTTTCAAATGAAGTTTCTCCTCAAGGGAGAGTTCCATTATCCGCCAGCCGCAATCGACTGATCGGGATTTTGTTTTGAATATTCAGTATTTGCCATCAGGTTGATCAGGTCTTCATCCTTCACAATCTTCTGTTCATCAGCAAGTTTTGTGACCATGGTGTAGACCCGGTTCAAGTCTTCCTTGTTGAGGAAATACCCAAGTTCTTCCAATTTTTTACCGAGTGCAAACCGGCCGGAGTGTTTACCGATTACAATTTTGTTTGAGGTCAAACCAACAGAATCGGGCGTCATAATCTCGTATGTTAACGGATTTTTCAGCACGCCGTGTTGATGGATTCCCGCTTCGTGCGCAAATGCATTTTCTCCCACAATCGCCTTGTTTGGCTGAACTCCCTTGCCGGTGATCTGTGCAAGCATCTGGCTGGAAGGATAAATTTCGTGGGTGTCAATTCCCGTGGAGTAATCCATGTTGTTTTTGCGTGTCTCGATTGCCATTACAACTTCTTCGAGTGAGGCGTTTCCGGCACGTTCGCCAATTCCATTGACGGTGCATTCGATCTGACGCGCACCACTTCTGACAGCCATCAGCGAATTTGCAACGGCCAGGCCTAAATCATTATGGCAGTGCACGCTGATGGTCGCCTGGTCGATATTCGGAATTCGGGTGTGCAGCGTTTGGATCAGGTCGGCATACTCCCATGGAAGGGCGTATCCAACGGTATCCGGCACATTGATGGTGGTTGCACCTGCTGCGATGACGGCCGTAAAAATTTCGATCAAAAATTCGGGATCGCTTCGGGAAGCGTCTTCCGCTGAAAATTCCACATCATCGTAATGAGAGGTGGCGAATTCTACAGCATTTACTGCCGACTCAAGAACCTCCTCACGGGTCATCTGCAATTTGTGCTGAAGGTGTATATCACTTGTCGCAATAAAAGTATGAATACGTGGTTTTGCGGCATGTTCAAGTGAAGATACGGCCCGTTCCAGGTCTACCTGCCGAGTTCTGCAAAGAGCAGCTACCGTACTTTTTTTGATGATTTTTCCAATTTCTTTAACGGTTTCATAATCACCGTCGGATGCGATTGGGAACCCGGCCTCAATCACATCAACACCCAGTTTTTCGAGCTGTAGAGCAAGACGAAGCTTTTCCTGCTTGTTCATGCTGTATCCCGGCGATTGTTCGCCGTCTCGAAGGGTTGTATCAAAGATGGTAATGTGATTGTCCATTGGTTTGATTGTTGTTTTTATGGTTGTTGGAAAGTTCCATCCTTTTGAAGGACGGAAATTCTTCAAAATTTCAGCTTATGCCGTACTTCCCTCAAGGGAAGTTTTTATACTTGTCTTTTGTTGCGGTTTGCTGTTCTTGTTCATCAAAAAGTAAATAATCCCTTCTGAAAGTGCTTTCCAGCTTGCATCAATAATATTCTCAGAAACGCCGACCGTGCCCCAGCTTGAACCATCCTGGACAGAGTCGATCAAGACGCGGACCTTGGCCCCGGTTCCGTCTTTTTCATTTAATACCCGTACTTTGTAATCCTGTAACTGTACGGTGGAAATTTCCGGGTAAAACTCACAAAGAGCACGCCTGAGAGCGGCGTCCAATGCGTTTACGGGGCCGTTTCCTTCAGCGGCACAAAGCTCAATCTGGTCATTCACACGAACCTTGATGGTTGCTTCAGACCGGGAAACGCCATCGGCATTTCGTTCCATAATCACACGAAATCCTTCCAGATGGAAAAACTCCGGAGCTTTGTTGGTTTTTTGTTTTACCAGCAATTCAAAAGATGCTTCAGCCGCTTCAAACTGGTAGCCGTCATTCTCGAGCCGTTTCAGCTCGTTGACAATCTCGGAACCTTCTTTTGAAGTCTTGTCAAAATCAAAGCCGAGTTCTTCAGATTTGTACGAGATATTACTTTTACCAGATAGGTCAGATAACAAAACCCGACGGCTGTTTCCAACCAGATCGGGTTTTATATGTTCATAGGTCTGTTCGTTTTTCATCACAGCGCTGACGTGGACCCCGCCTTTATGCGCAAAAGCACTCTTCCCGACATACGGTTGTTTATTGTCCGGTGTCAGGTTGGCCAACTCACTCACATATTTCGAGATGGTTGCCAAGTGCTTCGTTTGATCTTCAGGAATGCACGAATATCCCAATTTCAATTGAAGGTTTGGAATCACAGAGCAGAGGTTCGCATTTCCGCAACGCTCACCGTATCCGTTGATGGTTCCCTGAACATGCACGGCCCCGGCTTCCACAGCGGCAACTGCATTTGCAACGCCCAGCTCACAATCATTATGAGAGTGAATGCCAATAGGAGCGTCAATTTTGCAGCGAACTTCCTGGACAATTGCTGTAACCTCGTGCGGCATGGTTCCGCCATTCGTATCACACAGAACAACGACATCGGCTCCGGCACTTTCAGCAGCTTGCAACGTTTTTAAAGCGTATTCGGCACTGTCTTTATAACCGTCAAAAAAGTGTTCGGCATCATAAATCACTTCTTTTCCGTGAGATTTTAAATAACTGATTGAACCTGAAATCAATTCAAGGTTTTCCTCAGGAGTGATATTTAAAGCCTCTTTTACATGAAGCAGCCAGGTTTTTCCGAAAAGAGATACGGCCGGGGTGTCGGCATCAATCAACGCCTTGAGGTTTGGATCCTCTTCGGGTTTGTTGCCGGCACGGCAGGTACTTCCAAAAGCAACTATTTTTGCATGTGCAAATGTATGTTCTTTTGCTTTGTCGAAGAATGCCATGTCTTTGGGATTTGAGCCCGGCCAACCGCCTTCAATATAGTCAATACCAAATTCGTCGAGCCGTTTGGCAATACGAAATTTGTCTTCGGCCGAAAATGAGACTTTCTCTCCCTGGGTGCCGTCCCGGAGAGTGGTGTCGAATATTTGGATTGACTTTGACATGGTTAAAACTTCGTTAAAATTAACTGCGTTGAGTGAGGATTACTTCTCGATCCAGTCCATCATGGAGCGGAGTTCTTTCCCTACTTTTTCAATTTGATGTTCACTGAGGTCTTTTCTCATCTTGTTGAGATTGGGAAGACCTTCTTTATTTTCGTTGATCCATTCTCTGGCAAAATCACCTTTCTGAATTTCTTCAAGAATATTTTTCATTCGTTTCTTGGTGTCTTTATCAATCACTCGTGTTCCGCGTGAAAATCCACCGTATTCAGCCGTATCACTTACTGAATAATACATGCCTGCGATTCCGCCTTCATACATCAGGTCAACAATCAGTTTTAATTCGTGCAAGCATTCAAAGTAGGCGATCTCAGGCTGGTATCCGGCTTCCACCAATACTTCAAAACCGGTTGCTACCAGTTCGGAGGCGCCTCCGCAAAGAACGGCTTGTTCACCGAAAAGGTCGGTTTCGGTCTCTTCTTTAAAAGTGGTTTCAAGAACACCGGCGCGGGTTCCGCCAACTCCTTTTGCATATGCAAGAGCTGTTTCTTTGGCTGTGCCGCTGGCATCCTGGTAGATGGCAAACAGGCAGGGAACTCCGGATCCTTCTGTAAATACTCTTCGTACCAAATGGCCGGGACCTTTGGGCGCTACCATAAATACATCAACATTGTCGGGTGGTACGATTTGATCGAAGTGAATATTAAAACCATGAGCAAATAGCAGGGCATTGCCTTCTTCAAGATTGGGTTCAATGCTTTCTTCATAAACTGTTTTTTGAAACTGGTCGGGGATCAGGATCATAACAAGATCGCCTTTAGCGGCAGCTTCCGATGTTTCATATACTTTTAACCCTGCTTCCTCTGCATCACTCCAGGAGGAACTGTCTTCACGGAGACCTACAATTACATTTACGCCACTCTCGTGCAGGTTCAGTGCATGTGCATGCCCCTGGCTTCCATAGCCAATAACTGCTACGGTTTTATCTTTAAGGACATCGAGGTCGGCATCTCCGTTATAATATGTTTTCACTTTCATTTAATCGCTTCTTGTTTGGTTATGTTGATTTAAAATTTATTTGATAGAAGTCCCCTTGAGAGGGATGTAAGAATGTGTTCACTAATTAAAACTCACAGTTCCCTGAAATTCACGTTTTAGTGCCACGCTACCGGTGCGAGACATTTCGGTGATTCCGTACGGTTTCAGCACCTGAATCATTGCGTCTACTTTGTCGGTATTTCCGGTGACTTCAAGCGCAAGTTTATCATTGGTAATATCGATTACTTTGGCTTTAAATGCCTGTGCAATCAGCATAATTTCTGAACGTCCGGCTTTTGCTGTTGAAACTTTTACAATCGCCAGCTCGCGTTCAATGCATTTTTTATGGGTGAGATCGGTCACCTTCTGTACATCAATCACATTATGAAGGTGTTTGTTGATCTGTTCAACCGTTTTTTCGTCACCGTAGGTTGTAATTGTGATGCGTGCCATTCCGGGCTCCGCTTCCGATGCAAAAGTGACGCTATCGAGCTCAAAACCCTTTCCGCTAAAAATCCCGATGATGCGGGAAAACGTATTCAGGTTGTGCTTTACCAAAACGGAAAGTGTGTGCCGGGAATCTTTTTTCAATACTGTAGTTGCCATTATTTATTTACGTCGTTATCTGATTCAACCATTTCATACAAAGCGGCACCGGAGGGTACCATGGGGTAGCAGTTTTCAGTTTTCACTACACGAAAATCCATCAAAACCGGCCCGTCTTTTATTTTCATTGCTTTGTCGAGAACCTCTTTCATTTCTGCCGGATTGGTAGCCCGCATTCCAACGGCTCCGTATGCTTCAGCCAGTTTTACAAAATCGGGATTATTGCTGCCGAATACGGAGTAGCTGGTTCGGTTATTGTAAAAGAGTTGCTGCCACTGGCGAACCATGCCGAGACATTCATTATTCATCAGGGCGATTTTAACGGGAATTTTATATTCAACAGCCGTTGCCAATTCGCAAGACAACATTTGGAATCCGCCATCGCCCGTAACACAAACCACATCCCGATCAGGAGATGCCATTGCGGCTCCCATTGCTGCGGGGAAACCAAATCCCATGGTTCCAAGTCCGCCGGAAGAGATCCATGATCTGGGGTGATTAAACGTATAGTGCTGTGCAGCCCACATCTGGTGTTGTCCTACATCGGTTACAACAATGGCATTGCCATTCGTTGCTTCAGAAATCGCTTTGACCATATGCTGCGGATAAATGGTATCGTCAGACTTCGGCACCCTCAGTGGATGTTCTTTCTTCCAATCCTGGATCGTATCCCACCATTTATCAATTTTGGGAGCCTTGGCAAGCTTGCCAATTGCCGGAAGTACATTTTTTACATCGCCTACAATCGGGACTTCCACATTTACATTTTTGCCAATGCAGGAGGGATCGATATCAATTTGAATTTTCCTGGAATATTGGGCGAAACCATCCAGCCGTCCTGTTACGCGATCATCAAAACGGGCTCCTACGGCAAGCAGAACATCACATTCGGTGATGGCCATGTTGGCATACCAGGTTCCGTGCATTCCAAGCATTCCCAATGACTGTGGTTTGCTTTCGGGAAAAGCCCCCAAACCCATTAATGTAGTGGTAATAGGGATGTTCAGTTTTTCAGCAAATTCTATAACCTCTTCCCATGCTTCACCCAAAATGGCTCCGCCGCCCACATACATCAAGGGTTTTTTCGCCTTGCTGATCATTTCGGCCGCTTTGGCAATTTGAGGCTGATGGCCGTGAAGGGT
The DNA here is from genome assembly GCF_021462415.1 of Rhodohalobacter sp. 614A. Classification (NCBI taxonomy): domain Bacteria; kingdom Pseudomonadati; phylum Balneolota; class Balneolia; order Balneolales; family Balneolaceae; genus Rhodohalobacter; species Rhodohalobacter sp. 614A. The sequence continues at coordinate 1,500,472 of NZ_JAKEDS010000001.1, forward strand.
AGGTTTGAAACTTGGGATATCCACTTTCTTCATTCCGGAATAGCGGGCGGCTGTATTCAACATATCTTTTGGAAGATCAACCAAAACCGGGCCGGGCCGTCCGTTGGTGGCAATATGAAATGCCTCACGAATCACGCTTTCCAGTTCATTTACATTCCGAACCAGGTAATTCTGTTTGGTGATGGGTCTTGTAATTCCCACAATATCTGCTTCCTGGAAGGCATCGTTTCCAATTACGCTGGTAGCAACCTGTCCGGTTAAAACTACAAGCGGTATGGAATCCATCATGGCTGTGGCAATACCTGTAACCGTATTGGTGCCGCCCGGGCCGGATGTTACCAGCACAACACCGGGTTTCCCGGTGGCCCGGGAGTAACCGTCAGCTGCATGGGTTCCCGCTTGCTCGTGGCGAACCAGGATGTGCTTCATGTCGTGCTCGTCAAAAAGCACATCATAAATAGGTAAGTTTGCTCCTCCGGGATAACCAAAGATGGTATCTACGTCAAGATCGGCGAGAGTCTTAATTAAGATCTCTGCGCCATTAAACGAGGGGCCCGGATTTTCATCCTCGCTCCGTTTAACAGGCTGGAGCGGCTGAGCCTTTTGAAATTTGTTTGTCGGTGATGAGGGTGTGGATTCAGATGGTTTCATATTGTCTCGCGGATATATATTGCCCGCCAGAGGTCAAAGTTAAATAAAATCATGTTCGCTTCTAACCTCTGGAGGGTGTGGATTAACTAATAATTAGAATTAGGTTTAGAATGCCAGAAATTAGAATCGAGATAGTTAGCAAATTAAGAAAGAAGCTTCTTGTACTATCTGAAGAGAGAGAAAAATCAGAGCTCACAGAATGTAAGGAACTCAAAACGGTCGCGATAAATACAGCAATCACGAACTGCAAATTTACAGTGCCCTTGCCGTCCATTGGCCGGGTCAAAAAATCGTTTAAAAAAGTATGTGTGATTGCGGTAGACAATTTGTAATCTGTTACTTCAACATCGCATTCAAAAACATAGATAAAGACATTAATGGAAGCAAGAAGTTTTTATAGATTCTTCGAATAGATTTCTTGACCTAAGAATGATTTTTTCAAAAGCGCTTCCATTAAAATTATCATTGACGTCTAACATATTGAAATTCAATAACTAAGCACCTTTATAAGTACCATGACGAAACTGAATAAATACAGCTCCAGATTAACAGAAGAACAATCCCAGGTAGGCTCAAAGGCAATGCTTTATGCAACCGGATTGAGCGAGGAAGACATGAAAAAGGCCCAGGTGGGAATCGCAAGTACCGGCTGGGACGGCAATCCGTGCAACATGCATCTTAACGGTTTGGCCTCTGTGATCAAGGAAAATGTTTGGGATAATGACATGGTTGGATACGTGTTTCATTCCATTGGAGTGAGCGACGGAATTTCGATGGGAACCCAGGGAATGAAATTTTCGCTTCCGTCCAGAGACATCATTGCCGACTCCATCGAAACCGTGATGAACGCCCAGTGGTACGATGCCAACATTTCGGTTGTGGGTTGTGATAAAAATATGCCCGGCTCCATCATGGCAATGGCGCGCGTAAACCGTCCATCTATTATGGTATACGGCGGAACAATCCGTCCCGGAAACCTAAATGGACGCAAGCTTGATCTCGTTTCCGCTTTTGAGTCGTACGGGGAATTGTTATCCGATAAGATTGATGAAGACCAGCTTCACCAAGTTTTGAAACACGCCTGCCCGGGAGCTGGCGCCTGCGGGGGAATGTACACGGCCAACACCATGGCATCGGCTATCGAGACGATGGGAATGAGCCTTCCGTTCAGTTCGTCCATCCCCGCAACACACCAGGAGAAAATCAACGAGTGTAAGCGGGCGGGCAAGGCGATCCGTAATCTTCTCGAAAAAGATTTGAAGCCGCTGGACATCATCAACAAAAAATCAATTGAAAATGCGGTGGCGATGATTATTCTGTTGGGAGGTTCCACCAACGCTGTGATGCACATGCTGGCAATTGCCCGTGCCGCCAAGGTGGATTTTACTATTGATGATTTCCAGGAGGTCAGCAACAGGACCCCGTTCCTGGCCGACCTGAAGCCAAGCGGAAAATACGTGATGGAAGACCTTTATAATGCAGGCGGTGTTCCTGCGGTTCAGAAGCTGATGTTTGAAGAAGGACTTTTGCATGAAGGATGCATTACCGTAACAGGCAAAACACTCGAAGAGAATGTGGAAGATTTGCCCGGCCTTCTTGAAGAACAAAAAGTGATTCAGCCGATTTCAAATCCAGTAAAGAAAACGGGTCATCTGCAAATTCTTTATGGAAACCTCTCGCCGGAAGGCAGTGTGGCAAAAATTACCGGGAAAGAAGGTACCACGTTCACAGGGACAGCCAAAGTGTTTGAGTCTGAAGAGGATTGCCTGCGCGGAATTCGTGGCGGCCATGTAGAAAAAGGCGATGTAGTTGTGATTCGGTACGAAGGCCCCAAAGGCGGCCCCGGCATGCGCGAAATGCTTTCCATCACCGCAGCTATTATGGGTGCCGGTCTTGGTAAAAATGTGGCTTTGATTACTGACGGACGCTTCTCCGGCGGAACCCACGGTTTTGTGATCGGACACATTACGCCCGAAGCTCAGCTTGGCGGAAACATTGCACTGCTTCGCGATGGCGATATCATCGAAATTGACGCTGACGAGCGAACGCTGAATGTCAAACTCTCGGACGAAGAACTCGATGAACGCCGAAAAACCTGGACGGCGCCCGAACTGAAAGTTCAAAGCGGTTCGCTTTATAAATATGCGAAACTCGTTTCCACCGCATCCGAAGGCTGCGTAACGGACTTATGATGAATATCGAATATTGAACAAGGATTTTAGAATGTCGAAGGGTCATTGCGGACAACACGAAGCTATCTCCACTTCATAATTCGTTATTCCTCGTTCGATATTCATTATTCTAGCGTCATTGCGAGCGAAACGAACGGAGTGAGTGCAGCGCGGCAATCTCCGAATGTTGTTGGGGGTGTATTCCTTGAGGGGGGGTGAGAAGTAGCAAAGGCCAAAGTCAGGAGATTGCGTCACTCCGTTCGCAATGACCATATTAATTGTTCTAAACCTGTCGCGTCATTGGCGAGAGAGTTCCGACGCTTCGGGACGACCGCGGCCCCAAAGAGATGCCTTTGGCACAATCCCCGAATGCAATTACAACTGGGGTTTTCCAATGCAAGGAGATCGCCACGCCCCAAAAATGAGGGCTCGCGATGACGATAATCACATCTTAAAGTCATTGCGAGTGAAACGAACAACGAGAGTGCAGCGCGGCAATCTTCACTTCATAATTCGTAATTCGTTGTTCGCTATTCATCATTCCTCTCCATAAATAAGGAATCCCCTCATATTTATTGATATCGGACCAGGCTACATTACTTGGATAACATCTAATAAAACCATTCAAGTATGAGTACTAATCAAGTGATATCTGCGAGTTTGAGAGTTTTTTCTGTTCTTTTGGTTCTGTCTGTGGCTGCCGTTTTTATATCGTCATCTCCGGCCGGGACCTCCAGTGAGGGTGAAGATGGATTCGCCCGGCTTTTTAATGATGATAATTTTGATAACTGGTACACCTTTTTCCCGGAGTATGGAAAGAATAACGATCCCGACAACGTCTTCTCCATCAATGAGGGAGTGATTCACGTTACCGGCCAGCATTTCGGATACCTGGCTACCGAGGAGATCTATGACAATTACCATCTAAAACTTGAGTTCAAGTGGGGTGAACAAAAATGGGAGCCAAGACTGGACCTGAAACGGGATAGCGGTATCTGTTTTCATATTGCAGAGGATGTGCCCGACAGCGTGTGGCCCAAAAGCATTGAGTGCCAGATACAGGAAGGCGATGTTGGTGATTTTTGGCTGATCGGCGGAACGACCATTTCGGTGGACGGAGAACGCAATGAACCGGGTGATTTTATGCGTTTCCAAAAGAAAAGAGATCTCGAACGCCCCAACGGGGACTGGAATACGGTAGAGGTGATAACCTATGACGGCGCGGTTACCTATCTCGTAAATGGCGTGGTCGTCAATCACGGAGAAAAAGCCAGCGTAAAACAAGGACGAATTTTGCTGCAATCCGAAGGCGCGGAGATTTACTTTCGGAATGTGGAGATCAAAGAATTTGAATAGCGAATATCTAACAAGGATTTCTGAATGATGAACGGTTATTGCGAGGAGATCGCCACGCCCAAAAAAGCAGGGCTCGCGATGACAAATATTGCATTTTTAATGTCATTGCGAGCGGATCGAACGGAGTGAGTGTAGCGTGGCAATCCCCAAACGTTTTTTTCCGCTAACGAGACATTCATTTTTCCCTCGAAACTCCACTGGTTCATCCTTCCATTTCACCAAAGGTGCACCAAGGATGATACAAGCCTGCTCCGAGCGAGAGGGAGGAGAAGAATAGCGAATATCGAGTGAAGAACTCAGAATGTAGAAGGGTCATTACGAGCGGAGTAATCTGCACATATTTTTATCTTTGCCTGTCGGTCAGTTGATCTATTATGGCAGGTAGTTACAGTTTTATGGATCCGTTATTAGGATTTAACTTTGTCTGATTTGCAATAAGAAGAAAGATGTTAATTATTTTCATTGCAAATAAATAAGATTTTTTTTCTCTTTTAGTAGTTGGCTTAAATCCAAATTCATCAATTTATATGGGACATGAATACAGAAGCATTGCGATTGAGAAGTTAGGTCTAGATTTTTTAAACCCTCGTTATGAAGAGGCAGAAAACCAAAGAGACGCCCTTCAAAAAATGCTATCAAATCAAAAAAAGAAACTTGTTAATTTAGCTGAAAGCATTATTGAAAATGGGCTTAACCCATCTGATATACCTATAATTATAAATGGAAAAGGTGATGGTTATACAGTTCTTGAAGGAAATAGGAGGATAACGGCATTAATTCTCTTATCACAGCCACAAATAGTTGATTTGATTAGTGATAGTAGCTTAAAAAAGTCTTTTAAAAAGCTGCACAACTTGTTTCTTGATAATCCAATTAAAGAAGTGCAGTGTGTTTTCTTCGAGAAACGAGATGAGGCAAACATCTGGATAGATCAGAAGCATTCGGGAGAACAAGATGGCGTTGGTATTGTTAAATGGGGTGCAAAAGAAAAAGCCAGATTTCAAGAAAGAAGTGGAAAAATTGATGCAAGATTATACGCAATTGAGTTAGTAAAACATTTTGGAAATCTAAATGATGAAGAGAAAAGTAAAATTAATAATATAGCTATTACTACTCTCTCCAGAATTTTATCTGATAGTTCTATAAAAGAAAATATTGGAGTGGGTATTATTGGTGATAAACTAGTGGCTCGAACTGGAATTGAAAATTTTATTCTACCATTAAAAAAAATTGTACTCGACTTAGCGGAAAGAAAAATTAATGTAACAGATGTCTATTATTCAGGGGATCGAGAAGGCTATTTACACACTTTTAATAAAGAAATTCTTCCTGATAGAATTGATTTGAAAAGTAATTTCGAAGAAGTTTCAATTGAAATTGCCAAAGAAGACGTGGAAGAGGATTCTGATATATTTGACGAAGAACAAGAGACAGAAGATCCTCAAAAAAGGTGGAACTTAATTCCTAAAGCTTTGGAATGGCACATAAGTAATAAAAGAGCACAACAGATATTTATTGAGCTTAAAAAATTGAATTTGAAGGCTTATAAAAATTCTATATCAGTAACTTTAAGAGTGTTTCTTGAGATAAGCATGGACCACTTTATAGATGAAAATAAAATGCTAACTGTTTATAAGAATGAGAAGTTTAAAAATAAAGTCCATAAAATTGCTGATTATATGGAGGAAGAAAAAATGTTAAATAAAGATCAGCTTAAGGCGGCGCGAAATGCAGCTAGTAGTCAGCATCATTTATTTTCTGTTGACACTTTTCATAACTATGTTCATAATCGTTATCTAATTCCTTCTCCTGATGAACTTGTTATAACGTGGGACAATATGGAGTTATTTGTTAAGAAGTTGTGGGGCATCAAATGAGGTTTTTGTCACCATTAAGATATCCGGGGGGGAAAGGTAAGTTGGCCCCCTTTTTTCATGAACTAATACAGACTAACAAACTACATGATTACGAATATGCTGAAGTCTATGCTGGTGGAGCTGGCATAGCACTTGATCTTTTAACTAATAAATTTGTTTCGGCTATACATCTCAATGATTTGAGCTATCCAATATTTAGTTTTTGGTACTCTATTTTAAACCATACAGATGGATTTTGTAACAGAATAGAAAACATTCCTCTCACAGTCGAAGAGTGGTTCAATCAAAAAAATATACTGCATAATACTGAATCAAATGAAATATTTGATGTAGGATTTGCTGCATTTTATTTAAATCGCACTAATAGATCTGGGATTTTAAATGGTGGCTTGATTGGGGGAAAATCACAAAGTGGTAAATGGAAGATGGATGCAAGATTTAATAGGGAGAATCTAGTAAAAAGAATAAAGCTTATTCAACTTTTTAAATCGAGGATTAATTTATACAACCTTGATGCTAAACAATTTCTGAGTGAATCGATAAATGAATTATCAGATGAGATGTTGATTTATTTGGATCCCCCCTACTACGAAAAAGGCAACGAGTTATATGAAAATCATTATCATCATGATGATCATAATGACATTGCAAATATAATTGGCACCATTGATAACAAAAATTGGATTGTGTCCTATGATAACACAAAACCAATTCGAAAAATTTATCAAAATTATGATAGACTAATGTATAATCTAAATTATAGTGCTCAAAAAAAGTACCTGGGCTCAGAGATAATAATTCTTGACCCAGATTTAGAGTATCCATCAGTAGGAGAAATTGACATTATAAAAAATCCGCAAGTTGTAAATGCAAAGTTAATATTCTGAATTTTTTTCGTAGAAACCCCATCTCCAGCTAACAAATAATTCCCTGAAATAGTCCTTTTTTCCTGCGATATTAAAGGACGTGCTGAGGTTCAAGCTATTCTGAGTACGTTTAAATTACCTATCACAGCTAATTAATCTAACTATTGCACTATGCGCTATCATAAACTTTGTCTGTTACTAACGGCCTGTATGTTTGCGTTAACATCATCAACACTGTTTGCCCAGAACTGGGAGCCTGCAGGAGATAAAATTAAAACCGAATGGGGCGAGAATCTCGATCCCGAAAATGTGTGGGATGCCTATCCGCGACCTGTCATGGAGCGGGAAGAGTGGATGAATCTCAACGGATTGTGGGATTATGCAATTCGTCCGGCGAATCAGTCCGCCCCCGATAATTTTGACGGCGAAATACTGGTGCCGTTTGCGGTGGAATCGAGTTTGTCCGGAGTGATGGAGCGTCTCGGCAAAGAGAACGAACTTTGGTACGAGCGGGAGATTGAAATTCCGTCGGACTGGGACGATAAGAATATCATCCTGCATTTCGGTGCGGTAGACTGGAAAGCGGATGTTTGGCTGAACGACGTCAAAATCGGTTCGCACACCGGTGGGTATGCACCGTTTTCGTTTGACATCACTCCATACTTGGAAGATGGATCGCAGAAACTGGTTGTAAAAGTTTGGGATCCTACCAGCGAGGGAGGTCAGCCGCGTGGGAAGCAAGTGGTCAATCCCGAAGGCATTTGGTACACCCCGGTTTCCGGAATTTGGCAGACCGTTTGGCTGGAACCGGTTAGCGATGTTTACATCAAGGATTTCAAGCAAACGCCTGATATCGACAAAGGAATCGTCACCTTCAGCGTAGATGCCAAGAATGCGGAGGACGGCGATGTGTACGAAGTGATCGTTCGCGATGAAGGAGAGGTTGTAGCCCGGCAAAAAGCGGGTATGGGCCAGTCGCTCGATATCCCGATTCCCGATGCGAAGTTGTGGTCGCCCGAATCGCCTTTTCTCTATCGAACGGAGGTAATCTTGCATCATTCCGGAGAAGAAACCGACCGGTTTGATAGCTATTTTGCCATGCGGAAAATTTCCATGAAACGGGATGAAAACGGGATGGTTCGGTTGCAGCTTAACAACGAGAATTATTTCCAGTACGGCACGCTGGACCAGGGTTGGTGGCCGGACGGGCTTTACACCGCGCCGAGTGATGAAGCGTTGCGATATGACATCGAAAAGACAAAAGAGTTTGGGTTTAACATGATCCGAAAACACGTAAAAGTAGAACCGGCACGGTGGTACATGCATGCCGATGAGCTGGGGATGCTGGTGTGGCAGGATATGCCGAACGGTGGTGGACAGCCGGACTGGCAAATGAGACAGTTTTATAAGGGTGATGATCTGACGCGCTCACCAGAAGAGGAAGCGATCTTCAAAAAAGAGTGGAAGGAGATTATCGACTATTTATATAACCAGCCTAGTATTGTGGTTTGGGTGCCGTTTAACGAGGGATGGGGGCAATTTCGCACGAAAGAGATCAGCGATTGGACGAAAAAACTGGATCCGTCACGTCTGGTGAATTCGGCATCGGGCGGAAACCATTTTCCCGGCGTGGGTGATATTCTGGATCTGCACAACTATCCGCCACCGGCGATGTATTTATATGATGGAATGAAAGCCAACGTGATGGGTGAGTATGGCGGTATCGGCTTGGTGATGCAAGACCATCTTTGGGATACCGAAAAACGGAATTGGGGATATGTTCAGTATCAGTCTGTTGAAGAAGTGACGGATGAATATGTGAATTTTGCCGAAATGCTCGTGGATTTTGTGAAAGCTGGATTTTCCGGGGCGATTTATACGCAAACAACCGACGTTGAAGGCGAAGTGAACGGCTTGATGACGTACGATCGAAAACGCGTGAAAGTGGATGCCGAACGGGTACGGGAAATCAACCAAAAGGTGATTGATGCGCTGGATTAGGAGAAAGGCTGATTTTTGACTGCTGAGGACAAGAGACAAAAGTCATTGCGAGCGAAACGAACAAAGTGAGTGCAGTGTAGCAATCTCCGGGTTTTATTCAATTTGGTTTCCAATCAACACCGTGAGATTGCTTCGCGTTGCTCGCAATGACATAGTATTTAAGCTTTGAACCTATTGCGTCATTGCGAGGGAGCCTGCGACCGCGGCCCCGAAGGGATGCCTTTGGCACAATCGCCGAACGTAATGAAGTACCTCCTAAAAGTGACATTAGGAGATCGCTTCACTTCGTTCGCGATGACCGTTCTGTGTCGTCATTTTCCTGTCATTACGAACGGATTGAACGGAGTGAAAGTAGTGCGGTAATCCCCAAATGTGATTACGACTGGATTAATCCGTATGGCAGGAGATCGCCACGCCCCAAAAAGCGGGGCTCGCGATGACGGTTAGTGCGAGTGAAGAGAGCAACGCGAACATAATGCGGCAATCACCAAATTTCTCTAAGGATTTGGATTTTCTGTAAGGATTTCAGCTTTTTCCGTTCATACAGATATGAACAAATCCTACTACATCTATATCCTTACGAATAAATATAACCGTGTTTTATATACAGGAGTTACCAACGATTTGGTTCGGAGAGTTCACGAGCATCGGTATTCAAAGAAAGGATTTACTGGGAAGTACAATGTCAGTAAACTGGTCTACTTTGAAGAGTTTACTTCTCCTGAACAGGCGATTCAAGGGGAAAAACAGATCAAGGCAGGATCTCGTGAGAAGAAAATTGAGTTGATTGAGGAGATGAATCCTGAGTGGGAGGATTTGTATGAAGATGTGGTTGGGTGGCATGAATAAGTTGTTGAAGCTTACTTGATAATTGTTGTCATGAGATTGCTTCGCGTTGCTCACAATGACAGTGTTTACGGTTTAATCCAATTACATCATTGCGAGCAGGAGTCGATAGCAATGACACAGTAATTTCCGAGCGTGATAAAGTCATTGCGAGTGAAACGAACAAAGTGAGTATAGCGCGGCAATCTCCGGGCATATTTTTAAATTGAGACTTTACCAACGAGAAGAGATCGCTTCACTTCGTTCGCGATGACGATAACAATGACGCATCAACCTTCTTCAAACATTCTGTTCTGGGGCCTTTTAAATCACTTCTCGCTATCCCGGAGCATATTCTTCAATCCGCCTTCAGAAGTCTCTTCAGGCCTTTTTGGACGGGGAGTCACTCGCTTTTTTCGCAAACGGTATTCTGGCTCTTCATCCTCATCATCCAGGTGCTCCAACTGGAGTTCCAGAATTTCATACATCAGCTTAGACCGGAATGCTTGAGCTTTATCCAGGTGCTTTTTCTTTACAGATAATTTCAGCCGGTTCTCTTCCAGCTGAAAGGGATTATCAAGATTGGGAATGCGATTGAAAACCAGCTCAACCCGTACGGAAAACCATTTCTCTTTAAGTTCAACCGAATCCAGAATGCGCAGCGGAATGTGGCACGATTTTACGCTGGAATCCAATAAGCCGAGAGTAGTGTCCTTTACTTTGTACTCTATTTCAAGGACATCCTTTGCCACCCGTAGAAGACCGCTGATTTCAGCGAGTCCCAAATAGATTTCTTTTTGTTTGAAGGGGAGGACGATGTTGGACATGAAGTGTATACATGATTAAAGCGTTATAAAAGGTAAGAGAAATGCAGGGTATTGCAAAGGGGGATGTAAGACCATGCAGGAGATCGCTTCACTTCGTTCGCGATGACAGGATTGACGTTGACTCGGTGTCATTGAGGGAGCTTGCGACCGCGGCCCCGAAGGGATGCCTTTGGCACAATCTCCAAATATGATTACGACTACATCAATACTTACGGAAGGAGATCGCGTCGCTCCGCTCGCGATGACGGTCTTACGTTTTTTCATATCCCAATCGTGATTATGTTTGCCACCTGAATGGAACAATTTCACTTTAGATCTCTTTAAATGAATACCGAATTCTTAGAATGATAATTACTAATCAAAGGAGACAGAATCACGGCAGATTCAACGAAACAGAGCGAAGAGGAGAAAAAAAAGAACAAGGGAAAGCAAGGCAAGGGAGCAAATATGAAAAACCCTGAGACTGACGAACATCAAGGGAAGAAAGGAGCCCATCATCGTAAATCTAAATATGCGAAAGGCTCCAAAAATTAAAACACAACCACTTTAAAGCAAAAAGCCGTGCTCTTTTTTGAGTGCGGCTTTTTTTATACTCAGTTTCTTCAAGCTTTATTCCAGTCCTACTTCTTACTGCGAAGCATCATTTCCTGGATCACTCTGTCGAGTGGGATTTCTTTTTCTACAAGAAGTACCAACATGTGGTAAATCAGGTCGGCGGTTTCACCAATTAATTCAGCATCTTTTTTATTTTTCGAAGCGATAATGGTTTCAACCGCCTCCTCACCCAGTTTTTGAGCAATTTTGTCGATGCCTTTTTTGAAGAGTTTTGTGGAATAAGATCCCTTTGGCTTATTGATTCGCCTGCTGATTAATAATCGTTCAAGATCGTATAGAAATTCGATTTCTTCTTTGGTAGCCATTATTAATGATTTTAATCGTTTAGTATTCGTACGCTGATTCCCTGCTGAGCCATATTTTGTTTTAGCAGTGCAATTTCAATTTCCCTGAAATGGAAAATACTGGCCGCAAGTACGGCATCTGCATTTCCAATCAAAACAGCATCGCAGCAGTGCTGGATGGTTCCTGCACCGCCACTGGCAATAACGGGAATCGATAAAATTTCATTGGTCTTTTGCAAAAGTTCAAGGTCGAAACCGGATTTGGTTCCGTCGCGGTCCATACTGGTCAACAAGATTTCTCCGGCGCCAAGCTCTTCGGTTTTTTTCATCCATTGCAGGGCATCCAGACCGGTGGGTTCAGAACCGCCTTTTACAAAAACTTCCCAGGTATTGCTTCCATCCGTTCGTTTCTTGGCATCCACAGCCGCAACAATGGCCTGGAATCCAAACTCATCAGAAGCCCTGGTTATCAAACCGGGATCTCGCACAATGGAACTGTTTAAGGATACTTTATCTGCACCGGCTTTTAAAATTTCCTCAATTTCTTCCACCGATTTAATACCGCCTCCAACTGTAAACGGAATGTTGATGTGAGAGGCAATATCTTTGACAAGTTTTACGAGGGTTTTTCGCTTTTCCTTTGTTGCAGTGATGTCAAGAAAAACCAGTTCATCGGCTCCTTCGGTGGTATATCTCTGGGCAAGTTCAACGGGATCGCCGGCATCCCGGAGCCCGACAAAATTTACCCCTTTAACGGTTCTTCCGTTTTTGATATCTAGGCACGGTATGATTCGTTTTGTCAACATTTTTAGAAGGAGTGAAGATAACGGATTATTTCATCGAAATGAATGAATTTTATGTTATGATTCGGTTTTGTGCCAAATGATTACAATGAGATTCAGGGAGAGCGGGTAAAAATTTCGGAACGTGTGATAACTTGTCTGGGTATACTGCAGTTCTTTGGTGTATTAAATATGAAATCCCTCAATAAAGAAAACAAGACAAGAACAATCAGCAACAGGAAAAATCCCCATGAATAGTGCTCCATTGTTTAAAATAATGCTGTTACCTCTTCTTTTGGTTCTCACTTTAACCACCTGTAAAAGTGATGTGGTGGGTCCCGGAAATGACGGCCCGAAAGGTGAATTGCCAAGAGATCTGACCGTCGTGGAAAAAGAGCTTATTGAAGCAGATCATTCCTTCAGTTACAAAATTTTCAGCAGGACGGTCGCCTATGATCAGAAAGAAGAAAATATTTTTATCTCGCCGTTAAGTATTTCTATGGCGCTGGCAATGACGCTAAACGGCGCGGAAGGACAGACTTTTGAGGACATGAGATCAACTCTCGAACTGAAAGGGATGGACCTGGAAGAAATCAACAGTTCATTCAAATCATTAATGGAATTACTGGTTTCGCTTGATCCAAGTGTTCAATTGAAAATTGCCAATTCTATTTGGTATCGCGAAGGATTTCCGGTTAACTCCGAATTTCAACAGAACATGGATGAATATTTCAGTGCCCAAATTCAGGGGCTCGATTTTAGCGATCCGGCTTCGGTGGATGTCATCAACAACTGGGTCAGTGAGAATACCGAAGAGTTGATCGAAAAGATTATTGATGAAATTCCGGGAGATGTGGTGATGTACCTCATAAATGCGCTCTATTTCAAAGGAGAATGGCTGCGCCAATTTGATCCGGATGAAACAACTCCGGCTGACTTCTATCTTGAAAACGGTGAAACCGTTGAGGTTGAAATGATGAACCAGCAAGGACGGTTTGCCACGTATCAAAATGAGGAAGTACAAATGATTGAGCTTCCATATGGCGACAGTCTCTTTACGATGACTATCCTGATGCCCGGCAATGATGAAACGCCGATTGACCAGTTTATTGAAGAACAGGTAACTGCGGAGAATCTTGATCAGTGGAGATCGAATCTTCATGTATCCGAATATCATCAAATTACGGTTGGGTTGCCCAGGTTTGAGATGGAGTACGAGATTACTTACAACGATGTCCTTAAGGCAATGGGAATGGAAATCGCATTTACCCCTGGAATGGCGGATTTTTCAGGTTTGATTGAGTCTGAATCAGCCGACTTGTGGATTGATGAAGTCAAGCACAAAACATTTATCAGGGTAGATGAAGAAGGAACCGAAGCTGCGGCCGTTACATCTGTTGCCATTGTTGAAACATCACTGCCACCATCCATGATTGTGAACCGGCCGTTTGTTTTCATTATTTATGAAAGAGAAAGCGGGGCAAATCTCTTTATGGGAAAAATAAAAAATCCGCCGTCACTGATGGATTAAAGTGCTTTTATGTATTTAAAGATGGGCTTATCCTTTATTTAAACCAAGTATAAACTGGTGTTTACCGTATCATCTTTCACGAAAAATTGCGTTTATAAGAGGGTAATGTTAAACAAAAAGGAGGGTTAAATTATGGACAAGCCAACATCATGCCCCAAATGTGGTGCATCAGCAGTTGACATCTGTCAAATTACTAATGAGAAAGATGACGACTGCGTACGCAGTTAAATCTCAATTATTTTATTAAAAAAGCCGTTCTGAATGAAGGACGGCTTTTTTTGTTTCGGAGAAAGTTCTAATCAATATGTAGTTCGGCTAATTGATCCAGGCTTATTTTTTTTTCATAATATGCCTTTCCTACCACAACTCCGTACACATCAATGTTTTGGAGATTTTTTAAATCATCGGTATTTGAAACTCCGCCAGAGGCAATCCAGTTCAAATTCGGAAAATCGGATTGAAGCTCTTCATACATGTTGATATTGGGCCCGCTCAGCATGCCGTCCCGTGAAATGTCTGTACTGAGCACTGTTTGAAGTCCGGCATCTATCATGGGTTGCAAGAAATCAGAAATAGATTGATCGGACGTTTCCAGCCAGCCGCCGTAGGCCATTTTCCCATCTTTCAGGTCGAGTCCCAGAATCATTTTTTCGGGATGATCGCTGACTGCACCGATCCACTCATCCGGCTTTTTAACGGCCATAGAAGAGCAAATCACACCACTTAATCCGGCATTCAATAATTGATCGATATCGCTTCTGGATCGGACACCGCCTCCCGTTTGGACAGACAATCCCAGTTCATTAATTATTTTTTTGATGATCGACAGGTTTTCAAACGTACCACTTTTCGCACCGTTCAGATCCACTACATGAATATGAGAAAATCCGGCATTTTTGAACTTGGCAGCCTCTTCAACCGGATTTTCGTTGTAGACGGATTTTTGAGCATAATCACCTTTTTGGAGGCGAACGACCTGTCCGTCGAGCAGATCAATGGCAGGGATAATTTTCATAGATGATAATTTTTTCTTTTGAAAATAAGAGTCATACGGATGAAAAGCAGGTGCAAAGTCATTGCCAGGAGCGCTAGTAATGACGTGGCAATCTTCGAATGAGATTACATGTAAGTTAATCAACGTTGGAGATCGCTTCACTTTGTTCGCGATGATTCTCCTGGATTAACCGTCTTTAACCATATCCAAAAAGTTCTGAAGCAGCAACGAGCCAACCTGTCCCGACTTTTCGGGGTGAAACTGAACGCCAAGAAAATTGCCTTTTTTCACCACGGCGGTAAAATCATGAATGTAATTGCACGTAGCAATGGTGTGTTCAGTAACCGGCGCATAATATCCATGGACATAGTAAACAAAATGCTTCTCATTGATTCCGGATAAAAGGGAGTGATTTTTTACGGATTCAAATTGATTCCATCCCATGTGCGGTACTTTTGCTTTGGATGCATCGAATTTTTTAAGCCGGCCGGGAATAATACCCAATGTTGTGGTGTTGCCCTCTTCAGATGATTCAAAAAAAAGCTGCATTCCCAAACAGATACCGAGCACCGGTTTTTTGGTATTTTTGAGCCATACATCCAAATCTTTAGAGCGAAGATCATCCATCGCAGCTGCAGCATGGCCTACGCCTGGAAATATGATGGCACTTGCATTCTCCAGTTCAGCCGTATTATCGGTGATGATGTAATCGGCATTTAAACGGTCCAGTGCATTCGAAACCGATGCTAAATTTCCTGCCTGGTATTTTATTATTCCAATCATTTTGTTGTGTGA